>JBMFWT010000024.1:0-38818 GCA_049964975.1 Acidiphilium sp.
GTATTGTCGTCAGAAAATGTGTTAAGACCAAATACAAAATCGCGCCGCGCGTTTTTGCCGCCGCGGGATCGCTTGTCCCGAGCGAGGCGATCACATGAGTTCGTTGCAAAACCTGCGCAATGTCTGATGGTAAACGGATCCGAAAATAGTAAAGCCGCCGACGCCGTTCGATGAAAGAGCATAATCCCATTTTGACTTCCCGCGTGTGTCACAAGCGTATGTCACATCAGCGGGACGACAAAAATTTAGTGGTTTATTTTCAATGGGTTATAGCAGTTGGCGTCCCGTAGGGGATTCGAACCCCTGTTGCCGCCGTGAAAGGGCAGTGTCCTAGGCCTCTAGACGAACGGGACGTTGGGGAGCCACATATGCGGAAATTGCGGCGGCATCAAGCGGGGGGGCGATTTTTTTGTTTGATCGCGTTTGCCCGCCGACCGGTGCGGCAGGCATCCGAGCAATAGCGCACCTGATCCCAATCGCGCGCCCATTTGCGGCGCCAGGTGAAGGGGCGCTTGCAGGCCTCGCAAATTTTTTGCGGGAGATTGGCTTTGGCGATCATGGCGCGCTGCCCAGCGTGATCGTCCCGGTGATGGCACCGGTGTGCGGATTGATGAGAACGATCTCACCGCCCTGGGGCGTGCTGACGCGCACGGCGAGGTTATGGCCCAGGGCAATGACATTTTTGATGCTGCCACCGTTCGGCGCTGGAAGGCTGGTGTGAAACGGGGCGGTTGGCCGTGCTGCGAGGCGGCTAGGCTCTGGCTTGGGTGCGGTGGATGCGGCATAGAGGCGGTGAATAATCACGCCGATCACTATTGCCGTGCCGATGATGATCAGCACGCCCATCCCAATCACCAACGCCTTTAACCCGCGGTAACTTTGTGTCTGATCCATCGCCCTTGGTCTCCGATTCTTTGCCATCAGCTTCTTTGCCATCAGCGCCGCCGCCCGGCCCGTTTTTGGCCGAGGCAGCGGATGCGGGCATGCGCCTTGACCGCTTTATTGCCGCAAGGCTGGGCAGCGTGTCACGGGCGCGGATCAAAAATCTGATCGAGGCGGGTGCGGTGAGCATGGCGGGCATGCCCATCACGGCACCAGCGACGGCGGTGCGCGCGGGTGCGGTTTATGCCATTGCGATGCCTGCCCCCGAGCCTGCGACACCCGTTGGGCAACCGATGGCCCTGACGATTTTATATGAGGATGCCGATTTGCTGGTGCTCGACAAGCCGGCTGGGCTGGTCGTGCATCCGGCACCGGGTAATCTGGATGGCACCTTGGTTAATGCGTTGATCGCTCATTGTGGCGACAGCCTCACCGGCATTGGCGCGGAGCGGCGGCCCGGCATTGTGCATCGTCTGGACAAGGACACGTCCGGCTTGATGGTGGTGGCGAAGACCGAGATGACCCATGTGGCATTGTCGGCGGCGTTTGCGGCACGCGATATTGACCGGGCCTATACGGCTGTTTGCTGGGGCGTTCCCGGTGCGCGCGAAGGCGAGATCGAAGGCGATATTGGCCGCGATCCACGGGATCGCAAGCGAATGGCGGTGGTCACGCGGGGCGGAAAGGCCGCCCTGACGCGCTATCGGGTTGAGGAGAGTTTCGCGGCCTCGGCTTCGGTGCTGACATGCCGGCTGGCGACGGGGCGAACCCATCAGATCAGAGTACATCTTGCTGCACGCGGGCATCCATTAATTGGGGACCCGGTTTATCTGCGGCGCATACCCGCCATGGCCGCCCGGTTTGATCCGACGCTGCGGCGGGCTTTGCTCGATTTTCCGCGACAAGCGTTGCACGCGCATCGGCTTGGGTTTCGCCATCCGCGTTCAGGGGCGGCGTTGAGCTTTGAGACCCCCCTGCCCGCCGACTTGGCTGATTTGCTGATTTTGCTAGGCCGTTGCGAATTTTAATCAGGACCGGTTAAGTCCATTTTCTTGACAAAGCCCGATATTCCCTTTAATGCGGATTTGTCTGGGTTGAGAGAGACCCAAAGCGTTCTTGCTCGGGAGTTACTGCCTTTTTAGGGGTTCTCGCGGGTTCGTGATACGTCAGGAGCGCTGACTAGTGTATGATGGTCATATATTGATTCTGTCTGAGTTGTCGGTTCGGGCTGGGTGCGTCCTGCATCTGGGAGCATTGTTCAGCCCGTATTCGGCACGAAACAAATGGACGAAGGGAGTAGCCCGATGGCCTCTGGAATCGGTTCGCTCGCCCCCACCGAGGGCAACATGGCGCGGTATCTGCAAGAGATCCGCAAATTTCCGATGCTCACCCCTGAGGAGGAGGATCGGCTCGCGCGTGCCTGGCGGGATCGCGAAGATCACCGGGCTGCGCACAAGCTGGTCACCTCGCATTTGCGCCTCGTGGCCAAAATCGCGATGGGGTATCGCGGTTACGGCCTGCCGGTCTCCGAGCTGATTTCGGAAGGCAATGTCGGCATGATGCAGGCGGTTAAACGGTTTGATCCGGAACGGGGTTTCCGGCTGGCGACCTATGCGATGTGGTGGATCCGTGCGGCAATCCAGGAATATATCCTCCATTCCTGGTCGCTGGTGAAAATGGGCACCACGGCGTCGCAGAAGAAGCTGTTTTTCAATCTCCGCCGCCTGAAAGGCCAGATGCGCGCGATTGATGATGGCGATTTGCAGCCCGAGCAGGTGGCGCATGTTGCTCGCATGTTGGATGTGCCTGAGCAGGATGTGGTGAGCATGAATCGTCGCCTCGCGGCGCCGGACCATAGTTTGAACTCGCCGATCCGGCTTGATGGTGATGGTGAATGGCAGGATTGGCTGGTCGATGACAGCGAGAGCCAGGAAACCATGATCGGCGATCAGGAGGAAATGACCGGGCGGCGGGCTTTGCTCGCGACGGCGCTGAAAACCTTGAATGATCGTGAGCGGCATATTCTGATTGAGCGGCGGCTGAAGGATAACCCCACCACGCTCGAAGATTTGTCGCAGCAATATAATATCTCACGCGAGCGGGTGCGCCAGATTGAGGTGCGGGCGTTCGAAAAGCTGCAGAAATCGATGAAGGCGCAAGTTGCTGAGCAACGCGCAGACCAGCGGCAAGCCGTGCTGAGTTTGGCGGACGCGTAGCGCCAATTTATCGGAAAATAAGAGACGGCCGACCCGATCAAAGGTCGGCCGTCTTTTTTTAGGCGTTTATTGCGCCTTTTTTTGTGCTTGGATTTGCTGAAGCTGCTCAGCATTCAACTGTTCGGCGGTGAGTTTTTTCGCCTTCGCCACCTTCTTTTCATGAACGGCGAGTTCATGGCCGGCAATGCAGCCGCCAATCGCGCCGAGAATCGCATGATGATGCGCCTCATGCCCGGCGACGGCGCCGACAACGGCACCTGAAACGCAGCCAACCGCTTGGGCTTGGCCGACCAAGAAGCCCAGTAGCCCCAGGGCCAGAGTGGTGCGGAGAAGAATTGATTTGGTCATAGGTAAACGCTCCTCATAATGATGAGGACTGCGTATCATGATGGTAACGATCTGTCACGTCTTTGTGATGGTGGGACGATCAATGGACGGCGGACCACACCCCATCCGCTTCGACCGCCATGGATTCAGCCTGAAGTTTGAGCAAATGCGCCAACACATTGCGCTCGGCGGCCATTTTCAGCATTGGATGCTGTTTGGCGTAAAGCGCTGCGGCCAGATCGGGGATGGTGGCTGGTTGGGTGCGTAGCGCATCGAGAATCGCGGTTTCCCGCCGATGGCGGTGCGCAAGCATTTCCGCCACCAGCGCGCGCGGTTGCCAGAGCACCGGGCCATGACCCGGCAAATAGGCGACCTCGTCACGGGCGAGCAGCAAATTCAGGCTGGCATAATAGGCCTGCATGTCGCCATCCGGCGGATTGACGATCGAGGATGACCAAGACATCACATGGTCCGCGCTGAACAGAATTGTGCCGGTATCCGGGGCGTTCCAGACATAGGCGAGGTGATCGCTGGCGTGGCCGGGCGTATGCAGGGCGAGCAAATCCCCGGCCGCATCGCCATGATGCAGCGGGATGTCGGGGGTGAATAAAGGCGAGGCCGAGCGGAAATACCCGTAGGTCGGCGCGCCGGTTGCTGCTTGCAGGGCGGCGGTGGCTCCGCGATGATCGTGATGGGTGTGGGATAATAAAATGCGCCGGATCGGCTGATCATGCGCCGCGGTCAGAACATCCTGGACGTGCTGCGCGTCATCGGGGCCTGGATCGAGGATGGTCAGGCCATCCTCCTGCGCGATCAAATAGGTGTTGGTGCCATGATAGGTCATCACACCGGGGTTGCGGGCGACAACGCGGCGCACGCCGGGAATGACATCGAGCGGCACGCCACGGGGTGGTTCGTCTTCGGTTAAAAAGGGCATGAAGTCTGACTAAGGCGATAAGAAGCTATCGGCAAGGGCAATCGGCCTGGGCCATCAGCATGGGCCATCAGCATGGGGCCTCTTGCCGCGCCGCTTGGGCTGCGCCACATCCGCACCATGGATGAAGGTGACATTGATCCCGAAGCGCCGCTCCGACGAACGCTGGCGCGCTACCGGTCGGTGGCGACGGGATTATTAGTTTTGATGGCGGCGCTGACCGTGTTGGGTTATGTCTTGCCTGACAGTGTGGGAAGTTTGGCGCTGCGCGATGCCGCCAAGGCCGGCTTGATTGGCGGGATTGCCGATTGGTTCGCGGTGACGGCGCTGTTTCGCCACCCGCTCGGCTTGCCGATCCCCCATACCGCCATTTTGCCCGCGCAAAAGGAACGGCTGGGGGCTGCGCTGGGCCGGTTTGTGGCGAACCATGTGTTCACCGAGGCCGATGTGGCCCGGTTTTTGGCCGGGCTGGACGTGCCGCAATTACTCGGGAAATTTCTGGCGGACCCGGCGCTCGCACGACCCATGGCTGGGGCCATCGCGGAGTCGTTGCCGCGCTTATTGCAATCGATCGAGGATGGCCGCGCCAAGCGCCTGCTGGGCCGGTTATTGCCCCGGGTTGCTGGCGGGCCGGCGGCGGGACGGGTGGTGGCGCGGGCGCTGAGCGCGTTGGTGGAAAGCGGGCGTCATCAAGAGGTGTTTAGTTTCGTGCTTGGTCAGTTGCGCGAGATTTTACGCGCCCGCGAGGCGGATTTGAAACTGATCGTGCGCGATCGGGTGCGCGAGCAAGGCGGTGTGCTGGTCGGCTGGGCGGTTGGGGCCAATATCGCTAGCAAAGTGGTGACGGCGCTGAATGTCGAGCTAGATCGGGTGGGGCCGGATGGATCGGAATTGCGCGACGCTTTCGATGAATGGGTGCATCGGGAAATTGCCCGGCTGACCGAAGACCCCGATCGTGCGGCGGAATTGGGCGGCGTGCTGCGCCGTCTTGCAACGCATGAGAGCGTGCGGGCCTGGGGGGCGGATATTTGGCAACGCTTGCGCACCGCCATCGTGACCGACTCGCGCAAGCCAGAAGGTCATTCAATCGTGTTGATCCAGAACGCGCTGGGCAATCTGGGAATCGTGCTCGCCGAAGACCCAACCGCCCGGGCGCGCATTTCGGGGGCTGCCGGTGCGGTGGTGGCAAGGCTGCTGCCCGCCGCACAGGCTGAGATTGCGGGGTTTATTGGGCGGGTGGTGGGGAATTGGGACGCCAAGACCATTACCGACAAGCTCGAATTGCGGGTGGGGCGCGATTTGCAATTCATTCGGATGAACGGCACGTTGGTTGGGTTTTTGATCGGATTGATCTTGTTTGGGTTGATCCATTTCGGCTTGCATCGCGCGGGTTGAGCGGCGCAGGTCCAAAGGAGCGAACCGCGATGCGCATTCATATTCACGAGCTTGCTGACTCACCCTTTGTTCCGATAACGCAAGCCGAGTTCGCCGATGCTGCTGCATTGGCCGGGCCGATTGGTGCGGGTCATCAGGTGAGTTTTGGCACGAGCTTTGAGGAATTTGCGGAACACGCGCCGATGATCGAGGCGCTGATTGCGGGGCCGCATACGATTCGTGCGCTTGATCTTGGGCTGGCCCCGCATTTGCGGCTGATCCAATCGACCAGTGCGGGTGTTGACCCGCTCGCGCCGTTTGATCGGATTCCAAAGACGGCGTTGCTGCTGAATAATCGCGGCGTGCATGCTGATCGCGCTGGCGAGTTTTCGATCATGGCGATGTTGATGTTGGCGACGCATATGCCGCGCTTTGCCAGCAACCAGCGGGCGAAAAAATGGGAGCGGTTGCCCTCGGGCATCATTGCCGGTCGGCGCGCCACCATTATTGGCGTTGGCGGCTTAGGCGGCGGTGCGGCGCGGCGGGCGCGGCAATTTGGCGTGCATGTCACCGGCATCCGATATGGCAGCGTGCCGCATCCCGATTGCGATGAAACCAAAAATATCGATCAACTGGACCAGGTTTTACCCACCACGGATTTGTTGCTGCTGGCCTGTCCGCTCACGGACGCCACGCGCAATGTGCTGGATGCACGGCGGATGTCGCGCCTGCCCGCAGGGGCCGGCGTGATTAATATTGGCCGGGGCGGGTTGATTGATCAGGCGGCCCTGATTGCCGCCTTGCGGCGCGGACACTTGGCCGGGGCGGTGCTTGATGTGTTTGCGCAGGAGCCCATCCCGGCGGATGATCCGATTTGGGATGCGCCGAATTTGATCATCACGCCGCATATCTCATCGGATGATCCGCTGCGCTATAACGCTGCGACCTTGGCGGTGTTTTTCGATAATTTGCGCGCCATTGCGGAGCGGCGCGTGCCGCCGACCTTGGTGGATCGGGTCAAGGGCTATTAAAGCGTGATTGGGGGTCGGGCGCCGAACAGCGCCGAGCCGATCCGCACCTGGGTGGCACCGCACGCGATGGCCGCCTCGAAATCGTCTGACATGCCAATCGAGCGGATCGGCAAGCCGTGATGGTCGGCCATGGCCACCACATCGTGGAAATATGGTTTCGGGTCCTGGCCAACAGGCGGAATGGCCATCAGGCCGCGCAATTTATCACCAAATCGCGCCCGCATGGCGGTGATGAATTGATCGGCGTCGGCGCGGGCAATGCCGGCTTTTTGCGGCTCATCGCCGATATTCACCTGCACCAGTAAATAAGGCAGCGTGCCTTCACGGTCGGCAGCGTCGGCCAGCGCATCGGCGAGCTTGGGGCGATCGAGCGACTCGATTTGGTCAAATAGCAGCACGGCATCGCGGGCTTTGTTGGATTGCAGGGCGCCGATACAATGCAGATCGATATCGGGATGGGTGATCCGCAAATCGGGGAATTTGGTCGCGGCTTCCTGCACCCGGTTTTCGCCGAAGACCAATTGCCCCGCCGCGAGCGCCTCAATGATCGCGGCGGCGGGTTGGGTTTTTGAGACGGCGATCAGCGTGACCGCGCGGCCCTGCGCGGCGGCGGCGATGCGGGCGCGCAAGGCGGTGAGTGATGCGGCGATGGGAGTGAGCGTGGTCATGGATCAGAGGTTGATTGCGGATGCGCGGGCGGTCAAGCGGCGGCGGCGCTGCGCGCACCCAACCTTGTGGTTTTTTACCGATTTCCGGCGGTTGCCCGATCCGCTGCCGGTGATTGCCCGGCTTCCCGCCGATATTGCGGGCGTGGTGTTTCGCCATGATGATGATCCGGCGCGCGACGCGACGTTGGGGCGGGTGATCAATCTGTGCCGGGCGCGGCGAATCCCGCTGGTGGTGGCGGGCGATGACGCGGCACCGGCGCATGCCGGTCAGCACCGGCGCCGAGGGGCCGGGCGCCGCATGCCCAAACCGCATGGCTGGATTACCGCTTCCGCGCATAACGGCGTGGAGCTGCGCCGGGCGGCGCGGGCGGGGGCCGATTTGATTTTTCTCTCGCCCTTGTTCGCCACGGCCAGCCACCCCGCGCAAACGGGGCTTGGTGTCTGGCAATGGCGGCAATTGGCGCGGTTTAGCCCGGTTCCGGTGTTGGCGCTGGGTGGCGTGCGCGGGTTGACGCTACGGCAGCTTGGGAATTTTTGTGGCGGTGCCGGGGCGATTGATGCGCTGGTGACGGGGTGATTGCGACTGTGTCGTCAAAACAACATTCGTTCAAAAATCCTGAAATTACTGGTCTATGTGGTTGCGCGCTCCCATCGATTTGCTGTTAATCCACCAACCGTGACGCCAGTGATCGGATTGTCGTGAATACGATGGGCGATCGGCTCGGGGTTTTTAGCCGGGTTATCCGGTAACGACACAAAGGGGATTCGAATGCGCAAGTATCTTTTGGCGACGGTTGCGTCGCTCGGCATGTTGGCCGCCGCTTCCGGCGTCGCCCATGCCCAAGCGGCAAAGGCGCCCGCGCCGGGCACGATTGTCGTGCACCTGAACGGGCTGTTGAATGACCAGATCAACGACATTGGTTCGTCGATCAATACGGTGAATGGTTACAAGCTGAACCCGATTGGCATGAGCGGCTTCCTCCGCCTGTATCCGGGCTTTGACGGGACCACCGAGGGTGGCCTGCAATACGGCGTCGCGGCTGAGCTGCGCACCGCTTACACCAATGCGGGTCAAGGCATTCACGAGGGTGGCGGCGGCGTTGAATCGTTGGTGATCCGTCGTGCGTATGCGTATGTCGGCACCAAGCAATCAGGGTATGTCCGTTTCGGCCAGACTGACGGCACGTGGGACTTGCTGACCACCGGTGAGTATTACAGTTACGGTGACGGCAACGAGTTCAACTCAGATGGTGGCGTTGGCGCTGCGATCCCGGGTAATGCGGCACCTTCCGGCTTGTTCTCGGTCGTCGGCGCGCTCTACACCACCAACAAGATTGTTTATCTGTCGCCGGATATCGCGGGCTTGCAGGTCGGCTTTGATTTCGAGCCAAACTCGAACGGCTTTAAGGAAGGTGAGAGCTGCGGTTTGCCGAACGTGAACTGCGCTACGTTGGCCAGCGCGCCGGGTGGTGCGGGAAATGCGCGTCGTAAGAACACGTTTGGTGCTGCTGCCGAATATACCGGCAAGGCTGGGGCTCTCGGCTATAAGGTTAGCGCGGCCTATTTGTTGGCTTCACCGATTGGCAACAGCAGCGGCTCGGCTCTTGAGACGATCATTTCGCCTGCAACCGGCGCCCGGACGGCTGAGACCGCGTATAAAGGCCTCCGTGTTGAGCAGTTCTCGGCCCAGGTCACCTATGGTGGTTTCTTGCTCGGCGCGAACTTCAAGAACGGTCAGGTGAATAATGGTTATCATTTCCTCCTGCCCGGCCAGCGTGATGCGCTGTTCTATGAAGTGACCGGCATTTACACGATGGGTCCGGCCACGATTGGTGCGCAATATTTCAATAACCAAGCCGCCGGTGCCTATCTGCCGGGTAATGGCGCGGGTCGCACCGAGATGGATTATGGCTTTGATGTCGGCGCGAACTACGCTCTGTCGCCGCATTTCGGCGTCTATGCGACCTACCTCTATGGTCATCGTCATCAAGAGGGCGTCAATCTCGCCGATACCGGCGAGGCCACTGGCAAGGGCATTGGCAACAACGTCCAGTCGCAGGCGATCAGCGCTGGTGCGCAGTTGAAGTGGTAATCTGATCCTTCGGATCGGGTGCTGAATCGGGCGGCGGAGCAATCCGCCGCCCTTTTTCGTGCCGTGTGGTGGCCGATCCTGCGCAATCGACGCCGCTGCTCTTGGCGTTCATCGATCACACGGTTAAACAGTTTTGTGTGATTGTCCGGATCAGCCGGCTCACCGAGAGCTGATTGGTTTGGATCGATCAGGCTCTATCCTTTGTTTGGCGATCAATGTCGTTGATTTGTCTCGAATCCGAGGATTCGATACAAAGCAATATTGCTCTAGCGGAGACCACAGTGCGCCCTTACCTCTTTTCTCACCTGACCCTCGCCCGGCGTGCCACAGCGCCCGTGATCGCCGCGAGCTGCGTGCTCGCTTTGGCCGCCTGCAGCAACGCCAAGCAGCCCAACCTGCCCAATATGCAAACCTATCGGGTGCCCACCCAAATGCAGGGGAATGGTAGCGGCGGGATTGGCGATTTATTCACCTTTGGCAAAGGGGGTCATGACAGCGCTGGCGCCACCGGCGTTGCGGTGAATGCCTATTTGTGGCGCGCCTCGCTCGATACGCTGAGCTTTATGCCGCTCGCTTCGGCGGACCCGTTCGCTGGGGTGATTATCACCGATTGGTATTCACCACCCGGCAACGCCAATGAACGTTTCAAAGCAACGGCCTATGTGCTGGGCAAAACGCTGGCGGCGAATAATTTGAAAGTTTCGGTGTTCCGCCAAGTGCGCGCGGGGAGCGGCTGGGTGGATGCGCCGGTTGATCCCGCGACGGCGCATGGGATTGAGGACCGGATTTTGGCCCGCGCGGCGCAGCTCAAAGGCGGCAGCCAGATCAATGGCTGATCTGCCGACCCAAGCGGTGGGAGTCGCTGAGGATTCCTACGATTTTCGCGCCGCTGAGCCGCATTGGCAGGCGGCCTGGGCGGCGGCAGGCTGCTTCACCACCAATGATAAGCCTGTGGGCAGCAAGCCCAAATGCTATGTGTTGGAAATGTTCCCCTACCCGTCTGGCAAAATCCATATGGGTCACGTCCGCAACTACGCGATTGGCGATGTGGTTGCCCGCGCCCGCCGTGCGCAAGGCTATGATGTTCTGCACCCGATGGGGTGGGACGCGTTCGGTTTGCCCGCTGAAAATGCGGCGCGCGAACGCGGCATCGATCCGGCAGAATGGACGGTGCAGAACATTGCCGCCATGCGGGAGGATTTGAAGCGCGTTGGCCTGTCGCTGGATTGGTCACGCGAATTCGCCACCTGCGATCCGGATTATTATGGCCAGCAACAGAAAATCTTCCTCGATTTCTGGCGCGCGGGCCTCGCTTATCGGCGCGAATCGGCGGTGAATTGGGACCCGGTTGATATGACCGTGCTCGCCAATGAGCAGGTGATTGATGGGCGTGGCTGGAAATCCGGCGCGCTGGTGGAAAAGCGTAAGCTGCGGCAATGGTTTTTCAAAATCACCGAATTTGCCGATGAATTGCTATCCGGGCTGGACACGCTGGAGCGTTGGCCGGAGCGGGTGCGCACCATGCAGCGCAACTGGATTGGGCGCAGCGAGGGCGCGAATGTTGAATTTTCGCTCACCGCACCGATTGCGGGGCATGACGCGGTTAAGGTTTATACGACGCGGCCTGATACGTTGTTTGGGATGAGTTTTCTCGCGATTGCGCCGGATCATCCGCTGGCGCTGGCGGTGGCGGCGCAGAATGACGCGGCTTGCGCTTTTATTGCCGAATGTCAGAGCAGCGGCACCTCCGAGGCGGCGATTGAAGCCGCAGAGAAGCGCGGTTTTGATACTGGGTTGCGGGTGAAGCACCCGTTCAGCGCGGCGACTTATCCGGTTTGGATCGCGAATTTCGTGTTGATGGATTATGGCACGGGTGCGATTTTTGGCTGCCCGGCGCATGACCAGCGCGACTTGGATTTCGCCCGGAAATATCAGCTCAGCGTGACGGCTGTGGTGGCACCGAAGGGCGAGGCAGCCCCTGAGATTGGCGATGTGGCGCTCACCGGCGATGGCGTGATCATTAATTCGGATTTTCTCACCGGGCTTGATGTGGCGGCGGCCAAGCGGCTGGTGATTGCGCAATTGGAGCAGCGTGGCATCGGCCAGGGTGTGGTGAATTGGCGCTTGCGCGATTGGGGCGTTTCGCGGCAGCGGGCTTGGGGTTGCCCGATCCCGGTGATCCATTGCGAGGTTTGCGGCGCGGTGCCGGTGCCCGAGCGGGATTTACCGGTCCGGTTGCCCGAGGATTTGCCGTTCGACCGACCCGGCAACGCGCTCGATCACCACCCGACCTGGAAACATGTGAATTGCCCGCAATGCGGCGCTGCTGCTGCGCGCGAGACCGATACGTTCGATACGTTTGTCGATAGCTCCTGGTATTTTGCCCGGTTTTGTGCGCCCCGCGCCGCGACGCCGACCGATATTGCCGCGACCAAGCATTGGATGCCGGTCGATCAATATATTGGCGGCATCGAGCACGCGATTTTGCATTTGCTGTATGCGCGGTTCTTCACCCGGGCGCTGCATCGGCTCGGCCATGTGGGGGTGGATGAGCCGTTTGCCGGCCTGTTCACCCAAGGCATGGTGACCCATGCGAGCTATCGCACCGAGGATGGACGTTGGCTCTATCCGGACGAGGTGACCCTGCATCCTGATGGCAGCGCGACCTATCAGGGTCAGCGCGTGACTATCGGCCCGAACGAGAAAATGTCGAAATCCAAACGCAACACCGTCGATCCGGCGGCGGTGATCGCGCAGTTTGGCGCGGATGCGGCACGCTGGTTTACCCTGTCAGACAATCCGCCGGAGCGCGACGTTGAATGGACCGAGGCGGGCGCGCAGGGCGCGTTCCGGTTTGTCCAACGTGTCTATCGGCTTGCCCGAATGATTGCCGCCGAACCGCGTGATCTGACCGCATTGGATCAGGCGGTGGGCGATGCGCGCGCCTTGCGGCAGGCAACGCACCGGGCCATTGCCGGGGTGAGCGAGGCGATTGATGGTTTTGCCTTCAACGTTGCGATTGCGCGGCTCTATGAATTGGCCAATGCGATTAGCGATAGCGATGGCAAAAATTCTGCCGGCCTTGGTGCGGCGCGGCGCGAGGCCGTTATCGCGCTGATCCGGCTGGCCGCGCCGATTATCCCGCATGTGGCTGAGACCGCCCACGCGCTGTTGGAGCCGGGGGCTGGCTTGGTGGCGAATTTGCCTTGGCTGGTTGCCGATCCTGACTTGGTGCGGCGCGATCGGGTGACCATTGGCGTGCAAATTATGGGAAAATTGCGCGCAGCGATCGAATTGCCGATTGGCGCGGATGCGGCAACGGCGACGCAAGCCGCGATGGCCGAGCCGAAAATTGCCCAAGCGCTCGCGGGGGCAACCCTTGTGAAGACCATCCATGTGCCGGATCGGATCGTGAATTTTGTCATTCGCTCCTAAATTTCGCACGCTGCTGCTCATGCTCGGGGTCGTTCCGGCCTTGGCCGGGTGCGGGTTTCACCCGGTCTATGCCCCGTCCTCGGGGGCAACGCCGTCCGTGGCGGCACAATTGGATGAAATTCAGATCGGGCTGATCCCGAATCGCTCGGGGCAATTGCTGCATGAGGCGCTGGAAGCCGATTTGCGGCGGGCCGGGGCGCCGGTGTTTTTTCGCTATCATTTGCACGTCAATTACGGCATCAGCGCCCAGGTGATCGGCTTGCAACCGGATAGTTCAAGCTCGCGCACCCGGCTCTTTGCCAATGCCAGTTGGCAGCTCACCAAGGCGGGTGAGCCGAGCCAAGTGGTGACTAAGGGGTCGGCCTCGACGATGGATGCGGTGAACGTTGTCGATAATCAGTATTTCGCCCTCTCGCTCTCCAACGATCAGGCGCATCATCAACTCGCCCGCGCCATTGCAGAGCAAATCACTTTGGAATTGGCCACGTATTTCAACGCCCATCCGCACGCGGGCTGATCGCGCTCGATGAAAATCGATGCGCGCCACACTGACCGTTTTCTGGCCGATCCTGGCAAAACCCGCCTGGTGCTGATTTTTGGCGCTGACACATCGCGGGTGGTGGAGTGGGGCCGGGGTTTGGCGAAGCGGATCGCCGGATCGCTCGATGATCCGTTTCGCGCCACCGAGCTGAGTGCCGATCAGGCGGAGCGTTTGGCTGAGGAAGCCTCAGCCCCCGCGTTTGGGGGCGGGCGGCGGGTTGTTTTGCTCCGCGATGTCGGGGATGCGCAGGTAAAATTTGTCGAGGCCGCCTTGGCGACGCCGGGCGATGCGCTGATGGTGGTGCTTGCCGGGGATTTGACCACGCGTTCGAAATTACGGGGGCTTGCCGAGAAGCGCGATGATTGTGCCGCGATCATTTGCTATGTGCCGGACGCCTCGGCGCGTGGCCCTGCCTTTGCCGCGATGCTGCGCGAAGCGGGGGTGAGCATAACCAGCGAGGCGCTGACCTTGGCTTCTGCACGATTGGGCGGTGAGACCGGTGCGTTGCGCGATGCAGCCGAGCGGGTGATTTTATATGCGGGCGCCGCTAAGCGGGTTGATGTTGCCGAGATCGACGCGGTGTTGGACGATCAAGGCACCGGCTCGATGCAGGACGCCATTGATGCGGCGTTAGCGGGTGATCTGGCCGGGGCGGATCATGCGCTCGCGCTGGCGCTGGATGAGGGTGCGGCTCCGGTCGCGGTGATCCGGGTTTTGCTCAGCGAATTGGCACGATTGCGCTTGCTGGCCGAAAAAATTGCGCACGGCGCCGCGCCGCGCGACGCGGTGGCTTCAATGCGCCCGCCGGTGTTTTTCCGGCGAGTGCCCGTGGTGGTGCAGGCCGCCACGCGCTGGCGTGAACCTGCGATTATCCGGGCGATCAGCATGGCGCTGACGGCGGAGGCGGCATGCAAATCCTCAGGCGCGGTGCCGGATTTGCTGTGCAAGCGGCTTTTTTATGATCTGGCCGGGGTTACAGCCCGAGCTCGTTGATCATCGTCTCGCGCATGATGAATTTCTGAATTTTCCCGGTTACCGTCATGGGGAATGTATCGACGATGCGCACATAGCGCGGGATTTTGTAATGGGCGATTTGCCCTTCGCAGAAGTGCCGCACCTCGGCATCGGTCAGGCGTTCACCCGGCGCCGGCTGCACCCAGGCGCAGGGCACCTCGCCATATTTGGGGTCTGGCACGGCAAAGACGCTGGCGGCGGCAATTTTCGGATGACGGAAGAGGAACTCCTCGACCTCACGCGGATAGATATTTTCACCGCCCCGGATGACGATATCCTTGCTGCGCCCAACGATGGTGCAATAGCCCTGCGCATCGAGCACGCCGAGATCGCCGGTATGCATCCAGCCGGCATCATCGATCGCCTCGTTGGTTTTTTCCGGCTCGCCCCAATAACCGAGCATGACGGAGTAGCCGCGCGTGCAAATTTCGCCCTTGGTGCCGACCGGGACGATTTTGCCCTCAGTATCAATGAGTTTCACCTCAAGATGCGGGTGGATCCGGCCAACCGTCGCCACGCGCAGTTCGGTTGGGTCATCCGGGGCGGATTGAAAGCTGACCGGCGATGTTTCGGTCATGCCGTAGCAGATGGTGATCTCGGCCATGTTCATGCGCGAAATCACCCGGTTCATCACCTCGATCGGGCAGGTGGTGCCCGCCATGATGCCGCCGCGCAGCGAGGATAAATCAAAGCTGGCGAAATCCGGATGATCCAGCTCGGCGATGAACATGGTTGGCACGCCATAGAGATGGGTGCAGCGCTCAGCGGCGACGGCGGCGAGGGTGGCGCGCGGATCGAACCCTTCGGCGGGATAAACCATGGTGGCCCCATGGGTGATCGCGGCCAGATTGCCCATGACCATGCCAAAACAATGATAGAGTGGCACGGGGATACAAATGCGATCCCCCGCGCGCAGGCCACAGCCGGCACCGACAAAATAGCCGTTATTCAGAATATTATGATGCGATAAGGTCGCACCTTTGGGCGCGCCGGTGGTGCCGGAGGTGAATTGGATATTGATCGCCTCGTCAAACTGCCGGGTTGCCGCGAGCGCGTCACGCTGGGCGCAGGAGGCTGGGGTCGCGGCGTCATCGATCGCGTCAAACCTGATCATGCCGGGCGGGGCGGTTTCAGCACCGATGGCGATGCAAAGCTTGAGATGCGGCAAAGAAGCCGCCTCCAGCGCGCTGGGGGAGGCTTGGCGCAATTCGGGCGCGAGTTCGAGCAGCATGGCGACATAGTCGCTGGATTTGAACGACCGGGCCAAGACCAACGCTTTGCACTGGACTTTGTTCAAGACGAAAGCGAGCTCGGCGGTGCGATAAGCGGGGTTGATGGTCACCAGAATAATGCCCACGCGCGCCGAGGCGAATTGCAAAATCGCCCATTCGGCATTGTTGGGCGACCAAATGCCAATCCGATCACCGGGCTCCAGCCCCAGAGCCAGCAGACCAGCCGCGCAGGCATCGACCCGCGCATCAAATGCCGCGTAGCTCAGCCGCACGCCTTGGCTGCACGACACCAGCGCGTCACGCTCGGCATGGTCACGCGCCGCATGCGCCAGTGCCGCGCCAATCGTTAAACCGAGACGCGGTGTGGCACTTAAACCCTGAACATAGCTATTTTGCATGTTTCACTCCCGTTGCGGCCAGACTACCGTGCCGCAACGGATCGTGAAAGAGGATTACTCAGCGGCGAGTTTGTAGTGGTGCGATTGCGGTGCGGGCGCGCTGCCATTGGCGAAAACAGCATCCAACGATTGCCATAGCGGTTCGACGGCGCGCAGATTGGCCTCTTTCACGTGGCCATAGCCACGAATTTGCGCGGGTAGGGTCGCGAGTTCGATGGCTTTGGCGAAATTATCGTCATTCAGCGCAGCGATGGCTTGGCGGATCGAGCGTTCATAGCGCGCTGGCAAAGCCCGTTCGATGCGGCGTTCTTCGGTGCGGCCGAACGGATCGAACGCGGTACCGCGTAGGAATTTGAATTTTTCCAACACGCGGAAGGCGGTGAGCACCCAGGGGCCGAAGGCGCGTTTTTGCAAATGGCCGGTGCGGGGATCGCGCTTGGCGAGTAGCGGCGGCGCAAGATGGATATGGATTTTGCCGCCATCGACGAATTGCGCGGCGATGGCGGTCCGGAACGCAGGCGCGTTATAGAGGCGGGCCACTTCGTATTCGTCTTTGTAAGCTAATAATTTGTAGAAATTACGCGCCACCGCCTCGGTCAGGGCGATGGAGCCGGGGCGCAAGCGCGCTTCTATCGCCCGCACATCGGCGATCAAGGCTCGATAAGGCTGGGCGTAGGCCGCGTTTTGGTAAGCCACGAGTTCGTTGTCAAAACGGTGGATGAGCGTGTCGAGGTCAGGCGCGGCATCGGCTTTTTTGGTGGTATTGGGCAGTTTGGCGAGCACGGCAGGGAGATCAAGACAGGCAGCGCGCCCCCAGGCGAAGGCGGCGAGATTAAGCTCAACCGATTGATTATTAACCCGTATCGCCTGCTCCAGTGATTCCCGCGATACCGGCACTTTACCCATCTGCCAGGCATAACCGAGCACAAACAGATTGGTTGCAATCGCATCGCCCATCAGCGCCGTTGCGATTGAGGTGGCATCGAGCGCGGCGAGATGCGCCTCGCCAACCCGAGCGGCGATGGTTTGGCGCAGCCGACGCATGGGCAATGAAAAATCAGGATCGCGGGTGAAAGCGCCGGTGATGGTCTCGTGCAAATTGACCACGCTTGCGGTATTTTCGCCCAGGCAATCGAGCGTTTCATGCTCGCCGGCAACCAGCGCATCGCAGCCCAGCAGCAAATCGGCGCGACCTTCCGGCACCCGCAGCGCTTGGCCGGTGCCCGCAGCGCCACCAAAGCGGACATGCGAGACGACCGCTCCGCCTTTTTGAGCAAGCCCCAGCACATCGAGCACCGATACTGGCAACCCATCGAGATGTGCGGCCATACCGAGCATGGCGCCGATCGTGACCACGCCGGTGCCGCCGATACCGGCGATGACCACGTTCCAGGGCCGCTCTAGGCCTGGGCGTGTTGGCTCGGGCAGATTGGTCGGGGCTGCGGCGAGCGTTGCCTCCGGCTTGCGCAGGCCCGCGCCATGCACCGTCACGAAACTGGGGCAAAACCCGTCAACGCAGGAGAAATCCTTGTTGCAGGATGATTGGTCAATGGCGCGCTTGCGGCCATAATCGGTTTCCAGCGGCACGACCGAGACGCAGTTGGAGGCTTTCGAGCAATCACCGCACCCTTCGCAGACGCGCTCATTGATGAAGGCCCGCTTGGCCGGATCGACCATGGTGCCGCGTTTGCGCCGACGGCGTTTTTCGGTGGCACAGGTTTGGTCGTAAATCAGGGCGGTGGTGCCGGAAATGGTGCGGAATTCGCGCTGGATCGCATCGAGATCGCGGCGATGGTGAATTTTCACGCCCGGCGCCAGATCCGTCACCGTTTGGTATTTTTCCGGCTCATCGGTGACGATATCGATGCGCGCGACCCCTTCGGCGGCAAGCTGGCGGGTGATTTGGGGGACTGACAGCGGGCCATCGACATGTTGGCCGCCGGTCATGGCCACCGCATCATTGAACAGGATACGATAGGTGATGTTCACCCCCGCCGCGACGGAGGCCCGAATCGCGAGCAGACCGGAATGGTGGTAGGTGCCATCGCCCAAATTGGCGAACACATGATTTTCTTCGGTGAATGGCGATTGGCCAATCCAGGCGACACCCTCGCCGCCCATATGGGAGAACACATCGGTCGATCGATCCATCCAGGTGACCATATAATGGCAGCCGATGCCGGCCATGGCCCGCGAGCCATCCGGCACTTTGGTGGAGGTGCTATGCGGGCAGCCGGAGCAGAAATGCGGCACGCGGTGAGCGCCGAAATTGAGCTGATTCGCGGCATCGATATTGCTGCGCAGTTTGGCCAGGATATCGGCGCGGGCGGCGCTTGGCATCAGGGCCTGTGCGCGGTCCCCTAGCGCCAGAGTGATTTCGGCGGCGGAGAGATCAGATTCCGGCTTGAGCAAAGTGGCACCCCGATCATCGGTTTTGCCCAACACGCGCGGTGCCGTCGCACTGCCATAGAGAATTGATTTAATTTGATTTTCAATAATCGGTTGTTTTTCTTCGACGACGATAATTTCTTCCAATCCACGCGCGAAATCGCGAATGATCTCAGGCTCAAGGGGCCAGGTCATGCCGAGTTTGAGCAAGCGGACGCCCTCCAGGCCCAAATCGCCGCGCGCCTGCTCAACATCGAGGAATGATTTGCCCGCCGTAACGATGCCGATGCGCGCACCGGGCGCACGCTCGATCAGCCGGTTGATCGGGTTGGCGCGGACAAATTCGAGCAAAGCGGGATAGCGCAGGCGCAGCACCCGCGCCTCTTGATCCAGGATCGCCTCATGCAAGCGCATGGCGACGGAAGCCGGATCAATCTCCGGCATGACGATGGGTAGGGTTTCCGGATCGCTGGTGATCGAGGCGGTGCAATCGATAATTTCCTCGACGGTTTTGAAACCGATATAGAGCCCGGAATGGCGCGACGCCGCCCAGCCATACAGGCCAAGATCGAGAATATCGGCGATTGAGCTTGGCGCCAGAACCGGCACGCCCGCCGCGATCAGCGCCTGTTCGCTCTGATTGGCGATGGATGAGGATTTAGCGGCGTGATCATCGCCCGCCACCACCAGCACGCCGCCCAAGCGGGTGGTGCCGGCATAATTGGCGTGCTTCATCGCATCGCCCGAGCGATCAACACCCGGGCCTTTGCCATACCACATGGCGAACACGCCATCGCGCTTGGCGCCGGCGAAGAGCGGGGTCATTTGACTGCCCCATACCGCCGTCATCGCTAAATCTTCGTTGAGACCGGGCTTGAACACGATGTCATCGGCGTCCAGCATTTTTTTCGCGGCAAAGGCCTGCACATCGAGCCCGCCGAGCGGTGAGCCGCGATAGCCGGAGAGAAACCCTGCCGTGTTGAAGCCACTGGCCCGATCACGGCGGCGCTGGGTCAGCAGCAACCGGATCAGCGCCTGGGTGCCGGTGAGGATCATCCGACCCGACTGGGCTTGATAGCGGGCATCACGTGCAAGTTCGGCGGTCTTCATCAATCGTTTCCCCGTAAAATCATCACGACAGGCAGCGCCCTGCGCACAACGATGCCGCCGGGACCTGTGTAATATGCCGGTTTAGTCCTGAAATTACGAGGAAAATCCGTCAAACTTGGCGATCAGGCGGCGACCGACACCGAATTTCCGGATACTGCTTGGCAATGGGAAACGCCGTGTAACCTGTCCTGTTACGATCATGCTCGGCGAAATAAAATGTCGTTCAATTTTGTGCAGTGCCGAAGGATAGGGCGAAAATCGGCCCTATCCTTCCCAATACTCACGAAAATGTGATATTAATCAGCGAACGGGTCTTGCATCAAAATCGTATCGTCGCGCTCTGGGCTGGTGGAGAGCAAGGTCACTGGGCATTCCACCAATTCCTCGATGCGCCGCACATATTTGATCGCCTGTGCTGGCAGTTCGGCATAAGATCGGGCGCCGCGCGTCGAGTCGGTCCAGCCTTCGATGGTCTCGAAAATCGGCTCGGCCCGCGCCTGCGCGCGTGCCCCGGGCGGTAAATGCCGCATCATCGTGCCATCGATACGATAGCCGACACCGATTTTTAATTCTGGCAAACCATCAAGCACATCGAGTTTCGTGAGGGCCAAGCCCTGAATGCCGCCGACCTTGACGGCTTGGCGCACCAAGGCGGCATCAAACCAACCGCAGCGGCGTGGCCGACCCGTGACGGTACCAAATTCGTGCCCCCGCTCTCCCAGCAACTGGCCGGTGGCGTCATGCAGTTCGGTGGGGAACGGGCCGGAACCAACCCGCGTGCAATAGGCTTTGGCGATACCGAGCACACGCCCCACGGCGTCCGGCCCAATGCCTGCCCCCGCCGCCGCTTGGCCCGCGACGGTGTTGGACGAGGTTACAAACGGATAGGTGCCGTGGTCGACATCAAGCATGACCGCCTGTGCGCCTTCAAACAGAATGCGAGCATTTTCATGCCGCGCTTGGGCCAAACGCTCCCAGATCGGCTCGGCAAAAGGGAGGATTCGCGGCGCCAAGGCCAGCAATTCGGCGAGCAAGGCGGCTTTTTCGAAAATCGGCGCGCCGAGACCGGCGAGCAACGTGTTGTGGTGCAGTAATAATTCATCGAGACGCCAATCGAGCGTTTCCGGCTCGGCCAGATCGCACACCCGGATCGCCCGGCGCGCCACCTTGTCCTCATAAGCCGGGCCAATACCGCGCCCGGTGGTGCCAATGCGCCGTTCGCCGCGTGCGGCCTCGCGGGCACGATCAAGGGCTGCATGCACGGGTAAAATCAGCGGCGCATTATCCGCGATTCGCAACGTCTCTGGCGTGATCGATAAGCCTTGCGCGCGAATCCGATCGATCTCGGCGAGCAACGCCACCGGGTCGATCACCACGCCATTGCCGATCAAGCCGAGCTTACCGCGCACCAATCCTGAGGGCAGGAGCGATAGTTTATAGGTCTGATTGCCAACCACCAGCGTATGCCCGGCATTATGCCCGCCTTGAAACCGCACGACGATGTCCGCGCGCGAAGCAAGCCAATCGACCACCTTGCCCTTGCCCTCGTCGCCCCATTGAGCGCCGATAATCGTGACATTGGCCATGGGTTATACTCCTGAAAGATCGATAATGGCGCCGTCGCGCCAGAGATGCGAACAGCCGAGTCGGCCAGCCTCGTGAACGAGGTCCGCCACCGGGCTAAGGCCGGCAATGGTTGCGAAGCCCTGCGCGCGCGCTGCCGCACCGGCCTCAACCGGCGCGTCGGCGGGCAGATAAAGCCGGGCGCGCAAGATCAGCTTTGGTGCAACGCGCAAGGCCGTGTCAGGATAAAGCGTGATACCGGTGGCCGATTCGCCGTTTTCACAGAGATAACGGCCACCACGTCCCAACTCGACCTGCCGACCCGGCGCAAAAATCGTGACGGCGGCACCGGTGTGATAGCGATAGCCCCGAAATTCCACCGGATCGATGGTGACCCGCAAATCGGGGTCAGCCGCGGCGATGCAGGCAACGATTGCCGCAAGACGATCCGCCAGAGCGCGGGCCGGTTTGGGTAAATCGATTTGCGCGATCATATCAAGGGCGCGCGGCGCAAGGCCGGTGGCATCGAGCAAGGTGCAAAGGGAATTTGCCCCATCGCCCCCGTGCCGGGCGATGGCGGCGGCGTCCTTGCGATCAAGCGCGTGAGCGAGTTCAGCCCGATCCGCCGCGCCAAGGGCGGCATTGCCGATCAACGCTGGGATCAAGGGCGGCATGGTCAGATCAATGCTCATCGACCCGATGCCTGAGGCGCGGAGCGCATCGGCGGCGACCAGGATCGCCTCGGCATCGGCTTGCGGCAAGTCCGGGCCGATCAATTCAATCCCCGCCTGTGACACCTGACGCTCGGGGGCCATTTGCGTGCCACGCACCAGCAGGCACGGGCCGGCATAAGCGAGGCGCAGCGGGCGCGGCGCACCCGCCATCCGGGTGGTGGCAATCCGCGCAATTTGCGGCGTGGTATCAGCCCGCAACCCCATCATGCGCTGTGATTCCGGGTCCATAATGCGATAGATTTGCTCGCCGAGAGCCGCACCGGCGCCGGAAAGCAGGGTGGTTTCGAATTCAACCAAGGGCGGTTGCACCCGTTGATACCCGTTCAAATCGAACCGATGCATCAGGGTTTCGATCAAATGGGCCTCGCGGGCCGCGTCCGGCGGCAATGTATCGCCGAAGCCGGCTGGCAATAATCCGCGATGCGGTGGCAAATCTTCGGTCATTTCGGTCTTCCCAGCGTTGCGCGGCGTCATACCATTAGCGCTGCCTGACGCCAAACGACGCGCGGCCAGACAGAACCCGGCGGCGCAGAAAATAATTGGCAAATTCCGCGCGTCATGCTTACGTGGTTGCAACCTAAGCGAGCATTGTCATGCTATTCAACACGCCAGCCTTTATACTGGCCTTCCTGCCGCTCACGATACTGGGGTTTGCCGTGGCCGGACGCTGGAGTCGGCGTGCGTCGTTATTGATCTTGTTGCTGGCCAGCCTCGTCTTTTACGCATGGTGGAAGCCGATATTTCTGCCGCTACTGGTTGGCTCCATCCTGGTCAATTACGCGCTGGTCGGGGTGATGCGGCGCTCAGCACAAGCGCGACCATGGCTCATCCTCGGCCTAATCGGCAATCTCGGCTTGTTGGGTTGGTTCAAATATGCCGGGTTGCTCGCCGATACCGGGGCCGCACTGTTGGGACATGGCCCGGTGCAACTTGGAATTATTCTGCCGTTGGGCATTAGTTTTTTCACCTTCCAGCAAGTGATGTTTCTGGTCGATTCATATCGGGGCCAAGTGCCGCGATGCGGCATGCTCGATTATGCCTGTTTCGTTGGGTTTTTCGCCCATTTGATTGCTGGCCCGATTGTGCGACCGGCCGATATTATTCCGCAATTCACCAACCATGACGGGCGCGTGCATCAGGCCAATCTTGTGGCCGGTATTGAAATATTTTTAATCGGTCTTGCTAAAAAATTAGTCCTGGCCGACAGCTTGGCACGGTTTGCCGATCCTGGTTTTCGGGCCGCGATGGCTGGACATTCGCTCACGCTGGTTGAAGCCTGGTTCGCATTGCTCGCCTATGGCGCGCAAATCTATTTCGATTTTTCGGGTTATTCGGACATGGCGATTGGCCTTGCGCGGATGCTGGGCATTGCGTTCCCGCTGAATTTCCGCAGCCCCTATCAAGCGCGGGACATTAGTGATTTCTGGCGCCGCTGGAACATCACGTTATCAATGTTTTTGCGGGATTATCTCTATATCCCACTTGGCGGCAACCGCTGTGGCGAAGGGCGGCGCAATGCCAATTTGCTGATCACGATGCTGCTGGGCGGCTTATGGCATGGCGCGGCCTGGAGTTTTGCACTCTGGGGCGGCCTGCATGGAGCATATTTGATTATTCATCATCAATGGCGCCGCACCGGTTGGCAATTACATCGCAGCCTGGCTCAGGCTGTAACAATGCTGGCCGTGTTACTGGCCTGGGTGCCGTTCCGGGCCGGATCGCTCGCCTCATGCACGATTATGGCGCGCGGCCTGGCCGGGCTTGATGGGTTTGCGCTACCGACATTGCTGCTCAAGGCCGTTCCTGCCCTGCGCTTGATGGCGACGCCGGTTGCCGTGCTGCCTTATCTCGGGGCGGCGCGCACGCTGAGTGTGGTGCAGGGGGCCGCTTTGCTGACACTCGCTTGGGTGATCATTTTGCGAATGCCCGATTTGCATTCCCTCTCGTTGCGAGGACGCAATGCCGCGTTGATCGCCGGATTTGCCTTTAGTGTGCAAGCCTTATTTTTTGCGCCGTTTGCGCGCCCCTTTATCTATTTTCAGTTTTAATGCGCCGCTTACTCCTTTGCTGCTTGATCTCCGTGGCGCTGTATCTGGCCAGCTTTGCGTTCGTGCTGAACAGGCCTTTATCGCTGGGACTGATCCGGTTGGAGATGCAGCAGAAATTAGCGCGCGGTGCCCGGCTGCCTTCACCAAAAATCGTGATCCTGGCTGGCTCCAACGCGCCATATTCGCATTCCTGCCGCGTGATTGGCGCAATGCTGCGAATGCCCTGCGAAAATGCTGGAATTGCCGTGGGTTTTAGCCTTGATGATTTATTCGCCCGATGGCGACCGCTGCTGCATCGTGGCGATATTGTCTATTTGCCGATGGAAATACAGCAATATGACGTTACCCGGACGCAAAATGATCTGTCGGTTGATAGCGCGCTGCTGTTTCGCGATCATCGCGCATTGCTTTGGCGCTTGGGGCCACAACGCGCCTTGGCCAGTGCTTTTTCCAACCGCCTGACCGATGGGCTTGAGGCGATGATCGAGATGCTCGCGCATGGGGTTGGCTATGGGCATCGCCGCGCCAAGCTGGCGGCGCAATTTGATCGGCAAGGCGATCGGATCGGCACCACGCTGTTGACCGCTGATCCGCAATTCCTCGCCTTGTTGCATCGTTCGGAGCCGTCACCAAGGACAATTCGCGATGGGTATGGCCGCCGGATTATTGCCCGATTCGTGCGCGCCGAACAGGCGGCAGGGGTCACGATGATTGGCGGATTGCCGACTGATTTTGATACGGTGACGCTGTCAGCCAGGGATATTGCGGCCATTCGAGCGACATACACAAAAAATGGTGGCGGGTTCTTGATGACGGCAAACCACAGCCGATACCCGCCGGCTGATTTTTACGACAGCGAGGATCATTTGGCTGAACCCTGCCAATATCTGCAATCTTTCGCCGTCGCGCGCGGGTTGGGGCGCTTAACACATCGCCCGGTTAGCGCACCAACCACCGCAATGCAAAAAGAAGCAGAAACATGTCCGTCTTACCGGACAGAAATTGCTTTAGTGAAACACAGAACGCACTGACCACCGATGCCCCGATACTGAAATCAATACGAAATCAGGATCGGGACCGGGTGGATGTCAGACCATTTTTTTGAGCGACGGCGAGGCCTTGAAGCGGACGGTTTTACCAGCTTTGACCTTGATTTCAGCACCCGTGCGCGGGTTGACGCCCTTGCGGGCCTTGGTTTTGCGCACGGTGAACGTGCCGAAGCTCGGCAGGGTGAATTTGCCTTCTTTTTTCAGCTTCTTCACGATTTCTTCGATCAGGTCCGTCGCGGCCCGATTCGCCGCTACGCCGGTAATTTCGGCTGATTCCTGGATAACTTGAGCAATAAACGCTTTCGACATGGGTGAAAGCCCCTCTCTGTGTCCGATCCGATCGGGGTTTGCCCTCGATGCGGACGCCGGTTTGCCGGCGGGTTGAAGATTCTTGCGCTCGCATCGGGCTTCGATGCGGCACGCTCGATTCTTCTAGCGATTCGCGCAGGTTTTGAACAGGGGGATCAAAAATGAAATTACAGAAAACCCATGACCACAGCCGCGCCGACAAAAGCACTGGCGCCAAGGGCGATGGATGCCCAGCTAAAGGATTTGATCTCAGTAATCACTGAAACGGATGCTAGAACAATGGCAATTTGCAGCGCGCCAACGGCGAGTTCCAACAAATGATAAAGATGTAATTGATGATTGCGCTCGCGGGTTTCTTGCTCGGCTTGCTGGCGCAATTCGGCCTTTCCATTTCCATTGGTGGTATCAGACAGATTTTTTACGGCCTTTTGACTGGCCAATTGTGCCGCCTGCGCCAATTTTGGATCGTTATTCAGCCGTGCCAATGCCGCCAAGGTTTGGGCTTCGCCTGATGCGAGCTCGGCTTTGATCGCCTTCGCCTGATAAAAATTCCACGTATCAGTCACCTGGATCTGTTTGGCGATGTAATCGTTCTGCGCCGATTTTTCGCCCATCTCGCTGATCGCCAGACATGCGGCCAAAATACCGATCAACAACCCCATGCGCTTGGCATGTTCGTTTTGCGGATGTTCCTCGATATGCTTATGGCGTTCCAACGTCTCGGTCGCGAGCTCGGAAGGTTCCATGATCATGGCCTACGTGAATTTGAGTGCAGGGGGATGGGGACCGGATAAACCAGCAAATGGTGCCCAGGGGCGGGATCGAACCACCGACACTACAATTTTCAGTCGTATGCTCTACCAACTGAGCTACCTGGGCACTGATCGGTGAAATAGCCGAACCGAGCGCCGCCATCAAGCCGTCATGTTCAATCGGTGCAAATGCCCCCCTCTTGCGTCGCAGTCGCGAAGGCGATAAGGGCGCGATTGGGCCACGTCCCCCCACCGGGACGCTTTATCTTCTGAAAGGGAGAATTACGATGACTGGGCATGCGCCGACCGAGCCTGCAACCCGTCCTGCCAATCCCAATTTTTCATCTGGCCCCTGTGCCAAGCGCCCCGGCTTTGCGCTGGATGCTTTGCAGGGTGCGTTATTGGGCCGCTCGCACCGCGCGAAGGAGCCGAAGGCGAAGCTCGCGGAAATTATCACCCGCTCGCGCGATATTCTGGGCCTGCCCGCCGATTGGCGGTTGGCGATTGTCCCGGCGTCAGACACGGGTGCCGTGGAAATGGCTTTATGGTCTATGCTGGGTGCGCGGCCGGTTGATGTGCTTGCCTTTGAGAGTTTTTCCGAGGCATGGGCAACCGACATTCTCAAGCAACTCAAGCTCGACAATGCGCGCGTATTGGCCGCTCCCTATGGGCAATTGCCCGATTTGTCGGCGGTTGATTTCAGTCATGATGTGGTCCTGGCCTGGAATGGCACCACCTCTGGCGTGCGCATTCCCAACGGTGATTGGATCCCTGCTGACCGGGCAGGATTGGTAATTGCCGATGCGACTTCGGCGGCCTTCGCCATGGCGTTGCCGTTCGACAAGCTCGATGTCGTTACCTGGTCGTGGCAAAAAGTGTTGGGGGGTGAGGCCGCGCACGGCATGTTAGCGCTCAGCCCCCGCGCGGTCGAGCGGCTATTGACCTATAAGCCGGCGTGGCCGCTACCCAAAATTTTCCGCATGACATCCGGCGGAAAACTGACCGAAGGCTTGTTTGCGGGCGAGACGATCAACACGCCATCAATGCTGGCCGCTGAAGACGCGCTGGATGGGCTGCGTTGGGCGCAGTCGATCGGTGGGCTACCCGCCTTGATCGCCCGGTCCGAGGCTAATCTTGCCGTTGTTGCCGATTGGGTCGCGCAGAATGATCGGGTGGGCTTTCTGGCTTCTGATCCGGCAATCCGGTCTTGCACCTCGATTTGCTTGGTGATTACCGCCCCCTGGTTTGTCGCGCTTGAGAGCGACGCGCAGGCCAAAGCCGCGAAAAAAATTGCGGCCTTATTGGAAACTGAAGCGGTTGCCTATGATATTGCCGCTTACCGCGATGCGCCGCCGGGCTTGCGCATTTGGGGCGGGGCGACCGTGGACACCGCCAATATCGCTTCGTTGTTGCCCTGGATTGATTGGGCCATTGATCAGGTTGGTGCCGATCAAGCGACCGCGCGATGAAGCGCCGATAGGCGGTGGTTGATGCAACGGCCACCGTCACGATCGGCGGCAACTGCGTTGTTATCGCCGATTTCTATCTTTCGATCGATTAAATTGCCCCTTTTTTCTGAGGTTTCTCATGCCTAAAGTTCTGATCAGCGACAAACTCTCCCCCGCCGCCATCGACATCTTCAAGCAACGCGGCCTTGATGTCACCGTTAAGACCGGCCTCACGCCCGCTGAATTGCGCGCGATCATCGGCGAATTTGACGGGCTCGCGATCCGCTCGGCCACCAAAGTGACTCGCGAATTGCTCGATGTGGCGCATAATTTGAAAGTCATTGGTCGCGCCGGGATTGGCGTTGATAATGTCGATATCAAATCAGCCACCGCCCGCGGCGTGGTTGTGATGAATACACCGCACGGCAACGCCATCACCACCGCCGAGCATGCCATTGGCATGATGTTCGCGCTCGCGCGTGACTTACCGGCGGCTTCCGCTTCGACCAAGGCCGGCAAGTGGGAGAAAAATCGCTTTATGGGCGTGGAACTCACCAATAAAACGCTCGGTTTGATTGGCGCAGGGAATATCGGCTCGATTGTCGCGGATCGTGCGTTAGGGCTGAAAATGCGGGTGATTGCTTATGATCCCTATTTGACCGAGGTGCGTGCGACATCGCTCGGCATCGAAAAAGTTGAACTCGATGCGTTGTTGGCGCGGGCGGATTTTATTACGCTGCACACGCCGCTCACTGAGCAGACGCGCAATATTCTCTCGCGCGACAATTTGGCCAAAACCAAGCCGGGCGTGCGCATTGTCAATTGCGCGCGCGGCGGTTTGGTGGATGAAGACGCCCTTTATGACGCGCTGGTGGCGGGGCATGTTGCCGGTGCAGCCCTTGATGTGTTCGACATTGAACCCGCAACCGACAATAAATTATTCTCGCTCGAAAACATGGTTTGCACGCCGCATCTGGGTGCCGCAACGACCGAGGCGCAGGAAAATGTGGCTTTACAAGTGGCAGAACAGATCAGTGATTTTCTGCTCACCGGCGCAGTGACCAATGCCATCAACATGGCCTCGGTCTCCGCAGAAGATGCACCGCGTTTGAAACCCTATATGGAACTGTGCCAGTTATTGGGAAGTTTTGCCGGCCAATTGACCGAGGCGCGCCAAGGCGTGATCCAGCGGGTGAGCTTCGAATATGAGGGGGCAGCGGCGCATTTGAATCATCGCCCACTCACGGCGGCCCTGTTGGCGGGCTTGTTGTCGCCGCTCACCGAGGCTGTGAACATGGTGAATGCGCCGGTCTTTGCCCGCGATCATGGCATTGATGTATCCGAAACGATCCATGATCGCGATAGCGAATATCAAACCCTGATCCGGATCAGCGTGACCACCGGCGATCAGACGCGTTCAGTGTCTGGCACCTTGTTCGGTGGTGCCAAGCCGCGCTTGGTTGAGGTCAAAGGCATCAAAGTCGAAGCCGATTTTGGCCGCCACATGCTCTATGTCACCAACCAAGACAAACCCGGCTTCATCGCTAAATGCGGCGCCATTTTGGCTGACGCCTCGATCAATATCGCGACCTTCCATCTTGGCCGTGCGGCTGCCGGTGGTGATGCGGTCTGCTTGATCTCGGTTGATGAGGCTTTGCCGGAATCCGTTCTTGCCGCAATCCGTGCCTTACCGCAGGTGATGCAGGCGACGGCTTTGGCGTTTTAGATCAATATTGGTTTAGGTCGAATCAACAGATTCGATCTAGACCAATGAACTTGATCGACAAACAAAAGCTAGAGCGGTTCAGGCCACCTGCTCGCGCGTCGCGGCGAAGCGGATTTCAGGAAACCGCTCTGCCGCGAACCGCAGCGACCATGAATCCCGCGCCAAAAACACCGGCTTGTCATCACGATCCAAACCCATCGATGATTGGTTGGCGTCGATAAATTCTTTGAGCCGCTTGGCATCATCGCCGCTGACCCAGCGCGCCGTGCTATAGGGTGCGGCTTCAAAGCGGATCGGGATTTTATATTCGGCATCAATCCGCGCTGCTAGCACATCAAGCTGCAGCGCACCGACGACACCGACGATCCAATCCGCCCCCTGCACCGGGCGAAAGATCTGCGCCACACCTTCCTCGGCCAGATCTTCGAGCGCACGCCGTAATTGTTTGGCCCGCATCGGATCGGTCAAGACAATGCGCCGCAGAATTTCCGGCGCAAAGCTTGGGATACCGGTAAAGCGCAGCATTTCGCCCTCCGTGAGCGTATCGCCCACGCGCAGCGATCCATGATTGGGAATGCCGATAATATCACCGGGATAGGCTTCTTCCGCCAGTGAACGATCACGCGCGAAGAAAAAAATCGGTGCCTGCACGGCCATCGACTTGCCAGCACGGACATGAAACAGCTTCATCCCGCGTTGAAACTTTCCCGAGCAAATGCGGGTAAAAGCAATCCGATCGCGGTGGTTCGGGTCCATATTCGCCTGAACCTTGAACACAAACCCCGTCACCGCCGCGTCCGATGCCGCAACCGGGTGTGGCTCGGCGCGCTGCAGGCTCGGTGCCGGCGCACAATCCGCGAGCAAGGTCAAAAGCTCGGCGACGCCATAATCCTTCAGGGCACTGCCAAACAAGACCGGCGTGAGGTGGCCCGCGCGAAATGCCGCCAGATCAAACGCGGGGTAGGCGCCGACCAGTTCAACGGCATCACGCAGTTCGGCCATTTGCTCGGGCGGCACCGAGACCGGGGTAAAAACCTCGCCGTCGGGCGATTGCCGCCCGATGGCGAGGTTGCGGGATATATCCCAGCAGCCGCGAAACAATCCCCCCATGCCAATCGGCCAAACCAGCGGACAAACATCCAACGCCAGCGTGCTGGCGATTTCATCCAGCAGCGTGAACGGGTCCTGACCTTCGCGGTCGATTTTGTTGATAAAAGTGATGATCGGAATGTCGCGCAGGCGGCAAACCTCAAACAATTTGAGCGTCTGTGCTTCAATCCCGCGCGCCGCATCAATCACCATCACCGCCGCATCGACGGCGGTGAGCGTGCGATAGGTATCCTCCGAGAAATCTTGGTGTCCGGGGGTATCGAGCAGATTGAACACCACGTCATGCCAAACGAAAGTCATCACCGAGGACGTGACGGAAATGCCGCGCTGGCGCTCAATCGCCATCCAATCTGATCGTGTATTGCGCCGATCGCGGCGGGCTTTGACCATGCCGGCTTCGTGAATGGCACCCCCGAATAAAAGTAGCTTTTCAGTCAGGGTGGTTTTGCCGGCATCCGGATGGGAGATAATCGCAAATGTCCGGCGCGGCAGAATGGCTGACGGGTCTGGTGCGTCGATGGGGGCGGTCATCGCCTCAAGGGGGGGATCACGCGGCAAATCATTCATCATAGGGCGTGCTATAGCGAGCATAAGGCGGATTGTGTAGGGAAGTGCGGTGAATTGCTTGGCCACCCTCCCTGCCCCTCTCTTCATCACCTCGGCGGTACACCGCCAGCCGATTGCCGCACCGCCGCATCCGCTCGCGGTTTTGCGCGCATCGCTGGCGGAAGATTTGGCCCGCGCCCTCGGCTGGCTGTGCGACCATCATTGCCAGCCAGCACCGCAAGCCAGTCAGGCGGCGCTCGAACAATATCATTCGCCTTCCTATCTGGACGCCTTGGCGCGCGCCGAGGCCATGCAGGATTTGCCGATGGCGGATAAACGGCGTTTCGGCATCGGCGTGGAGTCTAATCCAATTCATCCGGCAGTGTTTCGCCGCCCGGCTGTGGCGGCGGGTGGCACCCGACGGGCCGCTGAGCTGACGATTTCTGGCGGGACCGTGTTTTTCCCCTTTGGTGGCAATCACCATGCGATGCCGGCCCGCGCCAGCGGCTTTTGCTACCTCAACGACGCGGTGCTTGGCCTGATGCGCTGGCGGGCTTTGGGACTAGGCCGCCTCGCCTATGTCGATTTTGACGCGCATCACGGTGACGGCGTTGAGCACGCCTTTGGCCATGATCCCGATATTCTGACGATCTCCATGCACGAGGCCGGTCGTTGGCCGCGCACCGGCACCGCGAGCGATCCTGCACATGCTGTGCTCAATTTCCCGGTTCCTGCTGGCTTTGATGATATGGGCTTTGATCATCTACTCCACCATACCATTATTCCCGCCCTGATAGCGCATCAACCCGAGGCGATCATGCTGCTCATCGGCGCCGATGCACTGGCAGACGACCCGATGGCGCGGCTTTCGCTGAGTAATCAGGCGCTTTGGCGCGCCGTTGCCGCGATCCGCCCGCTTTGCCCACGGCTGATTGTGCTCGGCGGCGGTGGCTATAATCCTTATGCCGTGGCACGTTGTTGGGCCGGATTATGGGGTGTGTTGACCGATCAACCGATCCCAACATCGCTCCCGGAAAGCGCCTTGGACGTTCTCGCCGGAATCCGCTATTTCCGCGCCGAGGGGCGCAACCCGCCCCAACGCTGGCTGACCACGCTGGCCGATTAGGCTCGCCGTATCGTTACTCGCCCCTTCCCTGCTCTGATGATAAAGGATCACCCGATGCGTCGCCGTTCAATTTCCCAACTTGCCTGCTCTGCCCTCGTTTTGCTTGGCGCTGCGGTGACCTCGGCGGTCATTGCAGTCAGCATAGCGCCGTCGGCAATGGCTGCCATAACCGGGCCACAGGCCAAATTACCGACGGAAACACTGGTCATCATCGATCAGCATGGCAAACCGCATAAATTCACGGTGGAACTCGCCACGACGCCGAAAGAACAGGAAATTGGCTTGATGTTCCGCAAAACCGTGCCAGCCAGCACCGGCATGCTGTTCCCCTGGAAGCCGCCGCAGGTTTCAGAAATGTGGATGAAAAACACGCTTGCACCGCTGGACATGGTGTTTATCGGACCGCACGGCACCATCCGTCATATCGATGAGAACACGGTGCCGCAAAGCCTACGGGTGCTCTCCAGCCATGTGCCGGTGGCCGCCACATTGGAACTCCAAGCCGGAATTACCGCCAAATATGATATCGATGTTGGCGACAAGGTCATTGCGCCGCAATTTGCCAAGTAAGCTTGCCTGCACCCGGCGCCACGCGGGCGGCGCCGGTGCGAGCGCTCAACTGACCTGCATCTGTGGATCCAACGCCGCCGGATAAGCGACGACGCTATTGAGATGGATGATCAGGCGATTGGCCCCGACGACCAATTCGGCCGGGATGGCAGCGCAACCATCGGTCCAGCGATGATCATCTTCGAGATTATGCCAGCCAAAACACAGATTGGCGCTATGAATTGGGATCGGCACCGCGCCGCGATCAGTGACCAGTTCGAGCGCTGCGACGTCAAGCCCGAGCTTGCGCCAATCCTGGGAATTTGCCTCCCATTCTGCGGGAACGACAACGCGGGAAAATAACAACAAATCATCATTGATGTCTGGCAGCGTGACCTCATAGCAGGTCGCACTGATCGCCCGCACGGGCAGCGTGCGGCGATCAGAAAACACGCGCAAATGGCAATCATAGGTCACGCCGCGCAAACCTAGTCGGCCAATGATGCGGGCGCGAATCGCGGACACGGCGGGTCCGCACTCGGCAAATGGGGCGCATCCTTGTGTTTCGCGAAATTCTTGCGCTTGGGCAGTTGGATACAGCGCGACGGGCCCCTCGGCGTTCTCGAAAAATCTACGATTGCCGGTGTCCAAATACGATTCCACCGGCAATGATTCGGCATAAATGACCGCATGCTCGGCGAGTTCGATATGGTAATAGCTGAAATGGCTGCGACGGACCTGCACGATCGAGCGCCCATTGACCAAAGCTTTGGCGGGCACCAGCAAGCCATCGAGATAAATTGCGTGATCGGGCGAGATAAACAGGTCACGGCTCGGCAGCCCATCTGCGATTGCGCTCGCGGTTATGCGGATCGGCCAAAGCGTTTCTGGCGCAGCGTGGCGTTGCGCGTTGATCCGGCGCCGACCGATCCATGTTATCGGTTTCAACCCGCCGCCCTTGGTGACAATTAGATCACCCTCCTGCAAATCTTCGACAGCGCGGCGCCCTGCCGCCAGTTGGACTTGGGTGCCTTCCAAGAAACACACGGAAAGATCAACGCCACCGTTAGGGTCCGGCGTTACCATGAAAGCGTTGGCGGCAAAGGTGCCGTTCGCCAACACAACATCGCCCACCACGGACCCGGACGCATTTTCCAGGGCAATGGTGCCGCCGGGCGCTGGCCCTAACAATCCAGTATTCTGGGTGAATACGGCCTGGGTCGCCGAAGTAATTCCCTTGATTTCAATTGTATCGCTCGGGGCGAAATTATTGACCGCGTCAAGCAATGACAGGTTCAAGCCCGAATCCAGGATCACTTTGTCATCGCTGCCAAACAAATTGATCGATTGGACCAGCGTGACGCCAAGTAACTGCGATCCAAGCTCGAGCGTCCCATGGCCGTTGATGGTGCCGTTCGCATCTTCGCCAAGATTATAGGTCTCGATCGCTGAAAGACCGACCGTTGGATTTAGAAATTCACTGGCGCCATTACTGATATCGGTGGTGAAAGCGGCGCCAACCCCCAATAGACCGACAAGGTCTGCGGTAATCGGGGCACCAGAGGCACCAGGCCCTTCGATATTCACGGCTCCCGCCAACGCGACGTCAAGTTCGTAGGTGCCCGAAGTTGTAATTTGTCCCGTACCCAGCAACCCAATCGTTACGATTGTTGTATCTGACATGATGTTCTCCATTGCCATGATCAGTGATCGTGGTAGGAAGCAATCTCATCCGTTTAATCACCAAATATTACTACCAACGCGCGAAATTAGCACAGCCTCCGGTAGAGTCACGGACATTATTATTTTTTAATGTGCATCTAGAACGTTAAGTGGACTGTATAAGGCGATTCCTTCAAATAACTTTGAATAATTGTGTTTTCAAAAAAATACGATTTCTTGTTGAATCCTATAAACTTCTAATTGCAATCGATTGGTATACTGTGTTTGTGACGAGTGATGTACGCCTTGAATTGCAAACGCAGCCTTGTCAACAAATCGTGACATACGTGATCCGGCATCGATCAGCATCACGCATCTGAGCCGCCGATCCCCCTTGCGGCGCACTGGCGATATCGTGAGAATTAAGGTATCTATACGGAAATGCAGTTAGTATTTTTGATATTCGCGCTCGCGGCCGCCTTGGTGGAATTAATCACCGGCACATTCTATCTGGCCGCTGTTGCGGTCATCGCTCTGGTCACCGCCGGCCTCGGTTTCGTTCTGCCCGATGATGCGCTGATCCTGGTATTTCTAGCGGGCAGCATCGCCGCCATGGCTCTGGTGCGCGCGTGGCGACGCCGGCAGGCGCGTAAGCCCGGCCTGCCGGACCTCGATGCCGGGCAGCGCGTGACTGTGGCAGGGCACGGGGCGAGTGCCGATCAAGTGATTGTGACATACCGTGGCACGCGTTGGGACGGCGTGATGGTGGATGGCGCAAAGCCCGCCATCGGCAGTCAGGCCGTCATTGTTCACAAAGCCGGTAGCGTGCTGCATCTGGCCGCGCCCGACCACACGGAAAATCCACCACCAGCCCCCATCACGCCCTCATCGGAGCCCATCTAATGTCATCATTCATGGCGTCACTGATTATTTTCGTCCTGTTACTCCTGCTGATCCTGGCAACCTTGCGCTCGGCCTTTCGCATTGTCCCCCAACAGCAAAATTGGCTGGTTGAACGGCTCGGCAAATATCATCGGACCCTGGGGCCAGGGCTGAATTTTGTTGGCCCGTTTATTGATCGGGTCGCGTTTCGCTTTGATATGCGCGAGGTGCCCACCGAAGTCGCGCCGCAAGTTTGCATCTCGCTTGATAATACCACGCTCACGGTCGATGGTTTTCTCTATCTGCAAATCACCGACCCGGTGAAGGCGGCCTACGGCTCCAGCAACCCGATGAATGCGGCCATGCAGCTCGCGCAAACCACCATGCGCTCAGAAATTGGCAAGCTGCATCTCGATCAAGCCTTATCATCGCGGCAAATCCTGAATACGGCGGTTGCCTCGTCAGTCGATGAGGCGGCGGTGAATTGGGGCATCAAGGTGCTGCGCTACGAAATCAAAGACATCACCCCACCCGCCGAAATCCTGCATGCGATGGAACTGCAGATCACTGCCGAGCGTGAAAAACGCGCGACCATCGCCCGGTCCGAGGGTCAGCGGCAACAGCAAATCAACACATCCGAGGGCCAACGCCAGCAGGAAATCAACATTGCCGATGGCCGCCGTCAAGCCGAAGTGCTGCGCGCCGAGGGCGAGGCCAAGGCGATTGAACTGGTCGCGACCGCCACCGCCGCCGCCATTCGCACCATTGGTGAATCCGCCGTGACCGATGGCGGCATGGCGGCGCTGCAAATGCAGCTCGCGAAAGATTATATCAGCCAGTGGGGCAATCTGGCCAAGCAAGGCACGTCACTCATCGTGCCGGCTAATCTGGGCGATATTGGCTCGATGGTTGGCACCGCCTTGCAAATGGTTCGCACCGAAACCGCGCCGCGCCCGACAACGCCGCCCGCGTCCAGCACGGTGCCCGCCGCCCGCTAGGATTGTCAGCGCCGCAAGGCGGCCAATCCACGGTCAATATCATCAATCAGGTCGGCCACATCCTCAAGCCCGACGGAAAACCGGATCGTGCCATCGGTAATGCCCAGAAGCCGGCGTTCCTCAGCACCAATGCGCATATGGGTGGTGGTGGCTGGATGGGTCATCAGCGATTTGGAATCGCCCAGATTGTTCGAAATCGCGATGAGTTCCAGCGCGTTCATAAAACGAAACGCGGCCTCTCGCCCGCCTTCCAACTCGAACGTCACCAACGTGCCGCCATCCGCCATTTGCGCCCGCGCCAACGCCATTTGCGGATGATCCGCCCGGAATGGGTAGAGCGCCCGGCGCACACCAGGCGCTTGCGCCAAATGATCGGCCAAAGCCGCAGCAGACTGGCAAGAATGCTTCACCCGCAACGCCATGGTCTCCAGACCTTTGAGAATGACCCAGGCATTGAACGGCGAGAGCGCCGGCCCGGTATTGCGCGTAAAGGGCTGCAACATTGTCTCAATCCAATGCTTACTCCCCAAAACCGCGCCGCCGAGCACCCGCCCCTGCCCATCCATATGCTTGGTCGCCGAATACACCACCACATCCGCGCCAAACTCAATCGGGCGCTGCAAGAGCGGCGTGGCGAACACGTTATCCACCACCACCATCGCGCCTGCGGCATGCGCCAAATCTGCTACGGCGCGCAGATCGATAATATCCAGCATCGGGTTGGATGGGGTCTCCAACAGCACCATGGCTGTTGGGCGTGACAGCGCCTGCTGCCAAGCCGTTAAATCGCTCCCATCGACAAACAAGGTCTCAATCCCGTAGCGCGGCAGTAACGTCGATACGATCCAATGGCATGACCCAAACAGCGCACGAGACGCGACCACCCGATCCCCCGCCTGCAATTGGCACAGCATCGCCGCATGCACCGCTGCCATGCCGGTTGCGGTTGCCCGGCACGCTTCTGCGCCCTCAATCGCAGCGAGCCGCCCTTCCAGCATCGCCACGGTTGGATTGCCGAAGCGCGAATATTGATAATGCTCAATCTCGCCTTTGAACGTTGCCTCGGCCTGCTCGGCATTGTCATAGACAAAGCCAGAGGTGAGGAACAACGCTTCGGCGTTTTCCCCGAAATTGGAGCGCATTTGCCCCGCATGAACCAATTGAGTGGCTGGGCGATAAGATTTCTTGCTCATCTCTCTCCTATATCGCCTGCACGCCGCACGACAAGTGATGCAACAGGGCCTCTGCATTGGCCGGACCGCATTTGAGGAATATTGGGCCGGGAAATTCACTCTTTGTTATTTTTTTGCCGCTAATCGTCGCGAAATGAACCGTCGCCCCCGCCTCGCCGTGTTGTTGCTTCCCAGCCTGGATCATTTCATGCTGGATATTATCGCCCGGCTGCCCGCTGCGAGCGGGTGGGATGTGCGTGGCTTTTTGCTCCATGCCGGCCAGCCGGATGCGCTGCTGCAGGCCTTGGCCTGGGCCGATGATCCGGCGCGTGATGCGCTATGGTTCGAGTTTTGCTGGCCACCCTTCCCGGCCCTGATCGCCGCGACCGATTTTGCCGGGCGGCGGATCATCATGCGGGTACACCGGATCGAGGCGTTCGAGACCGATCATGCGGCGCGCGCACCATGGCCCAAGATTTCTGACGTGATTGTGGTGAGCGATGATATGGCCAAGCGGCTGCGCGATATCGCACCCAGCCTTGAGCGCAGCACGCGCCTGCATGTTATCCATAATGGCGTTGATATCGAGCGGTTTGCCCCTGATCCGGCGATCACACCGGAGCCGTTTCGCCTGGGCTGGTGCGGCAATTTTATTCTCCGCAAAAATCCAACCTTGGCCCTGCAAATTCTTGCCGCCCTGCACCGCACCGAACCGCGCTGGCGCCTTGCCATGGCCGCCGGTCCTGGCGATCCGGTGGCCTTTGCCAGCTTCAGTCATTTGGCTGCGCGTTTAGGCGTATCGATGGCGATCGATTGGGAGGGCGCCGTGCCGCAGCGCGACATCCATCTCTGGCACCGGCGGAATATTTTGCTCCTTTCCACCAGCATCCATGAGAGTTTCGGCTATGCGATTGCCGAGGCTGGAGCGTGCGGATGCGATTTAGCGATCCTCGATCACCCGGGCGCTGCGCGTTTCTGGCCGCAAGAGCTTCTATTTGGCACGGTTGAGGAGGCGGTTGCGATCATTAAGGCAGCGCAGCCCGGCCGCTGGCAGGCGCTGATCCGCGATACGCTCTCGCTCGGGAGGCAAATCAACGCAATTGCTGGCATGCTCAATCACGGCGCGGCGCCATGAGCGCTTAACTTACTTGGATCGTGCCAGTTAGATTGAGCGGATAGCTGGTCGCGAAACCCGGAATTGGCACTGGCAATTTGACAGTCGCGGTAATCGAGTAGGTCACGAAGGTCTGCAAGGGATTCGTGGTCGAGCAGGTGGGTTGGGTTGTGGTGAGCGCACTTGGCGACGCCGATTGCTGGTTAGACGCACAATCATACGTTGTCGTCGGCGCCGAGGCGAGCGTGACCCCCGCAATCGTGCTCTGTGCAGCCGTTGTCAGAGCTGACTGGACATCAGTCTGGTTTCCGGCATTGGACGGGTTGCTCCACGCATAAAAATATAAGGATTGCAGCGCGCGATGCATTTGAAAGCGCTGGGTCAGCAC
>JBMFWT010000025.1:0-35366 GCA_049964975.1 Acidiphilium sp.
TCCATTTCGCTAACATGGCATAAGAGGGGGTGGGTGCGAAAGGGGAAAATGGGAGGGTAGTGTTGGCGTGCGGTGGCCTGGAGATGATGGGGTGCTCAAGCGCACCCGATCCTACGAGGCGGTTCGGGCGGCGCGAGATGATGGCGTAATGCGCGGTTGGCTGGGTCGCCGATATGGCGGGCGGTGAGGTGGGCGGCGAGGGCTGATAGGGTTAGGAACAGGGCGAGCCAGGGAAGTTGCAGCCAATAGCTCATGGATTGGGCGGGCACGATGTCACGCATGATGGCGAGGATGATGATGTGAAACAAATAAAGCTCGTAGCTATGACGGCCAAGCCATTGGATGGGTTGTGCGGGGAATTGGCGGGTCCAGCGCGGTGTTGGGTCCGGCAGGCTGCCGAGAATGATTCCGGCCGTTGCTAATGCGAGGAGGGTGAAGGCGTAGATTTTGCGATCTCCGCCAAAGCCGTTCAGCCAGACTCCGACGAGTGTGAGTGTGGCGATGATGCGCAGGGCGCGGGCGGCGCGGTTGGAGAGTTTTAGGTGTGGGGCGAGCAAGGCGCAGAGGCAGCCGATGGCGATTGCGTCGAAACAGGCGAGATTGGCGTAGAGATAGAAGATGTCGCTATGCAGATGGTGGGCGCGGTAATACGGCCCGATGATGATTAGAATGATGCAGAGGGCAACGATGAGCCAGGTTTTGCGGAGCAGAATGCACGCCAGCGGGAAGATCAGGTAGAATAAATCCTCGACCGATAGCGACCAGTAGATATTGAGGCAATAATTGAAATAACCCAGACGCTGCATCAGAATATTATGCCAGAAGGTTAACACCGACCATGCGCCGAGTACGACATCGATGAGTGGTTTGTTGGGTTGCTTGAAGGGGGCCAAGCCGGTGAGGCCGAGGGTGACGATGATGGTTAGGGCGATGAGCAATAAGGGTTCGAGTCTGGAAAAGCGCATGACGTAGAAAGAACGGAGCGAAATCAGGTTCAGTGCGCCGTATCGGGCCAGGGAATTGCTGGTGATCAGATAGCCCGAAATGACAAAGAACATTGTCACGCCAAAATTGCTCCAGCCAATGAGCGCGAAAACGGCGGCGCCGCCGAGCAGGGTGTGGAGCGGGCCGCTGTTCCAGGGCTGGTACGTGTCGCTGAAATGGAGCACCATCACCATCAGGATCGCGACACCTCGGAGGATATCGATCCGCGGGTTGCGTTGTGGGGATGGGGTCAAGCGATTGATGGTGTTGAGGGAGGCATGGTGCGGTCCGAATTGGAGATTGGGGGGATGGTGGCCAATTTGGCGGGAGCGTGCAAGCGATTTGACCAATCTCGACGGGGGGTTGATCGACTTGTTTTTCTGCTGCACGTCTAGATTGCAATTGTCTGTTATGTTAAGTCAGGATTTATGAACAATAGACCGAGAGACAATTCGCCGCGCTTCGGAATCGGTGAGTGGTTTGGCCATAATTTGACCCAGCTTTCTGGGGCGGAGCGCCGAAAACTTGCTGCCGAAGTGCTCAAGCCGAAAAAAGATCGGTCGCCCCAGCCGTGCCCCTTTCAGGCGCGCAAGCCAAATGCTGTTTGCTCCAAGGATGGAGGCGTTTGTTCTCTTCGGCTTTATTCCTATGACATTCATCCGGATAACGGCCGGGCGGTCGGCGTGCCGGTTCAGGGCAAGCAAGGCGAGCTTCGTGCCACATGCCCATACCGCTTTCATGATCGACTTGATGTGTTCAATTGGGTTGGTGAAACTATCCTGGGCGATCCTGAACCTCGTTTGGTTGGTGAAGTTGGTTTCCTTGAATCGGGTGCTTCGACCGATAGCGTTGGTGGCGATGACGTGGGCCGCATCGACATGGTCTTGGTCAGCTCCAAGACGCCCGACGCCGCGCCGATGAATTGGGCCGCCCTTGAAATTCAGGCCGTTTATTTCAGCGGCGATGCGATGAAAGGCGAGTTTGAGGCTTTTTCCAATAAGGTCGTGGATTGGGTCATTTTTCCGGCTGGTCGTCGTCGCCCCGACTACCGCAGCAGTGGCCCGAAGCGTTTGATGCCGCAGCTTCAAATCAAGGTGCCCACGCTGCGCCGCTGGGGAAAGAAAATGGCCGTGGTGGTGGACCGCGCATTTTTCGACTCTATTGGTGAAATGGACAGGGTGGCCGACATATCCAATGCCGACATTGCATGGTTCATTGTTCGCTTTGAAGACGTCGAAGGCGAAAAACGTGCGCGCATGGTGCGGGATGAAGTTCGGTATACGACGCTTGAACGCTCAGTGGAGGGGCTGACCGGTGGCAAGCCAGTTGCCTTACCCGTGTTTGAAAGCCGGATCACTGACAAGCTTGTTGGAAGCGCACCGACCGCAGATCACGTCGACGATGGTTTGCCGCTTTGATTCGGCAACGGCTCAGACGCCGAGACATAGTTGCGATTAGTTAGGTTAGCAGGATCGCGGGCGTTTGCGCATTCTTGACGCGCTTTTGCACCTCAATTACAAACCGTGAATGTTCACGGAGGCTAGCATCATGACAGCCGACGCCACTGCGTTGCAACGGCAGCACCGCCGAATCGAACGTTTGAAAGAGCAAGGTGTCACCCGCACCACGCTATTTGTGCATCATGAATGTAAACCAGCCCTTGAAGGGCTGCGTCACCACTTCGTTGATCCCGACAAAGCACAAGCGCTGGCCTCTCTCGTCGAACTGATTCACGAAAAAAAGGTTCCGACGAATGTGGCGCAGGTTCGCCAACTTAGCCCGTTTCGTTATCCGGGTGGCAAGACTTGGCTGGTCCCCGAAGTGCGCAAGTGGCTCACCGCCGCCAAAGCCGCGCCTAGGGTGTTTGTGGAACCTTTCGCGGGTGGCGCGATGGTAGGCCTATCGGCAGCCGCGGAGGGTTTAGCTAAACATGTATTCCTGAGCGAGCTTGACGATGATGTGGCAGCCGTCTGGCAAACGATCTTTGGCGGCAAATGCGCCGACGTGAAGTGGCTTTGCGAGAAAATCGTCCAATTTGATGTGAATCTTGAAAACGTGCGGGCCATTATCGACAGCAGCCCAACAAGCATGAGGGTTCGGGCCTTTCGCACCATCGTCAAGAACCGGATGCAGCGCGGGGGCATCATGGCCGCAGGTGCCGGGCTCGTTAAGACCGGAGAGGCTGGACGTGGCCTCAATTCCCGCTGGTACCCCGAGACGCTAGCGCGTCGGATCGAGGCCTTGCACGCCATGCGCGACTTGGTCACCTTCGAGCAAGCCGACGCCTTTGACGTAGTGCAGCGTTATACCGATGATCCCAATGCGTTTTTCTTCGTTGATCCACCGTACACGGCTGGCGGGAAGAAGTCCGGCTCGCGATTATACACCCATAATGAAATCGACCATGAACGGCTGTTCGAACTGATGGCCTTGGTGCGCGGCTCCGTGATGCTGACCTATGACGACGCGCCTGAAGTGCGCTCGATGGCAGCCTGTCATGGCTTTCGCATTGAGGCAGTTCCGATGAAGAACACCCACCATGAAGTGATGCTGGAACTGTTGCTCTTAAAGCCGTGAATGGGCCTGATCGATTTGTGGTTTCTCGGACCGAGGCGTGGCGGTAAGAGCCTGCGCGCTTGATGGAGCGAAAAGTTTTTGCTGCTTTTTCAAAAAGCAGGCTTTTGCTTGGTTACGACGCGGCTTGGATGGCGGTGGCGAGGGCTTGGGCGGTGCAGGCGTAGCCTTGGTCGTTGAGGTGCATGTGGTCGGGGGCGAGGAAGTGGTGGAGGTGGGGCCAGGTGCGCATCAATTGGTCGCGGGAGAATAGGTTAACGCGGTATTCTTGGGCGAGGTGGGCGAGGGCTTGGTTGATGCGGGTGTTATCGGGCTGGCGGCGGAGCTTATCGGAGCGTTGGTTATCCATCAGGATGATGTCGGCGCCTGAGGCTTTGAGGCGGTGTAGGCCGATGCGCACGAGGTGGGTGAAGATTTGGGGGGGTTCGCCCCTTGCTGCGGCGTTGGCGCCGACTTGCCAGATGATGAGTTGCGGGCGGAGCGAGAGGATGTCGCTTTGCATGCGTTGGTCTTCGCGCTTGGCGTCTTCGCCGTTGATGCCGCGATTGATGACGCTGATTTCGGCACTGGGGAGCGCGGCGGTGAGATCATCTTGGAGTTCGGCGGGGTAGGAATCGGCGGGGTCGCTGGCCATGGCGCCGGCGGTGGAGGAGGAGCCGAGGGCGGCGATGATGATCGGGCGGTGTGCGGCGAGGGCGGCTTTGAGCACCGGCAGATGCAGGGTTTGGCGCGGGGATGGCGGGCAGGTTGGCGCGGCGGCGGCGCTGAGGCCGGGACTGACGCTGGCGGCGAGGAGCGATAGGATCAGGATGGTGGCGCGGTGCAGATTAGGCATTCGGCGCGGATTCCTTGGGTTTGCTGTCTTTGAGTTTGTACCAAGCACCGAGGGCGGCGATGGCCCAGAGGAGCGACAGGCCGGCGGCGTTGACGAAGAATTGGGCGAGCCAGCCCTGATTGGTTTCGAGGATGGCGCGGCCGATGAAGGAGAGCAGGATGCTCGCGCAATAGGTGCTGAGCCCGTATTGGCCGATCAGGATGAAGAGGGCGGCGGCGCGACTGCGCATGATCGGGTGATCGGCGCGGAAATAGCGGGCGGCGAGCCAGGCGAGGGCGAGGATGGAGGCGAGGCGGTACGGGTGCAGGCCGGATTTGTCGATATTGCGGATGAGGGGCGCGATCAGGGTGGGGACGTGGCGGGCGAGGCTGGGTTCGATCCAGGTGGTGAGCAGGATGACGAAGCCGAGGACGAGGGTGGCGATGGCCAGGGCATCGGTGCTGCGGGGCGGGAGGTTTGGGCGACCGTAGCGGGCGAAGCTCATGCCGAGGACGAACAGGAATTGCCAGGTGAGTGGGTTGAAGAACCAGCCATGGCCGGAGGCGGTGGGCAGGTTCCAGCCGAACAGGCGGGCGCCGGTATAGAGGGCAAGGCTGCTGAGCAGGAGGGTGCGGGGGTGGCGGAGCAGGATGAGCAACGGGGCGATGCCGACCATGATGGCGACATAGAGGGGCAGGACGTTGAGATAGGCCGGTTGGTAGGTGAGGAGCACGAGGTGGATTGAGGCGCGGAGGGGATTGGCGATGAAGGCTTGCAGGCCGATGGCGGCGAGGTAGTGCGGGCGGTGGAACTGGCCCGCGAGGGCGGAGACCAGGGCGATGAACAGCACGGCGAGGAAGATGTGGGCGATGTAGAGGGTCCAGGCGCGCTTGGCCATGTCGGCTCCGGCTGAGAGGGGGTTCGCGCGATCAAGTTTGCGGCCATAGACCAGGGCGGCGGCGAAGCCTGCGAGCAGGATGAAGATTTCGGTGGCGTCGTTCAAAGCGAGGTTGCGCACGGTGAAGCGGGCGAGGGTATCGTGCGGGATATGGTCGAGAAAAATGCAGAACAGGGCGATGCCCCGGAAGAAATCGACGCGCAGATCGCGCCCGGTGCCACGGATTAAATTCATTAAGCTTCTCGGCGGGCGGATAGAGCGAGGGCGAGGGTGCCATCATCGAGGATGTCGATGGCGCCGCCGACGGGCACGCCTTGGGCGAGGCGGGTGACGCGCACGCCGATGGGTTTGAGGCGTTCGGCGAGGTAATGGGCGCTGGCCTGACCTTCGACGGTGGAGGGGAGTGCGAGGATGATTTCCGGGGCTTCGGCGAGGCGGGCGAGCAAGGGGGTGATGCGCAATTGATCGGGGCCGCGCCCGGCGATGGGCGAGAGCAGGCCGCCGAGCACGTGATAGCGGCCGCGAAACAGGCCGGCGCGTTCGAGCGCCCAGAGATCGGCGACGGTTTCGACCACGCAGATGATCGGCTCGCGGGTGGGGTCGGCGCAGATGGCGCAGGGGTCGGTGCCATCGAGGGTGCCGCAGATGTGGCAATTTTGGATTTTGGTGGCGGCGTCGGCCATCGCTTGGATCAGGGGGATCAGCCTTTGTTCCTTATCGCTCAGCAGGCGCAGCACGATGCGCCGGGCGCTGCGCGGGCCGAGGCCGGGGAGACGACCGACGAGCTGGATCAGGCGTTCGATTTCCGGCGCACTCATGGCTCTGCGATAGCGTGTGGCGCGGGGCGCTGCAATTGGTATAAGGTCGGGCGTATCAATGAGGAGCAAAAAATGGCTGAGCAGGATTATCCGTTTCAATTGAGCGATGCGGAATGGCGGGCGAAGCTGAGTGCGGATCAGTATCGGGTGATGCGCGGGCATGGCACTGAGGCGCCGGGGAGTTGCGCGCTGCTGAGCGAGAAGCGGGCGGGAACCTTCTCCTGTGCCGGGTGTGGCGCGCGGTTATTTGAGACGGCGACCAAGTTTGAAAGCGGCACTGGCTGGCCGAGTTTTGATGCGCCGGTGGCGGGCAGTGTGGCGAGCACGATCGATCGTTCGCACGGGATGGTGCGCACCGAGGTGCATTGCGCGCGCTGCGGCAGCCATCTCGGCCATGTGTTCAATGATGGGCCGGGACCGAGCGGGCTGCGTTATTGCATTAACGGGATTGCGATGGATTTTACGCCCAGTTAGGACCGCTCACATGAACAGGGTTTTGTTTTGCGGCATGCCGGCATAGAGCGAGGCGACATATTTGGCGTAGCCATTGTAAATAACGGTGGGAATCACTTGATCGGTGCCGATCACACGCTCGCGGGCCTGGCTCCAGCGCAGGGTGGGGAATTTTGGGTTCACATTGGCCCAGAAGCCGTACATGTCCGGGCTGGTTTGCTGCCAGAAGGTTTTCGGCTGGGATTCCACGAATTCGATGCGCACCAGGGATTTGGCGGATTTGAAGCCGTATTTCCAAGGGAGCACCAAGCGGATCGGGGCGCCGTCTTGTTTGGGCATCGGCTGGTGGTACATGCCGGTGCCGACGAAGGCGAGTTCATTCATCGCCTCTTCCATGGTCAGGCCTTCATGATAGGGCCAGGGGAAGAACGGGATGTTCAGGCCGGGCATGACTTTATGATCGGCGAGTGAGGTGAATTTGAGATATTTGGCGCGGGCGGTGGGTTGGGCGAGTTTGACCAGATCGCTCAGGGCAAAGCCCTGCCAGGGGACGACCAGCGACCACGCTTCGACGCAGCGATGGCGATAGACACGGGTTTCGGTTTTGACCTTTTTCATCAGGTCATCGAAGCTGATGGTGAAGGGCTTGGCGACCTGGCCATCGATGCGGATGGTCCAGGGTTCGAGGGGGAGTTTTTGGGCGGCGCGCCAGATGTCTTTGGAGAGGCCGAATTCGTAGAAATTATTGTAGGTTTCGGCGTCTTTGACCGGCGTGATCGGGCGGCCTGGATCAAAGCGCATGGCGTGGGGCGAATAGGACTGCGCAGCGGGAGCGGTGGCTTGGGCCTGTGCGGTGCCGATCAGGCCAAAGCCGAGGGCGGCACCGCCCATGGTGGCGAGGGCGGCGCGGCGATCCAGCGCCAGGGCTTCTGGGGTGGCGGCGGATTCGGGCAAATCCCAATCGCGAGGGTGGCGGATCAACATGGTTCGCTCCTTGTTTTGGCCTATATAGGGCTGTTTCTGAAACTTGGCTATCAAACTGATGTGAGGGTGGCGTGATGGATGACCCAATGATGGCGGCGTTGCTCACGGTGATGGCGCGGCTGCGCGACCCGCAGAGCGGCTGCCCGTGGGATTTGCAGCAGGATTTCGCCAGCATCGCGCCCTATACGGTGGAGGAAGCCTATGAAGTTGCCGAGGCGATTCGGAGCGGTGATCCAGAGGCGCTGCGCGATGAGTTGGGCGATTTGCTGTTGCAGGTGGTGTATCATGCGCGGCTGGCCGAGGAGCGCGGCTGGTTTGATTTTGCCGATGTGGCGGCGGGCATTACCGATAAGATGATCCGGCGGCATCCGCATGTGTTTGGCGCGGGGGCGGCGCGCGATGCGGCGGCGCAGAGTGCGGCTTGGGAGGCGCAAAAGCAGCGCGAGCGGGCGGGGAAGGCGATGAGCGGGACGCTCGATGGGATTGCGAGCACCCTGCCCGCTTTGATCCGGGCGAAGAAGCTGAGCGGGCGGGCGGCGCGGGTGGGGTTTGATTGGCCGGACGCGCACGCCGTGCTCGATAAATTGGATGAGGAAACGCGGGAGTTGCGCGCCGAGTTGGCGGGCGCTGATCCGGCGCGGCTGGAAGATGAGCTGGGCGATATGTTGTTCGTGATGGTGAATTTGGCGCGCAAGCTGGGCTGCGATGGCGAGGCGGCGCTTTCGCGGGCGAATGCGAAGTTCGAGCGGCGATTTCGCGCGGTGGAGCAGCGTTTGGCGGCGCAGGGGCTGGCGCCGGCGATGGTGGATTTGGCGGCGATGGAGGCGGCGTGGCAGGCGGTAAAGCGTGAGGAGATTGGGGGGCCAGAGCAGGCTGGATGAAAATATTCGGGCGATTGCATAAAAGAGGTTGATCGACGCTGAAAAATGTTCCATTGAACGAATATAACGCGATCACGCAATCTTTATTGCTGGGTCAGAATGAAAAACGTTTAGGGAAGGAATGGGGATGCGGTATAAAACACGTCTGATGCTCGGGCTGGCTGCGGTGATGGGGTTCGGGTTTGGCACCGCGCATGCGACATCGGGTTATTTTCAGACCGGCTATGGGCAGAAAGTGGTCGCGATGGGCGGCGCCTCGGATGGCGTGGTGACCGGCGCGATGGGCGGGGCGAATAACCCGGCGAGTATTGCGTTCGCGGGTGAGAGCTTCTCGATTGGTGGGACGTTCTTCAATCCGATCCGCAGTTCCAGCCGGATCGATAATGCGTATGGGCTGAACGGGTCATCGGTGAGCAAGGATGATAATTTCCTGATCCCGGACATCGGTTTCAACACGCATATCAACGATCAATGGTCGTTTGGGCTGACGATTTATGCGAATGGCGGCTTGAACACCGATTATCCGGGTGGGGCGCTGAAATGCCCCAATCCGCAGACCGGGCAGTTGCAGCCGGGCAATTTGCTGTGCGGGCCGGGACATCTGGGGGTGAATGTGGCGCAGGTGATTGTGGCGCCGAGCATCGCTTATCGGGTGACGCCGACTTTTGCCGTCGCGGTTTCGCCGCAGATTATTTATCAGACGTTCTCCGCCGATGGATTGCAGCCGTTTGAGGCTTATTCGTCAAATCCGGGGGCGGTTACCAATCGCGGTGGCGATGGCTCGCTTGGCATTGGCGTGAAAGTCGGGGTGTTTTGGCAGGTGACGCCGCAATTCTCGGTGGGTGGCACCTATTCGCCCAAGGCCGATATGGAGCGGTTCAAGAAATATGCTGGGCTGTTTGCTGGGGCGGGTGGTTTTGATGTGCCGGCGAGTTTTTCGGTCGGTGCGGCCTATAAGATTACGCCGCAATTGATGGTTGCGGCTGATTTCCAGCGGATTTTCTATGCGGATGTGCCCTCGATCGGCAATCAGAGCAGCAATCAGGCGCCGCTCGGGGCGAATAACGGGCCGGGATTCGGCTGGCGCAATATCAATGTCTATAAGGCCGGTGTTGCCTATAAAATCGATCCGCGTTTTACACTCCGGGCGGGTTATGCCCATTCCGATAATCCGGTGACATCGAAGAATGTGACGTTTAACATTCTGGCGCCAGGTGTGGTGGCAAATCAGGTTTCCGCTGGTTTGACCTATCATTTTACGCCGCAAAACGATGTGACGCTGACAGTGTTTCATGCGTTCCAGAACAGTGTTTCGGGCGCGACCAGCCCGCTGCTGCCGGGTGGCGGGATTGATAGCGTCAAATTGTCGGAAAATTCGGTGGGCATTGGGTTCTTGCATCATTTTGCCCCGCCGCCGCCCGCACCGGTGGCACCCGCGCCGATGCCGGTGGCGACCCCTGCCCCGGCGCCGGCACGGACCTACCTCGTGTTTTTTGACTGGAATAAGGCGAATTTGACGCCACGGGCGGATCAAATCATCGGGCAGGCGGCGCAAGCCTCGCGCAGCACGCAAGTGACGGCGTTGCACGTGAATGGCTATACCGATACCTCCGGCACGGTGGCCTATAACCAGAAATTATCGCTCCGGCGCGCAGATGCGGTGGCGGCAAAGCTGGTGACCGATGGGGTGCCCAAGCAAGACATCGAGATCAAAGGCTATGGCGAGACGCATTTGCTGGTGCCGACCGGGCCGGGTGTGCGCGAGCCGCAAAACCGGCGGGTTGAGATTATTCTGAACTGATAGCGGCGACAGGGTGCGGATGGTTCCGCACCCTTTTGCTGATCGGGCCTTCACCACGCAGCCGGTGCGCCGGTTGCCAAGGCGGGAGCGTTTGTCATGATGAAATCAAAATATAGTTTGGTTCTGCTGGTTTTGTTGAGCGGCACGGCCCTGGCCGCGCCGCCGGGCGGCAGCGCGGCTGGGGGCCAAGCTGGGAGCGATGCTGGCAAGCCGGTATTTATGTCACCGCAATGGGCCGGGCATTTATGCGATGCGTGGAACCATGACCCGCAATTGACCAAAGGTTTGGCCGGAGGCTGGGCGCATAATGTTGATGCGCATGGTTATAAAATTATTACGATTTCAGACTCGATTTGCAAAATCAGCGCGCCGATCGAGCTGAAAATCCAGGATCAGGCTGGGTTTGCCAAATGTATTTATGGCGGGGCGCTGACGGCGAAACATCTTGATTACAGCCATGATTATTCAATGTGGGCGACCACCCAGAACTGGTTGCATATGGGCTCGCCGATGACGGCGATGATGTTTGGGCGGTTGAATTTCAAAGGGCCGAAATTCGAGGCGATGGGCAATATGGGGCCGTTTGGCGGATTTTTGCATCTGGTTTCCACCGTGCCGGCCAGTTTCGGCTATTGCCCGCCGCAAGGGCCGGGCTTGCCGAAATAGCCCTATCGCCTGGATTTCGCGTTGTGGTAGCTTTTGGGTGAACCGGCCCGGAGCAAAGCCATGACATTATCCTCGCCCCCTGATCGACCTCATCTTGCTCCGGCAGGGCGCGGGCCGGGCACGCGCGCATGGCTCGCGGGGGTTTTTGCCGCGATTGCCGAGCGCACGCGCCGGAGTGCGGGGCCGGGCAATGCGGGGCCTGATCCACTCGATTATGCCAAATTATTGGCGGCGTCACTAATTTCTGAGCGCGGCGAGGCGTCGGGCGCGGCGATTGCGCAGGAATTGCTCGCGGTGCTGGCCTCGCTCAGCGCGGAGCAGCTTGGTGCGTTCTGCACTTATTTGGGCGATGGGTTTGTCCCTGATCCGGCGGCGCTGCGGGCGGCTGCTTCGCGCTATTTGGACGCGCCGAATGCGGAGAATAGTTTTTTGCTGGCCGAGGCCGCCGAGCCGCCCCGGCAGGAATTGCTGCGGCGGATGAATATGGCACAAGGCGGCACGGCGGCGCTGATTGCGCTGCGGCGCGATGTGCTGGCGCGGCGGAGCGCCAATCCGGCGCAAAAGCGGCTGGATGCGGATTTGCGGCATTTATTCTCCTCTTGGTTTAATCGCGGGTTTTTGGAATTGCGCCGGATTGATTGGCAAACACCGGCAGCGATTTTGGAGAAATTGATCGCTTATGAGGCGGTGCATGAAATTCAGGATTGGCAGGATTTGCGCCGCCGCTTGGCTGCCGACCGGCGCTGTTTTGGGTTTTTTCATCCGGCCTTGCCGGGTGAGCCGTTGATTTTCGTGGAAGTGGCGCTGGTGCGAGGCTTGGCCGGATCGGTGACGGCTTTGCTCGATCGCGATGCTGATGACGCGGCACAGCGCGCACGGGCGGCGGCTTCGGACACCGCGATTTTCTACTCGATTTCCAATTGTCAGGACGGGTTGCGCGGGATTTCGTTTGGTAATTTGCTGATTAAGCAAGTGGTTGAGGAGTTGCGCCGCGAATTGCCGAATTTGCGCTATTTCTCCACCCTGTCACCAGTGCCAGGATTTCGCGCCTGGCTGGAAGGCTCGCAGGGCGCGGCGGTGCTGGCCGAAATTCTGCCCGACGACACGCAACAGGCAACGCAAGCGGCGACGCGGGCGGCACTGGCGGGCGCGCAGAATGCCGAGCAGCTTGAGGCGACGGCGCTGCGGCCGATTTTGTTACAGCTTTGTGCGCGCTATTTGACCGGCAAGGCGGCCTATTGGCGGATTGATCCGGTCGCGAAATTCCATTTGGGCAATGGGGCGCGGCTGGAGCGGATTAATTGGATGGCCAATCCGACGCCGCGTGGCTATCAGGAATCCTACGGGATTATGGTGAATTATCTCTATGATTTGGCGGCGATTGAGGAAAATCATGAGGATTTCACCCGTGATGGCCATGTGCATCGCGGGGCCTCGGTCGAGGCGTTGCTCAAGCCGCCGGTGCCGGCGGGCGAAAAGCCGGGGCTGGTGCGGCGCATGCGCTTGGGATGAGTGATTGGGGTGAGTGAAGGTCTTCCGCCTGCGCCGGTTTATCTGCCGTTTCAGGCGGGGGCGTACCGGCCGGCGATGGGCTTGATGGCGCGACCGCTCGATCAGCTCACGGCTTTTGACGATCAATATCTGGATCAGATGGCGCAGCGGCGGATTTTGCTGGCAACGCGGCGCGATGAGGTGTTGGCGGCCACACCTGGTTCGGGCGCGATGCGCGCTGAGGCGCTGGCGGTGCTGGCCGCGCATTTATGCGCTGACCGTGCGGCGTGGTTCAGCCGGTGCGATAATGTGCTGACCAATCATTTGACCGGCGAACAATGGGCGCTGGATCGGCTCGATCATGATCCGCTGGAGCTGGCGGGGCGATTGGTGGTGGAGGATATTTGTTTGCTGGCCCCTGCCCCCTGCCCGCTGCTGGCGGCTGCGGTGCTGTGTTTTCCCTCACGCTGGCGGCTTGCCGATAAAATCGGCCAACCGCTCAGTGCGATTCATGCGCCGGTGCCTGATTATGGGCAGGCGTTAAGCGGGCCGGTTGATCGGTTTCTCGGTTTGCTCAAGCCGGGGCGGCTGGTTGCGCGGATGAATTGGTCGATCCATGATGATGCTGCTTTGTTTCAGCCTGAGGCCGATCATGCGCCGCGTCAGACGATCACGGCGGCGAATGCCGGGGCGCTGCTCACCATGCGCATTGAGCGTCAGACGCTGAGCCGGTTGCCGCAGACGGGGGCGATATTGTTTACCATCCGCACCTATCAGCATCGGCTGAGCAGGGTCGCCGCCGTGCCGGGGGCGGCGGCTTCGCTGCGGGCGGCGTTAGCGGCGCTGCCGGATGCGGTTGCGGCGTATAAGGGGATTAGCGCGTTTCGCGCGGCGCTGGAGGGGTATTTGGGTGGGTTTGCTTGGATGGAGGGGTCGTGAGGGGCCGCGGGGATTGGAGCGTGATTGATGATCAGCAATCACGCTCCCGTGCGGGGACAGAGCAACAGCTCAAACGTCGAGGTTCGAGACTTTGAGGGCGTTGCCGACGATAAAATCGCGCCTGGGTTCGACCACGTCACCCATCAGGGTGGAGAAAATTTGATCGCTTTCCTCGGCGTCGCCGATGCGCACTTGCAGGAGGCGGCGCAATTGCGGGTCGAGCGTGGTTTGCCAGAGTTGATCCGGGTTCATTTCGCCGAGGCCTTTGAAGCGTTGGATGGCGAGACCTTTGCGCCCGATGGCGAACAACGCCTCGATCAGGCTGCACGGGCCTTGCACGGCGCGCAGCGCGTCGCCCTGGCGCAGTTCCGGCGCTGTGGCGAACAAAGCGGACAGGCGGGCGGTGCGGTCATGCAGCCAGCGCGCTTCGCTTGAGCGCAAAGTTGCGAGATCGAGCGTGAAACGCTCGGCGACGCCGCGCACAGTGCGGGCGATGACGATGCCGCCGGCATCGACCGCGACGATCCAGCCGCGTTCATTGGGGAGCGAAATGGCATCGAGCCGGGCGGCGAGTGCGGGGGCCTGTTCGGTCATCGCGGCGGGGTCAGCGCCGAGCAGGCCGACGATGGCGGCTTGTTCGATATAGGCGACCGGCATGTCGCGCGCGAGATCGGTGATGCGGCGGGCGGCTTCACGCAGGAACGGCAATTCGGCGGCGAGATCCATCCCCTCGATCCGCGCTTCGTGCAAGGCGCGCTCGAACAGATAGGCTTCCATCGCGTCATCATCCTTGAGGTAGCGCTCCTCATTGCCGCGCTTGGCGCGATAGAGCGGCGGTTGGGCGATGTAGAGATGGCCGCGCTCGATCAATTCGCGCATTTGGCGGAAGAAAAACGTGAGCAGGAGTGTGCGAATATGCGAACCATCCACATCCGCGTCGGTCATGATGACAATGCGGTGATAGCGCAATTTGCTGATGTCAAAGCCGCCTTGATCGGCATCCGCCGGGCCGATGCCGGTGCCCAGCGCGGTGATCAGCGTGCCGATTTCCGCCGAGCCTAACATGCGGTCAAAGCGGGCGCGTTCGACATTGAGGATTTTGCCTTTGAGCGGCAAAATGGCTTGGGTTTTACGATCGCGCCCTTGTTTCGCGGAGCCGCCGGCGGAATCGCCCTCGACGATGAAAATCTCTGATTTGGCGGGGTCACGCTCCTGACAATCGGCGAGCTTGCCGGGGAGGGTGGAAATATCAAGCACGCCTTTGCGCCGTGTGAGTTCGCGGGCTTTGCGGGCGGCTTCGCGCGCGGCGGCGGCGTCGAGCACTTTTTGCACGATCAGCTTGCCCTCGCGCGGATGGGTTTCCAGCCAATGTTCCAGCGCATCGGCGACGGCGGCTTGCACGAGCGGCTGAACTTCGGAGGAAACCAGTTTATCTTTGGTTTGCGAGGAGAATTTCGGGTCCGGCACTTTCACCGAGAGCACGGCGGTGAGCCCTTCGCGCATATCTTCGCCGTTTAGCGAGAGATTGTCTTTTTTGCTGATGGATTCGGCGAATTTTGACAGAACGCGGGTCAGTGCGGTGCGAAAGCCCGCGAGATGGGTGCCGCCATCGCGCTGCACGATGTTATTGGTGAAGCAGAGCATGGTTTCGTGATAGGTTTCATTCCAGCCCATCGCGAATTCAACGCGGATGCCGCCGGGACCATCGGCTTTGTAATCAGTGATCGGGGGGGCGAAAATCGGGGTTTTGGCGCGATCCAGCCAATTCACAAACTCGGTCAGCCCGCCTTTATAGAGGAATTTTTCCTCTTGCACCGGCGTATGACGCTCATCGCGCAGGGTGATCGCGAGGCCGGAATTGAGGAACGCCAATTCGCGCAGGCGGCGCTCGAAAATGGCGAAATCGAATTCGGTGTGGGTGAAGGTGCCGGCCGAGGGTTTGAAACTGACTTGGGTGCCGTTGACATGCGCCGACTGGCCGACGCGCGCGAGCGGGGCGACGGAATCGCCATGCTCGAAGCGGATGAAATATTCCGCACCATCACGCCAGATCCGCACCTCCATCCATTCGGAGAGGGCATTGACCACGGCGGCGCCGACGCCGTGCAGGCCGCCGGAGACTTTGTACGAATTCTGGTTGAATTTGCCGCCGGCATGCAGCTTGGTCAGGACCACTTCGGCGGCGGAGATCCCCTCCTCGGGGTGGATATCGACCGGGATGCCACGGCCATTATCGGTGACCGTCATCGAGCCATCGCCGTTCAGCACCACTTCGACCTCGGTGGCGAAGCCGGCTTGGGCTTCATCGACCGCGTTATCGATGATTTCGGTGCCCATATGGTGCAGGCCGGACCCGTCATCGGTGTCGCCGATATACATGCCGGGGCGTTTGCGCACCGCATCCAGCCCGCGCAGCACGCTGATCGAGGCGGCGTCATACGCCTGATCGGGGGCCTGCTCGGCGGCCTGATCGGGGGTTTGGTCGGGGGTTGGCTCGGCCACGGGATCGGAGGATGGGGTCAGGCCAGGGGACGCCACGGATTGGGTCATAAAAACGATGCACTCCAGAGATCGGGATTCGGGTTTTTATCGCACAAAATGACCGATTTGCCTAATCGCCGACGGGTTGGATCAGGGGGGCGCACCGGCGAGGGCGGCACGCAGGGCGGCGGCATCGAGCAGGCGGGTGGTTTGCGCTTGGCGCTGCGCGAGGACGGCCTGCTGCCAGGCGATTTCTGTTGTTAAAACAGTGTTGTAGCTGACTGCGCCGAGGCGGAACTGGGCGCGGGCCAAGCGATAGGCGGTTTTGGCGGTGTGGGCGCTCGCGCGATCATCATCCACCGTGGCGCGGGCGGCTTGCTGCAGGCGCAGCCCATCGGCCACCTGCTGGAAGGCGGTGAGCACGGTTTGGCGATATTGCGCGAGGGCGGCGGCCAGGGTGGCTTGGGCCGCACGCTCATGGGCGTGCAGCACGCCGCCCTCGAACACCGGGGCAAGCAGCGAGCCGGCCAGCGTCCAGAGCGCGGCACTGGGCTGAAACAGCGTGTTCAGGGTTTCGGCGGCATAACCGCCTTGCGCCGAGAGGTTCAGGCTCGGGTAGAGTGCGGCGACCGTCTCGCCGACGGCGGCGTGATCGGCGCTGACCAGAGCGCGGGCGGCGATGATGTCGGGCCGGTGCGCGACCAGAATGGAGGGCAGGCTGAGTGGCGGGTTGGGCGGCAGGGCAAAATCATGCAGGCGAAAATGGGCGCCGGTGAGTTGGGCGGGCGGGATGTCAGCGAGCACGGCGATGGTGTGGCGCTGGACGCTGGCGGCGGCGCGCAAGGCAGGGATTTGCGCCAAGGTGGCCTGGAGTTGGGCGCGCTGCTGGAGCACGGGCAGGCGAGCAATGGCGCCGGCGCGACGTTCGCCGGTGAGCAAGGTGAGCAAATGGCGCTCGCTCGCGGCGATTTTTTCCTCGGTGTCGATTTGCGCCTGCAAGCCGGCCTCGGTGATGGCGGCGTTGACCAGCGCGTCCGCGACGGTCAGGCGGGCGGCGGCGGCGGCAGCGCGGCGATAGGCGATGCGCGCTTGGCCGTTGCGAAAGGCGCTGGAGCGCGCACCGAACAGGCCGGGATTATAGCTCAGCGTGCCGGTGACTTGGAAAATCGTGTAGGCGCCAAAGCCGTTCGGGCCGGTGGGGAAGGCTTGGCGGGATTCCTGCGGGTTAAGGCTGAGTTGCGGCAGGAAAGCGCCATTGGCAGCTTGCGCGTTGGCGCGGGCGCGAGCGACCAGCGCCTCGGCGGCGGCGATGGTGGGGCTATGGACCTGTGCGGCGGTGATCAGGCGGTTCAGGGCGGGGTTGTTGAAGCTCTGCCACCAGGATTGGCGCAGGGGTCGGCGCACGCTCGGCGTGCCGCGCAGATAGGCGGTGGGCACGGGTTGCTGCGGTCGTTTGGCGAGCGGCATGGCGCAGCCGGTGAGGGTAGCGCTGGCTGTAAGGGCGATCAGCGACATGCGCGCGCGGGTGCGAAAAATCATCGGGCGCGCCGGTGGAGTAAAAGATACATGGCGGGAACGGCGAACAGCGAGAGCATGAAGCCCGAGGCCATGCCGGTGGCGAGCACCGCGCCGATATCGTAGCGGATCACCGCTTGCGGGCCGTTCGCGAGCATCAGCGGCACCGCGCCGCCGATCAGGGCGAGGGTGATCATCAGGATTGGGCGGAAGCGCAACCGGGCGGCGCGATAGATGGCGGCGGGGAGATCATCGCTGTCACGCGCTTCGAGATGGGCGATTTGCACGAACAAAATCCCTTGCCGGGCGATCAGGCCCCAGACCGCGAGCAGGGCGATTTCGGTGACGATGTTGAGCGTGGCCCCGCCGAGGCTGATCAGGATCAGCGGGCCGAGGCTGGCGAGCGGCACGGTGGTGATCACCACGAACGGATCGCGCAGCGAGCGGAACTGGCCGGCGAGCAGGAAGAATAAACCCGCAAAGCCGAGCGCAAACAGCATGTTATTCGCCCGCTGCGATTGGCGAAACGTGGCGGAGGGGCCGGCATAGCCGAAGGAGGAGCCGGGGGCGTGCTGGAGCAAAAAGGCGCGGTGCAAGGTGGCGAGCGCATCGGACAGGGCGATGCCTGCGCGCGGCTGGCCGGTGATGGTGACGGTGGGCAGGCCTTGCCACGAGCCGATCGCGCTGGGGCGGGCGCGCAGGCGCATGCGCGTCACATCGCCGAGCGGGATCAAGGCACCGCTCTTGGTGCGCACCGGGGTTGCGGCGAGAGCGGCGACGTCGCTCGCGCGCGGGCCGGTGGCGATGATATCGAGATTGGCGTGGCCCAAGCTCACATGGGCGAGCGAGGCGCCGGAGAGTTGATCGCTGATCGCAGCCCCGATGGCGGCTTGGCTGACGCCGAGATTGGCGGCGAGGCGGGTGCGGGTGGTGATGATGTATTCGGGCTGCACCGATCCTGGCGAGACTTGCAGGAAATCGAACTTGCCGCTCGCGTAGCCGGCATTGATGATCGATTGGGCGAGGTTGAGCAAATTGCCGTAATGGGTTTGGCCGGACACCAGCACATCGACCGGCAGGCCGTTCAGGCCGGGCAGGCCGTTATTTTCGGTGACATAGGCCTGCACGCCGGGCAATTTGGCGAGGGCGGTGCCGAGGATTTTCGCGGCGTGGCGAGCCTCACTCGGATTTTCAAAACTATAGCCGCCGAACAGGCCGTGGTAATTTTCATCGGCGACCATCCAATCGGGCTGGCCGGGTTCGAGCCGGTCGAGCACATTTTGGATGGTGTGGAATTGCTGGGTGAGATAGGTAATCGAGGCGCCGTAAGGCCCTTCGGCGAAAATATTGACCGACAGCCCATCGGCGGCGGGGGTGAGATTGCGCGGTGCGGCGCTGTACAGCGCGCCGCTCAGCACGGCGAGGCCGAGGGCGATGCTGACGACCCAGCCCGGATGCGGCAGGCTGCGGGCGAGTAGGCGCAGATAAATCGCGCGTAACCGATCAATGATGGAGGGGCGGGTGGAATGGTGCTCGCGGGCGCCGGCCCAGAGTGCGATCAGCGGCACGGCGGTCAGGGCGATCAGCAGCGAAAACAGAAAAGCGGTGATCAACACCAGCGCGAAGGGGCGAAACAAGGCTGCGGTCAGGCCTTGTAAAAACACCAACGGCAGGAATGCGACCACCAAGGTCGAGGAAATCGCCGCGAGCACCGGGGCGAGGAGTGTCACGCTGGCAGCGGCGGCATCGAGCGGGGTTTCGCCCTCGGCGATGCGGCGGAAAATATCCTCGACCACCACAATCGCGTCATCGACCACCAGACCGACGGCGAGCACCAGGGCGATGATGGTGAATAAATTGAGGCTTTCGCCGAGCAGATGCATCACGATGGCGGCACCAAGCAGCGAGAGCAGGATGGCGAGGAAGGGTGCGGCGGCGGCGCGCAGTGTGCCGAGCGAGAGCCGCACGATTACGCCGACCAAGAGGATGGTGATCAGCAACGTGGCGGCCAGATCGCGCAGGCTGCGGGTGATGCTGATCGATTGGTCATAGGTGACGTTGAGATGCAGGCCGGGCGGCAAGGTGGTGCGGATATTGGCCAGCACCCGGCGAAAATCGCGCGAGACTTGCAGCACATTGCCGCCGGGGGCGACGCCGGCGGCGAGGAACACTGAGGGTTTGCCGCGCCACCAGTTTTTGAAACTATGGCTGGGCGGGCCGAGCGAAACCGTGGCCAGCGCCGAAAGCGGGATGGTGACGCCCGCGCGCGTGGTGATTGGGATGGCGCGAAAGCGTGCGAGCGAGCCAAGATCCGGGCTGCCTTGGATGGTGATGATCGAGGCGTGATTGCGCAGGCTGCCGCCAGCGGCGAGGGCGGCGCGGCTGCGCAAGGCGCGGGCGATGTCTTGCGCGGTGACGCCGAGGGCCACCAGCCGCGCCGGGTTCATCGCCACCCTGATCGCGGGGCTGGGCGCAAATAGATGCACCGGGCCGATATTGGGCACGGTTTCCAACCGGGGGATCACGTCGGTTTGCAAAAACCGGATGACTTCGGTGCGCGAAATACCGGGCGCGATGCGGGCATTGACGTTGAGCTCCTGATTGCCGTTGGAGCGGCCGATCAGCGCGACATTGGGCAGGCGGACGGCGGCGGGGATGTCGTTCCGGGCGGCATTCACCGCCGAGAGCACTTCGGCATAGGTGGTGTTCGGGTCAGCGCCGGGCGCGAGGAAGGCGCGAATATGTGAGACACCTTGCCGGCTGGAGCCGGTGACATAAGCGATGCCGCCGACAGCAGCGACACTCGCTTCGGTGGGCACAGTGACGAAGCGATTAACCACCGAGGCGGCGGCACCCGGATAATGGGTGCTGATTTTGATCCGGTTAGCGGGGATTGGCGGGCTGGGGCGGATCGGCAAGGTGGCGAGCGACACCAAACCAAACAACACCAGCGCGCAAACCCCCAGCAGCACCAGGATCGGGTGCTTTAACAGCCGCGCCCACAGGCCCGGGCGCGGGGGGGTGGTGAGGGTGGAACTATTATCCATCAGGCGGCGGCGGCAACCGGGTCGATCATTTCGCCATCGCGCAGCTTGAAGCCGCCCAGGGCGACGATGCGGTGGAGCGACGGATTGGCACCGATGATCGCGGTGGCGCCGCTGGTGGCCAGCACATGCACATAGATTGCATGCACGCTGGTGCTGCCTTTGGCGGTATGCAGCGCATAGACGAACGTGCCAATCGGGCTGTTATTCAGGGCTGTAGCGGGAATGGCCAGGGCTGCGACCGGCGCGCCGACCTTGAGATGAACAATGCCAAAGGCACCGGGCAGAGTATCGGGGTTCGGGTTGATGATTTGCCCTTCGACGCTGCGGGCACGGGTGGTGACATTGAGTGCGGGACTGAGCGCGGTGATCACGCCGCGCACCACCGGCACTGGCGCGCCAGGGCGGGCGCGATCGGGGAGTGAAAGTGCGAAATGATCGCCAGGGCCGATGCCGGCCAGCTCGGTTTGCGGCACGGCGAAGCGCACCAGCAACGGGCTGGTTTGGGTCAGCGTGACGATGGGAGTGCCGGGGGCGAGATAATCACCGAGCGAGACGCGCCTGATACCGAGCACGCCGCTGAACGGCGCGGTGATCACGAGTTTCGCGGCTTGGGCGGCATCGAGCGCCAATTGGGCTTGGGCTTGCGCGGCGATGGAGCGATCCGCATCGGTTTGCGCGGCACTGACCCCGGAAATCGCCTGCAATTTGGCATCGCGCGCCAACACTTGGGCGGCTTCTTGCGCTTTGGCGTGGTCCACCGCGAGGCGGGCTTGGGCGGTGGCCTGGTTCATGCGCAGCAGGATTTGGCCCTGGCTGACACGCTCGCCCGAGTGAAACAGGATGGCGCTGACCATGCCGGCCCGGCTTGCCGCCAACACGGTGCTTTGGGCGGCGACGACCTGACCGGAAAGCTGGATTGCGGCGCGATAATGCAGTGGGGTGACCACGCTGACCGGCACGCGTGGCGCAGGGGCGGCGGCAATCAGTGTGACGGCGAATAGCGGCGCCATAATCCATCGAACCGGCGCGATCATCCTGGCGGCTGGCATGCTTCTTCCTGAGAGTGGCCACGCGGGCCGGATGGAGTAGAAAAATTTTATTACGCGGATTTTTCCGCTTGGCAAAGACCCGCCAGGGGATAATGTGCGAAGCCAAGGGAGACCCAACCATGGATCACGCAAGCGGCGATGCAGCGGCCACCCATGAGGTGTTGAATCAGGTGGGCGAACCGCCCGATTTTAATGCCTATCGGCAGGATCAGGCGCTCAGCGACGCGATCAAGGCGTTCGGCGCGGGGTGGGCGGCGCCGAAGCTTGCGGCGTGCGGCGCGCTGATTGGCAGTGGCGCGATGCGCCAATGGGCCTATGAGGCCAATCGCTACGGGCCGGAATTGCGCACCCATGATCGGTTCGGTCACCGGATTGACCAAGTTATGTTTCATCCCGCTTGGCATGAATTAATGACGCAAGCGCGGGCGAGCGAGACCCATGCGCTCGCTTGGACCAGCAACCAACAGGCCGGTCAGGTGGCCGCGCATGTAGCCCGGGCGGGGCTGGCCTATTTATGGGGTCAGGGCGAGCCGGGCGTGATGTGCCCAAGTGCGATGACCTTTGCCGCGCAGGGGGCGTTGGCGCATGCGCCCGACTTGCGCGCGCAATTCGGCGCGAAAATCTGGTCAACCGCTTATGATCCGCGCCCGCTACCGCCGGCGGAAAAAGCCGGGCTGGTGGTGGCGATGGCGATGACCGAAAAGCAAGGCGGCAGCGATTTGCGGCAGACCCAAACCACTGCGCGCCCGCTCGGCGGCGGGCGCTATGCGCTGACCGGGCATAAATGGTTTTTCTCGGTGCCGATTGCCGATTTGTTTCTCACCTTGGCGCGCACCGAGAGCGGGATTTCTTGCTTTTTGGCGCAAGGCTGGCGCGATGATGGCGCGCGCAATGGCGTGCAAATCCAACGGCTCAAAGACAAAATGGGCAATCGCTCGAACGCGTCCTCAGAGGTTGAGTTTCGCGATTTGGAGGCGGTGATGGTCGGCGCTGAGGGGCGCGGGATCGCGACGATCATCGACATGGCGCATTTGACCCGGCTGGAATGCGCGATTGGCGCGGCGGCGCTAATGCGCCACGCGACCAGCCTTGCCTTGTTTCATGCCAGCCGACGCACCGCGTTTCAACGAAAATTGATCGATCAGCCAATGATGCAGGCGGTGCTGGCCGATATGGCGCTCGATAGCGAGGCGGCGCTCTGGCTTTCACTCCGCGCCGCCGCCGCCATCGATCGAAGCGAGGCGTTGGCGCGGGTGATTGTGCCGGTGGCCAAATATTTCATTTGCAAACGCGCCCCCGGCTTGGTGGCGGAGGCGGTGGAATGCCATGGCGGCAACGGGTTTGTGGAGGAAAACCCAATTGCCCGGCTCTATCGCGAGGCACCACTCAACGGGCTATGGGAAGGCTCGGGCAATGTGATGTGCCTCGATGTGATCCGCGCACTCACCCGCCAGCCCGAATCGGCGGCAGCGCTGCGTGCGGAATTGGTCGCCGCCACCGGGCTTGATCCGGCGCTCGATGGTCTGCTCGGCGAGATTGAGGCGGCTTTGGCGGCACCAACCCATATTGAGCCGCAGGCACGCCGGGTGGTTGAGCAGATTGCCCTGGCCCTGAGCATCGCGGTGCTGCGCGCCCACGCGCCTGAGCCGCTCGCTGGCTGGTTTTGCGCGGCACGGATTGCAACGCCGGGCCTCGCTTATGGGGCGGCGCACGGCATTGATGCGGGGGCGATGCTGGCGCGGGCGGCGGTGATTCGCGCCGCGTGATGCGGGCGAATACCAAACTGGGCGGCTGATCACGGGGTTAGCAAGGCGTGGTTAGCAAGGCGTGGTTAGCAAGGTCTGCTTTTTTGAAAAAAAGCAGCAAAAAACTTTTGAACATTAGATCAAAATTGGCTTAGTTCAAATCGACAGAGTCGATCTAAACTATTGAAATTATTTGATAAAAATAGGCATGAGCGTGATTGATGACAAGCAATCACGCTCCAGGGCAAGGGCATTTGCACCGGCACCGACCCCGATCAACAAAGTTTTTTTTTGCTGCTTTTTTGTTCACAAAAAAGCAGAGTCTTGGCTTGCCGCCTGACCGCCGCAGGCGGGCGTTAGGGCAGCACGATGCCAAATTGCGCGTCGGGCCGGTCAAAAAGCGTGAAAAACTGCTGCAGGGCCGGGATGTCGCCGCTGATCTGGAGGGCGCCCGATTGGATCAGGCCGGGGAGATCGGCGGCTCCAGCGAACAAAGCGAGCAGAACGGCGCGGGTCAAAGTGAGGCTCGCTTGCGCTTGTGGTTTTGCGTCCGCTGCTGCCAATTTTTGATGATGCAGCACGCTGTTGGTGATCTGCATGGCGTGGGTTTCGCTGACATCGGTGAAATGCCAGAGCAAATCGAAGGCCAGACCATTGGCGCGCGGCCCGTTCAGGGAGACGGCGAGCGTGTCGAGGATGGCGGCGACCGGCAGCATCGCGGCCATGCCGCCGGGGGCGGCGGCGCGGCCCATGGCCGGTTTTTGGATGGTGCGCAATTCCTGAGCGCCGGTCAGGTAAAAATTGCGCCAGGGGGCGGATTCCGCCTGATAGCCGAGCTGTTCCAGCGCGTCGGCCTGCAAATGGCGCGCGGCTTGGTGGCTGGGATCGGCGAACACCAGATGGGTGAGCACCTCGGCGACGAAGCGATACTCACCGGCCTCATAGGCGGCGGTGGCTTTGGCCATCAGCGCGTCAGCGCCGCCGATGAAATCGACATAACGGCGTCCGGCCTCGGCGGGCGGCAGCGGATGCAAATGCGCGGGATGGCCATCGAACCAGCCGAGATAACGCTGATAGACCGCCTTCGCATTGTGCGCGACGGTGCCGTAATAATCGCGCAGGCTCCATTCGCGCGCGAGCGATGGCGGCAAGCGCAGCGCCTCCGCGATTTCGGTGGGGGTGCAGCCCTGATTGGCCAGGCGCAGCGTTTGATCGTGGATATATTTATAGATATCGCGCTGGCCGGTGAGATAATGGCGCACCGACTCAGTGCCAAAGCGCGGCCAATGATGGCCGCCGAACAGCGTTTCGGTATCCGCGCCGAACCGGCGGATGGCTTGATCGAGCGCATGGCTCCAGGCCAGCGCATCGCGCACCTCCGCACCACGCAGCGTATAGAGATTATGCAGGCCAGCGCAGGCATTATCGGCGATGGCGAGTGCGCGGAATTGCGGCAGGAAAAACATCATCTCCGCCGGGGCTTCGGTTTCCGGGGCGAGTTGGAAGATGAAATCGACGCCATCGATGGTGGCGGTTTCGCCATCCTGCGCGATGATCCGGTTGGGCACCAGCAAACCGACGCGCCCGCCCGAGGTGGCCTTGCCCAAACCGGCATCGATGCTGCCTTGCGCATCGGCGGGGAGCAGCGCGCCATACATATAGGCCGCACGGCGGCGCATGGCGTTGCCGGCGAGGATGTTTTCCGAGACCGCATAATGCAGGAATTCGGCGGGGGCGATGATCGGCAAATCAGCGATGGCGTGGTCGCGCACCGCTTCGGAGCCGCCGAAATGATCGACATGGCTATGGGTGTAGATGAGTGCGGAAATGGGCCGGACGCCGCAATGCTGGTTGATCAGCGCAATGGCGGCTTCGGCGCATTCGCGCGAGATCAGCGTATCGACCACGATGCGCCCGGTTTGGCCTTCGATGAAGGTGATGTTGGACAAATCAAGCCCGCGCACCTGATGAATGCCGGGGCAGACCTCGAACAGCCCGCCAATGGCATTGAGCTGGGCTTGGCGCCACAGGCTGGGATTGACCGTGGGCGGGCATGGCGCATCACGCCCCTGCCCTGCGGTCAGCCGGGCGAAATCCCATACCGGGCGGGGTCCGGCACCCATGATCGGGGCGGGATCCAAGGGCGCGATCAGGCCGCGCTGCGCATCGATGAAGTCGCGATCATCCTCGGGCGGTAATTTGGCGCGCAGCGCCTGATGCGCCGCCAAGGTTGCAAGCGAGGCGGGTTTACGGTCCATGATGGCGCTCCCTTGATTAGTTGTGGACGATGGCGTTCAGCGTGGCGCGGCGCGCGCGGTAAGGCCCGCGCCCGAGCGCGAAGGCGATGGCGGCGACCAGCCCGGCCATCGGGGCCACCACCGCCATGGCGATGCCAAGATTGGAGTGGAGCAACCCGGCCACGACCGCGACGCTGAGCGGCCCGAGGCCGAGGGCGATTAAATTCAGGATGGCGGTATAGACCGCCGTGACCCGGCCCAAAACCGCGCCGTGAATGATTTCCTGCAAAGCGCCGGGGGCGATGCCCCAGACGAAGCTGGTGAAAAAAATGACCGGCACCACGCCTGCGAAAGCGAGGCCCGCGCCGGGGGCAAAGCCAACCAGCATGGCGGCGGGGATGACACCCAGCCCGGCGATGATGCCGACCAGAAATTTACCATCGCTGCGGCCCGCGCGCTCCAGCCGGTCCGCAAGCCAGCCGCCGAACACGGAGCCGATGGGGCCGATCACCAGCACCACCAGCCCGAAGCGCAGGCCGATTTGCGTCACCGTCCAGCCATGGGTGCGGACGAAAAAGGCCGGCAGCCAGGCGGTGGCGGCGTAGCTGGCAAAGGCAATGGCGGTAAAGCCGATCATATGGACGACCAGCGCGCCGCCAGCCTCGGTGAAGCCGGTGAAAAAACCAAAGTCAGCACGATGCGGGGTGATGCGCACCGGCTCGCGCATCCAGAGTGCGACGATGGCGAGCAGAATGCCGGGAGCGGCAATCGCCAAGAACACGCTTTGCCACGCGGCGACCGCACCGATCAGCGGCAGGTGCAGATGATGGGCCGAAAAATAATGGAGCAAAATGCCACCGATGATCAATGCGGCAGCGCTGCCGACATAAATGCCCGAGGCAAATACGCCCAGCACGCGGCCGCGCTGGGTGGGCGGGAAATAATCGGCGATCATCGAGGTGGCGCCGGGCAGAATGGTGGCCTCCCCGGCACCGACGCCGATTCGCGCGGCCAAGAACGGCGCGAAGCCGGTGGCCAGCCCGCACAGGCCGGTCATCACGCTCCAGACCAGAATGCCGCCCGCGACGATTGTGCTCCGGCGCAGCCGGTCGATCGCCCAGGCAATCGGCAGGCCGAACCCGGCATAAAACAAGGCAAATGCCGTGCCTTGCAGCAAGCCCATTTGCACATCGGAGAGGCGAAGATCACGCTCAATGGGCACCACCAGGAGCGAAATCACGGTGCGATCCGCGAAGGCGAGCAGATAGCCCAATGACAGGATCGTCGCGGCGAAATACGCGCCACGCTGGGTGGGGCGCTGGGTGCCGCGCTGGGGGAGTTGCGGGATGGGTTGGGTTTGGCTCACGGTAACTCGTCGGCGTGGCGGTAGCCTTGGGCGGCGAAGCGCTCACGGGTGGCGGCGGAACAGGGGGCCGCGAGGCAAGCCTCGATCATATCGAGCAGATTGCCGAGGAAGCTTGGGAAATCGCCATCCGGGATCAGGCTTTGCTTGGGGATGACCCCGCGCTGCCAGTCTGACAGCGCATGCACAGCCATGCGCACGCCAAACATCACCCGCTGATCGCGCACGATTTGCGGCAATTCCGGGCGCAGATCGCCATAGACCCGGCGCACTGTCAGCAGGCCCATCGTATAGCCACGATCGGCGAAATAGCGGCCAAAATCGAATTCGTCATATTGATAGATGCGGGCGTGGAGCTGCACCCAATTCAGCCGGTCTTCGCGGGTCCGCACGGTATGGGCGAGGGGCAGTACAATCGCCTCGGTCAAAGCGCGCATCTGCGCCTCGCGGGGTGCGGCTTCGCAAATTGCCATCAGTTCGATCCGCTTGGCATCGACGGCGGGCATTCTGCGGTCGATCAACGCTTCGAGCAAGCGCTCGCGGTTGGAGAAATGATAATGGAGGGCAGAGGCATTGCGCTGACCGGCGGCCCGATTGATCTCGCGGAAGCTGACGGCGGCGATGCCATTGGCAATAAAGAGTTCTTCGGCGCTGTTCAGCAATTTCGTCTTGGTATCGATCCGCGCCGCCATGGGAAACTCCAAAAATTTAAGCATACACCGCTCAGAAGTCTAATCTGAATTTATTAATTACGCTTTTTTTTGGCTTTGGCTAGACCATGGATCGGCCAGGTCAGATTAATTATGCCAGAAGCGTGCGCTGGGTTCGTTATGACCGGGTATGGACCCCATGACCGAGATGGTTCACAAGCCCGGAGATGGAGAGCCGCATCGAGCGTCAATGCGTAGCCAATGGGCTGAAAATGACCCACCCTCGGCGGGTCATTGCGCAGGTATTGTCTGACGTGACCGATCATCCGGATGTCGATGAATTGCATCGTTTGGTGCAGGCGACCGATCCACGCATTTCGCTGGCGACGGTGTATCGCACGGTGCGCCTGTTCGAGCAGGCGGGCATTTTGGAGCGGCGCAATCTGGGCAGCCGGCGGGCGCGCTATGAACCTTCGGGGGAGCGAGACCATTTTCATCTGGTGGATCGAGAGACCGGCACGGTCATTGAATTTGATGAACCGGAGACCGAGGCTTTGATGCGGCGGCTCGCGGCGCGGCATGGTTATGAGCTGATTTCGCTGAAAATCGAGCTGTTTGGTCGCCGGATCAAGCCCGAACCGCCAGGGGCTAAGCTTGGGGGCACCAAGCATGGTGGGACCAAGCATGGGGGTCGAACCAACCATGCGTGACGCGATGGCCCCGGTGATCGAGCCGGCGGGGGCGCCGGAGGGTTTTGAGGAGTTGCGCTCGGGCAATTTGGGGGTGCGCCTCGCGCAATCCGCCGCCGATCTCGATGCGGTGCAAACGCTGCGCTACCGGGTTTTTTACCATGAGATGGGTGCCACACCCGACGCGGCGACCCAGCAATCCGGGCGCGATTCGGATCGGTTCGATGCCATCGCCGATCACTTAATGGTGATCGATCATGATTTGCCCGAAGGCGGCGTGGTGGGCACCTATCGGTTGATCCGTCAGGAAGCGGCGGCGCGGCTGGGGCAGTTTTACTCGGCGGATGAGTATGATTTGTCGGCCTTGGAGCGATTCCCGGGCCGCAAGCTCGAATTGGGGCGGTCTTGCGTTGATGCGGCCTATCGCTCGCGCGCGGTGATGCAATTATTATGGCGCGGCATCGCGGCCTATGTGTTTCATCATCAGATTGATCTGATGTTTGGCTGCGCCAGCCTGCCCGGCACCGATTTGGACGCGTTGGCGGCGGATTTGACCTATTTATATGAAAATCATCTGGCGCCGCCGGAAATCAGGCCACGGGCGCTGCCGTCTCGCTATGTCGATATGCGGCGGCTGGGCAAGGATGCAATCAATACGCGGCGGGTGCTCGGCGAGTTGCCGCCCTTGATCAAAGGGTATTTGCGCCTGGGCGGGTTTGTCGGTGACGGCGCAGTGATCGATGCGCAGTTCAACACCACCGATATCGCGGTGGTGGTGCAGACCGATCTGGTGACCGAGAAATATTACAAACATTACGAGCGCCAGGTGCGCCCTGAGGCCCAAGCTGATCTGAGCTGAGCGTGGTTTGAAAGCGGGCGGCGGGGCGTCATCGTTGGGCTGCTCTGCGCGGCCACACTTGGCCGCAGGCGGCACTCGGGCTATGGGCAACGCATGGAAGATGATGATGTGCCGATGGAAAGCCTGCTCCCCTATGATGCTTGGGCGAGTGAAGCGTTACGCGCTGTGGTGCTGACCGCGCTGGATCATGCCGCTCAGCATGGTCTGCCCGGGAACCATCATTTTTACGTGACGTTTCGCACCGATTATCCCGGCGTGACGGTTCCTGATCGGTTGCGCGAGCGCTACCCGACGGAAATGACGATTGTGCTGCAGCACCAATATCGCGATTTATGGGTCGATTTTGCGGCCAAGCGATTTTCGGTGACCCTGTCATTCGGGGGGATTCCCTCCACGCTGGAAATTCCGGTTGAGGCGGTGACCGGCTTTGCCGATCCGGAAGTGCAATTCGGGTTGCAATTTATCGTCACACCGCCCGCCATCGCGGCGTCCGAGCCGGCACCCCCCTCTGCGCCGGAGGTTGAGCCGAGCGAAGCGCCGGAAGCCGGTTCCGCGCCGGTGGTGAGCCTTGATGCGTTCCGGCGCCGAACGCCGCCAAAATCCTGATCCCACTCTCTGACCCGATTCTCAGACCAGAGGCGATGCGATGAATATGATCTCCCAATCCATCGAGGCGACACCCTATCAACCGCTCCTGCCGCTCGGCCCGGATCACACACCCTGGCGCAAGCTTGATCTCGGCGGGGTTTCGACCATCAGCGTCGAGGGCAAGCGCATTGTCAAAATTGCGCCCGAAACCCTCTCCGCCCTCGCCTTTGAGGCGTTCCACGATGTCTCGCACCTGCTGCGCCCCAGCCATTTGCAGCAATTGCGGGCGATTTTGGATGATCCCGAGGCTTCGGAAAATGATCGCTATGTCGCGATGGCGTTTCTGAAAAACGCCAATATCGCCGCCGGCGGGATTTTGCCAATGTGCCAGGATACGGGCACCGCCATTGTGTTTGGCAAAAAGGGCCAGCGCATCTGGGTTGAAGGGGATGAAGAACGCGCTTTATCGCACGGGGTGATGCGCACCTATACCGAGACCAATTTGCGCTATTCGCAAATGGCCCCGCTCAGCCTGTATGACGAGGTGAATACCGGCACCAATCTGCCGGTGCAGTTCGATATTTATGCCGCACCGGGCGAGGCGCACGCCGAAGAGTTCGAGTTCATGTTCGTCGCCAAAGGCGGTGGATCGGCCAATAAATCCTTTCTCTACCAAGAAACCCGCGCCGTGCTGAACCCGGCGAAATTGCTCGCCTTCATCGAGGCCAAGGTGAAAACGCTCGGCACCTCGGCCTGCCCGCCTTACCATCTGGCGATTGTGATTGGCGGCACCTCGGCCGAAGCGACGATGAAGACGGTCAAGCTCGCCTCCACCCATTATCTCGATACGCTGCCCACCAGCGGCTCGCGCACCGGGCATGGGTTTCGCGATCTGGCGCTGGAGCAAGAGATTTTGGCGATGACCCGCAATTTGGGCATTGGCGCGCAGTTTGGCGGCAAATATTTCTGCCATGATGTGCGGGTGATCCGCCTGCCGCGCCATGGCGCATCCTTGCCGATCGGCATTGGCGTATCATGCTCGGCGGATCGGCAGATTAAAGCGAAAATCACCGCCGACGGGGTGTTTTTAGAGCGGCTGGAGCGCGATCCGGCGCGCTATCTGCCCGAGATCACCGACGATCATTTGGGCGGTCCGGTGGTGCGTATCGACCTCAACCAGCCGATGTCCGCGATTCTGGCCACGCTCAGCCAGCATCCGATCAAAACCCGGGTCGCGCTGACCGGCACCATCATCGTCGCCCGCGACATCGCCCACGCCAAGCTGCAAGAGCGGCTCGATCGCGGCGAGGGTTTGCCCGATTATATCAAGAACCATCCGGTTTATTACGCAGGCCCGGCAAAAACCCCGCCCGGCATGCCCACCGGCAGCTTCGGGCCGACCACGGCGGGGCGGATGGATAGCTATGTCGCGGCGTTCCAAGCCGCCGGCGGCTCGATGATCATGCTCGCCAAAGGCAATCGCTCCAAGCAGGTGCGCGATGCGTGCAAAACCTATGGCGGTTTCTATCTCGGCTCCATCGGCGGTCCCGCTGCGGTGCTGGCCGAGCAAAATATCCGCCATGTCGAGCTGCTCGAATATCCGGAATTGGGCATGGAGGCGGTATGGAAAATCACCGTCGAGGATTTTCCCGCCTTCATCGTCATTGACGACAAAGGCAATGATTTCTTTGCGGATTTAGGCTGAAACAATGAAATTCACCATTGACCGGATCGATCACGTGGTTCTCACCTGCGCCAATATCGATGCGACCGCCGATTGGTATGAGCGCGTGCTCGGCATGGAGCGCGAAGAATTCGGCGCGGATCGGCGCATCGCGCTACGCTTTGGCGCGCAAAAGCTCAATTTGCACCAAGCCGGTTCGGAATTGGCGCCGCACGCCGCCAAGCCGCAGCCCAGCGCGCTGGATATTTGCTTTATCACCGCCCTCGGCTCGGAAGACGTCGTTGCGCATTTGCGCAGCCAGCAGGTCGAGGTGGTTGAAGGCCCGGCGGTGAAAATGGGCGCGCTGGGTGCCATGCGCTCGGTCTATTGCCGCGATCCGGACGGTAACCTTGTCGAAATTTCCACCTATCTTGAGGATTAATTCGCCGTTGCTGCTGTCGGATTTCGATTACGCGCTACCGCCCGAGGCCATCGCGACCGAGCCAGCCCGCCCGCGCGACGCCGCGCGGTTGCTGCATGTCGGGCCGACCAAGCTGACCGATTGGCGGGTGCGCGATTTGCCAAACCTGCTGCGCCCCGGCGATTGTTTGGTGGTGAATGATACCAAAGTGATCCCCGCCCAGCTCACCGCCACAAGGGGCGATGCAACCATCGGGATCACGCTGGATCGGCCCCTCGCGGGCGGACTTTGGCGGGTGCTGCTGCGCAACGCACGGCGCGCACGCCAGGGCGATAGTCTGACCATTCGTGGTGCGCCTGATTTCACCGCTGAAATCATCACGCCTGCGCATGATGGCAGCGCGGAATTGCGCTTTAACCGCAGCGGTGCCGCGTTCGATGCCGCCCTCGCCGAGGCCGGTGCCTTGGCGCTGCCGCCTTATATCGCCCGGCCCAGCGGTCCGACTGCGCAAGATGCCAGCGATTACCAAACGATTTTCGCGGCCCGCGCCGGCGCCGTCGCGGCCCCCACGGCGGGGCTGCATTTTACCCCTGCCCTGCTCGATGCGCTCGCCGCACGCGGCATCGCCACGGCGCGGCTCACCTTGCATGTCGGTGCCGGAACGTTTCTGCCGGTGCGCGGCGAGCAGATCGATACCCATAAAATCCACGCCGAATACGGCGAAATCAGCAGCGCCACCGCCGATCAGATCAATGCCGCCCGTGCCGCCGGAGGGCGGGTGATTGCAGTCGGCACCACCTCACTCCGCTTGCTCGAATCCGCCGTGACGCCGGAGCGGCAGATCAGGCCATTCACCGGCGAGACCGATATTTTTCTGCATCCCGGCGTTGCCATGCAGGCCGCCGATCTGCTGCTGACCAATTTTCATCTGCCGCGCTCCACCTTGCTGATGCTGGTGGCCGGTTTCGCCGGGCTTGACCGCATCCGCGCGGCCTACGCCCACGCCATCGCCTCGGGTTACCGGTTTTACTCCTATGGCGATGCCTGCCTGTTAGAGCGCGCATGACCGCATTCGGCTTCTCGCTGCTCGCGACCGACGGCACCGCTCGGCGCGGGCAAATTCACACCGCCCACGGCACGGCGCAAACGCCGGCCTTCATGGCGGTGGGCACCGCCGGCACGGTGAAATCCCTCACCGCCGATGCGGTGCGCGCCACCGGCACCGAAATTGTGCTCGGTAATACCTACCATTTGATGCTGCGCCCCGGTGCCGCGCGCGTCGCCCGGCTGGGCGGTTTGCATAAATTGATGGATTGGCCTGGCATTATTCTGACCGATTCCGGCGGGTTTCAGGTGATGTCCCTCGCCGGTTTACGCAAACTCGATGAGGCCGGCGTGACATTCCGCTCGCATCTCGATGGCGCAGCCCATCACCTCACGCCGGAATCATCCACCGCAATCCAGCATGATCTGGATGCCACCATCACCATGGCGTTCGATGAATGCACGCCCTTCCCCGCCACCCACGCCCAAGCCGCCACCTCGATGCGCCTGTCGATGCGCTGGGCCGCCCGCTCGCGCGCGGCCTTCGTGCGCCGGCCCGGCTATGGGCAATTTGGCATCGTGCAAGGCAGCGTCTTTGACGATTTACGCCACGAATCGGCAACCAGCCTCCAGGCGCTCGATTTCGAGGGCTACGCCATTGGCGGCCTTGCCGTCGGCGAAGGCCAGGAAGCGATGTTCGCAACCCTCGATCACACCGTGCCGCATCTGCCCGCGCACAAGCCCCGCTATCTGATGGGCGTCGGGACGCCCGATGATCTGCTCGGCGCCATCGAACGCGGTGTCGATATGTTCGATTGCGTCATGCCCACCCGCGCCGGGCGCACCGCACGCGCCTACACCTCGCGCGGGGTGTTCAATTTGCGCAATGCCCGCTTCGCCGAGGATGACCGCCCGCTCGATCCTGGCTGCGCCTGCCTCGCCTGCACCCGCCATAGCCGGGCCTATTTGCATCATTTGTTCCGCTGTGGCGAAATTCTCGGGCCGGTGCTGCTCACCGCCCATAATCTGAGCTATTATCAATCGCTGATGCGCGCGTCGCGCGAGGCCATCGCCGATCAGCGTTTCACCGCCTATATGCGCACCACCCGCGCCGGATGGACCCAAACCGATGACCGATAACACCATGCCACGCCCCGATGATCGCTACGCCAATCTCCAAGCGCTCGGCCAGCATTCCGCGATTCCCGCCAGCCCCGAGGCCGCGATCCTTGAGCGGGTCAGCGCCCCCGCCGCCGGGCAAAATTACGTGATCCGCTTCACCGCACCCGAATTCACCTCGCTCTGCCCGATCACCGGCCAGCCCGATTTCGCCCATATCGTGCTCGATTACATTCCCGATTCCTGGATCGTCGAAAGCAAATCGCTCAAACTCTTTCTCACCGCCTTTCGCAATCACGGCGCCTTTCACGAAGCCTGCACCATGATGATCGCCAATCGCATCATCGAGGCCATCAGCCCGCGCTGGCTGCGCATCGGTGCCTATTGGTATCCGCGCGGCGGCATGCCCATCGATATTTTCTGGCAAACCGGCGCGCCACCCGCCGGTGTTTTCCTGCCCGATCAAGGGGCCGCACCCTATCGCGGCCGTGGCTGAACACCCGATCAAAGCGTTTCTCACCGAACGCGCCCGCAGCCTCGGCTTCGATGCCATCGGCTTTACCAAGGCCACGCTCAGCGCCACCGAACGCGACCGGCTCAATCACTTCCTCGCCCAAAACCATCACGGCAGCATGGGCTGGATGGCCAGCCGCGCCGCGCAACGCGCCAACCCGCAAACACTCTGGCCCGAAGCCGTTAGCCTCATCTCCCTCGGCCTGTCCTACGCCCCCGCCGAACACCCACTCGCCACACTCAGCCTGCCCGATCGGGGCAATATCTCGGTCTATGCCCGCAATCGCGACTATCACGACATCATCAAAGGCAAACTCAAACATCTCGCCCAAGCCCTGATCGCCCGCGCCGGCGGCACCGTCAAACTGTTCGTCGATACCGCACCGGTCATGGAAAAACCGCTGGCCCAACAGGCCGGCCTCGGCTGGCAAGGCAAACATACCAACCTCGTATCGCGCACCCACGGCTCCTGGCTGCTGCTCGGTGAAATCATGACCACCCTTGCGCTCCCGCCCGATCCGCCACACGCTGATCGCTGCGGCTCCTGCACCGCCTGCCAAACCGCCTGCCCCACCAACGCCTTCCCCACGCCCTACACACTCGATGCCACACGCTGCATCGCCTACCTCACCATCGAACATCCCGGCCCCATCCCACACGCATTCCGCCACGCCATCGGTAATCGGATCTATGGCTGCGATGATTGCCTCGCCGTCTGCCCCTGGAATAAATTCGCAGCCACCGCCCAAACCCAAAAACTCGCCGCCCGCACCGACCTCATCGCCCCAGACCTCGCGCACCTCGCCACCCTCGATGACGCCGCTTTCCGCACCCTGTTCGCCGGCTCGCCGATCAAACGCATCGGCCGCAACCGCCTCGCCCGCAATATCGCCATCGCCATCGGTAACGCCCAAAACCCCGCCCTCCAGCCCGCCGCCCAACAGCTCGCCAACGACGCCGACCCGGTCGTCGCCGAAGCCGGCGCTTGGGCGTTGGCGCAAGGGGTGGACGGGAAAAGTTAAGGCCAGGGCTCTGCCCTGGACCCGCTAAGGGCTGAGCCCTTAGAACCCTTTAGCGTTT
>JBMFWT010000026.1:0-32425 GCA_049964975.1 Acidiphilium sp.
CCACGCTTGAGGCCAGTGGTGGTGCGACCACTCTGGTCGGCGCTGCCGGTGCGGAATCGATGATGGCGAGCACGGTTGCCGGATCGACCAACGCATTTCTGTTCGGCACGTTGGCAACGGGTTCTGCGACCATTAGCAGCTTCTCTGCCACGAACAGCGCGATCACGAATAGCGTGATCGTCTTGCAGGATGGGCTTACCGTCACCAGCATCACGGCAGCGTCTGGTAATCAGACGCTCGCATTGTCGAATGGTGGCTCGATTGAGTTGTTCGGCTTTAGCGCGCAGCTCAACTCGGCAACCGCCGCCGGTGGGATCACCACCATTACCTAAGCCCATCTGGGACCGGCGGCGCGCTGGGCGCTGCCGGTTTATGTCCGATCATTTAGACGCGTTGCGCTTGTGAAGCGCCGCGCACCGCTCATTTATCAGTCATGGGCAAATTCACCGCTTGCGCGCGATGACCGGCGCATATCTCAACCAGATCGGCACCGCCGTGCCCGATCATGACGTTCACCAAGGCTTCGTCAGCTACGCGCAACGTCAGCTCGCGGCCCGCGATGGAAAATTATTTGCCCGCATGGCGCAGCGCGCGGGCATCGAACGGCGCTATTCCACCCTCGCCCTTGGGGATTTGCCAGAGGGTGGTGCCGATGCGCAAGATTTTTACCGCCCCGGCGCGTTCCCCGATACTGGGGTTCGCATGGCAGCGTTCGAGCGCGCCGCACCCGGCCTCGCCGAGCGGGCGATTGCGGATTTGGCCACGGATTTGACCAGCGTCACCCATCTGATCGTGGCCTCCTGCACCGGCTTCACCGCGCCGGGCCTTGATCAGCATTTGGTTGCACGGCTGGGATTGCGGCGCGATGTGCAGCGCACCTTGGTTGGCTTTATGGGCTGCTCCGCCGCCATTCCCGCCTTGCGCCTCGCCCAGCAGGCGGTGCTGGCCGATCCGGCGGCGCGGGTACTGGTGATCAATTTGGAACTCTGCACGCTGCATTTGCAAGAAACCGAGGATTTGGAGACCGCGCTGACATTCCTGCTGTTTGGCGATGGGTGTTCGGCGAGCTTGGTCAGTGCCGCGCCGAGTGGCTTGGCGCTTGGCGATTTTCGCTCGGCCACCATTCCGGATACTGAAGAATTGATCACCTGGCGCATCGGCACGCAGGGCTTCCTGATGCATCTTTCGGGCGGCGTTCCCGCCGCGATTGCGCAGGCTTTGCGCGCCGAGCGTGAGCGCGGCGATGCGGACGGGCTGCTGCGGGGCGCGGGCACCCAGGCCATCGATCTCTGGGCCGTGCATGCGGGGGGCCGCACCGTGCTCGATGCGGTGGAATCCGGGTTCGCGCTCGCGCCGACGGCGCTCACACCCTCACGCGCGGTTTTGGCCGATCACGGCAATATGTCCTCCGCGACAGTGATGTTCGTGCTCAAACGCATCATGGCTGAGCACAAGCGCGCACCAGCACCCGGCGCGCGCGGCATGGCGATGGCGTTCGGCCCCGGCATGGTCGCGGAAACATTTCGCTTCGCCACGCTCTGAGGACGGACCATGTCTGAGGACGGGCCATGATCGATTTGTCGCGTCGGCAAATGCTCGATGAGGTGATGGATGATCCAGCACTCGACCCTGCGATTTACGCACGCTGCATCGCCGATCTCGCCAAAGTCAACCAAGTGACCATGACCCATCGGCCCACCCGCGCATGGCTCGCACGCGCCCTGCGCGACTGGCCGAAAACCAAGCCATTCACTCTGCTCGATGTGGCCTATGGCGATGGCGATTTGCTGCGCGCCCTGGCCCGCTGGGCGGCCAAGCGCGGCTATAGCGCGCAATTGAGCGGCGTGGATTTGAACCCGCGCAGCGCCATTGCCGCCCGCGCGGCCACGCCACCCGATTTGGACATCACCTATCACACCGGCGATGTGTTCAGCTTCGCTCCAGCGCAACGCCCCGATTTTATTGTCACCTCGCAATTCACCCATCATTTGGACGAGGCGCAACTGGTCGCGCTGCTGCGCTGGATCGATGCCACCGCGCAGCATGGCTGGCTGATCGCTGATTTGCACCGGCATCTGATCCCCTATTACGGGTTTCGCTGGCTGGCGCGGCTGTTTGGCTGGCATGCCATTGTGCGGCTGGATGGCACCGCCTCGATCGCGCGCAGTTTCCGCCGCGCCGATTGGCAGCAATTTCTGGCTGATGCCGGCGTTGCTGCATCGATCCGCTGGAGCCTGCCTTTTCGCTATCTGATCACCGCCCCACCCGATCCATGAGCCACCTTCCGGTAATCTGGCCCATAATCTGGCTTATGATCGGGGCGTCATGATTATCGTCGCGGGCGGCGGGCTTGCCGGGGCCGCGTCGGCCTGTGCGCTCGCGCAAGCGGGGCGCGATGTCACCGTGATCGAGCGGGATGCCGCACCCTCGGACAAAATCTGTGGCGAGTTTCTGTCGATCGAGGCGCAGGAATCGCTATTGCGCCTGGGTTTCGATGTTGCTTCGCTCGGTGGCCATCCGATCCATCGTCTGCGTGTCATCCGGCGTGATGCCGCCATCGCGGTTGATTTGCCCTTCACCGGCCTGGGGCTGACCCGCAAATCGCTGGATGCCGCCCTGCTCGATCATGCGGCGCGGGCCGGGGCAAAAATTCGGCGCGGTGTCGCGATCCGCCGGGTTGATACCCAAGGCGCGCTCGCGCTGGATTTGGCCGATGGCACGCGGCTGGAAGCGGCCAATTTGCTGCTCGCTACCGGCAAGCAAGAGCTGCGCGGGGCCGCGCGGCCCGCCGCCGCACCGAGCGATTTGGTTGGTTTTAAAATGTATTACCGCCTCAGCCCTGCCGCACAGGCGCAAATCGCGGGTCATATCGAGCTGTTTTTATATGATCGCGGTTATGCCGGGTTGCAGTTGGTGGAAGCGGGCATCGCCAATCTGTGCCTGCTGGTCTCACGCGCACGCCTTGCGGCGTCGGGCGGCGGTTGGCCAGCGCTGCTGGCGGATTTGCAGCGCGAAACGCCGCTGCTGGCCGAGCGGCTGGTTGGCGCGACGCCGCTGCTCGATCAGGCGTTGACCATTGCGCGGGTGCCGTATGGTTTTGTGCATCGCCCGACCGAGGCGGACCCGGCGCGGCTGTTTCGCCTGGGCGATCAGGCCGGGGTCATTCATTCTTTCACCGGCGATGGCATGGCGATTGCGCTGCATAGTGCGGCTCTGGCCGCTGCCGCCATTGCCGAGGGGGCGTCCTCCAGCCTCTATCATCAGCGTTTGCGGCGCGATATTGCCGGGCAAATCGCTCGCGCCTCGCTGCTCTATCGCGCCCAGCAATCGGCCACCGCGCAGCAGGCTTTGTTTGCGCTGGCTCACTATGCCCCGTTCGCGCTGCGCTGGATCGCCCGTCATACCCGCGTGCCGCTGCGCGCGCGGGCGCGGCTCAGCCCTGCCGCGCCGCGCTGATCGCGTCCTGCATCGCGCGCACCCCGGCTGCCGCACCGTCCGGATGGTGCCAAACCGCGCCGATCACCGCCAGAAATTCGGCGCCCGCGCGCACCAGTGGACCACAATTTCGCGCATCAATGCCGCCGATGGCCACAGCGGGCACCTCCATCGTCTCGCACCACCAAGCGAGAGTTTCGATCTGCGCCGGCGTCGCGTCCTTGGTGCGGGTTGGGAAAAACGCACCGAACGCGACATAATCAGCCCCGGCATCGGCGGCCTCAATCGCGAGATGGCGGGAATCATGGCAGGTAATACCCAGGCTGCGTTGGCCCAAGGAAGCGCGGGCGGCGGCAACACCGCCCGGCCCGAGATCCTCTTGGCCGAGATGCGCGCCATCGCACCCGGTCGCGACCGCCAAATCGGCCCGATCATTCAACAAAAACGCAACCCCGCGCGCTTGCACGATCGGGCGCAGCACCGCAATCGCGCGCTGCCATTGCCCGTCATCCTGCTCTTTTAGGCGAAGCTGCACGCAGGCGATTGGCCCGGCATCCAGCGCCGCCGCCAGCTCGTCTGGAAACCGCGCCAGATCGAGCTGCGGCGGGGTGATCAGATAGAGTTCGCTCAAGCCTTGCCCTGATAGATCGCAATCACCTGCGCGAGCAGTGCCAGCGCCTCATCGCGCGGGCGGGTGAAGGCGTTACGGCCAATGATCGAGCCGGTGGCGCCGCCATCGCGCAGGGCGCGAACGGTGGTCAGCAGGCTTGCTTCATCGGTCGCCTCGCCGCCGGAAAATACCACAAGGCGGCGGCCGGCGAAGCAGGATTGCACCACATGCTCGATCCGCTTGGGCAGGGTGGAAATATCGACTTTTTCATAGGCTTTCTTCGCGGCATCCAGGCCGATATGGGCGGTCGGCGGCTTGACCTTGATGATGTGCGCGCCGAGCAAAGCGGCCATATGGGCGGCATAGGCGCAAATATCGATGGCGGTTTCGCCAGCCTTGTCGATCAGCGGACCACGCGGATAGGACCACAGCACCACCGCCAAGCCGGCGGCCTTCGCTTCCTCGGCCAGTTCGCGGAATTCCTCCATCATCTCGAACTGATATTCCGAGCCTGGATAAATGGTGAAGCCGATGGCCGCACAGCCAAGCCGCAGCGCATCCGCGACCGAGCCGGTGATGGCTTGGTCTTTTTCGGTCGCTAAGCTGTTGGAGGAGTTCATTTTCAAAATGGTGGGAATCGCCCCGGCATAGCTATCGGCGGCGGCTTCGAGCATGCCGAGCGGGGCGGCATAGGCCGAAAGCCCGGCATCCAGGGCCAGTTGGAAATGATAATGCGGATCATAAGCCGCCGGGTTCGAGGCAAAGCTGCGCGCCGGCCCATGCTCAAAGCCCTGATCGACGGGAAGGATCACCAGATGGCCGGATCCCGCCAGCTTGCCCTGCATCAGAATGCGGGCGAGGTTGCCCTTGGTGCCGGGGTTGTCGCTTTCGTACCAGCTGAGGATTTTTTTGACCCGTTGGGTAACGCGCATGGAATTCTCCCGTTCGCTCAGATGTTGCAGCCCGGGTCTAGCCTAGTTTTGCGCGCCCGTCAGCCCCGCGCCGGGTAGCGCAGGATCGGTAAGCCAATGGCGCAATTCAGCATCGTTGCGATTCTGTGTTGCATCGAAAGAAGGGGGTGGTGTTGCCAGCACCTGCGCGTGGCTCTCGCGAGCAATCGCGGCGATTTGATCAAAAATGAGTGGTTCCGCCGATAGGATAATCCCGCGCAGCCCAATACGCAGTGCCTCCAGCGCCCGCCCGGCGGCATCGCCGCAATCAAGGAGCGAAAAGCCGGTGAAAGACGCGCTGGCGAGCAAGGCAAGCCACCAGGGCGCGCCAGCATAAAGCACGAAGCCGGGCGGTGAGAGCAATGTCACCGGCAATCCAGGGGCCAGCGCACGGGCAATGCTGCGTTGATCATCAACCATCACGGCGGGCGGCGCACGGCGCACCGATGGCGCCCGCGCGGGAGCCGGCTTACTGATCGCGATCCACCGCAATCAACACTTCGCGCTTGCCCACGTGATTGGCCGGGCTGACCACCCCGGCTTTTTCCATCTGCTCGATCAATTTTGCGGCGCGATTATAGCCAATTTGCAAATGGCGTTGCAGAAAGCTGGTGCTGGCCTTGCCTTCGCGTGCCACCACGGCAACCGCCTGCTGATAGAGGCCGCCCTCGCCGGATTCGGCTGCCGCCAGACCGGGCAGGGCAGGGGTGTCTTCATCGACCGCTTCGGTCACCGCCTCGACATAATCAGGTTCGCCCTGCTCGCGTAAAAACGCGACCACATCCTCAACTTCGCGGTCGGTCACGAACGGGCCATGCACGCGGGTGATCCGCCCGCCGCCGACCATATAGAGCAAATCGCCCATGCCCAGCAGCTGTTCCGCCCCCTGTTCACCGAGGATGGTGCGGCTATCGAACTTGCTGATCACCTGAAACGAGATGCGGGTTGGAAAATTGGCCTTGATCGTGCCGGTGATCACATCGACCGAGGGGCGCTGGGTCGCCATAATCACGTGAATCCCCGCCGCGCGCGCCATTTGCGCGAGGCGCTGCACAGCGGCCTCGATTTCCTTGCCGGCGACCATCATCAGGTCCGCCATTTCATCGATCACCACGACGATAAGCGGCAGCGCTTGCAGCGCAATCGGCTGATCCTCGAGAATCGGCCTTCCAGTTTCCTCGTCAAACCCGGTTTGCACCCGTCGCGTCACCACTTCGCCGCGCGCCAGCGCCTCATTCACCCGTTCATTATAGCCCGCAATATTGCGCACGCTGAGCTGGCTCATCGAGCGGTAGCGCCGCTCCATTTCCCGCACCACCCATTTCAGCGCGGCGACGGCTTTGGCCGGCTCGGTCACCACCGGGGCGAGCAGATGCGGAATACCCTCATAGACCGAGAGTTCGAGCATTTTCGGATCAATCAGGATCAGGCGGCACTCTTCCGGCGAGAGCCGATAGAGCAGCGAAAGGATCATCGCGTTGATGCCGACCGATTTGCCCGAGCCGGTGGTGCCCGCGATCAGCAAATGCGGCATGCGTGACAAATCGCCAATCACCGGAATGCCGCCAATATCCTTGCCCAGCGCGAGGGCGAGCTTGCCGGAATGATTGTCCCACTCCGCGACTTCCATCAATTCGGAGAGAAACACCGTCTCGCGCTTGGCGTTCGGCACCTCAATGCCAATCACATTGCGCCCCTGCACGGTCGCGATGCGCACGGCGAGTGCCGATAGGCTGCGCGCAATATCATCGGCAAGGCCGATCACCCGCGCCGAGCGAATGCCGGGGGCCGGTTCAAGCTCATACAGCGTCACCACCGGGCCGGGGCGAATTTCCACGATGCGCCCTTGCACGCCATAATCGGCGAGCACGGTTTCCAATAGCCGGGCATTGGCCTGCAACGCCTCGGCTGACGGGCCAACCTCGCCGCGCGGCGGGGCGGCGCGCAGCAATTCCAGCGGCGGCAGCCGCCAATGCGCATCCGGCAGGGGCAAACGCTCTTGCTTCGGCGGCGCCTTTTTTACCGGTGCGGCGCGGGTCAGCCGCACTTTCGATCCACCATCGCGCTCCGCCATTCGCTCGGTTGGGCGCAAGGCCGGGGCAATGGGTTGGTCGGGCGGATCAAACAAGCTCGCTTCGATCCCCCGCGTTGCCGATAAAGGGTTCCCCTCCATCGCATCGACGCTGGCCGCCCGAGCTTGATTGGCCAGGGGCGGATTCGCGAGCACGGGTGCCAGCCAGGCCGAAACATTGCCGGCCCCGCCGCGCGCGCCGCGCACCGAACCGCGCGCCATCCGCGCCGCGCGCGATCCCGCCGCCCGCCATTCGCCAAAGGTCAGGCCAATCGCATAGAGCGCCGTGGGTAGCCCGATCGCGAGGCACAGCACCGGCACGATGATCGAAGCCAACGAGCCGAACAGGCCGAACCGTGCGGCACCGAGCAACGCGCCCACCACCCCGCCCGGACCCGCATAGGCGGGAAAATGCAGAGACGAAGCCGCGTGCCACGCGCCCATCGCCCCGGCGAGGCAGGGCATGGCGATCAGCGTCGCGAGCGCGCGTAACCGCCAACGGCGCAGCACGCCGCGATTGACCAGCACAAATGACCAGCCGAACAGCACCAAAGCGGGCAGGGCGCCAAAAATACCGAAACCTTGCAGCAACCCATCCGCCAGCGCCGCACCGGGCGGCCCGAGCAAATTGCGCACCGGCAGGTTGGAGGCGGTGTTGAAGGACGGATCACTCGGATGGTAGCTGGCCAGGGCAATCAGCAAGGTCAGCCCAATCAGGGTCAAGATCAGCGCCAGAATTTCCGCAGCCCGCCGACCCAGCCGCGCTTTCAGCGCCGGCGATAAAAACGGACGGGATTGAGTGGTCACGGACATCAGAAACTTCTCTCCGAACGATCTTGTACGAACTATATACCAAAACCGCCTGATTCCACAAAACAAATCAGCCGGACCCGCGAAGGTCCGGCTGATTGCGGCAAAACCCGGCCCAAAAAGCGGGCCGGGGTAGGTGCAAAAATCAGTCGCCCATGACCGGCACGCCGCGCGCGCCATCGGCAAAGATCGCGTAGGCTTCTTCGCCGTGTGCCGCTTCATCGCCCATGGCCAGCATTTCATCATCCATGCGCAGCGGCACTACGAAGCCGATCAGCTTGAGCAGGATGAAGGTGCCAACCACGTTCAACACGATGATGAAGGCTGCGCCATAGAATTGCAGCACCACTTGGTGGAAATTGCCGTAGAGCCAGCCGGTCACATTCACCACGCTGTCTTTGCCGGTCGCGAGATACTCGATCATTTTCGGATCGGCCATCACGCCGACGCCGATGCCGCCGACCAGCGCCGCCACGCCATGGGTGTGGATCACGCCCAACGTGTCATCGACCTTGGAAAACAGCTTGGTTTTGCCGAGCTTGTTCCAAGTCAGCCAGGGCAGCGCGCCGGAGAACACGCCAAGCACGATGGCTTCGAGGCCGTTAATGTAGCCCGCCGCCGGGGTAATCGCGACCAAGCCAGCGATCATGCCGTTCACCGCGCCCAGCACCGAGGGTTTGCCGAAGGCGAACACGTCCAGCATCAACCAGACCAGGAGCGATACAGCGGTGGTCAAATGCGTGTTCAGCACCGCCGCACCAGCATCGGCATTGGCAAAATACGGATCGCCGCCGTTAAAGCCGGACCAGCCGAGCCAGAGCAAACCGGCACCAATCAGCGTGATCAGCAGCGAGTTGGGTGGGAACACTTCGCGATCCCGCTTGAGGCGCGGACCAATCACCGCAGCCGCCGTGAAGCCCGAGGCCGCCGCCGCCAAGTGAATAACATAGCCGCCCGAGTAATCGACCACGCCCAGCGAGCCGAGCCAGCCACCGGCCCACAGCGAAAACGCGCCAATTGAGTAAATGAACGTCGTCCAGAGCGGGACGAAAATCATCCAGGCTTTGAAATTCATCCGCCCGAGCACGGAGCCGGCCAGAATGATCGGGGTGATCGCGGCGAACACGAACTGGAAATAGACCAGCGTCGCCATGCCATAGCCCAAAGGCGGCATGCCGCCCGCCGCCGCCGGAATGATCGCCTGTTTTTCCTCGTTCCAGGCTGAAGTAATTTGCCCCGGATGGCCGATGAATGCGCCAAGCTTGCCAACATTCAACCATGGCTTGCCGAACGACATATTATACGCCCACAGCATCCAAACCACGAGCACAATGGCAAACGCATACAAGGCCATAAAGGCCGAGTTGATCGCCCATTTTTTCTTGACGACGCCGCCATAGAGCGCAACCAACCCTGGCACGCTCTGCAACCCGACCAGGGTTGCCGCGGTTAATTGCCAAGCGTTATCACCCGTATTGAGCCAACTCGGTGAAGGTACAAGCGACATTCGGTTTCTCCGTATTTCCCAGCCGTCTATGTTGCGGGTCCAAGCGAACCCGAGGCAGCAAACTGCACCGGAGAGAGCTAAGCAGGGATCGTGCCAACCGCCGTCAGGCGCGCAATATTAGGGCAAAATCACCCGCTAGGGCGATATCAACCGCCCTAAATCGTGAGGTTGCGCGAATTATTATCGAATTTTGGATAAAATTTAGGCAGTTATTTCGGGGCGCGCCCGTGCCAGGCCTCGGCCTCGATCGTGTTCAGCATCGCGCTGCCGGCCCCGCCCAGCAGGCGCGCCAGACTGAATTTGCGCCGGGGGCCAATGAAAGCGGGCTTCGCATCCTTGCCCGCTTCGGCATGGATGATGCTGCGCACATCGCCTAGCGCATCGATCAGACCGAGGCGCAGCGCCTTGCTGCCCAGCATATACGACCCGTCAAACACCGCCGCTTCGTGGTTTTCGATGGAAGCGCCGCGCCGCTCGCGCACCCAATCCTTGAATTGGGTGTGAATATCATCGAGCAAATCCCGATTGAACGCGACATCATCGGGCCGCTCCGGGCTGAACGGATCATTGCGCAACTTATTGGCACCCGCCGTCACCACCCGGCGCTCAACGCCGATGCGCCGGAGCAAATCCACCGCGCCAAAGCCGCCGCCAATCACCCCGATCGAGCCGACAATGCTCATCCGATTGGCAAAAATCTGGTCCGCCGCACACGCAATCCAATAGCCGCCGGACGCGCCGACATCGCCAATCACCGCAATCACCCGCACATCGGTCTCGGCGGCCTTGCGCCTGATATAGGCCCCGATCAGGTCCGATTGCACCGGCGAGCCGCCGGGGCTTTCAATCGCGAGGAGCAATAATTTTTGGCCCTGTTTCGCCTGCGCAAAGCCGCGATCCAGCAGCGGCGCGAACCGATCAAGATTAATCGCCCCCTCGCGCGCGGCGATCACCCCGGTCAGGCGCACCACCGGAACCGTGGTCGGGCTCCACGGCATTTTCGCCGGAACAAACCGGCGCCAAGACTCGGGCAATCGGGAACGCAGAGCATCGAGCATGGGTAATCCTTATGGCAGGAGCGCGAGTTCGGTGAGGGCGCGCAGCAAATGCACCGGCAAATCATCCGCAATGGTGGTGCTGCCCGCCGCGAGATCCGCCGGTGCGTCGTCGGGCTTCAAATAGCGCCAGCCCTGAAACGGTTTGGTGCTGCGCGCCATCACCCGCACCAAAGCGGGATCAAGCACCAGCCCGGCACAGGGCGAGCCATCATCCCACACATCCTCAATCACGTCGATCACACGCTGACGCACCAAAATCGCGCCGGTAATCACCCAATAGAGCGAGCCGCCTTGGGTCAGTTCCGCGGCGCGCTTGGGCATTGAGCGCGTCTGATGGCGCAAGGGCGGGTCATTCTCCATCCGTCGGCGCTGGATTTCAGCCAGATGGCCGATATCGCGCACGCCGACGGCGAGTTTGACCAGATGGATCATGCCGCCTGGCGCGCCTCGGCAATGGCTGACCACACGCGCTCAGGGGTCGCAGGCATGTCGATATGGCGCACGCCATCTTCGGCCAACGCGTCGAGCACCGCGTTGATCAATGCCGGCGGCGAGCCAACCGCCCCGGCCTCGCCCGCGCCCTTTACCCCGAGCGGGTTGGTGGTGCAGGGGATTTCCAGGAACTCGACCTCGATATCGGGCATGTCATCCGCACGTGGCAAGGCATAATCCATGAAGCTGCCGGCAATGAGCTGGCCCGATTCCGGATCATAGGCGGTGTTTTCCATCAGCGCCTGCCCCAACCCTTGGGCGACGCCGCCATGGACCTGACCGCGCACGATCATCGGGTTCACGATTTTACCGACATCATCGCACACCAAATAGCGCTGCACCGCAATCGTGCCGGTCTCCGGATCGATCTCGACTTCGGCGATATGGCAGCCATTGGTGAAGGTGTGATGCGCGATGGTCGCGATTTCGGCGGTATCGAGCGCGTTGCCGTCGGTCGCGTCATCATGCAGCGTCGCGGCCAGATCCATCAGCGTGATCGAACGGTCGGTGCCGATGATGTTGAAGGCACCATCGGAAAATTCGATATCCGCCGCTGCCGCTTCCAGGGCCTCGCCCGCCGCCTTTTTAGCTTTTTCGATCAGGCTGGTGGTGGTCACCAAAATCGCCTGGCCTTCGGAATAGAGGCTGCGCGCGCCGCCGGTGCCGCCGCCCACCGGAATCCGGTCGGTGTCGCCCTGCTTGATCCGGATGCGGTCAGGATCGATGCCGAGCCGGTCGGCGGTGATTTGCACATAGGCGGTCTCGTGGCCCTGACCGCTCGATTGGGTGCCGACATACACATCCGCATAGCCATCGCGGGTGAAGCGGATTTCCGCACGCTCTTCCGGCGCGCCGCCGGTCGCTTCCAAATAATAGGCCATGCCAATGCCGCGCCGCTTGCCCGCCGCCCGTGATGCCGCCTTGCGGGCCGGGAATCCCGCCCAGTCGATCATCTCCAAGGCGCGATCCATCACTTGGATGAAGTCACCGGAATCATAATTTTGCTGCATCGCGGTCAAGTATGGCATCGCGCTGGCCGGCACCATGTTGGCGCGCCGCAACGCCGCCCGATCAACGCTCAGCTCGCGCGCCGCCGCATCGATCAGCCGTTCGACCAGATAATTCCCCTCGGGCCGCCCCGCCCCGCGATACGCATCGACCGGCACCGTATGGGTGAACACGCCAAACACCTGCGCGTGGATCGCCTTGAAATCATAGACCGAGGCGAGAACCTTGGTGCCGAGCATGGTCGGGATATAAGGCGCGAAATTCGATAAATAGGCACCCATATTGGCGATATTGCGCACCCGCATCGCGAGGAATTTATGATCGGCGTCCAAGGCCAATTCGGCCTCGGTAACGTGATCGCGGCCATGAGTGTCCGAGAGAAACGATTCGCCGCGCTCCGCCGTCCATTTCACCGGGCGGCCCAGCTTGCGTGCAGCAAAACAAACCATCGCATGTTCCGGATAGACGAATAATTTCATCCCAAAACCACCGCCCACATCCGGCGTGATCACCCGGAACCGATCTGCGGGCACCTGAAACACCGCTTGGCTCAAAATATTTTTCAGCAGCCAGCCGCCCTGCGTGTTCGAGGTCAGGGTCCAGCGCTGGGTTTCGGTGTCAAAATCGGCCAAGGCCGCCCGTGGCTCCATGGCATTGACCACGATGCGGTTATTCACAATTTTGATCGCGGTCACATGCGCGGCTTGGGCGAACAGGGCGTCAACTTTGTCTTTATCGCCGGTTGCCCAATCAAACACCGTGTTGCGGGGCACATCCGCGCGCACCTGCGGTGCCGCCGGATCGCGCGCTTGGGCGAGGGCGGTGATTGAGGGTTTGGTGTCGTAATCGACCATGATCGCCTCGGCAGCATCGCGCCCGGCGCTGGCGGTTTCGGCCACCACCATGGCCACCGCCTCGCCCACATGGCGCACCGTGCCCTTGGCGAGAATCGGTCGCGGCGCATCGGCGCGCGCGGAGCCGTCTTGATTGGTAATCGGCACCACGCAGGGGATTGGCCCCACCTTGTCCGCATCCAGATCAGACGCCGTGTAAATCGCCACCACCCCCGGCAGCGCCAAAGCGGCTTTGGTATCAATCGCCTTGATCGTGGCATGCGCGTGTGGCGAGCGCAGAATAACCACATGCAAAGCACCGGGCTGGTTCACATCATCCGTGTAGGTGCCATGACCTTTGAGCAACCGCACATCCTCAACGCGCTTGACCGGCTGCGCCATTCCAAATTTTACCATGTTTGTCATCCCCATTCTCGATCATTCGCGTTGGCATGACGGACCAACAGAGTGATCTGTAGGATATGCGTTGGCGATAAAAATACAATGATGGGGTCGTTTGCGGAGTTCACGGCGCGGGCACTGCCTCTTGCTGCATTGGGCTCTCGCTTCAATGGGCTCTTGCTGCATCGGACCGTTCGGCGTATGAAGTGCGTAATCACGCTCCAGCCCGTTCGGAGGTGGCCTTAACGGGCCGCCTTTTTTATTGGGCGGCGCGCCAAGCTGCGAGTTGATCCGATGCATGAGACCCGTCCGTCCCATACCGGCCTTGAGGGCCGAATTGCCGATATGATTATTCCTGGCCTTGAAGCGCAGGGCTATGAGCTCGTGCGCGTCTCGATCATCGGGCGGCAGCGGCCAATTGTGCAAATCATGGCGGATCGCGCGGATGGCAGCCAGATCAGCGTCGAAGATTGTGAAAAAATCAGCCATCTGGTCTCCGCCCGGCTTGATGTCGAAGACCCGATTGAGGGGGCGTGGACTTTGGAAGTCAGCTCTGCTGGCATCGACCGGCCTTTGACCCGCTTGAAAGATTGGGTTCGGTTTGCCGGCCATCTCGCGCGCGTCGATATGGCGGTGCCCACGCTGCAAGGCCGCAAACGATTGACCGGCACGGTGCTCGGCGCGCAAGCGGGCGTCGCCCAGCTCAAACTCGATACCGGCGAGACGATTGAGGTGAATTTGGCCGATGTGCAGCGCGCCCGGCTGGTGCTCACCGATGAATTGATCCGCGCGACGGCCCAGCCGCCGGCCGCGAACTGAACGCCTCAACATCATAGTTTTTTTAGGAAAAGCGAGACAGATCATGGATACCGCAATAGCCCGCCCTGAATTGCTGCTGGTCGCCGACGCGGTGGCCCGCGAGAAGCAAATCGATCGCGAGGAAGTGCTGGAGGCGATGGAGCAGGCGATCCAGAAAGCTGGCCGCGCCAAATACGGCCATGAAAAGGATATTCGCGCCACTATCGATCGGAAAACCGGCGATGTCCGCCTGTCGCGCTGGACCGAAGCGGTGGTGACGGTGGAGAACGAAGAGACCCAAATTCCGCTGCATATCGCGAAAAAATTCAAACCCGATATCGAGCTGGGCGGCCATTTGGTCGATCCGCTGCCGCCGATCGATTTTGGCCGCATCGCCGCGCAAACCGCCAAGCAGGTGATCGTCCAGCGTGTGCGCGAATATGAGCGCAAGCGCCAATATGACGAATTCAAAGACCGCGTGGGCGAAATCATCACCGGCACCGTCAAGCGCACCGAATATGGGAATTTGATGGTCGATCTCAGCCGCGCCGAGGCGTTGCTGCGCCGCGATGAAACCATCCCGCGGGAGAATTTTCAGAATGGTGACCGGGTGCGCGCCTTCATTTATGATGTGCGTGATGAGTTGCGCGGCCCGCAAATTTTCCTCTCGCGCACCCATCCAGGGTTCCTCGCCAAATTATTCGCGCAGGAAGTGCCAGAAATTTACGAAGGCATCATCGAAATCAAGGCGGTTGCGCGTGATCCGGGGTCACGGGCGAAAATGGCGGTGATTTCCCGCGATTCCTCGATTGATCCGGTCGGCGCCTGCGTGGGTATGCGCGGCTCGCGGGTGCAAGCGGTGGTGGCGGAATTGCAGGGCGAAAAAATCGACATCATCCCCTGGAGCCCGAACCCCGCAACCTTCGTGGTCAACGCTCTAGCCCCTGCCGAGGTGACCAAAGTGGTGATCGATGAGGAAGGCGGCAAAGTCGAAGTGGTGGTGCCGGATTCGCAGCTCTCGCTGGCCATTGGTCGGCGGGGCCAGAATGTGCGCCTCGCCTCGCAGCTCACCCGCTGGGATATCGATATTCTGACCGAGGCGGAAGAAGGCGAGCGCCGTCAGGAAGAGTTCCGTCGGCGCAGCGGCCTGTTTGTCGAGGCGCTGGACGTGGATGATGTGATCGCCGGTTTGTTAGTGACAGAAGGCTTTGAGGGGATTGAGGATTTGGCGAACACACCAATTGAAGATTTGGCGGAAATCGAGGGTTTCGATGAAGCCATCGGCACTGAGTTGCAGCGCCGGGCGATTGTGGCGCTGGAGCGCCGGGCGGCTGAGCAGGAAGAAAAACGCCAGGCTTTGGGCGTGAGCGATGCGCTGGTGGCCATCGACGGGCTAACCCCCACCATGCTGGTGGCGCTGGGCGAAGCCAAAATCCGCACCCTCGATGATCTGGCCGATCTGGCGAGCGATGAGCTGATCGATATCGTCGGCAAGGCCAACATGGATGCCGACACCGCCAACGCCATCATCATGGGCGCACGCGCCCATTGGTTCGAAGGGGATGACCAAGCTGGCTGATCTGACCGCATCACCGCCGGATCTCGATCACGACACGGCGGATCTTGATCTGCCGGTGCTGGATGATCCGCGTGCGCCGGAGCGTCGCTGCCTGGTGACCCGCCAGGCGGGGCCGCGCGCCGCCCTGCTGCGTTTTGTTGTTGCTCCGGATCGATCTTTGGTGTTTGACGCTGCCGCAACCCTGCCGGGACGCGGATTATGGTTGAGTGCGCGGCGCGATGTGATACAGGAAGCTTTGAAGCGTCGGGTGTTCCAGCGCGCGGCTGGACGATCGTTGAATATCCCGGCTCTCACGGTCCCCGATGATTTGGCCGATCGCGTGGTGTTCGCTCTGCGCGACCGGCTGATGGCATCGCTTGGTTTGGCGCGGCGGGCGGGGCAGGCAGTGGGCGGATTCGAAAAAGCGCGCGAGGCCTTGGCCGCCGGGCGCTGCGCGGTGCTGGTTGGCGCCGCCGATGGCAGTGTGACGGAGCGGGGGCGGGTGCTGCAAGGGCGCGATGTTCCCGTGCTCGACCTATTGGACGCCGCGACGTTGGGTGCCGTTTTTGGTCGCGACGCGATTGTGCATGTTGCCCTGGCGCCGGGGCGGCTTGCCGAGATGATTTTGGCGGACGCAACACGGTTGCGCGGGGTTCTACCCGGGCAGGGCGTTGCGCCGGGCGTGCAGAGCGGGCAGAGAGACGCCGGATGACGACGGCGAATTCCGGATCGGCGGGGCTTCCCGCTGGTTCGACCTATCAATGACGGATCGGATTATATGAGCGACGATAAAGACCAAGGCGAAACCAAAGGCCGCTTGACGCTGCGGCCAGCCAATCGAACCGAAGTTGGCCGCACGGTCGATGCCGGGTCGGTGCGGCAAAGCTTCAGCCATGGGCGATCAAAAGTCGTGCAGGTCGAAGTGCGCAAAAAACGTAGCGTCGTCGCCCCGGTCGAGGTCGATGCCACGCGTCCGGCGGCTGATGGCGTCCGCCCGGCGGCAAAGCCAGCTAGCCCCGGCCCGGTGCCGCGGGCGCTGACCGAAACCGAACTGGCCGCGCGTCAACGCGCTTTGGTCGAGCAGCGCGAAGTTGCCAAGCGCGAGGCCGAGCGCCGCGAACAGGAAAAAATGTCCATCCTCTCCGCCGCCGAGGCAGCACGGCGCAAAGCCGAGGAAGAGGCCCGCATCGCCGCCGAAGCGGCCCGCGCCGAGGCCGAAGCGGCCCGCGCACAAGCCGAAATCGAAGCCAAGGCGATGACCGAGGCCGTCACCGCCCCGCAGCACCCCGCCGATGACACCGCCGATGCCGCGCGTGACGCGCGCGAAGCGCCGTCCGGCACCAGCACCGCGGATGACAATCTGGTCACCAGCGAACTGGTCGATAACGTCGCACCTCTGCAACCGGCGAATCGGGTGCCCCCTGCTGCGCCGCCGCAAGCCCGCGCCCATGCTGAGCGCAATAATTTCAACCGCGCCCATGATGATCGCTCAGGGCCATCGAATCGCAACGCCCCCGCCCGCCCGGCACCCGGTCGTGATGCGGGTCGTGACGCGGGTCGTGATGCGGGGCGTCCGGCGCCGCGCCGCGATGGGGCTGCCCCTGGTAATAACGGGCCGAATAACGGCCCTGCCCGCCGCCCCGCCGCACCGGGTAATACGCCGGTGCCCTCCGAAACCTTGCGGCTCAAGCCGGGCCGTCCCGGTGGGCGCGATGATGATGATGAATCGCCCCGCGTCGCCCGCCGTCCCGGCGGCGGCGCAACACCGGCGCGCAAACCCGTAGCGCCGGTTGCCAAAAAACTCCCCGATAACCGCCGAGGTGGCCGGATCGATGTGCAAGCCGCGTTGGAAGGCGAGGATGAGCGCGTCCGCTCGCTCGCCTCCGTGCGCCGTCAGCGCGAGCGTGAGCGCCGGCAAGCCGAACTCGAAATGCTGCGCTCGGATCAGGTGCGCGTGGTGCGCGATGTCACCCTGCCCGACAATATCACCGTGCAAGAGCTGGCCAGCCGCATGGCGGCGCGCGTGCCCGATGTGGTGAAAGCGCTGATGAAACTCGGCGTGATGGCCGCCGCCACCCAATCGATCGATGCCGATACCGCCGAATTGGTGGTGAATGAGTTTGGCCATCGTGCGCGCCGGGTCTCGGAAAATGACGTGGAAATCGGCCTCGCCGGCGAGACCGATCGCGATGAGGACAGGCAGCCCCGCCCGCCAGTGGTCACGGTGATGGGCCATGTCGATCACGGCAAAACCAGCCTGCTCGATGCGCTGCGCGCCAGCTCCGTCGCAGCCAGCGAGGCGGGCGGCATCACCCAGCATATCGGTGCCTATCAAGTTACGCTGCCCGATGGCGGGCGCATCACCTATATCGACACGCCGGGCCATGAAGCCTTCACCGCCATGCGCGCCCGTGGCGCCAGTGTCACCGACATTGTGATCCTGGTGGTCGCGGCGGATGACGGGGTGATGCCGCAAACCATCGAGGCGATTAAACACGCCAAAGCCTCCGGCGCGCCGATCATCGTCGCGATCAACAAAATCGACAAGCATGATGCGAACCCTGAGCGGGTGCGCAACGAATTGCTCCAGCACGAGATCGTGGTGGAAAGCATGGGCGGTGAAACCCAGGATGTCGAAGTCTCCGCCCTCAAGCGCACCGGGTTGGACGCGTTGCAGGAAGCCATTTTGCTGCAAGCCGAAATTCTCGATCTGCGCGCCAACCCGGATCGTCCGGCTGAAGGCACCGTGATCGAGGCGCGGCTGGATCGTGGTCGCGGCCCGGTCGCGACCGTGCTCGTGCAAAAAGGCACACTGCGCCAGGGCGATATTGTGGTGGCGGGCGGCGAGTCGGGCCGTGTCCGCGCCATGCTCGATGATCGGGGCCGCACCATCGCAGAGGCCGGGCCGTCAATGCCGGTCGAAGTGCTGGGCATGTCCGGCGTACCCTCGGCTGGTGAGCTGATCGTGGTGGTCGAGAATGAAAGCCGGGCGCGCGAAATCGCCGAATTCCGCCAGCGCCGTGAGCGCGACCGGAGTGCCGCCGCCAGCGGAGCCGCCCGTGGCACGCTCGATCAAATGCTGGCGCGAATTCAAGCCGGCGCGCAAAAAGAAGTCGCCGTGGTGATCAAGGCGGATGTGCAAGGCAGCGCCGAAGCAATCCAGGCCGTCGTGGAAAAACTCGGCAATGAGGAGGTGCGCGCCCGCGTGCTGCTCTCCGGCGTCGGGCAGATCACCGAGAGCGACATCCAGCTCGCCCGCGCCTCTGAGGCGCTGGTCATCGGCTTTAACGTCCGCGCCAATGCCCAAGCAAGGCAACTCGCCACCCGCGATGGCGTCGATGTGCGCTATTATTCGATCATCTATGAGGTCGCGGACGATATCGAAAAGCTGGTCAAGGGCAAGCTCGCGCCGGTGCATCGCGAGAAATTCCTCGGCTATGCCGAAATCCGCCAAGTGTTCAACATCACCAAAGTCGGCAAGGTCGCGGGCTGCTATATCACCGAAGGTCTGGTCAAGCGCGGGGCCGGCGTCCGCCTGCTGCGCGATGGGGTGGTGATCCATCAGGGCGAATTGTCGCAACTCAAGCGTTTCAAGGACGATGTCAAAGAGGTCGCACGCGGCTATGAATGCGGCCTGTCCTTCGCTGGTTTCAACGATTTGCGGGAAGGCGATGTCGTCGAATGCTACGAAACCGAAATCGTTCCGGCGTAGCCGCCGGCGAGCCCAGCCAACGCCAGCGGCGCGTGGCGGAAGAAATCCGCCACCGGCTCGCAGATATTCTGATCCGCACCGAATTTCGCGATCCGGCGTTGGTGGGCGCGCAGATCACGGTCGCCGAAGTGCGGATGAGCCCGGATTTGAAACACGCCACCGTGTTCGCCTCGCTGCTCGGCGGCGGTGACATCACGCCGTTATTGCCCGCCCTCAAACGCGCAGGCCCATTTCTGCGCGGCGAAATTGGTCGGGGCCTGCGGCTGCGGGTCACCCCGGATTTGCATTTCCAGCCGGATGAAGCGCTGGATGAAGCAACCCGGATCAATCAATTGCTCAGCACCCCCCAGGTCCGCCGCGACCTTGATCCGTGACCGGCGGCACGCTGTATCTGCCGGACACGCCAGCAGGCATTGCCCGCGCCGCCCAGGCACTCCGCGCGGGCGAACTGGTCGCGTTCGCGACTGAAACCGTCTATGGGCTGGGCGCGGATGCGACCAACGCCACCGCCGTTGCGGGCATTTTCGCGGCCAAAGGGCGGCCTCGCTTTAATCCGCTGATTTGCCATTTTTCCAGCGCCAGCGCCGCCTTCGCGCATGGGGTGGCGGATCGGCGCGCCCGCATTTTGGCCGAGGCGTTCTGGCCCGGCCCGCTCACCTTGGTGCTGCCGCGCCACCCTGCCTCGCCCATCGCGAGCCTCGCCGCCGCCGGGTTGTCGTCACTCGCCGTGCGGGTGCCGTCCCACCCGATTGCGCAAGCTTTGCTCGCCGCCGTTGATCGTCCGGTCGCGGCACCTTCGGCCAACCGCTCCGGGCGGATCAGCCCCACCCGCCCCGAGCATGTGCGCGCGGAGCTTGATGGCCGCATCGCCGCCGTGCTGCAATCCGGCCCCAGCATGGTCGGGTTGGAATCCACCGTGCTTGATCTCACCGGCCCTGCGCGCCTGCTGCGCCCCGGCGCCATTTCCCGCGCCGCGATTGAAAGCCATATCGGCCCCCTCAGCGATAATCTTGGAGCGGACGGGGGCGACCCAATCCTGCGCGGCCCCGGCCTGCTGGCCTCGCACTACGCGCCCACTTTGCCCATGCGCCTCGACGCCCGCAGCGTCGCACCGCACGAAGCTTTGCTCGGTTTCGGCGCGATTTTGCCGGACGCTGCCCTCGTCTATAATTTATCCGAACGCGGCGATTTGCTCGAAGCCGCCGCCAATTTGTTCGATCATCTCCGCCGCCTCGATAACGAGGCAACCCGCCAAGCCCTCACCGCCATCGCGGTAAGCCCGATCCCCGACCATGATATCGGCCTTGCTATCAATGACCGCCTAACCCGCGCCGCCGCCCCGCGCTGAAATCAGGATCAACTCACGGCGAGGAATCGGAGGTGAAGGGGCTGATGATCTGGCCGACCATGGAAGGCGGCATCGCCTTATCGATGCCATAGTCGGTGGGCCACTGTTTCGGCAAATGCAGCGTGCCAAAGATCAGATCGACCAAAGGCAGCATCGCCGCGTAGTTACGGTCACGCATCGAATCGTTGGTATGATGCCAGTGATGGAAAAATGGCGTGGCGACAATGGATTCCAGAATCCCAAACCGCCAGCGCAAATTGGCATGAATGAAAAACCCCCAAATCGTGCCCAGCACGATCACAATCGCGGGCGTGCGAACCCCGCCGGCCAGCCCCAGCGCAAATAACGGCGCGAAGCCGCAGAGCCGCACAAACACAATATCAACCGGGTGGGCGCGGGTGTTGGAGAGAAAATCCAACTGCGCCGCACTATGGTGAATCGCGTGAAAGCGCCACAGCAAGGGAATTTGATGGGTCAGCCGGTGTCCCCAATAAAAGCCGATTTCGGCGACCAGAACCGACAAAGCAAGTGTGACCCAGAAGGGAAGCGACTTGATCGCGTGAGCCAACGCAATCGGCTCGGCCTGATGCACCGCCGCCCCGATAATCGCGAGCGGAACCGCCAGCAGCGCGCCGGTGAGGAAGGAATTGATCGCGTAATAGCCCAAATCAACCGCAAATTGTTTGCGAAAAATCGGCTGACGCTCGATGGAGGCAACGCGCTCAATTGGCACAAAAATCACCACAAGCAATAACAGCCAAACGGCCAGCCTTAAAACTTCAATGAAAAAATCGTGCATTCAACGGGTTCAACCACAAGACCAAACGGTCGTCCAGGCACTAAACCTGAACGACCGGCGCCTGATCAGACTTTGGTAACCGGCTGCTTCTTCGCAGCGCGGCGGCGGCGGAGAACCAAACCAAGACCCACCAAGCCACCACCCAGCAACGCCAAGGATGACGGCTCAGGCACGGCAACCTGCTGCATCGAAATATTGGTCAGCAGCGACATTGGCGGCAAACCGGTCGGCGAACCAACGGCCAAGAACGACAAGGCTTCGGAGGTGCTGGTCGCGATAAACGTCATCGTCGCGGCTTCCCAACCGGTGAAGCCCTCGCTCGCGTTGTTCAACACGGAAGTGCTCTTCTGCGAACTGCCCAGGCTGACCAGCAACGAATCGGTCGTCGCACCCGTCCGGCTTGCCATTTGTGCGCCGGCCCAATCAAAGCTGACTTGATAGGTGCTGCCGACGGTGAGGCCGTTGATCACCTGACTGATCGAGCTTTGCACCCCCGAAGTTTGGTCACCATCGAGGCCAACAAACGTGCCGGGGCCGGTCGGCGGCGCGGTGACGTTCCAGATATGCTCTTGACCAGTGTAGCTATATTGCCCGTAAGCGTTATCGCTCATCGCGGCACTCGCGGACGGATACCAGATTTCATAGCCGTTATTCCCGGTCCAGCCGGTCACGAACTGCTGGTCAGACACTGTCGCCTGGGTGCCGAACTGCGTGCTGGCGTTGATGCCACCAGCAACCGTTGAGAAGTCACCGTTGGATACCAGATTGCTGGGCGGGGCGGCGTGGGCAACGCCAGCACCGACCATCAGCGCGCCGACGGCACAGGCGGCGAGGATCGTTGTTTTAAGAGACATCAGGATAATCCTTTGTTGAAGAATAAAAACTTAACACCGCCAAGGTAAGCAGATATCGTGCCAAATTGTCCCTCACCAACAAAATCAGATGCTTATGAGAATTTTAACCGATCCCAAAACGCCCACTGTAAAATTTTCCGACAGATTTTCCGCTGATCACTCACCGCCGCGCGGCCTGATGCCGTGCCAGCACCGCCTCGAAAATCGCCGATTGGCCAAGGCTGATGCTGCGCCAATCATGGCGCGCCGCAAAAGCAAGCGTCGCCGCCCGATCAGGGCGTGCCGCCCAAAGCTGCCGCATCGCTTGGGCCAGGGCTTCGGGCGTGTTCTCCGCCGCGACCAGTCCCGCCGCTACTTCGCGCACCACTTCGGCGTTGCCCGGCGCGGGTGATGCCACCACCGGCGTGCCGCAGGCCATCGATTCCAGCAGCACATTGGCCCATCCCTCGCGGCTCGAGGCCAGCACCAACATGTCCGCACCGGCATAAAACCGAGCCAATTCCTCTTGCCGGATCGAGCCGATGAAGCGCACCTGTGCGGCAAGCCCCAGCGATGCCGCCAAGCCGCGCAGCCGCGCCTCCTCCGGCCCGCTGCCGATAATCAACAGATCAACGTCATTCACGCCGGCATCCCGCAGCACGCCCAGCGCCCGGATCACCCGATCATGCCCCTTGCGCGGGATTAAATGCCCCACCGAGAGCACATAGCGCCGCGCCTGACCCACGGCACCGCGCGCCGCCTCCGGATCGATCGGCATGAACCGCGCCAAATCAACGCCATTGCGCAGCACCGTCACCTGCCCCGGCGCAGCGCCCAATGTGCCAAGTCCCTCAGCCAGCGCCGCACTCACCGCAATCACATGGTCCGCCCGCTTGATCGCTGCCCGAATTTGGCGTGCCGGCCCCGGTTCTTGCGGCCAGGCCGTTACATCCGAGCCTCGCGCCGTCATCACCAATGGCAAATTGAAATGCGCGGCAAGGCGGGCCGCCGCCACCCCGTCCGGGTATAAATAATGCGCATCGATCAAGTCAGGATAAAATCCATCGGCATGCAATTGTTCCAGGCCGCGCCGCATCGCCCTGTATAATAACGCGGGTGTCAGCGCATGGCTCACCCCCGGCACCACCAGATAGCGTGGATGCAAAACATCAATCGCAAAACGCGTTTCGCGCGGCGCCACTCGGCCCCATTGGCCAAACCGCCCGAACCGCGCGCTGCGCGATGGGAAATACGGCGTCGGCGCAATCACCCGCCCGTCGCACCCGGTATCTGCGCATAAATGGCGCAGCCGCGTTTCAACGAATATGCCATGTGATGGAAATTCGCCATTCGGATAAAGTGTCGATACCGTAACAATTTGCATCAGGACCGCTTGCGCGCCTGGGTGCGTCGTTGCCGCCAGCGCGCCCCGCTGGCCGTTGGCGTTTCGCCCCCCGGTTCCGGTGCATGATCGACATAATCAAACGGCGTCGGGCGCGGCGGCTTGGATGCGTTTCGCTCCGTCGGCTCGGCAAAACTCCAAAATCCGAGCCAGAGCACAGCCGCTAACTCCAGCAAGAAAAAAATCGCAGTCATAACGATGCCGCCCGGCGCATCCGCCAGCCCTGGGTTTGCGGCGCGGTTGCCACCCGGCTGGTTTGCGTCGCGGCGTGGCGCAGCAGCACCAACGCCGAGGAGATAACAATCAGCAGCATGAAATAATAATCATAATAGGCGAGGGATAGGAACGAACCGCCAACCATGAAGGCAATGATGGAGACTTCCGCCATCCGTCCAAAATCCCCAAGCCACGCCAAGGACGGGTTGTGCTTGGCACGCCGCGCAATGGCGCGCGCCATCAATAAACCATTCACATTGAGCGCAATCCAAATGAACAAGGCGGGGAAACCCTGATCGCCCAGCACTTCAAACCAGATACTATGCGTGGCGCGTTGATGATCCATCGGAAAATACCGATGGATCACATCCGGGATCGCGGTGGACTGAAATCCGCCGCCGGTCAGCGGATTATGCGCGGCAATCCCGAACGCGTCGCGCCATACGGTGAGCCGATCATTCGCCGAGTTTGAATGATGGAAATGCGCAATCGTGAACATCCGCGCCTGCCAATCCGGCGGCATGAACCCAATGGCGGCCACCAAGGCCATGCCAATCAGCACCGCACTGATCGCCCGGTTTTTGCCATTCCACCAAAACCGTATCCCCATCGCCGCCAGCGCGATCAAACCACCGCGCGAATAGGTCGCCACCACCGCGAATAATGTGAGCACCATCGCCGCCACCAAGCCGGTTCGCACAATTTTATGCAGCGAATGCATGCGCAAATAATTCATCAACGGCAGCGTCATCAATAACGCAACGGCGAGCTGGTTGTTATCACCAATGAAGGTATTGGCCGGCCCATACACATGGTCTTTACCGGCGGTGAGGAGGGTAAAAATGCCGCCTTTCACGCCGTAATACCCAATCGAAATCACCATCAGCCAAATCATCGCATGAAACCGCCTGCGGTTGGTAATCAAGGCCCCGGCCAGCAACGCAAAGGCCAGCGATTTCATCAGCTGCAGATAATCATGAAATTCAACTTGGGGCGGTACCAAAGCAAATAAACTGTTGATCGAAATCACGCCCGCGAAGCTGAAAATCAGCGCTTGGGTGGATGTGATCGGGAATTGCTTGGGCTCGCGCCGCACCGCGCAACCAATGACCGTCGCTAACGCCGCCATTAACGCCCAAGGCAATTGAGCGCCGATCCCGTACAGCTCCTGCTGCGGGTTCATGAACGAGATCCAGTCAAACGCCAGCACGCCCACCATGGGCCGCGCCACCGCCATCCCAAGCAGGATCATGATCGCCGAGAGCAGAACCAGCAGATGCAGCATAGGCCGATTTAGCCCGGATGCTGCAATTTGGTTAACAGCGCTTCAGCCTGCGGTTGATCGGCGAACCGATGGCTCCCGGCTTTTGCTTTCGGCCCCACAATCGGCTCAAGGATCGTGATGGCCTGCGCCGTCGCGCCCGATTGCGCGAGCGCCACCGCGTCGTGATAGGCGATCGATGGATTAGCCGGATCGCCCGCATGGGCGGCGTTCAACAAGGTGAGCGCTTGCGCCGGCGGCGCCTTGCCGTGATCCTGGCGGAGCAAAATCCACCCAAGCGTATCCGCCGTTTGCGGCAGTGGCGATCCGAAATAAGCCCGCTGGGCCAACGCCACCGCATCCGCCTTGCCTTGCTTGCCCTCGATCCATGCAAGGTTATCCAACGCCACCGTATCCTGCGGCGCTAAGTGCAGCGAATGGCGATAAGCCTGTGCCGCTGCTGTTAGATGCCCTTGATCGATCGCGAGCGAGCCATTCATGTCGCTCAGGGCAACATCGTTGGGAAATTGCCCGACGGCGGATTTGAGCATCGCGAGCGCTGCCGGATGTTGCCCGGCCTGCAGATCGGCCCGGATCGCATTCAGCGCCAGCGTCGGCGAGGGGGTTTTCGCATACGCCTTGGTGAACGCCGTCGCAGAGGCTTGCCATTGATGCTGCTGTTCATCGAGCAGCCCTTCCAACAAAGCGGCCTGCGGCTGATGGCTTGGATCGGCGCTCAATTGCGCGATTTGATGCTGCGCCCCGGACGGACCTTGCTGCAGCAGGGCCAAGCCAACACGCGCCTCCATCAACGCCAATTGGTGCGGATCGCGCTGCAATCCGGCTTTGATCACCGCCACCGCCGCACGCGGATGTTTGCGCGCGACATCGATATGCGCCAGCGCCAAACGGCTCGCGACATCATCCGGATGGGCGGCCAGCACCGCTTGCAGGCTGAGTGCGGCTGAATCCAAATGACCCTGCGCCACCGCCAGCATTGCCCGTTGCAGCAAAACCGCCGGATCTGCTCGCACACTCGGCGATACCGTAGCAAGCAGGCCGGATGCGGCCTGGAATTGCTTCGCCGCGCGCTGCTGCTGCAAAATCGCCGCGACGAACTGCGCGTTATCCGGCGCATGACGATGCGCCCGCTCCAACGTCGCGAGTGCGGCGGCTTGTTGCCCCGTGGCCCGCTGCAAACCAACTAAGGCCAGGATGATGCGCGGCTGCGCCGGGTGCAGCGCCGCCAGCTTGGTGAGCCGATCAAGTGCTGCTGACTGGTTCTGCTCCAATAAGTCGATGCGCGCGAGCCCAAGTTGCGCCTGCACCGATTTGGGATTGGCCTTCAACAGCCGCTCAAACGCGGCCTGCGCCATTGGCAAATCCCCATGCAGGATCGCCAGTTGCGCCTGCAAGGGCGCCGCCGCCGTGGGGCCACCCAGCGTGTCTAATCGCGCGATGGCTTTGGTCGCGCCAGGAATATCATCGGCGAACAATGCCGCCACCGCCAAATGATGTTCAGCGTCCACCTGCATCGCCGTCGCATGCGGCGGCACCAGCTGCATTGTTGTTTGGAAATCCTGTTCGGCTTTCGCAAACGCACCGCTTTGCATATCCAAAAGACCCAAGCGCCGCCACGCCGCAACATCATGCGGATCGAGCTTCAACGCCTGATTGACCGCCGTGCGCGCCTGCGCCCAATGCTGCTCGTGAAAATCAACCGCTGCGCGCAAATCCAACCCTTGCGCATTCAGTGGCCCCGCCTTGGCCGCGTGATCGAGCGCGGTTTGGGCGAGTTGGTAATGGCCCGTCTGCACCGCCAGCAGCGCCACCAGCATTTGCGCCCCCGCATTTCCCGGCGTTTGCGCAGCAAAGCTCTGCGCCGCCGTCAAGGCGGTGGCAGGCTGACCCAACGCTTCATCGGTTTCCGCTTGCAAATAGAGAATGCCCGGAACCTGTTTCGCCGCGCCGCCAATACGCTGCAAAATGACATGCGCGTGATGCCAATGATGTGAATCAACATCGATTGTCGCCTGCAAATACGCGGCACCCACCGAGTGCGGCACAAATTTTAGCACCTCGGTTAGTTGCGCCTGTGCGGCCGGAATTTGCCCGGCCGATGATAAAGCCTGAACCAGCAGCAACATGGTTTTGATATCGGCCGGGTCTTTCTGCTTCGCCTGCTGCAATAGCGTTACTGCGTCCGCCGGCTTGCCTTCGGTCAGATCAAGCTGCGCCTGGCGCCGCAGCAAGCGCGGCGCGCCGGGGGCGAGCTTCGCCGCCTGCGCCAAACCGGCTTGCACCTGCGCCAGATCATGAGTGGCAAACGCCAGATCGATCTGCGCGTAATACACCGCCGGCGCATCCGGCGCGAATGTCGCCGCCTGCTGCAAATCCGCCTTGGCACGATCAAACCGCGATAACACTAAGTTCGCGCGCGCCCGCGCGACGGCAATCACCGCCCCCTTCGCGCCGGTTGCCGTGCCAATCGGGTAATCATGCAACAATGCAACCGAGCGTCCCTGCGCAATATAGCAGCGCAACAGCAAAGCAAGACTGCGATCCGGCTCAAACTTTGCCGCTAACGCCTTGCGCGCCTCGCGCTCCGCCGCGACCGGATCACCAAGCTGAAACAGCACATCGCCGAGCAGCGCGTGCGCCGCGCCATCATTGGGATGTTGATGGACCGTGTTGAGCAAATCTAAGCGCGCATCAAGCAACTTACCCTGCGCCAAAGCGGTCGCTGCCCGCTGATAGGATGCGGGCTGACCCGCCCACGCCGCCGGCGCCGTGGCGATCAGCCCGCCCGCGATCATAACGGCGATCACCGAAGATACCCGTCGCCGTGCCGCTGCTGTCTTGCTCATGCCCTGTTTCCTTGCCATGCGAACGCTCCCCTCAAATCTGAACATTGCCATATCGGATCACGCTTGATCCAGCTCGTCGCCATCAGTGACATCCTCTGCGAGGCTGTCGTCACGGTCTGCCTTGACGGCATCGTTCAAGCCAAGGCCGCTAATTAACCCATAAAGTGTGGGTCGGCTCACCCCAAGCAATTTCGCCGCGGCCACGATCGAGCCATCCACCCGCGCCAGCGCCATCTGGATCGCGGCACGGTCCGCCTCGCGCCGGGCGGTGCGCAAATCATGCACCGGCAACGGGGCCGCGTCCGCCAAGTCCAAATCCCGCGCCTCGATCTTGGCATGATCCGCCATAATGGCGGCCCGGCGCACCCGGTTTTCCAATTCCCGCACATTCCCCGGCCATGAATGGTGCGCCAACGCGGCGAGAGCGGATTCCGCGAAGGTCAGTCCTGGCCGATTTTGCTCGCGCGCGAACCGGTTGAGAAAATAACGCCCCAGCAAAATCGCATCGGCCTGACGATCGCGCAAGGGCGGAATTTTGACAGTCACAATATTGAGCCGGAACAGTAAATCGAGCCGGAACCGGCCGGTTTCGACCAATTGATCCAAATTCTGATGGGTTGCCGAGACAATCCGCGCATCAACCTGGATCGGCTTGCGGCCGCCAACGCGCTCAATCACGCTCTCCTGCAAAAACCGCAACAGCTTGACCTGCAACCCCAGCGGCAAATCCCCGATTTCATCCAAAAATAATGTGCCGCCCTGCGCCAACTCAATCCGGCCCGGCGTCTGTTTGATCGCGCCGGTAAACGCGCCTTTTTCATGGCCAAACAGTTCGGACTCAAGCAGCGGCTCAGGGATGGCACCGCAATTGATCGCAACGAAGGGCGCTTTCGCACGCGGGCTCAGCTCATGCAGCGATTGCGCAAGAATTTCTTTCCCCGTGCCGCTCTCGCCCAGCAACAATACCGGCGCGGTCGAAGGCGCAAGTTTTTCAATCGTGCGGCAAATTTTCAGCATCGATTCCGAGCCGGTAATCACCCGTGGCAACGGGCTCGGGCTGCCAATCGCATTGAGGCGGCGATTTTCCTGCTCCAACGCCGCAAGCTGGAACACCCGATCGACAATGATGCGCAAAATTTCGATATCAACCGGCTTTTCAAAGAAATCATACGCCCCCCGGCCAATTGCCAGCAAGGCATTCTCCCGCTTGCCATTGCCCGTCGCGACGATCACCTTGATCCCCGGCACCTCGCGCACCAGCGCGTCCAGGATCGCCAACCCCTCGGTAATCCCGTCCGGGTCGGGCGGCAAACCCAAATCAATGATCGCCACTTGCGGCTGCTCACGGCGCGCAATCTCCACCGCCCCGGCCCGATTCCCCGCCAACAACACGGAGCGACCCGGAAACGCCCACCGATATTGTCGGCACAAGCCCGGATCATCCTCGACGATCAGCAGGCTCGCCTCCGCCGCGTCCTGATCAGTCATGACGCCCCTCACCATGATGTCCCGGCGCAACCATAGGTGCTGGCGCCACCGTCGGCAAACGAATCGTTATCGTCGTGCCCACGGCCTCATCGCTGACCACGTCCAAACTGCCGCCCGCCTGCACCACCAGCTCGCGGGTTTGGAACGCACCCAGCCCAAACCCGGCCTGCTTGGTCGAGGAAAACGGCTTGAATAATTGCTCACGGATAAAATGGGCACTCATGCCGCAACCACGATCAATAATCCGGATCGTCACCCAGCCCGCCTCATGCGCCAGCGCCACCGTCACCACCTGCCCAGCGGCGCTCGCGTCACGGGCATTATCGAGTAAATGATTAATCATCATGTCGAAAGCCAGAGGATCGATCAAAATCAGCGATTCTCCTGGCGTTTCCTCGAGCGTCACCAAATCCCGCCGCGCCAGCAACGTGCGGAGCTGCGCGCCCACATCAAGGCGCGCGGTGCTTTCCGCCCCCCCTTGGTCCAACCGGCGGATCATCGCGCGAATTTTTTCCACCGAATCACTGACGGTCGCGATCAAATCAGCCTGAAACGCCGGGTCTGCCATATGGCGCTGCGCGTTATCGATCAGGAGTGCGAGTTGGTTCGCCACATTCTTGATGTCATGCGCCACGAAGGCAAAACGCTTGCCGGTCGCCTCAAACTTGCGCGCCACCGCCAGCGCTTCGGCGGCCCGCCGCTCCGCCATCACCAGAGAAATCTCACCGGCAACCACGCTTAATAACGCCACCATTTCCCGGTGCAGCTTCTGCGCCGCACGCGGGCGGCTGAGCACCACCACCCCCAGCGGCCCGGCGGCAAACGGATCAGGCAACGCCACCGCCAGCCAAAACGGGGCCAACGGCCCATCGGGCGCCAATTCGATCACCATGTTTTGAACAATCTCAGCAAAGAGCGGCGCATCGGTGGCCAGGCCCGGCAGTTCCAACGCCGTATTCCAACCCTCCGCATAGCGCAGGCACGCATGCTCCCGATCATGGAGCAGAAGAATTCCGGTGGGCGAATCGGCTGTATCCGCCAAGGTCTTGATCGCCCGTTGCGCCACACTCACCGCATGATCGGTCGATAATGTCGCCAGACAGCGCAACCATTCCTGCCGATAATCATAAGGTGCTGCACCAAAATGTCGGCTCAGCATCAGCATCAACCGCGATCGTGCCGAGCCTGAGCTTGCAACAATGCCCAGCGCGAGCAATCCGGCAAACATCACCGCCCATTCAACCGCCGCACCCATGCCCGCGCCGTAATCATGCAATAACGTGCCGATGACGCCGAGTACCACCATGAACGAGCCGCCTAAAATCAGGCTCGCTGAATAGAACGCGGCGTCTTTGGAGAGTTGCAACCGGCGTGGCCGCCAGCGGATCGCGCGCATCGCCCCCACGGCAAAAATCGGCAATACCATGATCAGAAAAGCGAGCCGCGCATCAATCAGTGAGGCGGCAAAATGATGCCGCAACACCACACTGCCATAGAGCAGCAAACTCACCAGCGCCAACCCGCCGGTTGCCACGGCGGGCAGGCTGATATGCCATAAAATCTCACGCTCGGCATTGCGCATGATATTTTCCAAAAGCACCAGAACAATCAGCGCAAAAACCAAATTCCCATCGACGGTCAAAGCAACCGCAACCGCCGGGTCGATCACCCCCATCACCACCAAGGCCGCAAACACCAAGATCAGCGCCGCCAGCAAGTTTCGTTGCACCGATGGTAACCGACTGATCGAACGGCCCCGACACACCGCCTCCAGCGAGATCACCGCGATGGTCCAGCCCAGTAAAGAAGCCATCCACGTGCTCGACATAATAACCGTATTCGCCGGCAGAAACGCCGCACTGGCACTTGATGTGGCCGTCAAGCCCGCCGCAATCATCATCGGCAAGCGCGTGCGCAGCCACAAAGTTTTGGACATGCGCGGAAAATGCGCACGGTCTGCGCGCGGCAGTCGGGCTAGGGCGATGAAAACAGCCAGAGCGCCATACGAAGCGCCAAGCGCCAGACTAACGGCCTGGAACGCCGTATTGGTCACGCCGACTTAAAAACCGTCACCGTGCGCCCTTGCCGAACAGAACAACGGCAACCGTCTCAGCCACAATCCGACCATCGAGCCGCAAGGACCGATTTTTCAGATATTCCGTGTCATAAATATGCTTCACCCGCGCATCATCGATAGAAGCACCATAGGAATAGCGAACCTGCGCCAACCCGGTAATTCCCGGCTTTACGGTATGGCGCAAATTATAATCCGGGATCGCTTCCTGCAGGATTTCGACAAATTCCGGCCGCTCCGGGCGCGGCCCGACCACGCTCATATCACCGCGCAAAACGTCCAAAAATTGAGGCAGTTCATCAATCCGGAATTTGCGCAGCAAGCACCCGACCTGGGTAATCCGGCAATCGCCGGTCGAGGCCCAAACCGCGACGCCCGCTTTCTCCGCGTCTTGCCGCATGCTCCGGAATTTGGTGATCCGAAAATGGGCGCCGTTCAGCCCAACGCGGGTTTGCCGGTAGAATACCGGGCCTTCGCTATCAAGCTTGATCGCCACGGCAGCCGCTGCCATCAACGGCGCAACCGCAATCAACATGAAAATGCTAAACAAAATATCAAAAACACGGCGAATTTTATCACTGAAATCGCCCGCTTGCTGAGCGTTGCCCAATGGGGCGGATGCCGAAATCGCGCTCATCTCAAACGCGTCAAAAGCCGCCGATCGCGCCCGACGATTAAACAATGACAATTCCTGCATTTGAGCAGCATCTCGATTGGGATTGGACATATCGTCTTGCCTCGATCAGAATTTGAGATGGGTATGCATTCAGAAAGTTAACGGCCGGTGAATATCGTCCGACCGCGACGCAGTTAGTAACCGAAATTCTGCCAACCGTAAATCAGCCAGATCATTTGGTGTGACCTGAGTCACACAAAAAATAGTAAGCAATATC
>JBMFWT010000027.1:0-30764 GCA_049964975.1 Acidiphilium sp.
AGGATGGCGTAATCATCGGCGAGGATGGGGGCGGTGGGGTGCAGGGTTTGCAGCGCGCCGAGCGGGCCGGGGCCGCGGGCGATCAGGCCGGGTTTGTGGGTGGAGGGGGTTTGCGCGTCGGCAGCAAGGGGGGCGGCAGCAAGGGGGTCGGCAGCGAGGGGGGCGGCTGCGAGGCGGGGGCCTTTGCCGCCTTGGGCGGCGCGGGTGATGCGCAGGCGGAGCCAATCGCCTTCGCTTGCGGATTTGCCGCCGGCGCTATCGGGCAGGAAGCCGATGAGGGTGTGGGGGCCAAGATCGACGAACACGCCGCCCATGGCGGGGGCGCGGGCGGTGACGCGGCCTTCATAGAGATCGCCGACGCCATCGGGGTTGGCGGGGTCGAACAGGGTGTATTCGACCAGGGTGCCGGCTTCGAGCAGAGCGAGGCGGATCAGGGGGCCGTGGGCGGAGGCGAGGATGGTGGCGCGGGTCATGGGGCGCGGATTAACCGAAATAGCCGAGGCCACGGAGTAGATTGGCGGTTTCGTGCACCGGCAGGCCGACGACGCCGGAATAGGAGCCGGCGAGGAAATCGATAAAGGCGGCGGCGCGGCCTTGGATGGCGTAGCCGCCGGCTTTGCCGTGCCATTCGCCGCTGGCGAGATAGTCGGCGCGTTGGCGGTCATCGAGGCGGGCGATGCCGACGCGGCTGAGCACGATGCGGTGGCGGGTGCGGCCATCGGGCGCGCGGAGAACAATGGCGGAGAAGACTTGGTGGCGGCGGCCGGCCAGCAGATCGAGGCAGTTGCGGGCGGTGTGGGCGTCTTCGGCTTTGGGCAGGATGCGTTGGCCGGCGGCGACGACGGTGTCGGCGGCGAGGATGAAGGCGTTGGGCTCGGTGATAGCGGCGCATTTGGTGTGGGCCATGCGCGCGGCATAGAGGCGTGGCGACTCGGCGCGCGCGGGGGTTTCATCGATCGCGGGGGCGATGATGCTGTCGGGCGTGATGCCGATTTGGGCGAGGAGGGCGAGCCGACGTGGGCTGGAGGAGGCGAGGATCAGCCTTGGCGTGGCGGCCATTATTTGAAGCGGAACGTGATCCGGCCTTTGGTCAGGTCATACGGGGTCATTTCCACCGTGACCCGGTCGCCGGCCAGCACGCGGATGCGGTTTTTGCGCATTTTGCCGCTGGTATGGGCCAAAATCTCGTGTTCGTTGTCGAGTTTCACGCGGAACATGGCGTTCGGCAACAGCTCGGTCACCATGCCGTTAAACTCGATCATGTCTTCTTTCGACATCTACCCTCAATCCGTTGTTGTCGCTCCGGCGGACACATGGGCCGCCGCGCGGGCGCGGTCAAGTTTGGTGGTCAAAACCATCAGGGCTGGTTCTGGCCGAGGCGGCGGGCGACGGAGCGCGCATGGGCATCGAGCCCCTCGGCTTGGGCGAGGGTGATGGCGGCGGGGCCGATGGCGTTGAGGCTCGCGGCGTCGAGCGCGACCCAACTGGTGCGCTTGAGAAAATCATAGACGGATAGGCCGGAGGCGAAGCGGGCGGTGCCGGAGGTGGGCAGGACATGGTTGGGGCCGGCGACGTAATCGCCGATGGCTTCGGGGGTGTGGCTGCCGAGGAAGATGGCGCCGGCGTGGCGGATTTTGGCGAACAGGGCTTGGGGGTCGGCGGTCATGATTTGCAGATGTTCGGGCGCGATGCGGTTGCAGAGGGTGCAGGCGGTATCGAGATCATCGACCAGGATGATCGCGCCGTGATGCTGCAAGGCGTGGCGGGCGATGGTGGCGCGGGGCAGGGTGCGCAGGGCTTGCTCGATGGCGGTGGCGACGCGGCGGGCGAGGTCTGGGCTGTCGGTGAGCAGGATGGATTGGGCGGCTTCGTCATGCTCGGCCTGGGCCAGCAGATCGAGCGCGAGATAATCGGGGTTTTGGGTGGCATCCGCGATGATCGCGACTTCGGAGGGGCCGGCGATGTTATCGATGCCGACGCGACCGAAGACTTGGCGTTTGGCTTCGGCGACATAGGCGTTGCCGGGGCCGGTGATGCGATCGACCGGGGCGATGGTGGCGGTGCCGTAGGCGAGGGCGGCGATGGCTTGGGCGCCGCCGACTCGGTAGATTTCGCTGACACCGGCACGGTGGGCGGCGGCGAGGACCAGCGGGTTGAGTTGACCCTCCGGGGTGGGCACGCACATGGCGATGCGGGCGACGCCGGCGATGCGCGCGGGGATGGCGTTCATCAGCACTGAGGAGGGGTAAGAGGCTTTGCCGCCGGGAACGTAGAGGCCGACAGCGTCGAGCGGGGTCCAGCGCAGGCCCATGCGCGCGCCGATGGCGTCGGTGACCGTGAGGTCGTGCGGCATTTGCGCCTGGTGGAAGGCTTCAATGCGGGTTGCGGCGAGATCGAGGGCGGCGTGCTGCTCGGCGCTGATGGTGGTGCAGGCGTGATCGATCTCGGCTGGGGTGACGCGGATTTGATCGGCGGTGAGGGTGAAGCGATCAAACTGGGAGGTGAGGGCGATCAACGCGGCATCGCCCTCGGCGCGGATTTGGGCGATCAGGGCGGCGACGGCTTTGGTGACGTCGGTCGCGTGGGCGCGCGCGGCGAGCAGGGCGGCGAGGTCGGCGGCGAAGGATGGATCGCTGGCGTGCAGGGTGCGCATGGGGGCGGTCATGGCTTGGCCATGGCGGCGCGGAATTGGGCGATCCAATGGCTGATCAGTTCGGGTTGGGTTTTCAGGGCGATGCGATTGACGATCAGGCGCGCTGAGGCGTGGGCGATGATTTCGCTCTCGACCAGGCCATTGGCGACCAGGGTGCTGCCGGTTTGCACCAGATCGACGATCAGGCGCGACAGGCCGAGGCCGGGGGCGAGTTCCATGGCACCGTTGAGGGCGACGATTTCGGCTTGGATGCCACGGGCAGCGAAATGTTTGCGGGTGATGTTGGGGTATTTGCTGGCGACGCGCACCCGCGATAGGCGCGACAGATCGGTGCGGTATTGGGCGTCTTTGGGTTCGGCGACCGAGATGCGGCAATGGCCGATATCGAGATCAAGCGGGGCGTAGATTTCGGGATAGTCGAATTCCATCAGCACATCGGCGCCGCAAATGCCGATTTGGGCGGCACCGAAGGCGACGAAGGTCGCGACGTCAAAGCTGCGGACGCGGATGACATCAAGGCCCGGATGATTGGTGGGAAAGCGCAGGCGGCGGGATGATTCGCGGGCGTAATCAGGATCGGGCGTGATGCCGGCGGCGGTGAGCAAGGGGGCGCATTCATCGAGCAGGCGGCCTTTGGGCAGGGCCAGCACGAGGGAACTGGTTTGCGCGTCAGAAGCGGGCTGAATGGGCGAGATCGCGGTCATGCGGCGCTCCTAGCATCGAAGCGGCGTTGCGCCAATTGCCGGAGTCGGTGTTCGCGTCGCTGGCATGGGAGGTTCATGGGTGCGTCATGGGTGCGTCATGGGTGCGTCATGGGTGATAGGGGGCTGTTGTCATGGACAGGGCGGAGCCAGATTGCTACATCCGGCGCGCAGCAAGCGCTCGCGCGCTGCTTTTCCCCTCATGCTGGAAACTGCCTGATGAAAATTGTCGCCTGCAACAGCAATCCTCCCTTGGCCGAGGCAGTGGCCGCCGCGCTCGACATGACATTGACCAATGCGATGATCCGCCGGTTCGCCGATATGGAAATCCATGTCGAGGTGCAGGAAAATGTGCGCGGCGAGGATGTGTTTGTGATCCAATCCACCTCGTTTCCGGCCAATGATAATTTGATGGAATTGCTGATTACGCTGGATGCGCTGCGGCGCAGTTCGGCGCGGCGGATTACGGCTGTGATCCCGTATTTCGGCTATGCGCGGCAAGACCGGCGCACCAGTGCGCGCACGCCGATTTCGGCCAAGCTGGTGGCTAATTTGATCACCGAGGCGGGGGCCAACCGGGTGCTCACGGTTGATTTGCATGCGGGGCAAATTCAGGGGTTTTTCGATATTCCGGTGGATAATTTATATGGCGCGCCGCTGTTTGCCCGCGACATCAAGCAGCAATTTGCTCAGCGCGATATCATGATGGTGTCGCCGGATGTGGGCGGGGTGGCGCGGGCGCGGGCGATTGCGAGCCGGCTGGATGTTGATTTGGCGATTATTGACAAACGGCGCGAGCGGGCTGGGGTGTCTGAGGTGATGAATGTGATTGGCGATGTTGAGGGGCGCAATTGCATTCTGATTGACGATATTGTTGATTCGGGCGGCACATTTGTGAATGCCGCCGAGGCGTTGCTCAAGCATGGCGCGGCCTCGGCCTCGGCTTATGTGACGCATGGCGTGTTGTCCGGCAGTGCGCTTGATCGCATCGAGGCCAGCCCGATTGAGACCTTGACCATTACCGATAGTATTCGCCTGACGACATTGCGGCCCAAGCCCGCGAATTTGCGGGTGTTGAGCATTGCCCCGCTGTTGGCGGCGGCGATGCGCAATATTTCAGATGAAACCTCGGTCAGTTCGCTGTTCGACTGATCGCCACAACCCCAAAAGGAGCGAAAGATGAAACTCTATTTTGCGCCGGGTGCCTGTTCGTTGGGTATTCATGTGATTTTTGAGGAAGTCGGCAAGCCTTATGAGATGCAGGCGGTGAATTTGCGCGCGGGCGATCATTTCAAGCCGGAATTTCTGGCGATCAACCCGAAAGCCAAAGTGCCGGCGGTTTTGCTCGATCATGGCGAAATTCTCACCGAATGGCTGGCGATTGCGGGGTATCTGGCCGCCACCAACCCGCAGGCGAAGCTGGCGCCCGCCGATCCGCTAGCGGCGGCGCGGGTGACCGAGATCATGGCCTATATTAACAGCTTCATGCATGGCCAGGGCTTTGCGCGGATGTTCCGGCCTGAGCGGTTTGCGCCGGAGGCGGATGAGGCGATGCTCAATAAGGTGCGCGCTGAGGGTTTGCGGCTGTTCAGCGAGGGGTTTGCGCTGATCGATCAGGCTTTGGCCGGGCGTGACTATCTGCTGGGTGATTTTTCGATTGCCGATGCGGCGCTGTTTTATGTGTCCTATTGGGCGGAGGGCCGCAAAACCTGCGCGCTGCCGCCGCATGTGGCGGCGCATTATGCAAGGATGCTGGCCCGCCCTGCGGTGCAGCGGGCGATGGCGGCGGAGGGGCTGGTTTAACGATGATCGGTCTGGTGCGGCGGAATTTTTACTTTTTGCGGCACGGCCAGACCGATTTCAATGCCCAAGGCCTATCGCAAGGGGCGATTGATATTCCGCTCAATGCCATGGGGCGTGCGCAGGCGGCGGCGGCGGCCCCGATTTTGGCCGAGCGCGGCATTGTCGGCATTGCCACCTCGCCGATGAAACGGGCGCATGAGACGGCGATGATTGTCAATGAGACGCTTAATTTGCCGGTGATGATTGAGCCTGATTTGCGCGAGGTGATTTTTGGCGGGCAGGAGGGCAAGCCATTGGCACCGTGGTTTGCGCACTGGCTTGATGGCACGGCGACGCCGGAGGGGGCGGAAAGTTTCGAGGCGCTGACCCACCGGGCGGCGGCGGCGATGGCACGGGTGCTGGCGCATCCAGGGCCGTTGCTGATTGTGTCGCATGGCGCGTTTTTCCGGGCGGTGCGCGCTTTGATGCGGCTGGACTTGGATGTTATTTCCGGCAATGCCCGACCGCTGCATTGTGCGCCGGTGGGCCAAATTTGGCAGGTGACGCCGCTCGATTGACCGGCGCGGTGCCGCCTTGGGAGGGGTGAGCGGAATGAATATCCCGTTTTTTGCGCCGCGTTTTATCGATATTGGGGGTGGAGCGGTGAGCCGGGTTACGCCCCTGCTGGCGCGGCTGGGTGTCAGCGCGCCCTTGATTGTGACCGATCCGGTGATGGTCAAGCTCGGTTTGATCACGCAATTGACCGGCCCGTTGGAGGCGGCGGGAATTCGCTATACGCTGTTTGCGGATACGGTGCCGGAGCCGGTTGACACGGTGATTGATGCGGGCGTGGCGTCGGCGCGCAGCGCGGCGATTGATTGTATCATCGGCTTTGGCGGCGGCTCGCCGATCGACACCGCCAAGGCGATGAATATTCTGCTCGCGGCGGCGCCGGGCACGCGGCTGCGCAGCCTGAAAGTGCCGGTGAGTGCCGATCATGCCGCCTATCCGTTGATTGCGGTGCCGACCACGGCGGGCACCGGCTCGGAGGCGACGCGCTTTACCGTGATTACCGATACCGAGACCGATGAGAAAATGCTGATTGGCGGCCTTGGCGCGCTGCCGGTGGCGGCTTTGGTGGATTATGAGCTGACGCTGAGCGTGCCCGCGCGCACCACGGCGGATACCGGTATCGATGCCTTTACCCATGCGCTGGAGGCCTATGTGTCGCGGCGGGCCGGGCCGATTTCGGATGGGTATGCGCGCTCGGCTTTGGGTTTGATTGGCCCGCATCTGCGCCGTGTGTATCAAGAGCCAGGCGATCGTGCGGCGCGCGAGGCGATGATGTTGGGGGCGACGCTCGCGGGGTTGGCTTTCTCCAACGCCTCGGTGGCGCTGGTGCATGGCATGTCACGACCGATTGGCGCGCATTTTCATGTGCCGCATGGCATGTCCAACGCGATGTTGCTGCCCGCCGTGACCGCCTATTCGCTCGATGCGGCGTTGCCGCGCTATGCCGAGGCGGCGCGGTTGGCGGGTTTTGCGCCGCAAGATGCGCCAGATAAGGTCGCGGGGGCGGCTTTGGTGGCGGCGTTGGCGGCGATTAATCGGGATTTGGCGGTGCCGACGCCGGCTGATTTTGGCATTGAGGCGCAGGCGTGGCGCGCGCGCCGGGCGGTGATGGCGGATCAGGCTTTGGCCTCGGGCAGTCCGGCGAATAATCCGGCGGTGCCGGATGCGGCGATGATTATCGCGCTTTATGATCGGGTGTATGAGGGTTAAAGGGCGACCGGGAATAGGGCGTTATGCGCCCAGCCTTCGAACCATTGGCGCAGCGCTGTCGCGGAGAGGGGCCGGGCGATGATGAAGCCTTGGGCGTAGCCGACGCCGAGATCGCGCAGGCGGGCGAGCATTGAGGGGTCTTCGGCGCCTTCGGCGATCAGATGTTTGCCGGTGGCGGCGCAGGCGGCGACAATGCGGCGCACGAAATCATGGGCTTTCCATGAATGATCGAGGGCGGCGACGACCCGGCAATCGAGTTTGATGGCGTTGAAATCGAGCTGAAACAGCCGATCAAGGTCGGCGGTGGTTTCGGTGATGTCATCAAGCGCGACGTGATGGCCTTGGGCGCGCAGCGCGGTGATGGCGGCGGCGGCTTCGGCGAAATTTTCCACCGGGCGGGTTTCGGTCAGCTCGAAGCCGAGCCGGTGCGGGGCGATATTGGCCTCCGACAAAGCGCGATCGATCCAGGCGGGGAGCGAGGGATCGAGTAAAATATGCAACGGCAGATTGAGCATGTACAAAAACGGCAAGCCGGTGAGCAAGCCGGCGGAAACATCGCTGATCACCGAGCGGACGACGAGGCCGGTGAGGCGGCGGGCGGGGTCGCCGGCGTGCAAGGCATCGGCAAATTCGGCGGCACCTTGCAGCACGCCATCCTGATCGCGGCGGCGGACCAATATTTCGGCGGAGGCGGGGGTGCCATCGGTCAGGCGGATAATGGGTTGATAGAGGCAGGCGACATCCGCAGCTCCAAACGGCGCGGCCTCGATATCAGGCGCATCGTATGATGAGAGGTAAGCCGAGTCGATCAATCCATCCATAGGTCTAATAGAGTCGCAATGTTACGGAGCGCAATGGTTTTACGAATAATTAACAAAATTTTGGCAATAATTCTAGACGATTAATGCGGGTGGTTTGCGTATTTTTTAGACTATGCCCTTGATTTTGCGACGGTGGGATCGTCGGTCGGTTTGGCGGTGCCGCGCCGCAGCTTGTTGTCGCCGAGCAGCAGCAGGATCGGGGCGGCGATGAAAATCGACGACGAGGTGCCGACCACGATGCCGAACAGCATGACCCAGGCGAAGCCGGAGAGCGAGGCACCGCCGAACAGCGCAAGCGGCAGGGCGGCGAGGAACACGGTGCCGGAGGTGCCCAAGGTGCGGTTTAGTGTTTCGTTGATCGACAGATCGATCAGGTCGCGCAGGGGCATGGTTTTATATTTGCGCAGATTTTCGCGCACCCGGTCATAGACCACCACCTTGTCGTTGGTGGAGTAGCCGATCACCGTGAGGATGGCGGCGATGGTCACCAGATCGAACGGGATGCGGGTGATGACCATGAAGCCGATGGTTTTGGTGGCATCCAGCACCAGGGTGGTGACGGCCCCGACGGCGAACTGCCATTCGAAGCGGAACCAGATATAGCCGAGGATCATCAGCAGGCTGAGCCCGAGCGCGGTCAGGCCCTGATCGAAAAGTTGGGCGGAGACTGAGGCACCGATGGCTTGGGTGCCGAGGATTTTGGCGTTGGGCAGGGATTGTTTGACCGCCGCTTGCGCCTCGTTCAGCGCTTGCTGGGTGGCTTTGGCGTTGCTTTGTGATTCCAGGCTGATCAGCACGCCTTGATCATGGCCGAAGCTTTGCAGCGATGCGCCGGGCAGGTGGTTGGCATCGAGGGCGGCGCGCAATTTGGCGAAATCGGGCTTGCTCGGCGTGCCGACCTGCATCACCACCCCGCCTTTGAAATCGAGGCCCAGATTTAGCCCCGGATGGAAAAACAGGATCAGCGAGGCGGTGGAGAGCACCGCCGAGACGATCAGCCCGGCGAAGCGGCCATTCATGAAGCGGATGCGGGTGCCGTCCGGCACCAGGCGGAAGGCGGGGCGGGTGATGAATTTCATGGCATTTCTCTTAGAACACGGGCAATTCGGCGGGGCGGCGCGCCACGAACCAGCGTGCGGTGATCAGGCGGGTCACCACGGTGGCGGTGAATAAGGTGGTGATGATGCCGACACAGATGGTGACCGCGAAGCCGCGCACCGGGGGCGAGCCGAAAATGAACAAGGTGACGTGCGCAAGCAGGGTGGTGACGTTGGAATCGATGATGGTGCCGTAGGCGCGTTTATAGCCGGCTTCCAGGGCTGCGAGGGGCTTGCGCCCGAGTTTGACCTCTTCGCGCACGCGCTCATTGATCAACACGTTGGCGTCCACCGCCATGCCGAGGGTGAGCAAAATGCCCGCCATGCCGGGCAGGGTCAGGGTGGCGCCCATGAGCGACAGCACGCCGAGCATCATCACCAAATTGAGGACCAGAGCGAGATTGGCGAACCAGCCGAACAGACCATAGAAGCTGGCCATGAAGGCGATGACCAGCACGAAGCCGACGGCCAGCGAGATCACGCCGGCGCGAATCGCGTCCGTGCCCAATTCGGGGCCGACGCTTTGCTGTTCGACGACTTTCAGCGGCGCGGGCAGGGCGCCGGCGCGCAGCAGCAGCGCAAGGTCGGTTGCGGATTTCGCGGTGAATTGGCCGGAGATTTGGCCTTGGCCGGTGATGATCGGCGATTGGATCACCGGGGCTTCGATGATTTTATGATCGAGCACGATGGCGAAGGGTTTGCCAATATTGGCGGTGGTGATTTTTGCGAATTTGCGCGCGCCCTCACCGTTGAAGGAGAAATTCACCACCCATTGGCCGGTTTGCGGGTCTTGGCCGGCTTGGGCGTTGGTCAGATCCGCGCCATCGACCGCGACGCGCGAGAAAATGGCCTGGGCTTCGCCGGGTTGGTTCAGCACCGGCAGGACTTCGACGCCGGGGGGCAGGGTTTTGCTGGCGGCGGCGATCCCTTGGGGCACCATATGGAAGGTCATATGGGCGGTTTTGCCGATCAGCCGCTTGATCCGGTCGGGATCGGACACGCCGGGGAGTTGGATTACGATTTGATCCGAGCCTTGGCGGGCGATTTGCGGATCAACGACGCCGGTACCATCGATGCGCCGACCGATGATGGTGATCGATTGGGCGACGGCTTGGCTGGCCTTGGCGATCAAGGCGGGGCGCGAGAGGGTCAGGGTGGCGGCGCCGGAAGGGGCGATGGCGACCACCAAATCCGGCGCGCCATTGGCGGCGGTGACCGGGGTGATCAATTTATCCAGCAGGGTTTTGACTTTGGGGGCGTCATTCGGGTCGAGGAGCGTAAAACTGACCTGTTTGCTGGCCGGATTGGCGCCGAGATTGGTATAGCCGATATGCGCTTTGAACAGGGTTGAGCGCATCTGATCGGTCAGGTCGGTCAGGTCTTGCTTGACCACGGCCTGCATATCGACCTGCATCAGCAGATAGGAGCCGCCGCGCAAATCGAGACCAAGATGGATTTGCGGCCAGGGTATCCAGGCGGCGGGGCGGGTGAACAGGTTGGGAATCGCCAAAGCGACGCCGAGCGCGCACACCAGCACGATCAAAAGAGATTTCAGTCGGGTAAAATACAGCATGACGAGCGGCGGTCTCCCAAGTCCGAAGCAGCGGTGGTATGGCGGTCCAGGATACGGCGCGCAAGGGGCTGCGCCGCTGCGACAGAATCGATACGAAGAAACGGGTTAGGGAGCGAGATCATGTCGCGATTGCGGGTGGGGTTGATTGGTGCGGGGCATTTCGGGCGTTTTCATGCGCTCAAGCTGCGCGAGGCGACCCGTGCGACGCTGGTGGGGGTGTTCGATCACGATCCGGTGCGCGCGCAATTGGTGGCGAGCGAAGCGCAGAGTGTGATGCTGGCGCGTGAGGCGCTGCTGGCGGCGAGTGATGCGGTGATTATTGCCGCACCGGCTGAGGCGCATTTTGCGTTGGCCGCCGAGGCGTTGCGGGCGGGTAAGCATGTTTTGGTGGAAAAGCCGATTGCCGCGACGCTGGATGAGGCGGATCAGCTCGCTTGCCTGGCGCGCGCGGCGGGGTTGGTGTTGCAGGTCGGGCATTTGGAGCGGTTTTCGGCGGCGCATGGCGCGGTGACGGCGCGGATGGGCAAGCCGCTTTATATCGAGGCGGTGCGGGTGGCGCCGTTCAAGCCACGGGGCACGGATGTGTCGGTTATTTTGGATTTGATGATCCATGATTTGGATTTGATTTTGGCGCTGGTGAACCAGCCGATTGAGAGCGTCGATGCGGTGGGGGCGGCGGTGGCGAGCTTGCATGATGATATTGCCAATGCGCGGGTGCGCTTTGTGAATGGCTGTGTGGCGACGATCACCGCGAGCCGGATTGCGCAAAAGACCGAGCGGCGGATGCGGATTTTTTCGGAGGCAGGGTATTTGACCATCGATTTTGCGGCGCGCAACCTGACGGTGATTGGCCGGGGTGCGGGCATGGCGATTCCGGGGGTCGCGGAATTTGGGGTCGAGCAGGTGGGTTGGCAGGATCATGATGCGTTGGAGGCCGAGCATGCGGCGTTTTATGCCTCCTGCCTCGATGGCGCGCCGGTGCTGGTGGATGCGGCGGCGGGGCGCTGGGCGCTGGAGGCGGCGATTAAGGTGGCGCAGTCGATTGCGGCGAGCCGGGCGCGTGCCGAGGCGAGCGGGTTGATTTCCAACGTGGCGAGCGTGGCGTGAGGCGGTGCCGAGTCGCGCTTTGGCGATTATTTTGGTTAATAGGTTGATATTGATTGGAAAAATTTGACTGGGTGCGGTTCGTGTTGACGCGGAGAAGCGGGCAACGCTAGCACAAGCCTGTGACACGCCCTGCTCCCCTTGCTGCCGAGATCGCCACCCCGCCGATCCGCGTGCGGGGCCGCTCCTTAATGGCGTTGATTGTCGCCCCGGAACCGCCGCTCGAGCCGTGGCTCGCGGCGTTGGATGAGCAAATGGGCCGCTCGAAGCAATTTTTTGCGGATCGGCCCGTGGTGGTCAATCTGGCGGCGTTGCAGGATCAGGCGGTGGCTGAGGCGGGGGTGTTGGATGAATTGGCCGGGCAGCTTGCGGGGCGCGGGCTGAATATTATCGGCGTTGAAGGGATTGAGCGCGCGCCGCTTGAGGGGACGCGCTGGGCGCAGGCTTGGCTGCTCGGGCCGACCAGCCGGGACCGGTTGGTGCTGGTGCCGGATGATCCCCCGCCCGCCGATGCGTCTGCCGATGCGCCGACACCGGAGGCCGAGCCGGAGCCGCCGGCGCAGACGCATTTGATTGTGGATCGGCCCGTGCGGTCGGGCCAATCGATCATTTTCGAGGCGGGCGATGTGACGGTGCTGGCCTCGGTCGCGTCGGGGGCGGAAATTATCGCCGGTGGTTCGATCCATATTTACGGGGCGTTGCGGGGCCGGGCGGTTGCGGGGGTGCAGGGCAATCCGGCGGCGCGGATTTTTTGCCGACGGTTGTTTGCCGAGTTGCTGGCGATCGACGGGCTTTATCGCACGGCTGAACATTGGGGGGAGGGGTTGCATGGCCGCCCCGCCCAGGCTTGGCTTGAGGGTGAATCGGTGCGCCTCGCGGCGCTTGAATGAGGGATTAGAGATTTATGGCCAAGGTTTTGGTGGTGACATCGGGCAAGGGCGGGGTGGGCAAAACCACGACATCGGCGGCACTCGGGGCGGCGCTCGCGCAGCTCGGGCAGAATGTGGTGGTGGTCGATTTCGATGTCGGCTTGCGTAATCTGGACCTGATCATGGGCGCTGAGCGGCGGGTGGTGTATGATTTGGTCAATGTGGTGCAGGGCGATGCCAAGCTGGCGCAGGCCTTGATCCGCGATAAGCGGGTGGAGAGCCTTTCGCTGCTGCCGGCCTCGCAGACCCGCGATAAGGATGCGCTGACCCCGGAGGGGGTTGAGCGGGTGATTGGCGAATTGCGGGAAAAGTTTGATTGGATTGTGTGTGATAGTCCGGCGGGGATTGAGCGCGGGGCGACGCTCGCGATGCGCCACGCTGATATTGCGGTGGTGGTGACCAATCCGGAAGTGTCATCGGTGCGGGATTCGGACCGGATTATTGGGTTGCTCGATTCCAAGACGGCGCGGGCGGAAGCGGGCGACAAGATCGAGAAGCATTTGCTGCTGACCCGCTATGATGCCGGGCGGGCGGCGCGGGGCGAAATGCTCAAGGTTGATGATGTGCTGGAGATTTTGGCGATCCCGCTGCTGGGGATTATTCCCGATAGCGAGGAGGTGTTGCGCGCGTCCAATTTGGGCTGCCCGGTGACGCTGCATAATCCGGCATCGGCGCCGGCGCGGGCTTATGCCGAGGCGGCGCGGCGTTTGATGGGCGAAACCATTGAAATTATTGTGCCGATTGAGCGCAAAGGCTTGATCAGCCGGCTGTTCGGACGGAGTGTAGCATGAGCTTGTTCGGGTTTTTCTCGCGGCAGCGCACCGCACCGGTCGCGCGCGAACGGCTCAAATTTTTGCTGGCCCATGAGCGGGCGCTTGATGGCCGTTCGGATTTGGCGGCGATTTTGCAGGAAGAGATTCTGGCGGTGATTGCCAAGCACGTCACGGTGGATCGCGATAAGGTGCATGTGAAGCTTGATCGCGGCAATTCGGTGTCGACCTTGGAGATTGATATCGAGATGCCGGGCGCGCCGAATTTCGGGCGCGACTGATCAGGCTTGGTTCAGGCTTGGTTCAGGCTTGGTTGAGGTCGATCAGGGCTTGGCGGATTTTGCGGCCACGGAGCACTTTATCCTCGATATAGCCGCCATCGCCCCAGCGTACGGCGCGGGCCATGGCTTGGGCGTCTTCGGTGAAGCGGGCGAGCATTTCCAGCAGCGCCTCGCGGTTATTGAGGAATACGTCGCGCCACATGACGGGGTCGGAGGCAGCGATGCGGGTGAAATCGCGAAAGCCGGAGGCGGCGAATTGCAGCACTTCCTGGCGGGTTTCATCGGCCAAATCATCGGCGGTGCCGCAGATGGTGAAGGCGATCAGATGCGGCAGATGCGAGACGATGGCGACCACCCGGTCATGATGGGCGGGGTCCATGACGCAGACGCTGGCGCCCATCCGTTCCCAGAGCGACCGCACCCGCGCCACGGCCTCGGGATGGGTGCCGGGCGGTGGGGTGAGCAGGGTCCAGCGGCCTTCGAACAATTCGGCGAAGCCGGCATCCGGGCCGGAAAATTCGGTGCCCGCCATTGGGTGGCCGGGCACGAAATGCACGCCCTCGGGCACGAAGGGTCCGACATCGCGGATCACTGATTGCTTGGTCGAGCCGACATCGGTGAGGATGGCGCCGGGTTTCAGATGCGGGCCAATCGTTTCGGCGAGGGCGGCATAGGCACCGACCGGGGCGCAGAGGATCACGCCATCGGCCTCGGCGACGGCGCGGGCCGGGTCGATCTCGCAATGATCGGCGATGCCGAGTGCGGCCACCCGCTCAAGCGTGTGCGCCGAGAGGTCGTGAGCGACGATGCGCCGGGCGATCGTGCCGCGCAGGCGGGCGGCGCGGGCGACCGAGGAGCCAATTAGGCCGAACCCGATCAGGGCCAGCGTGTCGAAAACCGGCTCTGACGCGTCCGCTGCAGCCTTGTTAGCCATGGGCCAGAAAATCCTCGATCGCTTCGGCGGCGAGGGCGCATTCCTCATCGGTGCCGATGGTGACGCGCAGGCAAGAATCGAGCGCGTAGGCGGCCATGGCGCGCACGATGATGCCACGGGCGCGCAAATGGGCATCGGCGGCGGCGGCGTGGGCGGGCGCGTGAAAATCGACCAGAATGAAATTGCCGTGGCTCGGATAGATTGTGAGGCCGGCCTTGGTGAGCCGTGCGCTGAGGCGGTGGCGGGCCTGGCTGTTGTGATCGCGATTGCGGGCGATCCAGCCTGGCTCGTTGAGGGCGGCGATGCCGGCAGCGGCCAGCGCATTGACATTAAACGGCCCGCGCGCGCGGTTCAGCACGTCGATGATCGCGGGCGGGGCGTAGGCCCAGCCGAGACGCGCACCGCCCAGGCCGAAAATTTTCGAGAAGGTGCGGGTCATCACCGTGTTGGACCCGGCATCGACCAGCCGGATGCCGGGATCATAGCTGGGGTCCTCGACATATTCGGCGTAGGCAGCATCGAGCACCAGCAGCACATCGGGCGGCAGGCCCGCGCGCAGGCGCGTCACGTCGGCATCGGCGAGCAGGCTGCCGGTTGGGTTGTTCGGGTTGGCCAAAAAGACCAGGCGGGTGGCGGGAGTGACCGCGGCCAGCATCGCATCGATATCGGCGGTGAGGTGGCGCTCGGGCACTTTGCGCACGGTCATGCCGGCGAGTTTGCCGGAGATTTCATACATCAAAAAGCCGTGGGCGCTCATGATCAGCTCGGTACCGGGGCCGCCATAGGATTGGATCAGGAGCGCAATCAGCTCATCAGAGCCATTGCCGCAGACGATGCGCGCCGGGTCCAGCCCGAAGGTCTGGCCGATGGCGGTGCGCAAGGCGGTGGCGCCGCCATCCGGGTAGCGGTGCATGTCCTGTGCGATGGCGGCGATGGCGGCGATGGCGCCGGGTGGCGGGCCGAACGCGCCCTCATTGGAGGAGAGTTTCACCACGCGGTTGGCGCCCGCGACTTTGGATTCGCCGCCAATATACGGCGCGACGGTGAAGATCGCGGCGCGCGCCTTGGGCGCGCTGGTGGGTTGCTGATGCGTGCTCATCGGGCGGCCTCGGTGGGAAATTCGGTGATCGGGACGGCAAAGCCGCCCAGCACCATGGCGGGGGCGCGGAAAATTTGGCTCAGGGCGGCGATGCGCGGATCATCGAGCGCCACCAGCCCGATCACTTCGGCCAGGGCGTAGCGCGGCTCGCCGCGTTCGCTGCGCCGTGACATCACGGTGACGCCCTCGAACCCGGCTTCTTTCAAGGCGGCCATGATCCGCGCGGTGCTGGTGTCTGGCGGGGTTTCGATGCCGATCAACCCGTGATCATGGCCGCTCGGATCAAGCAGGATGGGGGCCACCACATAGGCGGAGGCGGTGGGCAGACCCTCGCTGCGCTTGGCCCAGAACGGGAGTTTGGCGATGATTTGCAGGCGGGGCGCGCCGCCATGCATCAGCCCGGTCCACCAGGCGGCGCTGTCATCATCGGCCTCGCTCGGGATCGGCATGACGGCGGCTTGCGCTGCGCCGTTGGTGAGATCGTTCAGGGCTTGCGAGGCCGAGCGATGTTTGCGCAACGGGGCGAGTGGGCCGAAATGCTCGCGCGCGACCGCTGCCAAATCCTCGTTTTTGTCATCGACCGCGATGGTCAGGCCGCCTTCGATGGTGAGCGCGCCGGTGAACAGCTCGCGCCAGAGGCGGATGATGGTTTGCGGGGGCAGCGCGCCGCGATGCCGGGCGAGCAGCCGGCGCAGCATTTGGGCTTCGCGACCGGGGCGGATCATCACGCCGCGCTTGCCGCCATCGCGCTTGACCCGCTCGATGATGCGCGCGCGTTCCATCAGCAAATCATGTAGCCGATCATCCAGCGCGTCGATTTCAGCGCGTAATGCCCGCAGCGCCGCCGCATCGCTGGTGTCGATCGGAGGGGTGGGTATTGCCGATTCGGCCATAGAGTCCTCAATTCGCGATAGAAGTCAGTACAATAGGTCCGCAACCATGAAATATCATGGCCATAACCGGGCTAGATACAGCAGGGCGCGCGCAGGGCAAGAGCGCAACCGACTGGCTATGACCGCATGGGTGCCACCGCCCGCTTGTCGTGGCGCGCCCGGCAGCGCATATGCGGCGCCATGGATCTGACGCCTTTGCCCGAGATTGTGCATCAATCGCTGCGCCTTGACCATGGGCTGACGCTCGATTGTGGCGTCACGCTCGATGCGGTGCGGCTTGCTTATCGCACCTATGGGCAGCTCAATGCCGAGCGCAGCAATGCGATTTTGGTGTGTCATGCGCTGACCGGCGATCAATATGTGGCGGAAACCCATCCGGTCACCGGCAAGCCGGGCTGGTGGGGCGGGTTGGTCGGGCCGGGTCAGCCGGTGGATACTGACCGGTATTTTGTGATTTGCAGCAATGTGTTGGGCGGCTGCATGGGCAGCACCGGGCCGGCGAGCCCGCGTGCCGAGGGGGCGGCACCCTGGGGTGTCGATTTTCCGCCGCTGACCATTCAGGACATGGTGCGCGCGCAGAAGGCGCTGATCGATGCGCTGGGCATTGAGCGGCTGTTTGCGGTGGTTGGCGGGTCGATGGGGGGGATGCAGGTGCTGGCCTGGGCCGCGATGTATCCCGAGATGATGTTCGCTGCCGTGCCGATTGCCGCGGCTGCGTATCATTCGGCGCAGAATATCGCGTTTCATGAGGTGGGGCGTCAGGCGATTCTGGCTGATCCGGATTTTCATGAGGGGCGCTATCGCGATCATGGGGTGATCCCGGCGCGCGGCCTTGGTGTGGCGCGGATGACGGCGCATATCACCTATTTGTCGGAATCGGCATTGTCGCGGAAATTTGGCCGACGCATCCAGGGTGGGGCGGCGCTGGGCGGCGCTTTGTTTGGGGACCGGTTCGCGGTGGAGAGTTATTTGGAGCATCAAGGCTCCAGCTTCGTGCGGCGTTTTGATGCCAATTCCTATTTATGCATTACTCGCGCGATGGATTTTTTTGATTTGGCCGCCGATCATGGCGGCAGCTTGGCGGCGGCGTTTCAGGGCACCAGCACGCGGTTTTTGCTGGTATCCTTTAGTTCGGATTGGCTGTTCCCGACCGCGCAGAGCCGGGCGATTGCGCGTGCGCTCAATCAGGTGGCGGCTAATGTCTCGTTCGTGGAAATCATCAGCGATAAGGGGCATGACGCGTTTTTGCTCGATGAGCCGGATCTGGCGCGTTCGGTGGCGGGGTTTTTGGCCGGGTGCGCGGAATCGCTGGGGTTGCGACCATGAGCGAGCGCGGGGCGGTGCGGCTGGTGTCCAAATCGATGCGGGTGGATTTGGAATTGATTGCGGAGATGATCGCGCCGGGAGCGCGGGTGTTGGATATTGGCTGCGGCGATGGGGCGTTGATTGAATATTTGTTTCGCACCAAAGGCTGTGACGCGCGCGGGCTGGAGATCGACATGGCGGAGGTGACCCGCGCGGTGGCGCATGGGCTGCCGGTGATGCAGGGCGATGCCGATAGCGATTTGGCGCATTATCCGGATGATGCGTTTGACGTGGTGGTGCTGTCGCGCACCTTGCAGGCGGTGGAGAAGCCGCGCGAGGTGTTGCGGCAAATGCTGCGGATTAGTGCGCGCGCCATCGTCAGTTTTCCGAATTTCGGCCATTGGAGCTTGCGCTGGCAGCTTTTGACCACCGGGCGCATGCCGATGACGCGGACCTGGGGGCGGATGTGGTATGAGACGCCGAATATCCATCCTTGCACCATGCGGGATTTTTTCGCGCTCTGTGCGGTGGAGGGGTATGAGGTTGAGCAATGGCTGGCGGCGGATGAGGCGGGACGGCGGGCGCCGTGGCGGCGCGCACCGATGCTGGCCAATTTGTTTGGCGAGCAAGGGTTGTTTTTGTTGCGGCGCGGGGCTGGTCGTCGCTAATCGGCTTCGCTATCAGACCGTCTCGCATCAATCGAATAGGATGAATTTATGGGTCGGCCCCAATCACGGCAGTCACGCGGTCGGCCAATCAATGGCTGGATTATTCTGGATAAGCCGCAAGGCATTACCAGCGCGCATGCGGTCGCGCGGATCAAGCGGATTTTGGACGCCGCCAAGGTGGGTCATGGCGGCACGCTCGATCCGCTGGCGACCGGGTTGCTGCCGATTGCGCTGGGGGCGGCGACCAAGACCGTGCCCTATATTATGGATGGTACCAAGCTTTATCGGTTCACCCTGAAATTCGGCGAAGCGCGGGATTCGGATGATGCGGATGGCGCGGTGGTGGCGACCAGCGAGGTTCGGCCTGACGATGCGGCGATCCGCGCGGCGCTCAGCGCGTTTCGGGGTTCCATTATGCAGGTGCCGCCGGCATTTTCGGCGATCAAGGTGAATGGCGAGCGGGCTTATGATCTGGCCCGGCAGGGAGCGCCACCGGCGCTGGCGGCGCGACCGGCGCAGATTGATCGGTTTGAGCTGGTCGAGCGGGTTGATGCCGATCATGCGGTGTTTGAGGTGGCCTCCGGCAAGGGGGTTTATATGCGCTCATTGGCGCGGGATTTGGCGCAGGCGCTGGGGGCGGTGGGGCATATTGCCGTGCTACGGCGCTTGGCGGTGGGGCCGTTCACCATTGAGCGGGCGGTGACGCTGGACAAGCTGGCGGAGATGGGGCAAGAGGCCGGAGCTGATCCGAATTTTGTGTTGTCTGTTACGACCGCGCTGGCCGACATCCCGGCGCTGGCCCTAACGTCCCGCGAGATTGCTGACCTCAAACAGGGCCTAGCTTTAAGCTTGGTGACCTTGATGGGTCGGATTCCGGAGGCCGCGAACCCTGATGATGGGCTGGTGCGGTTGATGGCGGAGGAGAGCTGCGTTGCGTTGGGGCGCATGGCCGAGGGCCTGCTCCGCACCGAGCGTTTCCTGCAACCCTGACCTGTGGAGTACAACGATGTCGATTTTGCCCGAACGCCGTCAGGCGATTATCGCCGACTATGCCAATGGCCCGACCGATACCGGCAGCCCGGAAGTGCAGGTTGCCCTGCTGACCGAGCGGATTTCCAGCCTGACTGAGCATTTGAAGACCCATGCGAAGGATTTCCATTCGCGCCGGGGCCTGTTGATGCTGGTGGGCCGCCGCCGCCGCCTGCTGGATTACGTCAAGCGCCAGGATGCGAAGCGCTATGAGGCGTTGATTGGCCGCTTGAAGCTGCGCCGCTGAGGCGGACCTCCCGGTTAGGGGGGTAAAGATATCGTGAAGATCGGGTGATTCTACGGTTATATACGTAGGTTAACCCGATCGTTACGCCGATCTCATCTATCATCCGGTTGAAAACTCTTGATTCTTGCACCGATTTCGCCGAAATAGGGGTTTGCGGGCGACGCTAGTGTCGCCCTGAACGGAGCGTTGGTGATACATGGCTCAAGGTCCTGACATGCGCTCATATCGCGGTGCGGCAACCATGGCGGGCACGGGTGTGCTCGATCAAGGTCTGCGCGCCTATATGTTGCGCGTTTATAACTGGATGGCGTCCGGCTTGCTGCTGACCGCCCTGGTTTCTTATGGTGTGGCGAATAGTGGGTTGATTAATAGCCTCTATCCGCTGGCAGAGAATTCGCACGGTCAGATGGTGCGCCAACCCAGCCTGCTTGCTTATGTGCTGATGTTCGCGCCGCTCGGCTTTATTTTGGTGATGCGCTTTGGCGTCAATCGGCTCTCCACGGTGCAGGTCCAGGCAATGTTCTGGGCGTTTTGCGCGGTGATGGGTGCGAGCTTGGCGAATATTTTCCTGGTCTATACCGGGGCTTCGGTGGTGACGACGTTCCTTACCGCGTCCGCCACGTTCGGCGCGATGAGCTTGTATGGCTACACCACCCGCACTGACCTGACCAAGTTTGGCAGCTTCCTGATCATGGGCGTGATTGGCTTGTTGATTGCGATGGTGATCAACATGTTCATGCAATCCTCGCAGATGCAGTATATCATCAGCGGGTTCGGGGTGCTGATTTTCACCGGGCTGTGCGCGTATGACACGCAGCGGATCAAGGCCGATTATCTTCAGTTCGGCAGCCGGTTCGGCCAGGATATTGCGGGCAAGCGGGCGGTGTTCGACTCGTTGCAGCTTTATCTGAACTTCCTGAACCTGTTTTTGTTCCTGCTGCAATTTATGGGTAATCGCCGCAACTGAGGTTGATTGCTGCGCGGCGCGTGGTTGCGCGGCGCGTGATGAGAGGCGGCCGGTTTCGCACCGGCCGCTTTTTTTTGGCCTTGTTTTTTGGCCTTGGTTTGGGGCGTTATTTTGGGGTGCTGAGCAAATCGTGGATGGCGGCGACGTCGCTGGTGCTGAGGGCGGCGGCGGCGAGGCTTTCACATTGGCTGAGGCTGACGGATCGGACCACGCGCTTGACCGGCAGGATGGCGCTGCCATGCATTGAGAGGCTGCGCAGCCCCAGCCCGATCAGCAAGGGCGCGGCTTCCGGGCGGCTGGCTAACTCACCGCATAGCGAGACCGGGATGCGCGCCTTGGCCGCAGCGGCGACGATCATGGCGATCAAATGCAGCACCGGCGGTTCCAGCGCGTCATAGAGGCCGAAGCGGGCGGGCAGGGCACGGTCCGCCGCGAGGGTGTACATGGTCAAATCATTGGTGCCGATCGAGAAAAAATCAGCATGGCGGGCCAAGGCGGCGGCGGCGATGGCGGCGGCGGGGGTTTCGATCATCACGCCGAGCGGCGGTGGCGCGGCGGGCAGGCGGACATGCGCGGCCTCCAGCCGCCGCCAGACCCGGTTCATCGCCGTGCGCACCAGGGTAATTTCACGCGGGCGACACACCATGGGGATCAGGATGCGCACCGGGCCATAGATTGCGGCGCGCAGCATCGCGGCGAGTTGGGTTTCCAGCAAGGCAGGCGCATCGCCCAGCAGCCGCACGCCGCGCAGGCCGAGGGCCGGATTTTCCTCGCGGGTTTCGGGTACCAGCCCGGCGCTGACCAGGGCCTCGATTTGCTTGTCCGAACCCCAATCGAGCAGGCGGATGGTGACCGGGTCGCCATCCATCGCTTCGATGGTGTCGCGATAGATGGCAAGCTGGGTGGCTTCGTCGGGCAGGCTGTCGCGGTTCATGAACAGGAATTCGCTGCGCATCAGCCCAACGCCGCTGGCGCCGGAGCGCACCACCATCGGTAGTTCAAACGGCAGCTCGATATTGGCTTGCAGCTCGATGGGCACATGATCGGCGGTGGTGGAGGCGAGGCGCCGGAGCCGGGCGAGGCCGCGCTGGGCGCTGGCGAAGCGGGTGCGGCTTTGCGCGGCATTGGCCAGCAGGCGCGCGCCGGGATTGAGGGTGATTTGGCCGGTGGTGCCATCGAGCACGGCGAGGCTGCCTTCGCGCGCGGCAGCGATCAGGCCGCTGACGCCGAGCACGGCGGGAATGCCGATGGCGCGCAGCATGACCGCCGTGTGGCCGCCATCGCTGCCTTCCTCGGTGACAATGCCGGCGAAATGATTGGGGGCGATCAGGGCGGCATCGGCGGGGCGCAGCGCGTCGGCCACCAGCAGGCTGCCCGGCGGCAGGCCGGTGAAGCTGCGGAACGGCAGATGGATCAAATTGCGCAACAGGCGGCGGCCCAGGTCGCGGACCTCTTCGGCCTGGCGCGCGGCGGCACCGCTATCATCGGCGGTGAGGGGCTGGTTTTCCAGGATCGCGGTGGCTTGGGCTTCGCTGACATCGAGCACGGCGGTGGTGGCGGAGACCAGTTTTTCCTCGATCGCCGCGTAGATGGCGCGCATCAGCCGCGATTTATCGAGCATATGGACATGCGCATCGAGCAGCGGCCCTAATTCGCCTTCGCTCTCCTCGGGCAAATGGGCGAGCCGGGCGCGTAGCTTGATCAGTTGCTGGCGGGCGCGCACCACCGCTTCATCGAGCGTGCGGCGCTCGGCGGCGATGTCGGCTGCGGCGATTTTTTGGCGGGTGATTTCGAGCTTGGGCTCGGCGGCAAAGGCGATTGGCCCGATGGCGATGCCGGGCACCACGAAGGTGCCGGGCAGGGTGAGCTGCCGGCGCGGCTTACGGAGCGAGGGATCGGCCTGTCGCATCCCAAACTTCTAACACACTCAATCGGATTCGTTGAAACCTGCTTCGACCAGCGCCACGATGGCTTCGAGCGCTTCTTTGGCGTCCCAGCCTTCGGCGGTGATTTCGATGGTGCAACCTTGGGCGGCACCGAGCATCATCAGGCCCATGATCGATTGCGCGGAGACGAATTGCTGGTCGCGCCCAACTTCGACCGAGGCGCTGAACCGCTCGGCCAGGGTGACCAATTTGGCGGCGGCGCGCGCATGTAGGCCGCGCTTATTGCGGATCACCACATTTTGCACCAGCCGCAGGGCGGAGGCTTCGCCGCCGTCACTCATGAGGAGAGAAAAACCACGATGATTGGTTATCCAACGGCGCGGCGGGGCAGGCTTGCGTGCAGCACGTCAGACCCGCTGGCGATATATTTGCGCCCGGCGGCTTCGGCGCAGTGTACGGCCTCGATCAGCCCGTGCGAGCCACGGATTTTGGCGAGTTTGACCAGCATCGGCAAATTCATTCCGGCCAGCACTTCGACGCCGGGGCGCGCCAGCATCGACATCGCCAAATTGCAGGGTGTGCCGCCGAACATGTCGGTGAGCACCACCACCCCATCGCCGGTATCGACCTCGGCGACGCGGGCGGCAACTTCGGCGCGCTGCTGCTCGATATCCTCATCAGCGCCAACCGCGACGGTCGCGACATTGCGCTGGGGGCCGACCACATGCTCCATGGCATCGCGCAGCGCATCGGCCAGGGTGCCGTGGCTGACCAGGACGAGGCCGATCATCTCGACACTCCGATCATCGTGTTTCTCCAAAAGCGCGCGGCGAGTCTGCCGCTGATATCGAGTTCCAGGGGCCCAGCGATTCGGCTGTGGTTGTTGGGGCTGGCGTTTTTTGGGCTTTGGCGTCGCGGGTTTGGCCCAGGGCGCGATGTTCGATGCGGATGCGCCAGCCTTGTCCGGTGAGGTGCTCGGCCAGGGCTTCGATCACCGCGACGGAGCGGTGCCGTCCGCCGGTGCAGCCAACGGCGATGGTGGCGTAGGTTTTGCTTTCACGCTGGAAGCGCGGCAGCAGGAAATCCACCAGATCAGCGAGGCGGCGGAAGAAGCCCGGGTAATCCGTGTCGCTATCGATATAGGCACGAACCGCAGCGTCGAGACCTGTCAAAGCGCGCAGATCCGCTATGTAATGCGGGTTGCGCAGGAAGCGCGCATCGAACATCAAATCGGCATCGCGCGGGGTGCCGTTGGGGAAGGCGAAGGAGACCAGCGTCACGGCAAGCCCGTCTTCCGCGCCGCTATAGCGGGCGCCGATCATCTCGCGCAGCTTGGGCAAGGGCAGATCGGATGTGTCGATCACCCAATTGGCGGCGCTGATCAGGGCCATGGTGAGGGCGCGCTCGGTCTCGACGCCTTCGGCGATGGTGCCGTGCGGGGCGAGGGGATGGCGCCGGCGCGTTTCGGTATAGCGGCGTTGCAGCACGCTGGGTTCGGCGGTGGCGAACACCAAATCGAGCTGCACGCCCTCGGCGCGCAGGCGGGTGAGGGTTTCGATCAATTCGGCAGCGTTGAAATCGCGGGTGCGGACATCGACGCCGATGGCGGTGCGGTGGTCGGTATGGATCAGCGAGTCGAGCAATTTCAGCGGCGCATTATCGACTGCCTCGAAGCCGATATCCTCAAGGCTACGCATGATCGAGTTTTTGCCAGCCCCCGATAGGCCGCTGACCACCACGATGCGCGCTGGATCAGTCATCGCGCCACGCTCAATGCGGCCATCATCATCATGCGGCGAAGGCTCCGCAGCGTTGGGTGCGGCGGCCACAGGCGGCATCGAGCGCCCAATGCACGCGGATTGGCGCGGAGGGCGCGCTGGGGTCGAGCGTGATCACCGGGGTTGCGCTCGGCGCGAAAGCGGGCAGGCGCACGGCGTGGGCGCCGAGCTGCACGATCAGCCGCAAGGTCGCCGAAGGCCGAAATTCCAGTTCAAACAAGCCCAATCCGCGCAATTCGACCATCCCGGCGATTGCAGTGCACGGGCGCACTTGCCCGCCTTCGATGATGATCTGATCGTCGCCGATCAGAGCAAAGCCGCGATCAATGAGCCGCAATAACAGGTCAGACTTCCCGGCTCCGGGCGGTCCAACCAGTAAAACGGCGTCATCGTTCAGCGCGGCACAAGAGGCATGCACTCGCATCACGAGGCCGATTGTGGCAAGTTTTAGGCGAAAGTGAAAGAGGGGGTTGCCGCAATCTCGTGGCGCGATGAAAAATTTGATATTTTTAGCCATTTTGGGCGGGTTATCAGTGAATTGAATCCGCTGTTGCGATAAGGCCACGGGTTGAGACTCGGTGATGCCCGTGGATCACCGTTGATGATGATGCGGAGAATGAGCGAACCATGGATTATCTTGCGCCGGTGCCCGGCCAGTGCCATGTCCAATCATGCTTGATGGTGAGTGCCGGTGATGACGATTTCGCGCCGAAGGGTGATGGCGGCGTTGCCCATGCTGGGGGGCGGTGTGCTGGGAGCTGGCCTGTTGGCGCAGCGGGCGATGGCGCATGGGTTGGATGTTCGCTTGGCGCCGCAGAGTTTTGCGCCGTTGGTGCGCGCAGTGGCCCCCTCGATTGTGGGGATTTCGGTGATCCAATATGCCGGGCCGGCGCCGGCCGCACCGCGCCTCGATATGCCCAATCAGCGCCATCAGATCACTCGGCCTGCTGCGCCGGTCGCGCCGCGCGCCGTGCAGGCGGCGGGTTCGGGTTTTGTGGTGACCAAGGCGGGCATTATCGTCACCAACAATCACGTGGTCGGCAATGCGCGGGAAATTGTCGTGACGCTCGATAGTGGCCGTCAGGTATCGGCCCGTGTTGTGGGCACCGATCAATTGACCGACCTCGCCATTGTGAAAATCGATGTTGGTGCGGATTTGCCGACGGTGACCTGGGGTGATTCGGCGCATATGCAGGTGGGCGATTGGATTTTGGCCGCCGGCAATCCGTTTGATTTGGGCACGTCGTTTACCGCCGGGATCATTTCGGCGCGCGGACGGCAGATTGATGATGATCCGTTCGATCGGTTTTTCCAGCTCGATGCGCCGATCAATCCGGGCAATTCGGGCGGGCCGTCTTTTGATATGCGCGGCCATGTGATCGGGGTGAATACCGCGATTGTCTCGCCCTCCGGCGGCTCGGTGGGGATTGGCTTTGCGATCCCGTCCAATTTGGCGCGGCGGGTGATCGCCGCGTTGATCGCCCATGGCAGTATCGCGCGCGGCTGGCTGGGGATTAGTGCGACGGATCGGGCCGGGGCGCTGCCCGGTGCGGTGATTACCGGCGTTGATCCGCAGGGGCCAGCGGGCGGATTAGGCTTGGCGCCGGGTGATGTTATTCTGGCGGTCAATCACCATAAAGTAGGGGATGCGAATGATCTGACCCGGATGATTGCGGCGAGTATGCCGGGGCGGCGCGAGATTCTCGAAGTTGAACGACGCGGCAGGCTCTATGCCTTGCCGGTCACCATTGGCCGGAGACCGGCCGAACTCAGGAGCGAATGATGCGCATTCTTGTGGTTGAAGATGATAAAGACGTAGCGGGTTTTGTGGTGAAGGGTCTGCGCGAGGCGGGCCATACGATTGAGCATGTCGATAATGGCCGGGATGGCTTGTTTCTCGCGGCATCGGAGAATTTCGATGCGATTATTCTGGATCGCATGTTGCCGGGCGGGATTGATGGGTTGCGGTTGCTGGAAACATTGCGTGCGCAGGATAATGCGACGCCGGTGATGTTTCTCTCGGCGTTGGGGCAGGTTGATGATCGGGTCAAAGGCCTCAAGGCCGGGGGCGATGATTACATGACCAAGCCGTTTGCGTTTGCCGAGTTGCTCGCCCGCGTTGAGGCGCTGGCGCGGCGCGGCAAGGGCGAGGGGCCAGCCACCCGGCTGACGGTGGGGGATTTGGAGATGGATTTGCTCTCGCGCGGGGTGAAGCGCGCCGGGCAGAAAATCGATTTGCAGCCACGGGAATTTCGTCTGCTCGAATATTTGATGCGCCATGCTGGCCAGGTGGTGACCCGCACCATGCTGCTCGAAGGGGTGTGGGATTACCATTTCGATCCGCAAACTAATGTGATTGATGTGCATGTCTCGCGGCTGCGCCAGAAAATCGATAAACCGTTTGACACGACGTTGCTCCATACGGTGCGCAATGCGGGTTATATGCTGAGGGTTGAGGAGCCCTAGAGCGTGATGGCTGATCATCAACCATGCTCTAACCTTGGTTTGCCAATCAATGTCATTGGTCGAGGTCGAATCTGTCGATTTGACCTCGACCGATATTGATCGAAGCCCGGATGGCGGACATCCCCGACAGCGAGGCGACCGACGGGCTTGCCGAGCCGATCCGGCGCCCGCTTGAGGCGGAACCGATGGTGCGCAAACGCACCGTGCTGCGCTCGGCCAGTGTGCGATTTGCCGTGCTCTATGGGTTGGTGTTCGGTGTGTCGACCATCGTGCTGGCGGCGTCGCTGCGTTATACTACGCTGGGTTTGCTGAGCCGGCAGACCGAAGTGGCGATCCGCGCCGATGGTGCTGGGCTGCTGAACCATTACCGCACCGGCGGTATCCCGGCCGTGGTGCTGGCGTTGCGCAATCGGATCAGGGAAAATCCGGATGATTCGGCGATTTATTTGCTGGTTGATCCGCTCGGCAACCGGGTGATTGGCAATATGTCCGCCTGGCCGCAAGCGGTGAACCAGGATAATGTGCTGTATAGCCTGCCGATTGAGCATTTTAATAAAAAATCGGCAGCGCAATTGCGGGCCTACGCGCTGCCCGATGGCGATCAATTGCTGGTGGGCCGCGATATTGAAATGCAGGTCAAATTACGGCGCATTTTGCGTGATGCGATGATCTGGGCGCTCGCCGCGATGGTGGGGCTGGGTGTGGTCGGCGCGTTGGTGGTGCGCGGGCTGTTTAGCCGCTCGATTGGCGATATTAGCGCCACCACGCGGGCGGTGGCGCGCGGTGATCTGAGCAAGCGGGTCCGGCGCGATTATACCGGCGATGAGTTTGATATCATGGCCGAGACGATCAATGACATGCTGGATCGGATCGCCCGGTTGATGGATGGGGTGCGCCAGGTTTCCAACGCCATCGCGCATGATTTGCGCACCCCGATTGCGCGGGCGCGCACTCGGCTGGAATTTGCTGCCTCGCACAGCACCGATGCTGATGAATTGCGCGCGGCCATCGAGCGGGCGACGGCGGAGCTCGATGGGGTGGTGCGGGTGTTTCAGGCGCTGCTGCGGATTGCCGAGATTGAGGCCGGTGCGCGCCGATCGGCGTTTGCGGCGATTAATTTGACGCCGGTGATTGCGGATTTGGCCGAATTTTATGAGGCCGCCGCGGAAGAGCGGGGCATCACCTTCGATGCGAGCTGGCCGGACGCGCTCAATTTGATCGGCGATGTCGATATGTTGCAGCAGGCGATTGCCAATTTGCTCGATAATGCGATCAAATTTGCCCCGGATGGCGGGGTGGTGCGGCTCGCTGCCCGGCGGGATTCTGAGTTTATCGAAATCCATATCACCGATAATGGCCCGGGTATTCCCGAATCTGATCGTGCGCGGGCGACGGAGCGGTTTTACCGGGCGGAAGCGGCGCGCAATACGCCGGGCACCGGCCTTGGCCTCGCGTTGGTCGCGGCGATTGCCCAGTTGCATAATGGCCGGATCCGGTTGGAGGATAATCATCCGGGCTTGCGCGCGGTGCTGGTATTGCCGCGCGATAATCCCAAGCCGACCGGCAATTTGCGTGAACGGTTGCTGGCGGTCACCAAGCGCAAGCCGGTGGAGGCTTGATTATTTGGTTTCGGCGGCCTTCAGCAAATCGCGAATTTCGGTGAGCAGGCTTTCCGAGACCGTGGGCGGCGGGGGCGCTGCGGGGGCGGCGGGCTTGGCGTAGAGTTTTTGGATCATCCGCACCAGCCAGAAAATTGCGAACGCGACGATAACGAAATTGATCACGGCATTGATGAAGACGCCATAATTCAGGGTGACGGCCCCGGCTTTTTTGGCGGCGGCCAGGGTTGGTTCGACCTTGCCGGAGAGGGTGGCGAAATGATTGGAGAAATCGACGCCGCCGGTAACGAGCCCGATCAAAGGGTTGATGAGATCGGCGACCAGCGAATTGACGATTTTGGTGAAGGCGGCGCCGATCACCACGGCGACGGCCAGATCGACCACGTTGCCGCGCATCAGAAACGCTTGAAATTCGCCAACCCAGCCGGGTTTTTTGATCGGTGGCAGATCAGCCATAGTTTCGCTCCATTACGCTCTTGTTACGGGTGTGATCGTTACACACATTAATGTGCTCTGGGTCAAGCAACCTTGAGCGGGCATGGGTGCTGCGGGGCCACCCAATGCGGTGCGAAATCATGCACCAGCAGGGTGAGCTGCGAGGCGGGGGCGAGATGGGCAAAATCCAAGATCGCCTCCGGCCCGGCCCACCGGAATGCGCCTTCAGGAGCGAAAAACCCGGCGGCAAAACAATGATCATCCAGCGCCAAGTCCTGACCGCCATAAGCGAGACCGCGCAGGGCGAGGCTCAAACGCCGCCGGTCGGTCGCTGCGGGATCGATCTCGGCGGGAACGCCCGATGGGGCGTGCAGCCGCACGCGGCGCAGCGTGGCAGGGGCGGTGAACAGGACGCGCCCGGCGCCTTTTGGCTCGCCATGGATGATCTGGCCATCGGCTTCGATTATCAAGCCGCTCGGGTTGGCGGCGCTGGCATGGGCGATGCGATAGCCCGCTGCGATGGCGATGGCGGCGAGCCGTTGGCGGATGGCGGTGACCGCGGGTCCGCGATCGCAGAGCGGGGCGAAGCGCGGGACGGGTTGGGTGGCGGCGAAATCCGCGATCATCGCGAGGGCGGATTGGCCCTCGAATTGATGGCGATTGCCTGATTCCAAATAGGTTTCCGCCGCAGCGCCTTCGGCGAGAACGGCGCTATGCTGATCAAGCTCCAGATGGTGATAGGTGATGCTGCGCGGATTGAAATCTTGGCGGATGGTGGTGCCATTGACCAGGTTTTTGGCCTCGATCAGCAGGCCATCGAGCAGCAGCGCGTGATCGGGCGAGAGCGCCAACCGGCGATGCGGCGTTGCCTCGCCCAGCGCGCCGGGTTCGATGATGATCGGTGCGACCCGCTCGGGCGCCGGGTGCTGGGCCAGGGACACGCGCCGCTGGCCACGCCAGCGGATCGCCGCGTGGCGCGGCGTGCCGTGATGGATGGTGATGATGTGATCGCCAATTTGCAGCGCCTCGACCGGAATTTCACCGCGCGGGGTGAGAATGCGGGTGCCTTCGGCAAAGCAGGGTGCGGTGATCACAATGGCAGATTGGTTTGCGCCATCGAGCGTGACGGTGGCGTTGTTGGTGAAGGTGAGGTTTTGCGGATGGCCGGCGAAGACCAGGCTGAAGCTGGAGGTGTAGTTGCCGGCAGCGGTGCCCTCGGAGACGACCAGCGTGGTGTTGGTGCCGGTTGTGATCAAGGATTCTGATACGAATGATGAGAACAGCGATCCGGTCAGGTCGATGGCGCTCAAATAGCCAAAGCCGGTCAAGGTGGGGATCAAGACGCCGCTCGACACATCGGCGGTGGTGCTCAGATCGAGCGTGCCGCCGTTGGTGCCGAATAGCAGCGTTTGGTTGGCGGCGGCGCTGTCTTTCAGCTCGACGATGCCGCCATTGGTCATCAGGATGGTGCCAGAACTGCCAGCGCTGGCGGTGATATAGTCATTGATCACCAATTCCCCGGCATTGCTGGGCGAGGAGCCGGTGAGGGTGCCGTTGGCTTCCAGCGTGCCGTTATTGATGAAGGTAGACGCGGGTGAGCTGTAGCTGCCGATGGTTGCGGGATCGAGCCCGCCGACGGCTTCGATCAGCCCGGCATTGGTGAAGCTGCTGCCGGTTCCGGTGACGATTGCCACGCCATCGCTTGAGCTGGTGCCGGCGGCTTCGATGGTGCCGTAATTGACGACTGAGCCTTGGGCGTAAATCAGATTATGCCCGATGCCGGTGACGATGGTGCTGGTGGCGCCGATATTCACGCCATCGAGATTGAGGGTGCCGCCTACGACTGAGCCGTTGTTGAGGGAGCCGAGCAGGCCGATGGTCATGTTCGACAGGGTCGAGGGTGCTGGGTGGCTCGCGGCGGTTGAGGAGAGATAAACGCTGGAGC
>JBMFWT010000028.1:0-27866 GCA_049964975.1 Acidiphilium sp.
GGCGCATCACCCCTCGCTCGCTGAACGCTTTGATCCCGCACCTGATCTGCCCGAAGACCCCACCCCGCTTCAGGCAATGGCACATCGCCTGCAGACTGCAGCAGGCAAAAAGCTCTACGCTCTGCGGAAGCAAACACCCGAACCGGTGTTTGGCATCATCAAATCCGCACTCGGGTTCCGTCAGTTTCTGCTCCGTGGGCTCAACCAAGTGCGCGGCGAGTGGAGCCTCGTGACCATGGCCTGGAATATCAAGCGGATGTTCGCCCTGGCCGCCGCAACTTGAGGCCGCGCCACGCCATTTTGGTGCCAATAGAGACGGTGGGTGGTGGCTATGGGTGGCCGGATAGCCCACCAGCCTTTCAAACCCAGCTTCGCCCAGAGGAAACCTCACAACAAAACACCAGACAAACAAATTCAGCCCGGACACAAAAAACTGCTGCCAATCTCACTCCGACAGGCTGCTAGCATTAACCGCGCCGGGCGATGGCGGCGGTGAGGGTATTTTCAAGCAAACACGCAATCGTCATCGGGCCGACGCCGCCAGGAACCGGGGTCACCGCGCCCGCAACGGGCAGCGCTTCGGCGTAGGCAATGTCACCGACCAATGTTCCCGCCTCGGTGCGGTTGATCCCAACATCGATCAAGGTAGCACCCGGCATAATCCAATCGCCCCGGACCATTTCGGGCCGGCCAACAGCCGCGATGATAATCTCAGCCCGGCGACATTCGGCGGCGAGGTCACGGGTTGCCGAATGGGCGATGGTCACCGTGGCGTTCTGCGCGAGCAGCAAGGCGGCCACCGGCTTGCCCACGATGTTGGAGCGCCCAATCACCAGCGCGCGGGCACCCCGGAGCGGTATCTGCGCATGCTCAAGCAACAGCATGATGCCGCGCGGGGTGCAGGGCACGAGGCGCGGCGCGCCCAGGGTGAGGGCGGCCACATTATCGGGGTGAAACCCATCGACATCCTTGGCCGGATCAATCGCGCGCAGCACGGTTTCGCTGCTGATATGGGCGGGTAAGGGCAATTGCACCAAAATCCCGTCCGTCTGCGGATCGCGATTAAGCGTGTCGATCAGGGCCAGCAGCGCGGCTTGCGACGTCTCAGCAGGGAGTGCAATCGTGCGGGCATGTAGCCCTGCTTGCAAGGCAGCCTTGTCTTTATTGCGGACGTAAACGCGGCTAGCCGGATCATCGCCGACCAGCACCACCGCCAGACCGGGGCGATAGGGCAGGGCGCTGGCGCGCGCCGCGACCGCTTCGCGCAGCGCAGCGGCGACGGCGCGGCCATCGATGATCTGCGCCGTCATGCTCAACTGATCCCGGCAGCCGCAAGATGCCCGTAGAGGCCGCCCAAAAAGATTTGCAGCGCCCGGCACACGAGAAAAACAATGATAAACGAAATATCGATGCCCCCGAGCGACGGCACAAAGCGGCGCACCGGCGCCAACACCGGGCTGGTCAGCCGGTCCAGCACATCGCCGATTTTATAGACGGTGCGGTTGCGGGAATCGAGCACGCCGAAGGCTTCGAGCCAACTGAAAATGGCGGTGGCGATCAACACATAAATAAAGAGTTCGAGGATCTCGTTGAGGAACCAGAACACCGAGTACAGCATATTTTTGCTCCTGTCTGGCACCGGGTTACCCAACTGACGCGCGCGGCGCAATGCGCGGGCGCTTGACTAGGCGGCGCGGTTGGGCGATGCGGTGCGCAGGGATGGGGCTGTAGCTCAGTTGGGAGAGCGCCTCGTTCGCAATGAGGAGGTCAGGGGTTCGATTCCCCTCAGCTCCACCATCCCTGTTTCTCCGATCACGATGGAATGATGCACGCCCCGATTGATCCGACCCGCGCGATTGCGTTTGATCTGGTGGCAGCGGTGCTGGATCGGCATGGAACGCTGGATGCGGCTTTGGACCGGGTGCGCGTGGCCGCCGAGCCACGGGACCGGGCAGCGGCGCACCGGATTGCCGCGACGGTGCTGCGGCATTTAGGCAGCTTGGACGCGATGATCGAGGCGCATGTGCAGCGCGCCCCGCCCACGCCGGTGCAGCACATATTGCGGATTGGCGCCGCGCAATCGCTGTATTTGGGCACCGGCGCGCATGCGGCGGTGGCAACGGCGGTGGATTTGGCGCGGTCACGCGGGCTGACCAAATTCGCTGGGCTGGTCAATGCGGTGCTGCGCCGGGTGAGCGAGGCCGGACCGGCGGGGCTGGACGCGCTGGATGCGCCGCGCCTGGACACACCCGCCTGGCTCTGGGCCAGTTGGGGCGCCCGCGCGCGTGATATTGCGCTCGGCCATCGCACGGAAGCGCCGCTTGATTTGTCGCTCAAGCCCGGCACGTCCGCACCGGACGGCGCGATCATGCTGCCCACTGGCACGGCGCGGTTACCGGCGGGCAGCGATGTTACAGCGTTGGACGGGTTTCGCGCCGGAACATTCTGGGTGCAGGATGCGGCGGCAGCTTTGCCGGTGCGGTTATTGGGCGACGTAACAGGGCAGCGTGTACTCGATATGTGCGCCGCCCCCGGCGGCAAAACCATGCAGCTCGCAGCACAGGGCGCGCACGTTACCGCACTCGACCGCGATGCGCAGCGGATGCGACGGCTTGCTGAGAATATGCAACGGCTGGGCCTCATCGGTGAGCTTAAAATCGCGGACGCGCTGAGTGTGACGCTGGACCCGTATCCGATGATTTTGCTCGACGCACCGTGCTCGGCGACCGGCACCATCCGCCGGCATCCCGAGATTTTGCATCTGCGCCGGCCGGCGGATGTCGCGTCCTGTGCGGCGCTGCAGGACCGGCTGATCGATGCGGCGATGGCACGATTAGCGCCGGGCGGCACGCTGGTTTATGCCGTGTGTTCGTTGCAGGAGGAAGAAGGTTTCGCCCGCGTCAAAGCCGCGATGCAGCGTCATCGTTTGGTGATCGACCCAATCCGTCCGGATCAAGTGCCGGGCTTGGCTGACGCGGTAACGCGCGAGGGATTGTTACGCACTGATCCTGGATTTTGGCTGGATCAAGGCGGTATGGACGGATTCTTTGCAGCAAGGCTGCGCCGGGGCTAACACGTGATCGAAACGAGCCTTGCCAAGGTTTGTAGCGCACTGTACCCGAATCGGTAGAAATTTGGATTTAGATTTATATTATAGAATCGTTCAAAAAATATTACTGACAATCGGATAAGCAGGAAAATTCGGCTCAATATCAGCAATTCATTGAAAAAACTGCTACCATTGGTTGATTAAATGTGGCGTTTCTGGCCTTTTAGGTGGAATGGTTTACCAAAAATTATATTATTGTTAGGCATTAAAATATCTAAAATAAGTCTGGATTATCGGATTTGAGGCATCTATACAGATTATATGGTTACGAAAAAAAATCCCACTCTAGAATCAGTCGGTCAGCGCATTCGTGCGCTCCGCCTTGCCAATAATCTGACCCAGGACGAATTTGCCAGTCAGTTAGGGGTATCACGTTCGGCGATTGCGCAATGGGAAACTGACCGCGCAGGTCAGGTGCGCGAGAATCTTGAGCGAATTGCCAAGGTTCTCGGAACATCGCTGGCCTATTTGGTGTCCGGTGAAACCGGCACCCTCCAGGGCGACGAACTGGCGCTGATGCGGCTCTATCGGTCCTGCGCCACGGAAGACCGCCAAATTTTGTTGCGAACGGCCAAGCGTTTAGCGCGCGGTTAGTTAGCGCGGCTTCCGTGAGCGGTGCCGGTTCAATCGGCGCCGCTTTTGTCGTGCCCGCTTACTGATACACTTACTGGCACACCCACTGGCCCCAAACTTGTCATGCCCGGTTTGGCTCAGTAGGGTTTGGTTATGGCCAAGCGGCGCACTGATATTTTGTTGGTCGAGCGCGGTCTGTGTGACACGCGCAGCCAGGCTGCCGCCTCGGTAATGGCGGGGCTGGTGTTTTCCGGTGAGCGGCGCATCGATAAACCCGGCGACATGATCGCTGAGGCCGCACCTTTGCTGGTGCGCGCCAAACCGCATCCCTGGGTGTCACGCGGCGGGCTGAAGCTGGTGCGCGGGCTGGATTATTTTGGGTTCGACCCGAGCGGCATGATCGCGCTCGATATCGGCGCTTCCACCGGCGGCTTTACCGATGTCTTGCTCAGCCGAGGTGCCGCACGGGTCCATGCTGTCGATGTCGGCCATGGGCAACTCGCCTGGAAATTACGCGATGATCCGCGTGTGGTGGTCTATGAAAAAACCAACGCGCGGCATCTAACCGCCGATTTGATCACCGATCCGATCGATATCGTGGTGTGCGACGCCAGCTTCATTGGCCTGCGCACCGTGCTGCCGGCCGGATTGGCGCTCTGCCGCCCTGGTGCCTGCGCGGTCGCACTGATCAAACCGCAATTCGAAGCCGGCCGCGAGGCGGTGGGCAAAGGCGGGGTGGTGCGCGACCCGGCGGTGCGCGAGGCGGTCTGCGCCATGATCGCCGAATGGTGGAGCACACTCCCCGGCTGGCAGGTGCGCGGCATCACCGAAAGCCCAATCACCGGGCCGGAAGGCAATGTGGAATTTCTGATCGGTGCCGAGAAAACCTAAACCAACTAATACCAGCCAGCGTAACCGCTGACTGGTATTAGCTTTCATTTTGGCACGCAGCCGCCACACCAACCCTGCGTGCATACCGGTCAGCGGACGCGCTGACCGGTATAAATTGATCTAGCCGCCCGCCCCCAACGCTGCGAGCACCGCATCGCCCATCGCGGTGGTGCTGACGGTCTTGGCCCCGGCCTCGGCGATATCAGGGGTGCGATAGCCCGCATTCAGCGCCGCCGCCACGGCCTGCTCAATTTGGGTCGCCGCCTCGGGCGAATGCAGGGAGGTGCGCAGCAACATCGCCAGGCTGAGAATTTGCGCCAGCGGATTGGCCTTGTTCTGCCCGGCAATATCGGGCGCGGAGCCATGGATTGGCTCGTAGAGCGCATGGCGTTTACCGGTCGGCAAGGTGGCACCGAGTGTGGCCGAGCCCAGCATGCCGAGCGAGCCGGTCAACATCGAGGCGAGGTCCGAGAGCAAATCGCCAAACAGGTTTGACGTCACAATCACATCAAACTGACGCGGATTGCGCGCAAGCTGCATCGCGCAATTATCGGCATACATATGGGTCAACGCCACATCCGGATAGTCAGCGGCAAGGGCGGTGATGGTTTCGCGCCACAGCAGGCCGGATTCCATCACATTGGCTTTTTCCACGCTAGTGAGGCGCTTATCGCGCTGGCGCGCCAAATCGAACGCGACGCGGCCAACGCGAATAATCTCGGCAGTGGTATAGACTTCAGTATTGATGCCGCGCTTCGAGCCATCGGGCAGGGTTTCGATGCCGCGCGGCTCGCCGAAATAAATACCGCCCGTGGCCTCACGCACAATCATCAAATCAAGCCCGCGCACCAAATCCGCTTTCAGCGGACTGGCATCGATCAGCGCCTCAAACACCGGGGCAGGGCGCAGATTAGCGAACAGACCAAGCTGTTTGCGCAGCTCCAAAATCGCGATTTCCGGGCGATTATCGAACGGTTCACGGTCCCATTGTGGCCCGCCCACCGCGCCGAACAGCACCGCATCAGCGGCCCGGGCCTTGGCGATCACCGCATCGGTAATCGGTGCGCCGAACGCCTCGATCGACGCACCACCAACCAAATCCGTGGTGATCTCGAAGCTGGCGACACCCGATTGGCTGAGATGATCGATCACCCGGCGCGCTTGGGCCATCACTTCCGGGCCGATGCCATCGCCAGGCAGGAGCAAAATTTTCTTGTGCGGGATTGTCATGCGGAGCGCCTTGCGCGTCAGAGGACGGGATTGGTTAGAGAGCCGGAATCACAGGCCGCCAAGGGGCGGCGTCAAGCCGGGATTCATACGCGGTAATCGCGGCTTCATGTTCGAGGGTCAGGCCGATATCATCAAGCCCGTTGAGCAAACAATGTTTGCGAAACGGATTAATCTCGAAGGCGAACGCCTCACCATCCGGGCGCGACACGGTTTGCGCCGCAAGATCGATAATGATGCGGGCATTCGCACCGGTTTGCGCATCCGCCATCAGCGCAGCACATTGGTCGGCGGGCAGCACAATCGGCAGAATGCCGTTTTTGAAGCAGTTATTATAAAAAATATCGGCAAAACTCGGCGCAATCACGCAGCGCAAGCCAAAATCGAGCAGCGCCCAGGGTGCGTGCTCGCGGGACGAGCCGCAGCCGAAATTCTCGCCGGCAATCAAAATCTGCGCCCGCCGATACAGTTCGCGGTTCAGCACAAAATCAGGGATTTCCGCGCCCTCATCATCATAGCGCAGGCCGGCAAATAAATGCACACCCAGGCCACTGCGCTTGATGGTTTTCAAAAACCGGGCCGGAATGATTTTATCGGTATCCACATTCGCCATCGGCAGCGGCGCCGCGATGGCTTCGAGCCGGGTAAATTGATCCATCAAGCCAATCTCCGCACATCGGTCAGATGCCCGGCAATCGCCGCCGCCGCCGCCATCGCGGGCGAGAGCAAATGCGTGCGACCGCCCGGACCTTGCCGGCCTTCGAAATTGCGGTTGCTGGTGCTCGCACAGCGATCACCCGGCTTGAGCTTGTCCGGGTTCATCCCCAGGCACATCGAGCAGCCAGCCTCGCGCCATTCAAACCCGGCCTCTTTGAACAAGGCCGCAAGCCCTTCAGCTTCCGCCTGCGCTTTAACCAAGCCAGAGCCGGGCACCACCATGGCGCGGACATGCGCAGCGACGCGGCGGCCTTGGATCATCGCGCAGGCGGCGCGTAAATCTTCAATCCGCGAATTGGTGCACGAGCCGATAAACACGGCGTCGATGTTCAGCCCGTCCAGCTTTTGTCCAGGCACCAAATCCATATAGGTCAACATCCGCTCAAGCTGGGTGCGCTTGGCCGGATCGGCCTCATCAGCAGGGTTTGGCACCGCGCCGGTGATCGGCACCACGGTTTCGGGACTCGTGCCCCAGGTGACTTGCGGCGGTAAATCACTGACATCGAGCGTCACCACCCGGTCATAAACCGCATCCGGATCGGAGGCGAGGCTGCGCCAATAACGGATGGCGTGCTCCAACGCCTCGCCTTTGGGCGCGTGCGGGCGGCTGCGAACATAATCGAACGTCACCTCATCGGGCGCGATCAGACCAGCGCGCGCCCCCGCCTCGATCGACATGTTGCACACCGTCATCCGGCCCGCCATGTCCAGGGCGCGGATCGCGGGGCCAGCATATTCAATCACATGGCCGGTGCCACCCGCCGTGCCGATTTTGCCAATGATCGCGAGAATAATGTCCTTGGCGGTGCAGCCGGCAGGCAACGTGCCAGTCACCTCGACCAGCATGTTCTTGGCCGGTGCTTGCAGTAATGTTTGCGTGGCCAGCACATGCTCAACCTCGGACGTGCCAATCCCGAATGCCAGCGCCCCCAGCGCCCCGTGCGTCGAGGTGTGCGAATCCCCACAGACCAGCGTCATGCCGGGCAGTGAAAATCCCTGCTCCGGGCCAATCACATGCACAATGCCCTGGCGAATATCGGTCACCGGAATATAAGGCACCCCAAACGCCGCGACATTCTGCTCCAATGTTGCCACCTGCAGGGCCGATTCCGGCTCCGCAATGCCCGCCGCCCGATTTTCGGTCGGAACATTATGATCGGCCACCGCAATCGTCGCATCAACCCGGCGCACTGTGCGGCCCGCTAAGCGCAGCCCCTCGAACGCCTGCGGCGAGGTGACTTCATGCACCAAATGCCGGTCGATATACAAAATGCAGGTGCCGTCCGGCATGCGATCCACCACATGCGCGGCCCAGATTTTGTCAAACAACGTCGATGCCATCCGAACCTCCGACGATTGAGGATAAAGGCCGACCGAGGTGGCTGCCCCGGCCTTCCCGTGTCCTTCAGGCCGCCGGTGTTTCGCGCGCAGCTTCAGCGATACGGGCGGATTTGCCACGGCGGGTGCGCAGATAATAGAGCTTCGCCCGGCGCACATCGCCACGGCGGGTCACGGCGATCTCGGTCACGTTGGGCGAATGGAGCGGGAACACACGCTCGACGCCTTCACCGTAGGAGATTTTCCGGACGGTGAAATTAGAATCGATCCCCTTGTTCGACCGGGCGATGCACACACCCTCGAACGCCTGAATCCGGGTGCGCTCACCCTCGGTCACCCGCACCGAGACGCGCAGATTATCCCCCGGCTTAAAGCTTGGGGTCGCGCGGGCGGCGCTTAGCTTGGCGATCTGTTCAGCATCGATCGTTTGGATCAGGTTCATCGGAAAAATCCTTTCGCGGGTGCGTTTTAGGGTGTGGGGTGGATTGTGGCAACATGGCGGGCCCAAAGGTCGGGTCTGCGTTGTTGGGTGATGGTTTCAGCCGCCCGGCGGCGCCAGGCGGCAATGGCTTGATGATCGCCCGACAGCAGGGTGGGCGGCACCGCCCGGTCCTGCCAGGTGGCGGGGCGGGTATAATGCGGATATTCGAGCAAAGGCTGCGAGAATGATTCTTCCACCGCACTCTCGGCAGCGCCCATCACGCCGGGCAGCAAGCGAATCGTGGCATCCAGCACCGCCAGCGCCGCGATTTCACCGCCGGAGAGAATATAATCGCCAATGCTGATTTCTTCGGCGGCATGACGATCAAGCACGCGTTGATCGATGCCCTCATAGCGACCGCAGAGCAAAACCACGCCCGGCCCGGCGGCGAGGCTGCTGATCCGCGCCTGGGTCAGCGGCGCGCCGCGCGGGGTGAGGGCGATCAGCGGGCGCGGCGCATCCGATTGCGCGGCTTTAATGGCCGCATCCAGCACATCCGGGCGCAGCACCATGCCGGCACCACCGCCGAACGGCGTATCATCGACACTGCGATGCACGCCAAGGCCGAACGCCCTGATATCGATCGTCTCAAGCGACCAAATGCCCGATTTCAGGGCGCGGCCAGCCAGCGCCTCGCCCAGCGGGCCGGGAAACATGCCCGGAAACAAAGTGATGATCGTGGCGTGAAACCCGGTCATGCGGCGGAGTCCTGCGCGGGCGCTTCGCCAATGATTTCAGTGGGCGGCACAATGGTGATGCGGCTGGTGGCCAAATCAATTAGCGGCACCGCCGCACGGGTGAAGGGGATCAGAGCGCCGCTATCCAGCTCCAAGCTGGCGCCCGCGCCATAATCATGCACGGCGGCGACCAAACCGGCCTTGCGCCCATCCGCCAGAAAGGCGGTGATGCCGATCAGATCAGCCAAATAGAACTCATCCTCCGCCGCCGGCGGCAATTGATCGCGCGGCAACATCAGCTTGGTATTGGTCAAGCGTGCAGCCGCATCGCGATCGGTCACCGGCATCGGTTTGCCGTTTGGATGCAACGTGACGCGCGCAATCCCATCGCTGACCCAAGTGAGGGTGATAGGCTGGCCGGTTTCATCGCGCAGGGGCAAGCGGGCGAGGGCGTGCAGATCCTCGCCATAGCCATGCACATGCACCGCACCGCGCACACCGTGCGGTTTGCCGATCACGCCCATCAGGATGAGGGGTTCGCTCATCAACCAACCCAGTTAGGCGGCAGCGGCTTTAGCGCGCTCGGCAGCGCGTTCCTGCGCCTTCTTTTTCGGCGCGGACTGGATCGGCTGCTCACGGAACGCAGGCATCGGCGCGAGGCCGGCGCGGCCCAGGAAGCGGGCGACACGATCCGTCGCTTCGGCACCCACCGAAAGCCAATGCTTCACCCGGTCTTCCTGCAAGCGCACGCGCTCCGCATGGTCGGCGGGCAGCATCGGGTTGTAGCTGCCGATTTTCTCGATGAATTTGCCATCGCGCGGGCTGCGGCTATCGGCCACCACGATATGATAATACGGGCGGCGCTTGGCGCCGGCACGGGCGAGACGAATTTTAACGGACATGGTCGAGCGTTCTCCTGGGGTTAAAGGGGTAAGGGTTAAAAGCGGCGGCCACCACGCGGGGCGCCGGCTTGAGGCATCAAGGCCGCGAGGCCGCCACGGGCGAGACCTTTCTGGCCGAGTTTTTGGGCACGTTTCATCATATCCGCGATCTGCTCGAACTGTTTGAGCAAGCGGTTGACCTCCTGCACCGACGTGCCTGACCCGGCGGCCACGCGCTTTTTCCGGCTGGCTTTGAGCAGATCCGGGTTTTTGCGCTCGGCGCGGGTCATTGATTGAATAATCGCAACCTGACGCTTGAGGATTGAGGTATCGAGATCGGCATCGTTCAATTGCTGCTTGATTTTGCCAACGCCGGGCAACATGCCGAGAATGCCGGTGAGCGAGCCCATTTTGGTGATTTGCTTGAGCTGTTCGGCGTAATCTTCCAGGTCGAACTTGCCCTTCGCCATCCGGGCGGCAAGCTTTTCGGCCTTTTCCTGGTCGACGGTTTCCGCCGCGCGCTCCACCAGCGAGACAATGTCGCCCATGCCAAGAATGCGCCCGGCAATCCGCTCTGGATGGAAGGTTTCCAACGCATCCAGCTTTTCACCAACACCCATCAGCTTGATCGGCGCACCGGTCACCGCCCGCATCGAGAGGGCAGCGCCGCCCCGTGCATCGCCATCAAGGCGGGTCATCACAATGCCGGTGATGCCAAGCGCCTCATTGAACGATGTCGCGGTGGTCAGCGCGTCCTGGCCGGTCATCGCATCGACCACCAGCAAGGTTTCCGCCGGGGTCACGGCGGCGCTGATGGCTTTGACCTCGGCCATCAGGGCCTCATCGATGCTCAGCCGACCCGCCGTATCGAGAATGACCACATCAAACACTTCGCGCCGACCGGTATCCATGGCGCGATGGGCGATTTGCACGGGCGTTTCACCCGCAATAATCGGCAATGAGGCAACGCCCGCGCGCTCGGCGAGCTGAGCCAACTGAAGTTGGGCGGCAGGGCGCTGCGTGTCGAGGCTCGCGAGCAGCACCTTACGGCGTTGCTTGTCCTTGAGAAATAACGCAATTTTGCCGGAGGTGGTGGTTTTGCCGGAGCCTTGCAGCCCCACCATCAAAAACGGGATCGGGGCAACGGCGTTGAGATTAAGCGCCGCCGCACCCTCACCGCCGAGCGCTTCGACCAACGCGTCATGAACGATTTTAACAACTTGTTGACCGGGCGAGACCGATTTGAGCACTTCCGCGCCAACCGCCTGCAAGCGGACCTTGGCGATAAAATCACGCACCACCGGCAACGCGACGTCCGCCTCCAACAGCGCGAGACGGATCTCGCGCATGGCTTCCATGACATCGCTTTCGGACAAAGCGCCGCGCCGGCGGAGCCGGTCGAACACATCACCGAGTTTGCCCGAGAGGGCGTCAAACATCTTTCTCTCCGCAACGCAAAACGCGCCGCGGTGCGACACTCGCAGCGCGGCGGATGGCGGGTCTTTGCCTGAGAGTCCGCCGCAGGTCAATGCGCGTTTCGATCCTGCCGCATCCACCGAACCGCCATTGCACGTAAAGGTTGCGTGACATCAATCGAGTTCGTTAAGAGTGTAGTAAGATAAATCGAGTAATGAAGTTCCAGAGACAGGAGAATATCGTGGCGCGCTTGCATGGATATTGATCAAGAACTGAAGCAAGGGCGTTTTACGCAGCGCTTTGACGCGTCGTTGCCCGCGCTTGAGGAAGTTCTTGATCGGTACGCCCGAAATGCTGCAAAATTGCTGGGTGCATCCGCCGGGATGGTGGTGTTGACCGGTCGCGAAACCATGTGGCCCCACGAATGCAAGGGCGCTGATTGGGCCGGTTTGCCGCATGATGCACGCTTAGGCGCAGGCGCATTCCAGGCCGGGCCAGCGCCGGTTGCATCAGTGCTGCTCAACAATGCGGATGGCCGGTTTTATGCCGGTGCCGCGCTGCGCACCGAGGACGGGGTTTGCCTCGGCACAATTTGGGTGCGCATTGATCGGCCCTGGGATGGGGGTGGCGTGTCGCCTTTGGCAACGCTGGAAAATTTAGCAACGACGCTGACGGCAGAAATCTCCTTGCACGCGCGGCTGGCCGCGCGGGACCGGCAATTGGCCGAATTCGCCTTTTGCCAGGATGTGAACGCGACGATTGCCCGCGCGGGCGATTTTCGTGACGGGTTAACGGGGCTGCTACAGCGCTGGTGCCAGGATCTCGGCGCGGATTATTTGCTGGTGCCGCAGCTGCGCCGAGACGGCGCAACCTGCCGCTTTGTCGTCGGCGTCGCCGCACCCGGGGCGAGCGATGCGCTGGAGCAATCACTTGCGGCGTTGCTGGCTCAAGGGCCGGTTTCGATCGATCAAGTTGGGTGCGGCAGCTTGCTCCACGCCACCGACGATCAGGAAGCGCTTGTGGATACCGGCCTGATCGATCCCGGAACGCTGGCGGACGGGGACGTGCTCCGCACCCTGGTGGCGGCTGGACTCCAGCGTCAATTGGCGGTGCCGCTCCTGTTGGAGGGTCGGCGCTATGCCGTCGCGATTGGATTTTCGTGTCTGCCGGATGTGGATCGCGTCGTGGCGATGCTGCGCAACATGGTGGTGTCGGTCACGCCTTTATTGCAGGGGCAGATGCGCGAATTCGCGCTGGAGCGATCACGATATCAGCTGGGCCGCGCCAATCGGGCGTTGCGGGCCTTGAGTGCCTGCAGCCAGGCGGTGACGCAGGCGGTGAGCGAGGCGGCGCTGATCGAGACGATTTGCAAAATTGTGGTGGAATCCGGTCAATACCGGTCGGCCTGGGCGAGCTTTGCCGAAGGTGGCCCGCAGCGGCGCTTGCGCATGGTCGCTGAGGCCGGCATTGGCGCCGATGATCTGCACCACGCCATCATGAGCTGGGGTGATGACCCTTATGGTCAGGGGCCCAGTGGCGTTGCGGTGCGGGAAAATCGGCCGGTGGTCCTGGCGGATGTGGTGCGCGCGCCGAGCTATGCGCCCTGGCGGCGCTTGGCGGTAGATTATGGATATGATGTGTGCGTGGCACTGCCATTGGCCTACCAGAACCAGAGCGACCATCAACATGGCGCTCAGCATGGCGACCGACCGGGCGCGGTTTTTGGGACGCTGACAATTTGCGGCACCGCCGCGCATGGGCCGATTGAGGGCGAAGAACTTAATTTTCTGATCGAGCTGGCGTCTCAATTGGCAGCCGGCATCGAAATGCGCCGCGAGCGCGCCCAGGCGGCGCTGGCGATCATGCGCCAGCAGGTCGAGCGCGATCGGGCAGAGGCGGCACGGCGGCTGAGCGAGCGGCGATTAACCCAATTGCTCGATGCGAGCCCCACGGTAATTTACGCCCTCGAACCCGAACCCGGCGAGACCGATCCGGCCTTGTTCCGCGCGGTTGAAATCAGTTCGAATGTCGAGCGGCTCTTTGGCTATCGGGTGGACGAAGCGCTCAGCACAGGCTGGTGGACGGCGCATATCCACCCGGCGGATCGGGCGGCGGCCATTGAGTGTAACCAACGGCTCCGGCAGGTGCATTCGGTGGTGCATCGATACCGGTTTGCCCTGCCGGATGGCACCTATCGCTGGGTGCGCGATGAAATGACCTTGCTGCGTGATGCGAATGGGCGACCCAAGCGGATTGTCGGGGCCTGGGTTGATATTACCGAAAAGCAGGCGGCGAACGAAGAAATTGATCGGTTGGCCTATTTCGACACGCTGACCGGCTTGGCCAATGAGCATCGCTGGCGGCAAAAACTGGCCAATGCCTTGTCCAGCCGCGCGCGGGCCAGCGCGCACGATCTGGCAGCGCCCGAGGACATCACGCCGCAGCGCGCCGCTTGGGGGGTGTTTCTGCTCGAAATCGAGGGGCTGGCGCAGATTGGCGAAGTGTGGGGCCAAGCCATTATCGATGCGGTGGAGGTTGAATGTGCGCGGCGGTTGAAAAACGGGCTACGCGCGAGTGATGAGCTCGCCCGGCTGCGATCTGGCCGGTTTGGCGTGATTTTATTTGGCGCATCCGGGCGGCCCGGTGCGCAAGCGGCAGCCTACGCCAGGCTGCGCGAGGTTGCCCGCCAACTCGCGACACAGATTGCAGCGCCGATCCCGGTTGGTGAGCGCATTTGCCACGTGACCGCGACGATTGGGATTGCGGCCTCCCCAAAAGACACAAGCCCGAACGACGCAGGCCCGAACGACGCCAGCCCAAAAGACGCCAACCAAGTCGAAGCCTTGATCCAATCGGCGGATATCGCGCTGAGTGCCGCGCGGCGCCAGGGCGAGGTGGTGCGCGCGGGCGGATTAATCGCGCAGTTCAGCCCGCCGATGCAGCAGGAGGTCAATGCGCGCTACGCGGTGGAATCCGAATTGCGTAGCGGCTTGGCAGATCAACGGTTCGAGCTTTGGTTGCAATCGCAAGTGGATCATGATGGGCGCGTGGTGGGCGCAGAGGCCTTATTGCGGTTGCGAACCGCCAGCGGTGCGCTGATTTCACCGGCGGATTTTATCCCCGTCGCTGAGGCAACTGGCTTGATCGGGCGAATAGGCGCGCTGGTGCGCGAGCAAGCCTGCGCGATTTTGGCGGCAACACCGATGGCGGTGCTGCCCCGATTATCGGTGAATGTCAGTCCGCGCGAGCTGCACCGCCCTGATTTCGTGCGCAATCTCTGCCAACAAATCCGCGATGCGGGGGTCGCGCCGGGGCGTTTGGTCCTCGAAATCACGGAAAACTCGCTGATTGAGCGCCCGGAGGAAATCGTCGTCACGCTGGCCGCCTTGCGGGCTTTTGGGCTGAATCTTTCGATCGATGATTTCGGCACGGGCTATTCCAGCCTCGCTTATTTGCATCGGCTACCCATCCAGGAGGTCAAGCTGGATCAGCGCTTTATCGGCGATTTGCCGGATCAGCGGCGCGGCGTTGGGCTGGTCGAGGCGATGCTGACCATGGCGCGGCGCTTGGGCTTTGATATTGTCGCCGAAGGGGTCGAGACCGAGGCGCAGGCGCAATTTTTGCGTCTGGCCGGCTGCCCGACATTGCAGGGATATTTGTTCGACCGGCCAACACCGGCTGACGCGTGGCTCGCGCGGGCGGCCCAGCGCGCGCCCTCGCTCCCGGTGCCGCCGATCCTGGCCGCAATGCCTTGACGAAATCTCGATCCAGGCGGAGATTATTGCAGCACTGAGGAGAGAAACCATGAATGTCACCCTAAAAACCGCGCCGCCGGCAGGAATAGATGCGGCGGAATGGAAAATTCGCTGCGATTTGGCGGCCTTATATCGGCTAGTCGCGCATTTTCGGATGACGGACTTCATCTATACCCATATCAGCGCCCGGTTGCCGGGGCCGGAGCATCATTTCCTGATCAATGATTATGGGGTGATGTTCCATGAGATGCGGGCGAGCGATCTGGTCAAGATCGATCTGGATGGCAACCGGGTCGAAACGCCGGGCCAAACCGGCAAACGGGTCAATCAGGCCGGGTTCACCATCCATTCGGCGATTCATATGGCGCGCCCGGATTTGATGTGTGTGGTGCATACCCATACCGCTGCGGGCATCGCGGTCGCCGCTCAGGAGCATGGCTTACTGCCGATCAGCCAGCACGCGCTGAAATTCTATGGCTGCCTCTCCTATCACGGCTATGAGGGCATCGCGCTCGATTTGGATGAGCGCGAGCGCATCGTCGCGGATTTGGGACAAAACAAGGCAATGATTTTGCGCAATCACGGCCTGCTGGTCGGCGGCGGCAGTATTGCCGAGGCGTTTTTGGAAATTTATTTCCTGGAACGCGCCTGCCAGGCCCAGGTCGCAGCCCTGTCGGGCGGCGCAAAATTGGTGGTGCCGCCGCCTGAAGTGTGTGAGCACACCGCCGCGCAATATCGCATGGACGCGCCCAACCGCGCCGGCCACGCCGAGATGGCATGGCAATCAGCCCTGCGTCTGGTCGATGACGGTGCCAGCCGGGCCATCGGCGAGTATTGGACCTGAGTTAAATGCGTAATTTATTAATCTGTGTCGAAACCTGTTTTCGACACAGATTAATCGTGCGCTCGTCGTACCACAGTTCCATGCTCAGATGATTTCGATATCCGGGAACGGGAAAATCATATGGCCACCGCCAGCGAGGAATTCGGCTTCGCGCTGGATGATCCCCTCTTTGAAATGCCAGGGCAGAACCAGGAAATAATCGGGCCGCATCGCCCGCGCCTCGGCTTCTGAGATGATCGGGATGGCCGTGCCGGGGGTAAAAGCGCCGAATTTATCGGGGTTGACCTCGGCAATCGCTGCCAGCTCGGCGGTGGTGATGCCACAGAATTGCAGCAACACATTGCCTTTGGTCGACGCGCCATAGCCCAGCACGGTCTTGCCATCCGCCGCCAGGGTTTTGAGCAAACGCTGCAAATCCGCCCGATGGCGAAATACCCGGTCTTCAAACTCGCGATAGGGCCGGGGCGTGTTCAGCCCCATGCGCTCTTCCTGGCCCAGCAGCCAATCAATGACCGCGCGTGACCCCTCACGCGGATCATCTTGGCGAACGGCGGTCACGGCAAAGCTACCGCCATTGACCGCGTTCATTTTCACATCAAAAACCCGCATGCCAGCGGCTGCCAGAATATGCACCACCACGCCGAGGGAATAATATTCCAAATGCTCATGGCAAATAGTGTCATAGGCGTTGGTGCGCAGCATGGACGGCATATAGCTTTGCTCGAAATGCCAAACCCCGCCGGGGGCCAGCACCGCCTCGATCTCGCGGGCAAAGCCGATCGGGTCTTCCAAATCATAGAACATCGCAATCGAGGTCACGATCTTGGCTTGCGCCGCATTGGCAGCGCGGAACGCGGCAGCGGAGAAAAAATCCGGCACCAGCGTGATGTCATCATCATAAAAGGCGCGGAATTTGGCCCCGGTCGGGTCGATGCCGATGCGTTTGAGGCTCGGCGTTTGATAGGCTTTCAGCGAGGTCGCGTCATTACTGCCGATGTCCAGCACCGTGTCATGCGGGGCGAGGCCCGCGAGGCGTTCAAGATTATGGATTTTCTGGGTCAGATGCCGCACCATGCTTTGGTTCAAGCCGGAGCGGTAGCCGTAATTATCGCCATACATTTCGCCGAGATCATAGGAATGATCGAGCTGCACCAGCCCGCTATCGGGGCACCAGACCAGCCGTAACGGGCCGGTGGTAATCGCCGCCGCCGGATCGCGCGGGAACACGCCGGTGAGCGCTTGTTCGCCGAGATCAAGGATGGGGACCAAGGATTTGCTCGCTGACACCCGGCATTTCTGCAAAGCGGTATAATTTCCCATGAGGGCTAGGGCTCCTGTCACGTTGATCCGCGTGATCCATATGCTGATCGTGCGGCGCTGTATATCCTGGACCTATCCGGGCCGGGGCCAGAGCGTTTAGGGTGCATCAAGCAACACGCCTTGGCTGGTGCCGGTAACGGCGGCTTCGCCGGTGGCATCCAACGTCAAAGCGCCGGTGCAGGTGACGATGGTGCCGGTGCCTGGCTTGGCGGTCAAATCCGTAACCGTCCAGGTGATGGTGGCGTGCGCATTCATCGGCACCGGGCGGCGAAAGCGAAAGGTGAACCCCATGCCCACCGTCGGGCCGAATTGGGCGAAATGGCTCGCGGTCAGCCCCATCATCAGCGCCGTGGTTTGGGTACCTGAGGCAATCAGCCCGCCGAAGCGGGAGTTTTGCGCCGCTGTTTCATCGTGATGCAGCGGGTTCAGATCGCCGGCGGCGCGGGCAAAGGCTTGCGAGGAGGCGGTGTCGAAATAATGTTTGATGCTGAATTGATCGCCGATTTTAACGCGCATGGGGGCAGGGGCTCCTGAACAAGGATGTTTTCAGCCGATATCATGCGTCAAATGTGTTTTGTGAGCAATTTCATGACGTTGATTGGGCATGATGGCCAGCGCCGCCGGGTTTGGCGCGCCGACGCGGTGATCTTGCCCGTCACCGCGATAAGTGGCAGTCACGCGACGTGATTTCGCTTTCGCTCACGCGCGCCGATCACGCAGCCGGTTAGGCTGGCCGTCGATCGGGCTGGAGCAAATTTTTAATCGATTGAAGGGAATGGTTGTGGCGTTCAAACCGTTGCGCAAAGCAGTTCTTCCAGTCGCGGGGCTCGGGACGCGGTTTTTGCCGGCGACCAAGGCGATCCCGAAAGAGATGCTGCCGGTGGTCGATCGCCCGTTGATCCAATATGCGATCGATGAGGCGCGCGCGGCAGGCATCGAACAGTTTTGTATGGTCACCGGCCGTGGAAAAACCGCCCTGATCGACCATTTCGATATCGCCTTCGAGGTCGAACAGAATTTGGCGGCGCGCGGCAAAGACGAGGCCTTGGCGATGCTGCGCTCGGCGGCGATGGCACCGGGGTCGATTGTCACGGTGCGCCAGCAAGTGCCGCTGGGGCTGGGCCATGCCATTTGGTGCGCGCGGGCCTTTATCGGCGATGATCCGTTCGCCATTTTGCTGCCCGATGATTTGGTGCTGAGCGACACGCCGTGCTTGCAGCAGCTTGCCGATGTGTATCGCGAAACCGGCGGTAATGTCGTCGCGATTGAAGAAGTGCCGATGGCGCATGTCAATCGCTATGGCGTGCTGAAAACCGGCGCGATTGAGGGGAGTTTGGTCGAGGTTCTGGGGTTGGTTGAAAAGCCCGAGCCAGAGGTCGCGCCCTCGAACCTGTCGATCATCGGGCGGTATGTGTTGCGCCCGGAAGTGATCGGGCATTTGGCGCGGATGGAGCGCGGGGCGGGCGGCGAGGTGCAGCTGACGGACGCGATGGCGAAAATGATTGGGAACGCGCCGTTCCATGGCCTGAAATTCGATGGCAGGCGGTTTGACTGCGGCGACAAGGTTGGGTTTTTGGAAGCACAAATCGCGTTTGCTTTGCAACGGCCCGATTTGGCGGCGGCAGTGCGGGAATTCTTGAAACAATATCAGGTGGATTGACGATGGATTTCGCTCATCAGTTTCCGGCGAGCGCGCTGCGCGAATATGATATTCGCGGTATTGTCGGCGAGACGCTGCACAGCGCCGACGCCTTTGCGATTGGGCGGTGTTTCGGCTCTTTGATCGCGCGCGCGGGCGGCAACCGCGTGGCGGTGGGGCGTGATGGGCGGCTATCCTCGCCCAGCTTGTCGGCGGCGCTGATCGAGGGGTTGATGGCGAGCGGCATGCAGGTCTTGGATATTGGCTGTGGGCCAACGCCGATGCTGTATTTCGCGGCGACGACGGAAAATATGGATGGCGCGGTGATGGTGACCGGCAGCCATAATCCGGCCAATTACAATGGCTTCAAAATGATGCGCGGCAAAAAGCCGTTTTTTGGCGCGGACATCCAAGCCCTCGGCCCGATGGCTGCCACCGGCGATGTGGTCGCCCAAACCACTGGCGGTTGCGTTCGCCGCGATGTGAGCGAGGCCTATGTGGCGCGGATTGCGCAGGATTGGCAGGGCGGCACCGCGCGGCTGAAAATCGTATGGGACCCGGGCAATGGCTCGGCGGGCGATGTGTTGGCGGATTTGGTCAAGCGATTGCCGGGCGAGCATTTGATCATCAACGGCACCATTGATGGCCGGTTTCCCGCCCACCACCCGGACCCGACGGTGCCGCGCAATCTCGAACAGCTGATGACCGCCGTGCGCAAGCGCGGGGCCGATATTGGCATTGCCTTTGATGGCGATGCCGACCGGATCGGGCTGGTCGATGACACGGGCGAGATCTTGTTCGGCGATCAGTTTTTGATTTTGCTCGCGCGCGATGTGCTGATGCGCCATCCGGGGGCGACAATTATCGCCGATGTGAAGGCAAGCCAGACCTTGTTCGATGAGGTCAAAGCGGCGGGCGGCGTGCCGCTGATGTGGAAAACCGGCCATTCGCTGATCAAGGCAAAAATGGCGGAAACCGGCGCACCTTTGGCTGGCGAAATGTCCGGCCATATTTTCTTTGCGGATCATTGGTATGGGTTTGATGATGCGCTGTATGCCGCCGTGCGGGTGTTGAACGCGCTGATCGCCTCCGGCGCCAGCCTGTCCACGTTCCGGCGCGGCTTGCCGCCGGTATTGAACACGCCGGAATTGCGGTTCGATTGCGTGGAAGATCGGAAATTCGCCGTGGTCGAAGAAGTGGCCGCCCGGCTGCGCGCCGATGGCGCCTCGGTCACCGAAACCGATGGGGTGCGGGTGAACACCGAGGATGGTTGGTGGCTGCTGCGCGCCTCAAACACCCAAGCCGTGCTGGTGGCGCGCGCGGAAGCCCATTCGCCGGAAGGGTTGCAGCGGCTGAAAAGCGTGCTCGCGACGCAATTGGCCGCATCAGGACTGGCGCCCGATTTCTCCGGCAGCAATGAGGGGCATTAAGCTAAAAGCGGGCCTAATTTTTGCGGGCCAGCGGCGCGATGAATTGCGGCTCGGTGTCCCACGGGAACAAAATCCAGGTATCTTGCGAAACCTCGGTGATGAAGCTGTCAACCAGTTCCTTACCCGCCGGTTTGGCATAGAGCGTTGCGAAATGCGCGCGCGGCAACAGGCCCCGCACCACGCGCGCCGTGGTGCCGGTATCGACCAGATCATCAATGATCAAAAAGCCGGTGCCATCGCCGGCGGCGGCGGGGAGTTTGGTGATTGTGGGGGTGCCGCGCGCTTCCTCATCATAGGTCACGATGGAAACGGTCTCGATCAGCCGGCATTCAAGCTCGCGGGCAATGATCGCGGCGGGGATCAGCCCCCCGCGCGTGATCGCAACGATGCCGGTGAAGGGTGGCAGGGCCAGCAAGCGCCAGGCGAGAGCTTTGGCATCGCGATGCAGTTGCTCCCAGGAAACCGTGTAATAATGGGTCGCCATTAAAACAGACGGCCGCCATCGGGCACGGCGAAATCGGGGCGGATCAGCACCACCGCACCATTCTCATCGGGCATGCCCAGCGTCAGCACTTCGGAGAGAAACGGGCCGATTTGGCGCGGCGGAAAATTCACCACGGCGCAAACTTGTCGGCCAATCAGCCGGTCCGGCGGGTAATGCACCGTTATTTGGGCGGAGGAGCGTTTGATACCAATCTCGCCACCGAAATCGATCCAGAGCTTGATCGCGGGTTTGCGCGCCTCGGCGAAGGGTTGAGCGTCGGTAATCGTGCCGACGCGGATGTCGATACGGTCGAAATCATCCATCGTGATCATGTGACGCTGTTCCCCCAAGGCCGTGAGACCCAAGGGATTGGTCAAGGGGGCGCGCTTGTCAATCGCTCGCTCAGGTCTGCCGGAAATAATTGCCGAGAACGAAGCCGAACAGGCCGATCAAGCCAATACTGATGAAGGTTTCCAACTGGCCAAGGATCGCGAAATTAGCCCCAATCGCGAAACCATCTGGCACCGAGGCCAGCATTTTACCAAGGCTGAAGGCAAAACATTGGCTGAGCGTTGCGGGGTGCGCGCTGCCGCTATGGAGCACGGCGATCGCGTCGGTGGCCCAATAAAGGAGCGCAAATCCAACGATGGTTGCGAGCATGCTGAGCAAAACCTGCCGAACGCTGGTGCCAAAGCGGCACAGCGCATCCGCAATCAGGAGTTCGAGATAAGTCGGCAAGGCCGCGATCATTTTTCGGCGCAGCGCCGCAGCACTGGGAGGAGATATTTTGTTAATCACCGCCTCGGCGCGGGCGATATGGCGCACCTGATCCGGGCGCAGACTGCGGCGCTGCATCCGTTTGGCCGCGACATAAGCCTCGGCGGAATCGCGATATAATCCATTGGCAGCGAGCAGGGCGGATAGTTTGCGGTAAATCCCCGCGGCCTCGACCGGCGCAATCGCGACATAATGGGCCATGCGGTGCAAAAACCCATTTCTCTCCGCCGGATCGGCGATGCGGGTGGCGGCGCGCTGGAGAAATTTCGCATAGGCAATGGGATCAGCCTGAACGATGGCGTTATCGCCCAGGCTTTCCCATTCAACATCGCATCCCGAAAGATCGGCCCGGTGCAGCGAGCAATGATGCAGGCGGGTGCGCTCGAACACCACATTGCGGCGGAACACCGCGCGATAGAAATCGCAATCGGTGAGGCTTGCGCCGGCGAAGCTGGTTTCATTGAATTCGGCATATCGAAAATCGCATTGGTCAAGGATCGCATCTCGGAACGCGACCTTGTGAAAGCGCGCAGCGCGGAAATCAGCGTTCTGGATCGGTTGACCGTTTGTGGCGATGCCCGCGATCCGCAAATTGCTCAAATCGAGATTGGAAAAATCGCCACCGCTAAGATCATACGCGGTGAGATCAAGCATAATGGCCGGATCGCGGCTGGCCAACAGCGACAGCAGGCCGGTACGGTCAAGCTTGGCACGCTCAAGTTTAGTGCGATCATTCATGCCCAATGCTCGGCAAGGATGCGCGGCAGATCGGTTAGATCCGGGGTGATGATTACATCGGCAGCGCTGCGATCAAATCCCGGTTGCGCGGCCTCGTTATGCCGGTCAACCCAGAGGGTGGTGCAGCCAAGGCGTTTGGCCGCGATGATATCGTCGGTGAAATTATCGCCGATATGAATGATTGCGGCGGGTGTGCAGCCGGTTTGCGCAAACAGGCGCTGGAATATGGCGGGATCGGGTTTGCAGGCCCGCACATCGGAGGAGAAAATGATCGTGCCGAACTGCGCCAGAAAGCCGAATGCGCGCAACTCCGCCATGGTGTAAGCGCGCTGGGTGTTCGAGCAAATGGCAAGCTTCCATGACGCGGCGAGGTGCTGAACCGCCGCCAAGGCGCCGGGCACCGGGGTGAGATTGGTGGTCGCCGCGCGCAGCACCAAAGCCGCCTGCGCGAGCAGATTGGCGTCGACCGGTGATCCCAGCGCGGCGGCGAGAATCTCCAGAATATCAACATCGGGCGTCAGCGAAGGGTTTGCGGCCAGCGCGCTTTCGGTCAGCGCCGTGACGCGCTGATGCAACGTCTCCGCCGCGATGATGATGCCATGATACGCGAGAAAGCGGGCGAGCAGCGCAAAGGCTTCCGGGCGGTCTTTGTCCTCCTCGATATCGAGCAGGGTGCGGAAAACATCAAACGACAGCAAGCGTGGCCGAGCGCTCAATCATCCTGCCCTTCGAAGGCGCTGAGCGGGGCGTGCTGGGCGGCGGCGCGGTGTGCGAGATAGGCCATGACTCGCCGATAGCTGGCCGCACCTTTGCTGGCAATCCATTCCTGGCGCATTTGCTCGGGGCCAGACACTTTCAGCAGCGTGGTGGGGGTGTAGAGCTGCGTCGGCGGGGTCAAAGCCGCGTGTTTTTCCATCGCGGCGGCAAATTCGGGCGTGAGCAATTTGCCAACGGCGCCGGCCTTGCGGCGTAGCGTGCGGGTGAGCGAACATGGGCCCGGGTTGATCGCCATGGCGGTTCGATAAGGCCGGATCACGAAGGGCGCGAGATCAGGCCGGTTTGACCAAATGCCGTTGATGATTTTGGCGTTCTGATCCCATTGCGACATTGGCGGCACGTTGGTGATGGCTTCGATGGTGCGCATCACATCGACCTGCGAATAGGGCTTGGTGATCAGCACGCCGCGCTTGATCCATGGGCCGTAGGCGGTGAGAAATGTGCGATGCGCATCGATATGGTCCGCACCGGATTGAGCGTCATCCTCCGTTACCAACACCGCCATATGGGCCCAGGCTTTGGTGTGGGAGAGGGCCGCAAGGATTTCGCCCGTCGCGTGATCATTATTCGCAACGAAATAATCCGGCGTATAATAACACGGGTTACGCCCCGCCGTGTGATCATCTGGCAGATAAATATAAATAAAGCGTGGGAGATTATTTTGATGCGCCTTGATCCAGCGCGCGGCAATGCCAGCACGGGTGGTGTCAAGGATCATCCGATCCCATTCGGGATATCCCAAATCTGAGGCCGCCTGGATGTTCGGCCTCACATCACCGCCGCGATTGCGGGCGATGAACTCGCCAAAATTCTCGAATGCGACATGGTGACGCGCCAGATCATCAAACAGGAACCGGCCATTTGGATAGGAAATCCAAGGGTTGGTGGCAGGGCGCGCGAGTTTGCCGAGGTCGGTCACGTCCGAATACGGGTTGTCATTATCGTGATGGGCGGCAGGGGCAGCGAGCGGCTGGGTCCAGCCGGGATTCCCCTGCAAGCCACGATTGGAATAATATTGGCCCCAGCTTCGCTGCACAAAATCCGAATCAGCGGCAGCGGTGGTCCATTGATGGCCTTGGGCGGTCACTTCGCCATCCGCATCAAAATCGGTGAACAAAGCACCGTGACGCGCCATGGCATAAAGGTTTGGCAGTTGCGCCGCGCCATAGAGATTGAGTTTGGGGTCAGCCCAATGACCGAGGCCGGGATAGCGGCCAAATTCCTCATCGAAGGTTTTGTTTTCGCGCAAAATCAGCACGATGGTGTGGATTTTGTGCTGTAATTCGGGGGTCAGCGCCGCGTTGCGCGCCGCTCGGTGCGCGCGTTGGGCTGGCGTGAAGCCATCATTGGTCAGCGCGGCAATGCTGTCAGCCGTGCGAATGGTTGGCGCGGGATCACGCGGGATGCGCTGGAGCAAGCCATGGATCATATTGCCCACCCATTGCCCGCGTAGGTTTGGCCCGGCGCCGAAACCTTTGGCCGCGAGCACCAGCACCGCATGCGGCGTGGCCGCCAGGGCGGTGGGATACCAGCCGGTGGGCGCAAGGCCCAGCACCGCGCCGGATTTGGTATCGATGGTCGCAACATCATCATTGCCGGCATTGGCAACGAACAGCCGCGTGCCGATAAGGGCGAGGCCATCCGGCTCGGTTCCCGCTGCCGCACCTTGGTAGGGGCGCAAATCGATGCGGCGCATGATCCGCCGCGTGGTGGTGTTGATTTCAACCACCGCATCGCCATTCGCCAGGGCCACATAGAGATGCGGCGCAGACCGGCGGGCCGCCAGCGCGATCGGGTGCAGACCGGCCTCGATGGAATGCGCGGTCAGCGCAGGCCCGATTTGCACCCGGCCCAGGCGCGCAAACCGCGCGGTATCAATCAGGGTGACAGCGTTAGCCCCCCATAGCGAAACGGCGAGCACCCGGCCATGATCCGCCAGCGCCAGCGCGTTCGGGTAGGGGCCGACATTCAGATAGCGCGTGGTGCCGTTGGTGATGTTGATGCGGGCCACATTATTCGCGAGCAAGCCCGCCACATAAAGATAATGCCCCTGGGCCGCCAGGGCCGCGGGATAAAAATGACGCGGCTTTTTGCTGCGCATGCCTTGATAGACATAAGGATATTGGCTGCGCGGGAAGGGCTGTGCGGCCAAAATGTAGCGGTGAATGATGGTGGGTGTGCCGTTCGCCAGCTTCATGGCGAGCACATCATTGGTCGCCCCGCCCGCCGCATAGAAAACGCCGTGCGCGGCGATCAGGCCTTGGAAGAAATTCTGGCCTTTAACCACGGTTCCAGCGTCGGCGGGCGCGCTCTTGAGGCCCCGCAGCACGCCGGAAACCTGACCCAAACGGGCCAGGGTTTGCGAATTGTAAAAACTGATCGTTTGCGCGCCGGTCGCACCATTGGACAACACCGCAACGACATGCTGGGCCACAGCGATGCCGGTGGGAAAATTCGGCGTGCCGGTGATCAGCCCGACCGGCGCGACCAGGCGCCCCGTTGGCAAAATATGACTATAGGCGGCTTGATTTTGCGCGGTGATGCGCACCGGTGCTGGCGGCGTAATCCCCGAATGATCGGGCGCCGCAGCCGGCTTTTGCACAGGCCCGGCCTGCGCAATGCCGGTTAAGGCCGCCAGTGACGACCAAGCGAAAGCAAGCATGGCGATCATCAGACCGGTGCGGCGATTGCGGATCAACATAGCGTCACTGTGCCCCTGAAACGTTAATATTTACTTCAAAAATGATCGGGTATTTTGGCATCTTGGCGAAAAACGCCGGAAAACGCGAATCCCGCACGGCGGCCAGCGCCGCACGGTTGGCCGCCGCGTAATCGCTCGCGCGCAGCACCTTGGCCGACAGGATCTGGCCGTCGGGCGCCACTTTGAACGCGACCGTCGCCACACCGCTCGCGCCAAGATTTCGCATCGCGGGCGGCACCACCAAATTGCCCAAAATAATACCCCGGATGGTGGCGACGTACCGAGCCTCCACCGATTGAACAACCGCAGGGCTGGGCGCGGGCGCGCTTTGCACTGGTGTTGGCGGTGCGGGCAGGGTTGGCGCCGTCGGTGGCGCTGGGGTGGGCGGCGGCGGCCGATGGATGACCGGATGATGGATCACCCGCTTAGGCGGCGGCTTGGGAGCAACATGCGGATGATGCGGCAGCGGCGGCGGCGGTTTGGGCAAAGCCGGCACAGGCGGCGGTGGCGGCAGCGGCGCTGGTTTGGGCTTGGGCGGCGCGGGCGGGACCATATGCACAGCGAGCGTCGCCGGTTTCACCACGCGTGCAGGCGGTGGTTCCGGCGCATAGATCAAGGCTGCCAGTGCTAGAATTTCCAGCACCAAAGCCGCGACGATAAAGCGACCGAACCGGGACGAACCAGGCTCGGCCAGAATATCTTGGCTCATTGCATCAATATATCATGAATGATGCAGGATTGACGCAGCACCGATGGCACAAAGCGGGTCATGGCTTAAAATAGCGCCGTTACGCTGAAATAAACAGCGCGCGGCGCCCCCAGCAGCACCGATTGATAATTATTGCCGTTATTATCCTGATAAATATTATCCGCCGTATAATAACGGCGGTTCAGAATATTATCGAGATTGAGCGAGAGCCGCAGCGCACTGACTTTGCCAAGATGCACCTTCACGGTTTTTTGCAGCGTTGCGTTCAGCAGAAAATACGGCGGCGATTGCAGGCTGGTGGGCGTGCCGGCAAATCCTTGCTGCAGATATTCCGAGCCAACATAGCGCGCATTCACATCAGCAAGCCAGCCTTGATGCGCCCAGCTAACACCTGCACTCAGCAGATTGTTCGGCACATTGGCCAAGGGCTGACCGGCGGTGACAGTGCCCGCATAGACCGAACTAAAGCCCGAGAGAAACACCGCGTTATTATGCGCATAGTTGAAATACCCTGACCATTGACCGGGAACGCTACCAAGGCGGCCCAATTGGCCGACGATTTGCAACTCCTCGCCATCATAGCGCGAGTTACCACCATTGCTGGTGGTGGACGTGCCGGTGATCGGACTCGTCGAGGTGATGAAGGTGTTCGAGAAATCTTCACGATAATAATCAACGGCTGCGGTCACGCCGTGCAGCGTATAGCGCAGGCCAACCTCGTAATCCTTCACATATTCCGGGCTGACATGCAGCGGCGTGACCACATAATTGCCCGCAGCATTCTGCAAAGCGACATTGCCATAATAAGCGCTGATGTTTGGAAACTTGATGTTCTGGCCATAGGCCGCGTAAGCGGTGAGGCGCGGCGTGATCGCGAAGCTGGCCCCCACGGTGGGAGACAGATAATGGGCGGTGTTCGAGACACTCCCGGCGATTGGATAGAAAAACCCGAGACCATCGTGATCTTTGGTGATCGCGTAGAGATATTTCACGCCCGGCGTAATGGTGAGCCGGTCATTGAGAAGCGAAATTTTGTCTTGGAGATAGACCGAAGCGAGGGTGCGCAAATCATGCTCATTCCAGGCATTATTATAGCCAGGAATTTGCGGCACCGGCGCAGTGCCATACCAATATTCGCGCGAGTGCAAATGGCCCGCGGTTAAATTACCACCAAACACAATGGTGTTATGCGGCAGATCCAGTGTGAATTTCGGCTGCACGCCGATTTCCGTGCCGTAATAGCCATAAAAATGATACTGCGCGCCGACTGGATAGGAGCCAAATTGGGCAATCGGATCATAGCTGGTTTGGCCCGGATAGGGCGAATAAGGGAACGTCGCGGGTGCATTAGGAAGTTGATAGGGCATGGCGGCACCTTGCAG
>JBMFWT010000029.1:0-26913 GCA_049964975.1 Acidiphilium sp.
GGAGCGAAAAACCAGAGCCGTCATTTTACGACTATATGCTGGCAAAATATCCTGCTCCGCCGCCACGCCCCACACTCCCCGGCCACATTTACGCGCCCACCGCCAGCCCAAAAATCAACTTCGAGCGCTAGGAGCAGAAATACGCCCAAATCGTTCCGGAGAAGAAATAAAATGGAGCGAACCTGAACGCTCCGGCCCGCACCCCCCGCAGAATTGACGTCTCGCCCTTCCTTGTCCTATAGCCACCCGGCACGGCCGCATCACCCGATCGCGGCTGCGTTACTCTGTTCTCATCGTTTTAATTTTCTCGTTGTGGAGTGCTCGCCGTGAAGCGGACTTATCAACCTTCGAAGCTCGTCCGGAAGCGCCGCCACGGTTTCCGGTCCCGTATGGAAACGGTCGGCGGCCGTAAGGTCATCGCCAATCGCCGGACCAAGGGTCGTAAGCGCCTCTCGGCGTAACACCAGCCCGTGCAACGCGCCTGAACTTTATCGATAAGGTCGGGCGTTTTCACGGCCTCGCGTTTAACCGCCCAGGGTGAAACCGAAAGTGTCCAGCGTGACAGGCTCGCCGCCGCCTCCCTTGCCGAAACGCGCCGATTTTCTCCGCGCCGCCGCGCGTGGACAAAAGCGGGCTTATCCCGGTTTGGTCGCGCAAACCCTGCTCACCAGCCCGGACCAACCCATGCGGCTCGGCCTCACCGCGAGTCGCAAAGTCGGCAACGCCGTCATTCGCAACCGTGCGCGCCGCCGCCTGCGCGAAGCCGCACGCCTCGCCCTCGCGGATCGCCGCATCGCCAACCAGCCCTGCGCCGGGTTTGATTTGGTTTTGATCGCCCGGCACGATACCGGCAAAATCGCCTTCGCCACCCTACGCCAAACCCTGGCCGAGCTGCTTGACCGTGCGAACCCACCAACCGCCGCAAGCCCGCAATCATGAGCCGCGCGTCGCGCTTTCTCACCGCCTTGGTGCGCCTCTATCAAATTGCCCTATCGCCATTGTTTGGCGGCCAATGCCGGTTCATGCCCTCCTGCAGCAGCTACGCCCTGGAGGCCATCGCCACCCACGGCGCGGGTCGTGGCGCAGCGCTTTCCGTCCGCCGCCTCTGCCGCTGCCACCCCTTCCATCCCGGCGGGTTTGACCCAGTGCCACCCCGCTCCGCTCGCCATCCTCTGATGTGCGAGCACATCACGCCTGACAGGACCCTCTGATGGATAGTAATAAGCGCATGATTCTGGCGGTCGCCCTGTCGCTGGCGATTTTCCTCATCTTCAATCTCCTCGCCAATCATTTCCTGCCCAAGCCCAAACCATCGGCGCTGGCGCATAATGCGGCGTCCGCCCAAGCCACCACACCCGGCGTGGCGCCGCTGCCCCAAGCCGGTAACGTTCCGGCGCAAAACAGTGCAGCGCAAAATGGCCCGGCCCCGCGCGTGACCATCACCGCGCCGGACGTCCAAGGCTCGATCAGCCTGCGCGGCGCGAAAATCGATGATCTGGTGCTCACCCGCTACCACACCACCGTCTCGCCCCAATCCCCCTTGGTCACCTTGCTGTCGCGCCCCGGCCACGCCCATTCCTATTTCGTGCAATTTGGCTGGGACGCCCCGCCCAAGTCCAGCTTCGCGCTGCCCACCGCCAGCACCATCTGGACCGCCTCCACCGGCGCGCTCACCCCCGGCCATGACGTCACGCTCAGCTGGACCGATCCGCAGAACATCACCTTCAAAATCATCCTCGGCATCGATCAGCGCTATATGTTCACCGTGCATCAGGCGATCAGCAACGGCTCTGCCGCCCCGATCACCGCCTATCCCTGGTCGCGCATCCGCCGGGATTACCTGCCCAAAGTGCCCGGCAGCCTGATTATGCATAAAGGCCCGCTCGGCGTGTTCAAAGGCACCCTGCACACGCTGAACTATGTGGATACCCGCTCCAACGCCAAAAACAAACCAGATGGCCAGGCCTTCAGCACCACCGCCCCCGGCGGCTGGGCCGGCATCACCGGCAAATATTGGCTCACCGCCCTGATCCCCGCATCCGATGAAACCGTCACCACCGCCTATCGCTACCGCGATGTCGCCGGCCGCAAGGCCGATGACGGGGCCTATCAGGTCGATATGGTGCGCAGCACCCCCCTCAGCGTCGCCCCCGGCGCAACCGCGAGCATGGAACTGCATGTCTTCACCGGCGCCAAAGTGCTCAGCATCCTCAACGCCTATGGCGCGCAATACCATATCCCCAGCTTCGACAAAGCGATCGATTTCGGCATTCTCTATCTGCTGACCAAGCCGATGTTCCTCGCGCTGAACACGCTGGGCCGGATTTTCGGCAATTTCGGCGTGGGCATTATCGTCTTCACCATCTGCCTGAAGCTGGTGCTGTTCCCGCTGGTGCGCACCTCGTTCCTCTCAATGGCGAAAATGCGCGACGTCGCCCCCAAGGTCGCCGCCGTGCGCGAACGCATCAAAGACGATGTCGGCCGTCAGCAAAAAGAAATCATGGCGCTCTACAAGCTCGAAGGCGTGAATCCCGCCGCCGGCTGCCTGCCGATGGTGCTGCAAGTGCCGATCTTTTTCGCGCTCTACAAAGTCATTTTCATCACCATCGAAATGCGCCATGCGCCGTTCTATCTCTGGGTGCATGATCTCTCGGCGCGCGACCCGACCAATATTTTCAATCTGTTCGGTCTGCTGCCGTTCCACCCCTCCGCCTTGCTGCCGCTTTTGCATGTGGGGGTGCTGCCCATTCTGATGGGCCTCGCGCAATATGGCTCGCAGCGCCTCAACCCACCGCCCGCAGACCCCGCCCAGGCGCGGATCATGCAGCTCATGCCGGTGATCTACACCATCATGCTGGCCAGCTTCCCCGCCGGCTTGGTGCTCTATTACATCACCAATAATTTCCTCACGATGGTCCAGCAATGGATCATCATGAAGCTGCATCACGCACACCGCCTGCGGGTTTCCGCAGCGGCGGAAAAACTGCCGTCAAAGAGCTGATCCGGGCATGGACCACCCGCAAGACGACCAAGCCGCGATCGAAGCGGGCAGGGTGCTGTTTGCCCAAGGCGCGCAATTTTTCCACGCCGCCCAAACCCGCGCCAGCCTGCCACCCGCCGAGGGCGCCGAAATCGCGCTGGCTGGCCGGTCCAATGTCGGCAAATCCAGCCTGATCAACGCCATCACCGGCATGCGCGCTTTGGCCCGGGTCAGCGTCACACCGGGGCGCACCCGCCAGCTCAATTTTTTCGCGGTAGGCAGCCGCAATCTGGTTCTGGTCGATATGCCTGGCTATGGCTATGCTGAAGCCCCGCGCTCAATCAAGCGCGACTGGCAGGGGCTGATGTTCGATTATGTGCGCGGTCGGCCCAATCTGCGCCGGGTGTTTTTGCTGCTCGATGCCCGCGTCGAAGATAAACCCGCCGATCACGCGGTGATGGATTTGCTCGATAAAGCGGCGATGGCGTTCCAACTGGTGCTGACCAAATCCGACAAGCTCAAGCCCGACGCCTTGGCCCGCAAACGCGCCGAGGTCCAAGCCCTGGCCCGCAAACATCCCGCCGCCTTGCATGATGTTATCGTGACATCGAGCGAAACCGGCGTGGGCATGGATGAATTACGCGCCGTCCTGGCCTCACTCGCCGCTTGACCCGCGGCGGCGGCGCTTACATAGACGCGGCAACCACAGACTCGGCAATCACAATCTCGATCACCAACGCATGAGGGCCTCCATGAACGACCGCCTTGCCGATCGTCCTGCCGATCGCCACGCCGACGCGGCCGAACAAGCGCGCATCGTCGCCCATGCATTACCCTATCTGCGCCGCTATGCCGGGGCCACCATCGTGGTGAAATATGGCGGGCACGCCATGGGCGAGGATAGCCTCGCCGAAGGCTTTGGCCGGGACATCGCCCTGCTCAAACAGGTGGGCATCAATCCGGTGGTGGTGCATGGCGGCGGCCCGCAAATCAACGCGATGCTGCATCGCCTCGCCATCCAATCCACCTTCATCGATGGTCTGCGCGTCACCGACGCCGCGATGGTCGAGGTGGTGGAAATGGTGCTGGCCGGCACGGTCAATAAAATGGTCGCGGGCCTGATCAACAAAGCCGGCGCCCTCGCCGTCGGCATTTGCGGCAAGGATGGCGGGCTGATCCGGGCGCGCAAACTCACCCGCATGCGCCGCGATCCGGGCAGCGCCATCGAAACCGCGCTTGATCTCGGTTTTGTCGGTGAGCCGGAAGAGATTGATGTGCGCGTGATCCATGCTTTGACCGGCGCCGGGCTGATCCCGGTGATCGCGCCGGTCGGCTCTGGCAGCGATGGCGCGACCTATAATATCAACGCCGACACCGTGGCCGGCGCGGTCGCGGGCGCGCTCGGCGCCCAACGCCTGCTGATGCTAACCGATGTTCCCGGCGTGCTGGGGCGCGATGGCGCGCTGCTGACCGAATTGACCATCGCCGAAATCGATCGGCTGCGCGCCGATGGCACAATCTCCGGCGGCATGATCCCCAAGGTGGAAACCTGCATCGCCGCCGTCCGTGGCGGCGTCAAAGGGGCCACTATTCTCGATGGCCGCGTCCCCCATGCCAGCCTGCTCGAACTGTTCACCGAAGGCGGCATCGGCACACTGATCCACGCCTAATCCGCACCCTGCGCCTGAAGCGAAAAAAGAGGAGCGAAAACATGCTTGATGGTCCCCGCTTTGGCCCCGCTGCGGGCGGTGCAGCCCGGTCCCTGGTAATCCTCTGCCATGGCTATGGCTCGAACGGCGGTGATCTGATCTCGCTCGCGCCCTATTGGGCGAAAGCCTTGCCGAACACCGTGTTTGCCTCGCCCAACGCGCCGGACCCGTGCGATATGGCGCCGCCGGGCTTTGAGGGGCGCCAATGGTTCCCCATCGGCTCACTCGACCCTGCCACCCTCGGTGCCGGGGCGCGGCGGGCGCGCGGCGCGCTCGATCCTTTCATCGATGCCGAACTCACCCGCCACCAATTACCGCCCGATGCTTATGCGCTAATGGGGTTCAGCCAAGGGGCGATGATGGCCCTGTTCACCGGCCTGCGCCGGGCAATGCCGCCGCGTGCAATCCTCGCTTATTCCGGCGCCCTGATCGATCCAGCCTCACTCGCCGGTGAAATGACCGGTTTGCCGCCCGTGTTGCTGGTGCATGGCGAGGCCGATAGCGTGGTTCCGCCCATCCGCTCGCGTGAGGCGCAAACCGCGTTGATCGCGGCCAACGTGCCCGTGCAGGGCTTATTCATCCCCGGCCTCGCCCATGGCATCGATCAAGCGGGGCTGGAGGCGGGTGCAGCTTTGCTGAGCCGCACATTGATGACAAACTCTTGACATTGGCCATCCAACTGCGCCCCCGCCTTGCCCAGGCGGCGCCTCTTTGCCATAAGAGGGTTATGACGATTCGTGCAGCCTATCGCAGGGTCCGAACGTGATGACCCATAAAACGGTGTTCACAATTCTTGGTTGTGTACCGCTGCGGGATCAGTGTACCGATGCCTGACGGCGGGCAGAATTTTCCCGCTTTGGTGCTGAACGCGGATTTCCGTCCGCTTTCCTATTTTCCGTTATCGCTCTGGGCTTGGCAGGACGCTGTAAAAGCGGTGTTTCTTGACCGCGTTTCGGTGCTTTCCGAATATGACCATGAGGTGCATTCCACCTCATTCGCGATGCGCCTGCCCTCGGTGATCGCGCTGAAAGATTTCGTCGCCGCCTCGCGCCAGCCAGCCTTTACCCGCTTTAACGTGTTTCTGCGCGACGGCTTCACCTGCCAATATTGCCAAAGCCGCCTGCCCGCGCCGGACCTCACTTTCGATCATGTGGTGCCGCGCGCGCATGGCGGGCGCACCACCTGGGAAAATGTGGTGACCGCCTGTGGCACCTGTAATTTGCGCAAAGGCTCAAAGCTGCCGCGCGAATGTAAAATGTTTCCGCGCCAAACCCCGCGCCGCCCTAATTCCTGGGAGTTGCAAGATCGCGGTCGTGGTTTTCCGCCAAATTATTTGCATGAGAGTTGGCGCGATTTTCTCTATTGGGACAGCGAGTTGGAAACATGAACCTCACTTTGTATAGCAATCCGATGTCACGCGGGCGCATCGCCCGTTGGATGCTCGAAGAAATCGGCGAACCCTATCATGTCGAATGGCTCGATTATCGCGCCAGCATGAAATCCGATGATTATCTGGCGATCAACCCGATGGGCAAAGTTCCCGCAATCAATCATGATGGCATGATCGTCACCGAAACCGCCGCCATCTGTGCCTATCTGGCCGATGCATTCCCCGCCGCCGCGCTGGCACCCGCCCCAACCGATCCGGCACGGGGTGCCTATTATCGCTGGTTATTTTTCGCCGCCGGCCCGCTCGAAGCCGCCATCACCAATCGCGCTCTGGGTTTCATCACGCCCGCTGACAAAGAAGCTATGGCCGGTTACGGGTCATATGACCGGGTGATCGAGGTGCTCGAAGCCGCGATCACCGACCGAACCTACCTCGCGGGTAACCACTTTTCGGCGGCGGATGTGTATGTCGGTTCGCAAATTGGCTTTGGCCTGATGTTCGGCACCGTGCCGCAGCGCCCGGCATTCGAGGCGTATTTTCGCACCCTGAGCGCGCGCCCGGCCTATCGTCGGGCCGCAGCCTTGGATGACGCTGAAATAGCCGCGCAGTCCGCCACGTCCTGACCGCGCATAGATCGACGATGCATGAGCCGGTTGTCTCCATCCGCCCATTGTTTTATTATTTTGCTCTATATTATTATCGACAAGATTTGGTTGGTGGAGCGCATCAATGGTCGATGATCAATGGCTTGTAGCAAAAATCGACAGGCGCGTGGGGCTTGCGGTGGGTGCGTCCGGTATCTTCACGATGGCGGCATCGGTAGCCCTGCTTTATCACGACATATCGTATCTGACGTTCGCGATCATTGTTGGGACCAACGCGATCGTGGGTTTTATCGCTGCATATGCGGCGTTCAAACGATCGCAGCGGATACGAGTGCTGGATGCAGTCATCAATTATGCCGAGCGGCATTATCTCGCGCTCTCACGCCAGAAACAGGTTTTTGTCACCACGGCGCAGGACGGCCAACATAGTTTGGACCGATGGCTGGCTGAGCTGGGAAGCTTTATCGATCGATATGCTCAGCAGGTGAAGCAGGAATCGGATATTGAAATCATCCATCAATGGCGTGCGGCGCTGATCGCCGCGATCGATCGCCTGGTCAGCGACGATCCCGATGATCGGAGCGCCAAGCACGGCTTCATCCCGGTGCCATCACAGCGACGCTGATTTCCAAGCTCATTTGTGCCGTCGCCATGGTTTCGCACCCTGGCGAAATCCGCTATGGCCCTCTCAGCAGCGGCGCGAATGCTCGCCTCGGAGAGAAAAAATGAATAAACCCCTACCTAATTCCCTGCGCGGCTTGCCTGATGCGCGGGGCCGTTTTGGCGATTTCGGTGGCCGCTTCGTGGCGGAGACCTTGATGCCGTTGATCCTGGAGCTGGAGGCCGCTTACGAGCAGGCGAAGCAGGACCCCAGCTTTCAAGATGAGTTCAATTATTACCTGACCCATTATGTCGGGCGGCCCAGCCCGCTTTGGTTCGCGGAGCGGCTGACCCGCGAGCTGGGCGGTGCAAAAATCTATTTCAAACGCGATGAGCTCAACCATACCGGCGCGCATAAAATCAATAATTGCATTGGTCAGATTTTGCTGGCCCGCCGCATGGGCAAAACCCGGATTATCGCGGAAACGGGTGCCGGTCAGCATGGCGTTGCGACCGCGACGGTGGCGGCTTTGTTTGGCTTGCCCTGCGTGATTTATATGGGCGCGACCGATGTTGAGCGCCAACAGCCCAACGTGTTTCGGATGAAGCTGCTCGGGGCGGAAATTATCCCGGTGACGGCAGGGGCGGCCACGCTCAAAGACGCGATGAACGAGGCGATGCGCGATTGGGTCGCGAATGTGCGTGATACGTTTTACATTATCGGCACCGCCGCCGGTCCGCACCCGTACCCGGCGATGGTGCGCGATTTTCAGTCGGTGATCGGCACCGAGGCGCGGGCGCAAATGCTCGAAGCTGAAAATCGTTTGCCCGATACCGCGATTGCGGCGATTGGGGGCGGCTCCAACGCGATTGGCTTGTTTCATGCGTTTCTGGATGATGAGGTCGCGCTAATCGGGGTGGAAGCGGCGGGGCGCGGGTTGGATTCGGGCGAACACGCGGCGGCTTTGGCGCGCGGGCGGCCTGGCGTGCTGCATGGCAACCGCACCTATTTGTTGCAGGATGCGGATGGCCAGATCACCGAAGCCCATTCAATCTCTGCCGGTCTTGATTATCCCGGCATCGGCCCGGAACACGCGCATTTGCATGATATTGGTCGGGTTTCCTATGTCGCGGCGACCGATGAGGAGGCTTTGGCGGCGTTTCAGCTTTGCTGCCGCACCGAGGGCATTATTCCCGCGCTCGAACCCTCACACGCGCTGGCCCATGTCACCAAAATCGCGCCGACTTTGCCGCCGGAGCACATCATCCTGATGAATCTCTGCGGGCGCGGTGACAAGGATATTTTCACCGTTGCCAAGCATCTCGGAGCGCAATTGTGAGCCGGATTGCGAGCACTTTTGCGCGCCTGGGCGCGGAAAATCGCGCAGCCCTGATCACTTTTGTCGAAGCGTTTGATCCGGACCAGGAAACGTCGGCTGCTTTGCTCAAGGGCATGGCGGCGCGCGGGGCAGATATCATCGAGATTGGCATGCCGTTCACCGATCCGATGGCTGATGGCCCGACGATTCAGCAAGCCGGTCGCCGGGCGTTGCGGGCCGGGGCAACGGTTGCCGGCACGTTGGCGCTGATCCGCGCGTTTCGCAGCGCCAATCAGACGGTGCCGCTGGTGCTGATGGGCTATCTGAACCCGATTCTCGCCTATGGAATCGATGCGTTTGCCGCTGATGCCGCTGCCGCCGGGATCGATGGGGTGATTGTGGTGGATATGCCCACCGAGGAGAGTGACCTGTTGCTGCCCTCCTTGCAGGCCCATGCGATTGACCTGATCCGCCTGGTGGCGCCGACCACTTCGGATGAGCGTTTGCCGATTGTGCTGCGAGAATCCTCAGGATTTGTCTATTACGTGTCGATCACCGGCATTACCGGCACCCGCACCGCCTCTGCCGAGGATTTGGCGCGGGACATACCACGGATTCGCCGCGCTACCGCGTTGCCGATTGCGGTGGGCTTTGGCGTGCGCACACCGGATCAGGCGGCGATTGTCGCGCGCCACGCCGATGGCGCGGTGGTTGCGTCCGCGTTGATCGATCATCTGGCCAAGGGGCTGGATTCGGGCGGGCATGCTTCACCGGCGCTGATCGATGCGGTGTTGGATGATGTCGCCGCCCTGGCCGCCGCCATGCGGGCGGCGCGCCAGATCAATATTGGTTTAGGTTGAATCGTCAGATTAAAGCTAAACCAATGAAATTGATCAGCAAACAAGGGTCAGAGCCTGATTGATCATAATTAATCAGGCTCTGAACGGATTATTCGGTGGGGAAACTATCGGCGGGGGCGAGGGTGCGGATCAGATCGAAAACGCGCTTGCGCACCGTCGGTTCGGTGATCCGATAATAAGCGCGGACCAGCTCCAAGGTTTCGCGTTTGGTCATATGATCATCAAGCCCCATGCCGAACGGCTCCTGCGCTTCGGACACGCCATGGGTGCGCCCGCGCGGCCCGGACATCGGCGATTCATTCATGCCTTCGGGCATGTCATCGAAAAAGAAGCTGATCGGCACGTCGAGCACGCGGGAAATATCGAACAGGCGCGAGGCGCCAACCCGGTTCACGCCGCGTTCATATTTTTGTACTTGTTGAAAGGTCAGACCCAGCGCATCGCCGAGTTTTTCTTGCGACATGCCCAGCAGGGTCCGACGCAACCGAACACGCGACCCGACATGCACATCGATCGGGCTGGGGCGCCCTTCACGATCGGGCCGTTCAAGTCCGTCACTCGCCATAGAACTCATCCTCTCAACATCCTTGCTTCAACCGTTCGATCGTCGGCGCTCGATGGAGAACGAGCAAACTATGATCAAACGATGACCTTTCTGTGGTAATCGCGGTCCGCGACACCGCCGCGACGAACACAATCCCAAGGCGAGCGATATAGCGGTTTAATCAATTTTTCACAAGTGTGAATATAATTTAAGACAAACTTAATTTTTTATGATTTTGTCGTAAAAAACAGGCAAATATTAGCCAGCTCAGGCCTAAGATAATCGATACGAGGCTTAATATTAGGTCCAGCCATAGGCCGAATCGGCCAAAAATCGTCGGGGACAATGCAACTTGGAGTTTATGAACCAATATGCCGCGTCGATCGAGTCCTAATTGCGCATGGACGGTCCCATGCGGGCCGATGAAGGCTGAAATGCCCGAATTCGTATCCACGACCAAGGGCAACCCTTCCTCGACGGCGCGCAGCCGGGTGGTCGCGAAATCCTGCCTGGGGCCTGTGGTGTCGCCAAACCAAGCATTGTCGCTGATATTCACCAGCCAGTCGGGCCGATCCCTGCGGTCAACAATCTCGCCGGAAAAGATCGATTCATAGCAAATCAGCGGGCCGACCGGCGGAATACCCTTCACATGCAAGGTCCGTGGGCCGGGGCCGGGCGTGAAGCCGCTGCCGGGGGTGATTTTGAACGGAATGATCGAGGGCGTATATTCACCAAATGGCACTAATTTCCATTTGTCATAATAGGCGGGCGCCGGCCCAGCGCCGCGCACCACCACCAAGGAATTGCGCACCGCGCCAGTCTTGGTGAATCGAAACGAGCCGGCGAGCACCGGCGTATCGCCCGCAATCGCGGCAATCGCGGCGCGAGCCTGCGCATCCGATTGTAATAAAGCGGGGCTGGCGGTCTCCGGCCAGATAATCGCTTTCGGCCCTGGACCGGCTTGCTGCATGGCTTGCTGGGTCATCTCTAAATCACGGCGCCAGCGTGCCTCCAGCGCGGCTTGGCTAAAACCGCCCGGCACGGCAAAATCCGGCTGGATCATCGCAATGGTCAAAGGCCGTTCGGGGGCAGGCCCGCTTGCTGTGCGCGCGAGGCCAAAGCCGACCCAGAGGGCGAGCAACAGTGCCGCGCCGACCCAACCGCGCCGGCCACAGAGCGGCAGGCCAGCCAGGATGATGGTCAGCAAAGTCAGGCCATGCATGCCGACCACCGCCGCCGGTTGGATCATCACGGTGCCCAGCCGTCCGGGGATCGCCCAGTCGGTGCCCCAATAATTCCAAGGAAAGCCGGTGAATAAAAATTGCTGGGCGAGGTTCATCAGCACCATGATGCCAGCAAACACCAGCACGAGGCCAAATCCGGGCTTCAGCCGATAGACGAGCAGGGCAGGGATCAACATATAGCCCGCGACCGCCGCTGCCAGCCCCGGTGCGGCGAACGGGATCGCCCACCAAAATTGGTCAATGGTAATCAGCATCGGCTCGGTGACCCAAAACAACCCGAGCAGATTGAACCCAAAACCAAAACAAAACCCGATCCAAATGGCCCGCCGCCACGACCCGGCAGCGGTCAAGAGGCGCAGCAGCCCCGGCACGGCGAGCCAGAGCAACGGCAAGAGATAAAACGGCGGCAAGGCCAAAGCCGCGAGCAGCCCCAGGCCGAACGACGCCCAGGCGGGCGTGCGCAGCCGGCGCGGCAGGCGCCGGGCCAGAAGCTCGCGCAGTGCGCCGGTCATGCCGGCAGACCAAATTGGGTGGATAATTGCGCGAGATCGGCGGCTTGGCGGTGCGCTGGAGCGGGCACTGTGCCGTCTTGCGGGCGAATGATCTGGCAGGTTTGCAGCCCTGACGAGGCGGCGGCATCCAGCTCCGCGCCGATATCCGAGGCAAACAGCAGCGCGCTCGGGGCGAGTTGCAATTGGGCGGCGATGATCTGGTAGCTGGCGGCTTCGCGCTTGGCGCCGACCGCCGTATCGAAAAATCCGCAAAACAGGCCGGTCAGGTCGCCCGCCGGACCATGGGCGAAGAGCAGGCGCTGCGCTTCCACCGAGCCGGAAGAATAAATCGCGAGCCGCACGCCCTGCGCCACCCAGCGCCGCAGGGCGGGGGCGACATCGGGATAAAATTCGCTGCGTAGCGCGCCGGAGCGAAACCCATTCGCCCAAATCCGCCCTTGCAGCCATTTCAACGGGCCGAATTTGACATCCGCATCGATCAGCGCGCGCACCGCCTGCGCATCGGTCAAGCCGGGCCGCTCGTGGCGGATGGCGGCGAGCGCGCCTTTGACCTCGTCATTGGCGGCGTCGTCGCTGGCGAGAAAATCATCGAGCGCCGCGCGCGCATAGCCAAACATGGTCTCATGCACGAATCGGATCGGCACGATTGTGCCTTCGATGTCGAGCAGCACCGCGCTGATCGTCGCCACCGGCGCTGGCGGGTTCATCGGTTCAGGGAATGAGTGTTCAGGTGACGGGAAAACGCTGGCTGATGGTTTCGCCGGTAAAATGCGCGACCCAGCCGGATTGATCGGAGTAAATCCGCAGCGCCACGAAATCGGGCTTTTCGCCGGCATCAAACCAATGGCGTGTGTTGGCTGGAACCGAGATCAAATCGCCTTGTTCGCAGAGGGCGTCATAGATTTTATCGTCGACATGCAGCACGAAATGGCCCGAGCCGCGCACGAAAAACCGCACCTCATCTTCGGTGTGACGATGTTCGGCGAGGAATTTTTCGCGCAAGGCGGCGGCTTGCGGGTGATCTGGCGTCATTTTCAGCACATCCGCCGAACCAGCACCGCCTGCGCCGATCAACCGATCAAGATAGGGGCGATAGGCGGCCAAAATCACCTCCGGTGCCGCGTCATGCGAGAAGGTCACCGGGCTGTCCCACCGCTCGAACCGCACGCCGATGGCCGCGAGCGTTGCCGCAATCTCGCTGGCATCGCGCGTATCCACCAAGGCAACGCCCGGCACCGTATCTGCAAAAACCCGCAATCCACTCATCCGATTTGCCTCCGTTCCAACTCGCACCGCAACAAAAATTCGAGCGCCTCCAGGCGCCAGAAGCACCGCTCAATGTCTGGCCCCCAGGCATAGACGCCGTGGCCACGCAGCACATAGCCGATCGGGATGATCGCGGCATCGGGGTCCAAGATCGGGGCGATCTGCGCGGCCAGCCGTGCCATGTCCTGGTCATTATCAAACACCGGCAGAGCGATTTGCGCTTCATGGGAGCGGATCCCTGGGAATGCCTTCAGGATTTCATAGCCTTCCAGCATAATTGCGTCGCCCGGCTCGTAGCGGCTCAGCACGGTTGCCGCGACCGAATGGCCATGCAGCACCGCGCCGATTGAGGGGTCGCGGGCATAAAGCTGGCAATGGAGCAATGTTTCAGCACTTGGACGATCACCATCGCGCAGGGCGCGGCCGGTGAGATCGACCGGAATAATATCCGAGCGGGTCAGCCGCCCTTTATGCACACCGCTGCTGGTGATCGCGATCACTTGATCGGACAGGCGTGCGGAGAGGTTGCCCGCAGAGCCGGGCACCCAGCCCATCCGATCCATGCGCGCGCCGATTTCGACCAGCCCATCAGCAAGAGCAGGATCGACCCAATCGGTATGGGCATCGAGAATGGTTTGGATCATGTGCGCAGCCGCCTTACTCGCGCCGGTAAATTACGAATGCGCGTTATCCGCCGGCGTTGGAGCCGAGGTGGGTGCCGAGGGGGGCGCTGGTGCCGGTTCAGCCATTGTTTCGGTGCGCTGCAAGGCAGGGGGCGCGGTATTGGTTGCCGGGGGTGGGGGCGTTGCCGTCGTTGCGGTGCGGTCATCGGCGATGTTTTGTTTGAACGCCTTCACGCCTTTGCCCAATTCGCCCATCAGGGACCCGACGCGCGAGCCGCCGAATAGCAGTGCGATCACGCCGATGACGATGATCCAATGGATTGGCGAGTCAAAACCCATCACGCACCTCAGCTATTTTTGGTGGTGGACGATACCGGATCGACCCGCGGCGCCTGCGCCGATGGCTGGTCGAGCATCGATGCGTCCTTGCTGGGTTCGTCGGCTAAGTTGTTGCGAAAGGATTTAATCCCTTTGCCGAACTCGCCCATCAGATTGCCCACCTTGCCGCTGCCGAACAAGATCAGCACCACTGCCAGCACAATCAACCAGTGCCAAATGCTTAAACCGCCCATGAGATTGACCCTTTCATCGGCTGTATCGCGATCGCCGGATTGGCTTTATGTAGCGCGCCTGCGCCGCCGCGCCAATGCCATCAACGCGGGACCGTCCCGCAAACCTTACAAAAATGCGAGAAAATGCTCCATCGATACGCGCGGATGGCCAGCGCGTATCGATGGAGTTGGGCATAATCTAGCTTTTTGCGCCAATCGGCAGGATGGTTTTGCCGTGGGTGATGTTGATCACTTCTGCGGCACCGAGATAAAAGGCGAGGGCGGCGGTCAACAAACCGAGATAACCGCCATACAGGCCGAGGGCGGGCATGCCGAGATTACCCAGCGCGAGCAGCAGGAAGGTTACCCACAGCACCAGGAAAATGATGAACAAAGCGCGGTTCAGCGCGAAGGTGCCGATCCACATCACGAAGGTGAAGGCACCCCAGAGCAGCAAATACCAACCGACGGCAGCGCCGGGCACGCCTTTTGCGAAAAATTCCACGAACAGCGCGAAACTCCACCAAAACGCACCGTAACCGCAGAACGCGACGAAACCGAACGTGTTGCCGTTGCGCACTTCCATCATCCCGGCGACAAATTGTGCTGTGCCGCCAAAGGCAAAGGCCATGGCCAGCACCATCGGCACGGCGGAGCCGGGCATCAGATGCGCGTTCACCATGCTCAGCATCCATGTGGTCAAGGCAAAGCCGAATAACCCGAGCGGTGCCGGATTTGTGACAGACATTTTATCCCCCAATCTTAATTTTTACGCCATCAACATAACGACGCTATGCAGTTTATTGCGTCAAATTCACCGAAAAGCAACCAGATTGATTAATTGATGTGCCCGGGCGGATTGCCAGGCGGAGTGCTAAGAGCCGTTGCCAAATCCAAGAAAACCTTTGGCGGGTGCGGCGATGCCCGCCGGGTTGCTCGGGGCGGGGGCGGTCATGGTCACGCTGTTTTCATGATCCGAACGCGGCGCTGACATTGATGCCGGGCGTTGGGCCGTGCGGCGAATCGAGCGACCATGGGCGGTTGTCACGCGGGATGCAGCGTTGATCGGCAGGGTCACACCGGTGCTCACACCGGTGCTCACGCCGCGATTTTCATGCAGCACCGAGAGTAGCATGAAGGTAATGTCGTTGCGGCCAAGCTCGACCGAAAGCTGGATCGGGGTTTCGTCCAGGGCGTTTTTTGCCCGCAAATCAGCGCCTCGGCTGACGGCGGCGCGTGCCTCGGCGTAATTGCCGTGATTAATCGCGGAAAACAGCACTTTGGTGGGGTTTTCATTGTCAATCGCAACGCTGCTGGCGCTGATCTGATCCGCGCCGGCGGCACCGGGCAACGCCGGCGGTGGGGCGGCTTGCTGATCCGAGGGTGGGCGCATGGTCGGGCCAATGGTCGGCGCCCCTGGCGTTGGCATTTGGGCATTGGCCACGCCGAGCAGCGATGCGCCGCTGAGCCATGCACCCATCATAATCGCAATCGAAACCCGCTTCATCATCACCGCAAACCTATCCATTGATTGCTGTGCCTATAGCCGATCACGGATTGAGCCACCAGAACCCGGCGGTTAAATAGGTGGCAAACAGGCCCCAGGCCAAATAGGGCATCAGAATCAGCCCGGCCCATCGGTCATGACGGGTGAAGGCGCGGATGGTCAACGCCACCAGCGCGTCCATGGCCAGGATGATGAAAGTCGCCAAGCCAGGTCGGTGCAGCGCGAAAAATACCGGCGACCACAGCGCATTGACGCCCAACTGCCAGCCCCAGAGCTGCAGCGCCGCCGCATGGCTTGGCCGCTGCCAAACCCGCCACGCGGCGACCGCCATCGCGACGTATAAAACCGTCCAAACCGGGCCGAACACGCCGTTTGGCGGGGTTCCCGGCGGGTGGGGCAGAAGATCATACCAAGAGCGGATATTCGGGATGGTCATCACCGAATCGGAAATGCCGACCGCAAGACACAGGGCGCAGAAGCCTAGCAGTACCAAATAGGGGTGCTGATGGGCGTAGGACCGGTCTGGGTGCGATGGCTGGCGGAAGACACGTTCTCCTTGATCGCGCTTAACTTATGCTCTCATCCGCCGGATCGCCAGGGGGTGTTCGGGTCATGGCCGCCGATAAAAGGGCGAGTGACCCGGCACCGCTGGCCAGGGCCTGGGCCTGCAAGTCCCGATAGGCCTGTAAAACCGCGATACCGAGCGGGGTTAAGGTTGCGCCGCCGCCGGCGGCACCGCCTTTATTGGCGGCAATCAGTGGGCTGGAGAAAGTGTCGTTGAGGGCCTCGGCGAGCTGCCAGGCGCGCTTATAGCTCATGCCCATCCGCCGACCGGCTGCGGCGATGGAGCCGGTTTCTTCAATGAATTGCAGCAAATCGGCCCGGCCTGGCCCGATCACCAGCCCATTGCCCAGCACCACGCGGATGCGCAGGCCGATTTGATCCTCGTGTCGCAGCTTTGCCATGGCGTATTCAACCATAATTGGCGCGGCGCGGCGAGCGGGCTTGACGATATAGCCAAACGGACATATCGATGCGCGCAACCGAAACGGAGGATCTCATGTCCATCTCACGCCGCGCTTTTTCGTTTGCCGCCGCCGCGAGTGCCGGTGCTGCGGCGCTTGGCCCTGAAATCGCCCATGCTGCTGGCGCGCCGCTGACTGTGGCGTATGCGGGTTCGATGGGGGTGTTGATGAATAAGGGCATCGGCCCGGCTTTCACCCAGCAAACCGGCGCACCGTTTCATGGCATCGGCCAGGGCGCTTTTGCCTTGGCGCATCTGATTGCGGCAAAAACCATGCGCGCCGATGTGTTTGTCTCGATCACGCCGGGGCCGATTGCGGTGTTGCAAAAGGCGGGTCTGGTTGGTCATGCGGTGCCGGTGGCGAGCACGGCGATGGTGATTGCGTATAGCCCGAAATCGCGGTTTGCGCCGGAACTCAACGCCGCCGCTGCGGGCAAAAAGCTCTGGTATCAGGTGCTGGAAACCAAAGGGCTGCGCTTTGGCCGCACCGATCCGCGCACCGACCCGCAAGGCCGCAATATTTTGTTCACCTTCGATCTTGCCGAGAAATTCTATCATCAGCCTGGCTTGTCAGCGCGGATTCTCGGCAAACCGATCAACCCGGCGCAGATTTTCACCGAGCCTTCGCTGTTGGCGCGGCTGGATGCGGGCGAATTGGATGCGACCTCGGGCTATGAGAGTGCGGTTAAATCCCTGAAATTGCCGTTCATCGCTTTACCGAAACAAATCAATTTGAGCGACCCGACAATGATCAAGCCTTGGTATTCCAAGGCCGCGATTACGCTAGACGTTAAAGGCAAAACCCAGACGCTGCATACCGAGCCTTTGGTGTTTTATGCGTGCATTCCTCATGATGCACCGAACAAGGCGAGTGCGCAGAAATTTCTCGCTTTGCTGCAAAGCGCTGCCGGGCAGAAGCTGTTTGCGCATTATGGCTATAATCCGCCGCTTGGCGGTGTTCTCTGACGAACAGGTCCAGTTTCCCCACCTTGGCGGCGAGCGGCACTGTTCTGGTGCTGCTCGCTGCGCCTTTTGTTGGGTTAGTTTTTCTTACGCATTGGGGGGCGTTTCACCTCTCAGGCAGCGACGCGGCGGCGATTGCGACCTCCTTGCTCTATGGCCTCGCGAGCCTCGCGATCATTGCGGTGCTCGGCACGCCGCTCGCTTTTTGGTTGGCGACGGCGCGCAGCCGGTTGCGGAATGGGGCGCAGTTTTTTCTGTTGCTGCCCTTGCTCACACCGCCGCTCGCGTTGGGGATTTTGCTGGCGGCGTTTTTTGGCCCGATCGGCCCGGCAGGGGCTTTGCTGGATCGGTTCGGGATGATCATAAGTAATAACCCGGCGGCGTTTTTGATTGCGGGTTTTTATGCCGGCATGCCGACCTTTGTGGTTGCGGCGCGCAGCGCTTTTGCTGAAATTCCGCCGGAACTTGCCGAATCGGCGCGCACCTTGGGCGTGCGCAGTAGCCAGATTTTTCGCTATATTTTGCTCCCTTTGGCTGCGGATGGGATCGGCGCCGCGTTAGCGCTAGCGTGGGTGCGCGGGGTGGGCGAGCTTGGCATTGTCTTGATCTTTGCCTATTTCCCGCAAGGCATGCCGATCCGGCTTTGGGTTAATTTGCAGGATAGCGGCCTTGATGCCACGTTTCCGTTGCTCTGGGTGTTTCTCGCCGTTGCTTTGCCGTTACCGCTTTGGCTGCTGCGCCGCCGGGCCCAATGAGCGGATAAAGTGAGCAGATAAAATGAGCTTGTGTGGTTCGATCAATCATCGCCGGTGGCATCCACGATCCGTGGCTGATGCACGCGACGACGAAAGCCGCGTTCACGCAGATTTTCAAACACCACGAATAAGAGCGGGATTACGAAAATACCGATGCCGCTCGCGGCAATCATGCCGGCAAAGACAGGGGTGCCGAGTGAGCGGCGGGTGATTTGCGCGGCACCGGTTGCGACCACCAGGGGCAGCAAACCGAAGACGAAGGCGATTGAGGTCATCATCACGGCGCGGAATCGCATTTTGGCCCCGGCGATGGCGGCTTGATAGATGCTCATGCCTTCTTCGCGGCGCTCTTTGGCAAATTCAACGATCAGGATCCCGTTTTTCGCGGCCAGCGCGATGAGCACGACGAGGCCGATTTCGGCATAGAGATCGAAGGTGAGACCGGCGATGACGATGCCGAGCATGGCGCCGAAGACGCCAACCACCACGGATAGTAAGACCGGGATTGGGATGATCCAGCTTTCGTAAAGGGCGACCAGAAACAGAAAGGCGAAGGTGAGCGAGAGCGCAAATACGTAAATTGCTTGACCCTTGGCTTGTTCTTGCAAATAGGCGGTGCTGGTCCAATCATAGGCGAAGCCAGCGGGCAGCACCCGGTTGGAGAGCTTGGTCATTGCGGCTAACGCGGCGTTTGAGGAGACGCCAGGGGCGGGCGAGCCGATGATTTGGGCAGATTGCGAATCATTATAACGGTTGATGATTTGCGGCCCGAGCACTGTATGGGCGGTGGCGAGCGAGCGCATCGAGACCATTGCACCGGAATTGCTGCGCACATAGATCCGCCAAATGCCAGCCCTGGTATCGCGGTCACGCTGTTTGGCTTGGATATTCACCTGCCAGACTTGCCCGAATAAATTGAACTGATTGACATAGAAACCGCCGAGCGAGGCCTGCAACGCCTGGAAAATCGAGGAGATGGGCACGCCCAGAGCCTGGGCTTTGGCGCGGTTGATATCGAGATAGATCGAGGGGGTATTGGCGGAATAGGTGGTGAACACCCGGCTGAGTTTTTTGTCGCCATTGGCGGCGACGATCAAGGCTTTCAGAACGGAGTTGAATTTTTGCTGGCTCGCGGCTTGGACATTTTCAAGCTCATAGGTGAAGCCGCCATTGGTAGAGAGGCCGATAATCGGCGGCAGGTTGAAGGCCACCACCCGCGCGCCTTTGAGTTGGGCGCCCATTTGAAACACCTTGGCGATCACGGCATTGACCGAGTTTTTGGCCCCGGGCCGGTCAGGGAAAGGTTTGAGATGCGCAACCATGAACAGCGCGTTGGGTTCGGTTGCCGAGTCCAGAATCGAGAAGCCGTTAATCGCGATCACGTCTTGTACTTGAGGCAGTGTGTGGATCATTTTGGTGAGTTTTCGCCCCATCGCATCGGTGCGTTGCAGCGATGCGCCGGGCGGTAAGGTGGCTTGGATGAAGAATGCGCCTTGATCTTCATCGGGCAGGAAGCCGCCGGGCGTGATGCTTGACAGTGCGAAGGCACCAAGGCCGAACACCACGATCACCAGAAGAGCCAGGGCGGATCGTTGCACCGCCCGGCTGACGAAATTGGCGTAGCCGTTGCGTGTGCGATCGATGAAAGTGAGGATCTTGGCCATGATCCCGTGATGCTGTTCGCGGCGCAGCAGCAGCGCGCATAGAGCCGGCGAGAGCGTTAGGGCGTTCAGCGCCGAAATCAGCATGGCGGTGCTGATTGCCACGGCGAATTGGGTGAAGAGCAAACCGGAAAGGCCGGGAATGAAGGCGGTTGGCACGAACACCGACAGCAGCACCAGCATGATGGCGATGATCGGCGCTTGGATTTGCGCCATCGCGACTTTCGCCGCTTGCTTTGGCGTCATATCCGGATTTTCTTCCATCACGCGCTCGATATTTTCGACGACGACGATGGCATCATCGACAACGAGTCCGGTTGCCACCACCAAAGCGAGGAGCGTCACTGTGTTGGCGGAATAGCCGAGTGCCAGCATGAAGGCGAAACTGCCCAGCAGCGCGATGGGCACCACAATCGAGGGGATTAGCGCGGCGCGCCACGAGCCCAGAAACAGGAACACCACAATAACAACCAGTACGAAGGCTTCGATCAATGTTTTGATCACTTCGGAGATTGTATCGCGGACGAAGGAGCTGGAATTATAGACGGTTTTGCTGGTCAGGCTTTTGGGGAAGCGTGCTTTGAGCTTGGCGATTTCGTGCTCGACCCGCGCTGAAGTGGCGACCGCATTGGCGCCGGGCGAGAGGAAAATGCCGATGGCAACGCCCGGATGGCCGTTGATCCGGTCGATCTGGTTTTCGCTTTGTGGCCCGAGGGCGATTTTCGCGACATCCTTGAGCCGGAGCAGGGCGCCGTTTTTGTTGCCCCGGATGACGATATTGCCGAATTGCTTGACGGTGCTGAGCCGCCCTTGGGTTTCGACCGAGAGCTGATATTGCTGATTGCCGCCGATGGGCATCAGGCCGATGGTGCCGACCGGTGCTTGGGTGTTTTGGTCCTGAATGGCGCTGATCAAATCAGCGGGTGTTAGCCCAAGCTCGGCGAGGCGGTTGGTGTTGTAGATGACGCGCATGGCGTAATCCTGCTCGCCGAACATATGCGCCTGACCGACGCCAGGGACGCGCGAGAGCGGATTGAGCACATTGATTTTCACGTAGTTGGAAATTTGCAGCGGGGTGAGTTTGTTGTCAGGGCTGTAGAAAAACACGAATTGCAGCACTGAGGAAGATTTTTTGGTAACGGTGACGCCTTCTTTTTGCACTTCGGCCGGCAATTGCGTCAGTGCCTGCTGCACCGCGTTGGTGACGTTGACCTCGTCAATATCGGGGTTGCTGCCAAGCTTGAAAGTGACGGTCAGGCCATAGGTGCCATCGTTAGCACTGGTCGAGGAATAATAGATTTCATCGGATAGACCGTTGATTTGCTGCTCGAGCGGTTCGGCGACGGTGTCGTTCACCACTTTGGCGGACGCGCCAGGATAGGTGGCGCTGACTTGCACGGAGGGCGGCACGATGGAGGGGAATTGCGCCACCGGGATGCGCGTCATCGCGATGGCACCGGCGATGGTGATAACGATGGCGATCACCACGGCGAAGCGGGGTCGATCGATGAAAAATGAGGGGATCATGCGATCATCCCTGCGCCGTGTGCGTGCTGTCCACGGGGGATTTCACGATTTCGGGTTTGACGGTGAGGCCCGGATGGATTTTCTCGATCCCATCGATAATGACGTGGCTGCCCAGCTTCAGGCCGCTCGCGATGGTTGCGGTGGCGGGCGTGGTTTGGCCGAGTTTGACGCTGGTGCGCTCGACTTTGTTCTGCGCGTTGACGGTGAGCACGTAATCGCCAAGCTGATCGGACAAAACCGCATCGCGTGGCAGCACAATTTGCTCAACCGGATGCTTGGCGCGCACCACCACGGTGACGAATTCGCCGCTGGTCAGCGCGCGGTCATTCAGCTTGGCGGCACCAAGACCCTTGATCGGCGGGTTGGCGATTGTGCCTTGCATCGCGAGGCTGTCCGTGGTCTGGCTGATCTGGTTGCTGGTGAAATCGAGCGTGCCGATTTGCGGGTCCATTCGCCCATCAGGCAGGCGCAGGCGTAGTTCGACGGCATTGAGACCGCCTTGTTGAGCATAATCTTGGCGTAGTTTCAGCGCGTCGCGCGCGGGCATTGAGAAGGTGATATTTACCGGATTTTGGCTGACCACGGTGGCGAGCGTGCCGGTTGTGGGGCTGACCACGTTGCCGATATTGATGTTGGTGGCGCCAATCCGTCCGTTGATCGGTGAGCGGATCTCGGTATAGCTGAGATTGATCGCGGCGGTCTCGCGCTGGGCGCGGGCGGCTTGCAGGTTCGCCGCATCGCTCTGTTCGGTCGCGCGGTCATTATCCATCGTTGAGCGTTGGCCGGCGGGGGTGTGCAGCAGGGCGACCGAGCGGCCGAGCGTGGTTTGGGCGTTGGCCAAGGTTGCTTTGGCGGCGGCGACGGCGGCGTTGGCTTGGTCGAACGCCGCTTGATAGGGGCCAGGTTCGATCACGTACAGCAATTGGCCTTTTTTGACGTCGGCCCCTTGGTGAAACAGACGTTTTTCGAGATATCCGGTGATCCGTGGCACCAGATTGACAATCCGTGTCGCCTGAATGCGGCCAATATAGGATTGCTGCTGATAGATTTTTTGCTTGGTGACCACCACAACACTGACCGCAGGCGGCGGCAGAGCGGCAGCCGCGACCGCCATGGTTGAGATGGCTAGGGCCGGGACGGCCAGGATGCTGCCCAGCGCTGCGTGGCGCGCAAGGTTTTGGCGAAGCGCGGGATCAAACCAAATTCGACGCATCAACAACCTCATAGATCGATATTCGCGTGGGACTGATGATTGGGTTGAACCCAATTCTGGCAAGCTTAGTGTGCGACCCGGCACCCAATGTTTTGATCCGAACCCTGCCAAAACGGCATCCATCCTGCCCTATGGACCCTACTGAGTTGTCATCTGCGGGTCAATCGGCGCCAGGGCGGGGCGACATATTTTGTTACAAGGCCGCGATTGATCATGGGGCCGGGGTTGGCGCGGCGTGCGCCTATTCGCCATCGCCCCGCCCGGTGTGATACTCCCATGCGATCGACAAATTGAGCGCCAACGCTGAGCGGAGAATATTGATGGATAGCACCGGCCAAGACCAGATCGACCCTTTTCTTTGGCTCGAAGAGATTGATGGCGCTGACGCCCTTGCCTGGGTCGCTACGGCCAATCAGCGCAGCACCGAACGGCTCTGCACGCCCGAATTCGAGGCGGATCGGACCACCGTGCTTGATATTCTCAACGCCGATGATCGCATCCCCGCGATCGTTCAGCGCGGCGATGATGTGTATAATTTTTGGACGGATGCGGCGCATCCGCGCGGTCTGTGGCGGCGGACCACTCTTTCGGATTATCGCACCGATGCGCCGGATTGGGATATTCTGCTTGATCTTGATGCGCTGGGGGCGGCGGCGCAGAAGAGCTATGTGTGGGCGGGGGCGAGCGTGCTCGCGCCGGATTTCACCCGGGCGTTGATCAGCCTGTCGGATGGTGGCGCGGATGCGGTTGAGATCCGCGAGTTTGATTTGTCGCGGCGCGAATTCGTGGCCGATGGGTTTGCGCTCGCCAATGCGAAAACCCAAGTCACCTGGATCGATCATGACACCATCTTGGTCGCGACCGCGCATGGCGGTGATGTGACCGCGTCGGGCTATGCGCGCACGGTGCGGCGCTGGCGGCGCGGCACCGCGTATTCTGGGGCCGAGCTGGTCTTTGAGATCGAGGCGTCGGACACGTTTTTGAGCATGGACCGCAGCATCGATCCGGGTGATCCCTACACATTGTTTATGCGTGGAATTGCGTTTTTTCGATATCAATATTTTTTCCAGCGTGATGGCGAGGCGGCGCAATGGCTTGATCTGCCGGAAGATTGTGATGTCGATATTGCGTATGGTCGGCTCACCGTGCGCACCCGTTCGGAATGGAGTGTCGGGCCCGATACCTGGCCTGCCGGCAGCCTGGTGACGATCCGGCTTGCCGATTTTCTGGCGGGTCAGCGGCGCTTCGCGCGGATTTTCACGCCGGAGCCGCGGACGGCGCTTGATAGTTTCATCATGTTTGCTGATCACGCCTTGATCGGTGTGCTCGATAATGTGCAAACTCGGATTTTGCGCGCCGATCCTGATACTGATTATGCGGGTCATCCCGCGCCGGTCTGGACCCTCACGCCGCTTGAGGGGTTGCCGTCCCATAGCGCCATCGCCATGGGCAAACTCGCCCCGCAAGACCCGCAATCTCACGATGCGCTGTTAAGCGTGAGTGGCTTTCTCGATCCGGGACGCCTGATTCTCGCAGCACCAGAGCGTGACCTTGAGACGCTGAAAATCGCACCGCCGCGCTTTGATGCGCGCCATTTGCACGTCGCACAGCACGCGGCCATTGCTGATGACGGCACGGCGATTCCGTATTTTCTGATTACCCCGACGACGCCGCAGCCGCCTGCGGGTTGGCCGACGATTTTGTATGGCTATGGCGGGTTCGATGTCTCGCTGGAGCCGGGCTATCTGGGGGCAACCGGCGCGCTATGGTGTGCGCGGGGCGGTGCTTATGCCGTTGCTAACATCCGAGGTGGTGGCGAATTCGGCCCGGATTGGCATAAGGCGGGCATTCGCGCGGGAAAACGCATCGCCCAAAATGATTTTGCTGCCGTGGCAGCGGATTTGGTTAGCACTGGCGTGACCACGGCGAACCGGATCATGGGGTATGGCGGCAGCAATGGCGGATTGTTAGTGGGCAACATGTTAACCCGCTTTCCCGACCATTTTGGCGCGATTCTCTGCACGGTGCCGCTGTTGGATATGCGCCGCTACACCAAGCTGCTGGCCGGCCATTCCTGGATTGCCGAATATGGCGATCCGGATGATCCGGCGGACTGGGCGTTTTTGCAAAAAATCTCGGCCTATCATCTGGTGCAGCCAGGCCAGCCTTATCCGCCGACCTTGATTATGACGACCCGCCGCGATGATCGGGTGCATCCCGGTCATGCCCGCAAAATGGCGGCAAAACTGCAATCCATGGGGTATGACGCGCTGTATTACGAGCAAGATGAAGGTGGGCATGGCAGTGGCGCGGACGCGGGCCAACGCGCATTTGCGACCGCACTGCATTTTGCCTTTGCGCGTGCGATTGTAGGGCGGGAATAACGAAAATTGCGCCCATGCGCGAACGGATGGGAGCGGCTGAGCGATGGCGCAGGGATGCGCCATCGTTTTCTCGTGCCCGCGCTTGATTATTGCGAGCCACACGGACTTTAATTCTATAACATTAAATAGAGTAAATTTAACTTTTTGATCGCCGGTTATTTTGCTAACGGGGGCGTATGGCCGCCGAAAAACCAGCCGCTCGGATTTCTGATTTGCATGTTTGCCCCAGCAGTTCCGGCCCGGTGCCGCATGTTGGCGGGCCGGTATTATCGGGTTCACCGAATGTGTTGATTGGCGGGCTGTCGGCGGCGCGTGTTTCCGATAGCGTTAATTGCGTCGGGCCACCCGATCAAATCATGATGGGATCACCCAGCGTGTTGATTAATGGTTTGATGGCGGCCCGCCAGGGTGATCCGACCGCCCATGGTGGCATGATTGTTGCAGGGTGCCCAACCGTGCTGATTGGCGTTGGCGCTGCTGGGGCGACGCCGCCGCCTGAACTCGGCGCCGGGGCGACCTCGTCCGCGCAGTCTGATGCGATGCGCGAAGCCGCTCATCGGCATCTGCCGTTTGCGGCGATTTGCAAATTGCCGTGATGGCTGATTTGTCGCCCCTCTATGCCGTTATCGATACGGCCCGTGCGCCTGAAATTTATCCAGGCTTGATGCATTATGCGCCGGACGCGCAATGCCTGTATGGCGGGACCCTCGCGCCGGATATTCGCGCCGCAGCACCCTATTTGGTGGCTATGGCCGAGCCTAGCCCGCTGCTGCATTGGGTTCGCAATGCGGGCCTTGGCCGTGCATGGGGCATTGCTTTGCGGAGCCGCGCGCCCGCCGAACGGGTGCGCCTGCATCTGAAAACCCTGCTGCGGACGCGGTTGATCAATGGCGATTTGGGTTTGTTTCGGTTTTACGACCCTTGTGTGCTGCCGTTTTATCTGTCGGCGTGCAGTGAGGCTGATCGGGCAGCGTTTTTTGGTCCGATCGAGGTTTTTTACGTTGAGGCGACCGAATTTGGCCCCGCGCGCAGCTTTCACAACACGACGCCGCCCGATCTCAACGTGCGGCAACTCAGTTTCGGTTTCAGTGGCGTGCCCATGCCGCAGGCGGTGCTGGATGCGTTTGCGCCGCTCGGAATATCGGCGCGCATCCGTGAGCTGACCGAATGGGCGAGCCGCACGATGCCATATTGGACCGATTTGCCCGCTTGGTCTGATCCGGTGTCCGACGCTGAATTAAACCGGCGTGTGCGGATCGGGGTTTATCGGGCGTGGCGCTATGGCCTCAGGTCCGAGTGGGCCGTATTTCGCTTTTTCTTTCGTATGGTTGTGCTTAGCCCGAATTTTGATCAACAGCCGACCATTCAGGCGGTGCTGGCTGATCCTGTCATGTCGGGTGAGGACAAGAACAGAGAATTGCTGTCAGGCAAATATTTCATGATTTGGGCGGATGCCGCGACCTATCCGCAAGATTGGACCGAAAGGCCGGGCGAACAATGAAAAATCGCACCACCAGCCCGTGCGCCGCCGCGATGAGTGGTTTAAGCGTGTTTACAGTCGGCTCATCTGATGAGCTTCACACGGGCTGTAAAAATTGTGGGCCGATGGAGTCCCCGGCGCAAGAACTCACCGATCGGGAGGCGCTTTGCCTGCTATTTTGCTGTTGCAACGCCAA
>JBMFWT010000030.1:0-26331 GCA_049964975.1 Acidiphilium sp.
GGGGTGGGTGGGGCGGGGGTGGGTGCGGGGGTGGTGAGTTGATCGGCCAGATAGCGCGACCACGCGGCGAGGGCGGTGCGGTCGGCGGGGCTGAGGGTGGGGCGGGCGAGGCGGAGCGAAACGAGGCGACCGGCCATGCGGCGCAGCGTGGCATCGACCACCACGGCGCGGCGCAATTCGGGGTCGGCACCGCGATGCGGTTCGGCGAGGGCGCGGGCGATGGAGGCTTCGAGATTATTGCTGGCGAGGCCGGCGGCGCGGCGGGCGCGGTCGGGCGGGATGTTGGCTTGGTCGGTGAGGGTGGCGAAACTATCGCGCAGATAGGCTTGGTGGGCGGCGATGGCCTCGCGGGTGGCGGCGGCGAGGCGGTTAGTCTCGAAGCTGGGCCAGAGCAGCAGATTGGCGGCGATGGCGAGCAGGCCGCCGAGGAGGGTGAAGCCGATGCGCGAGAGGGCGACGAGGCGAGCACTTTCGCCGGGGACGATTTGCTCGATCAGCAGGATGATCATGGGCGTTAAGACGGCGATGAAGGCGCTGTAATTGACGCCGCGAATCGCGAACGCGGCCAAGGCGAGCGGCACCATGGTCAGCGAGATGGCGAGGGGGGTGATGCAGACCAGACCGATCAGGGCGGCGAGGATGCCGCCGGCGAGGGTGCCGCCGACGCGTTCGGCGGCGCGAATCCAGGTGGCGGAGAAATGCGGTTGCAGGGTCAGGATGGTGGTGATCGCGAGCCAATGGGCGAAGGGGTTATTGATCCGGTGCAGCACGAACAAGACGGGAATGATGACGCAGGCGGTGCGGGTGGCGTGGCGGAAGGACACCGAATTCCAGGTCAGGTTGGCGCGCAGCGTTTGCAGGGCGGCGAGGAGCAGCGGCGGGTTGGCGGCATCGAGGATTGGATCGGCGCCGGGGGGGATGGAGGAGCTGAGCAGCACCGAGAGATGCTCGATCATGGCGCGAAGTGGCGGCTGGGTGCGCGATGGTGCATCGTTGACCAGGGCGCGCAGCGCCTCCAGGGCTTCGGTGCGCGGCTTGGTCGTGAGCGGGCGATCTGCTGCGATGTCGGGGGCCGCGCTGGTGAGAAAATCAGCGATGCGGTGCAGCGCTTGCGCGCAGGCGGGGTTTGCTGGGTCTGCCAGGCTATCGCTCAGGGCGATCAGGGCTTCGAACAGCAGATCGAGCGTGGCGAGGCGCAGGGCGATGCGGTTGCCACGGGCGCTGGCGGCCCCTTGGCGGCGGAAGGTGGCGAGGGTGATGGCGCGCGCTTGTTCGATGGCCTCGCGCACGGCGCGGCGATGCTGGCTGGCATGGCGATCCAACGCGGCTTCTGAGGGGTTTTCGCTGATAGCTGCGAGGTCTTGGCTGAGGGCGGCGAGGGCGCGGGCGGTGCGGGCGAGGGCTTCGCGGGCGGGGGCGTGTGGGCGCATGCGCCAGAGGCCGAGGGTGAGCAGGGCGGCCCAGAACGCGCCGCCGGCGAAGATGGCGCCGATGGTGGCATCGGTCGTGAGGGACGGGCCGGGTTGATCGAGGGCCAGCACGGTGGCGACGCTGAACAGATTGCCGAATTGCAAGCCGCCTTGGCCATAGATGCGCGACAGGCTGCCGGTGAAAATGAGCACGCCGCCGACCAGCAAAGCGGCGGGCGGTGCGCGTGACAGCAGGGAGGGCAAGAGGGCGAACACCAAACCGCCGAGCAGGCCGAGCAGCAGCATGGGCAGCAGGCGGGTGCGCACCGGGCCGCCAGGGTCGGCGAAGCAGGCGAGCAGCGCGCCGAGAGCGGCGATGCCGAGCAGCGGGATGTGCAAAATTGCGCCCAGCGCCATGGTGACGGCGATGGCTATGGCGGCGCGCAGCCCTTCGAGCAGGGAAATCGCCCGGAGATCGAGCCGGAAATTCGGGGTGCCGGGGCGGATCGGCGTGGTGAGCGCCTCAGCCTGGGCCATCGATCCCGAAGATGCCGGTGCGCGGGAAGCCGCTGGGCGGCAATTTTCCTGCACTGCCGCGCGCGCCGAGCCAGGGGGTGAGATTGGTCTCGGTGCGGATTTTATCGCCCAGCGCCCAGCTTAACCCATCGGCCTGGTTGAAGAATTTGACATCGGCGAGGCCGCCATCCTTGTATTTTTGCAAGGCCACACCCTGGCCTTTGGCCATGTCCGGGATTTGCGCGGTGGGGAACACCAGCAATTTGCGATTTTGCCCGATCACTGCGCAATGATCGCCCGCGACGCGGCGGATGAGCAGGGCTTCCTCGCCGGGTTTGAGGCTGAGCAATTGCTTGCCGGTGCGCTTTTCGGCGGCGAGTTCGGCACCGCTGATGATGAAGCCGCGCCCGGCGCTGCTGGCGAGCAGATATTTCGCTGCCGGATCGGCCACGAACAGTGTGCGCAAATCATCGTCGTTGCCGAGTTCGATCAGCAGGCGAATCGCTTGGCCATCACCGCGACCGCGCGGCAAATCACCCGCGCGCAGCGAATAGACCCGGCCATTGGTGGCGAACAAAGTGAGGCGATCCGTGGTTTCGCAGGGGAGGAGGGTTTTGAGCCGGTCACCCTCTTTGAAGCGTAGGTCGCTCTCGGTGCCGGGGCTGGGTTTTAATGTGCCTTTGACCGCGCGAATCCAGCCTTTGTCCGAGAGAATGACGGTGATCGCTTCGCGTTCGATGAAGGCTTCGGCGGCGACGTCGATTTGCGGGGCGGCACCATCGATGGTGGTGCGGCGGGCGCCAATTTTGCCGCTGCCAAAGCGGGTGCGGGTGGCTTTGATGTCGGCTGCGATGCTGGTCCAGCGCATGGCCTCGTCACTGAGCAGGGCGGCGAGGCTGGCGGCTTCGGCGGTGAGTTTGGCGTGTTCGGCGCGCAGCTCCATCTCCTCAAGGCGGCGCAGGCTGCGCAGGCGCATATTCAGGATCGCTTCGGCCTGGATGTCGGTGAGGGTGAAGGTGGCCATCAGCACCGGCTTGGGTTCGTCTTCGGTGCGGATAATGCGGATCAGCTCATCAAGATTGAGAAAGACCGCGAGATAGCCATCGAGAATTTCCAGCCGCCGGGCGATGGCGGCACCGCGATGGCGCGAGCGGCGGAGCAAGACCTCGTGGCGATGATCGAGCCAGGCGCGCAGCATTGGCTTGAGGCCGAGCAGGCGTGGGGTGCGATCCGCATCGATCACGTTCATGTTCATTGAGAAGCGCTGCTCGAAGGCGGTGGCACGGAACAGGCTGGCCATCAGCATCTCGGGATCGACGGTGCGGCCTTTGGGCTCCAGCACGATGCGGAGATGATCGCTGCTTTCATCGCGGATATCGCCGAGTAGTGGTAGTTTTTTATCGGCGAGCAATTCGGCGACCTGCTCGATCAGGCGGGATTTTTGCACCTGATAGGGGATTTCGGTGACGACGATTTGCCACATGCCGTGCTTGAGATCCGACTTGCTCCAGCGGGCGCGCACGCGCAGCGAGCCACGACCCGATTCGTAAGCGGCGCAGAGGGTGGCGCGGTCTTCGACCAGCACGCCGCCGGTGGGGAAATCCGGCCCTTGCACGAGGCGAAGCAGATCATCGGTGCTGGCATCGGGATGTTTGATCAGATGGATTGCGGCATCGCAGAGTTCGCCGGCATTATGGGGCGGGATTGAGGTGGCCATGCCGACGGCGATGCCGGTGGCCCCGTTGGCCAGCAGGTTGGGGAAGGCGCCGGGCAGCACCACGGGTTCGCTGTCTTCGCCATCATAGGTCGGGCGGAAATCGACCGTGTCTTCATCGATCCCATCGAGCAGGGCGCTCGCGATTTCGGTCATCCGGCTTTCGGTGTAGCGCATGGCGGCGGCGTTATCGCCATCGATATTGCCGAAATTGCCTTGGCCTTCGATCAGCGGGTAGCGCGAGGCGAAATCCTGGGCGAGGCGCACCAGGGCTTCGTAAATCGACATATCGCCGTGCGGGTGGAATTTACCCATCACGTCGCCGACCACGCGGGCGCATTTTTTGAAACCCGAACCCGGATCGAGCTTGAGTTGGCGCATGGCGTAGATCAGCCGACGATGCACCGGCTTTAGGCCATCGCGCACATCGGGCAAAGAGCGCGCCATGATGGTGGATAGCGCGTAGGCAAGGTAGCGTTCGGACAGGGCTTCGGCCAAGGGGGCGTCGTGCACCACGCCGCGGTGATCATCAGGCATTTTCAGTCTCCGCCAATCGGGCGATCTGCTCATAAAGCGCTCTGCGTGACCAGGGAAGCGGGGCGTGGTGTGCGCCGAACGCATCGCGGGTGAGAAAATGACCGGTGAGGGCCAGACCATCGCGCAGGGCGGACCAGTCCGGTGGGCTGTCATCGGTGTCGCGGGCCAGAAAAGCGGGGAGCGGCAGGACGCGCGCGCGCCAGAGGCCGACAGCCCCGGCGGAGACCGCGCGGCCGGTGCGCGGCGAGACGAAGGCGAGATTATCGGTGCTGCCGGTGACCGCACAGCAGCGCAAATCCAGCCCGTAGCCGAGATCGGCCAGTAAATCGCGCTCGAATCGGACCAAGGCGGGGAGCGCGTGGGCAATATCGGTAATGCCCGCGAGCAGGCGGGTCAGGGCGATGAACAAAGCTTGATGCGGCTCACGCTCGGGCAGGGCGCCGACGGTGACGGCGCAGGCGGCGCGCAGGGTGGCGAGGGCGAGCGGTTCGGTCATGGCGATGGCGGCGGCGGGGTGGATTAATTCGCCGGACAGGGTGCCGAGCTGGTCAGGCAGGCGGGCGACCCAGCGGGCGGCGAGCAGATTGCCGACCTGCCAAGTCGCGGCGTGGCGCTGGGAGGCACCGCCGCGCACCAGACCGCGCCAAGCGCCTTGGGTTTCGGTGAGCAGCGTCATGCGGGCATCGGCTTCGCCGAACAAAGCGGCGTCGAGCACGATGGCGGGTTCGGACCATTCCAATGCGGTCAGATCGCTCCGTGATCGGCGCGGATGGCGCGAGGGCGGTGGATTTGGGGGCGGTGGATTTGGGGGCGATGGGCGGGCGGGTTACGCATCGGCGGCGAGGGCGTCGCGGGCGATTTGGGCGAGGTAGCGGGCGGCGATGGGCAGGATGGCATCGTTGAAATCATATTTATCATTGTGCAAAAACTGGCCATCGGTGGCGGGGCCGTTGCCGATCCAGGCATAGGCGCCGGGAATGGCTTGCAGGAAGGCCCCGAAATCTTCGCTGGCCATGGTGGGGGGGATGTCATCGCGCACGGGCCGACCGATGGTGCGGGCGGCGCGTTGGGCGCGGGCGGTTTCGGTGGGGTCGTTGATGGTCGCGGCGACGCCGCGCTCGATCGACACGGTGGCGGTACAGCCCAAGGCGAGGGCGGTGTTGGTGATTACGGTTTGGATGCGTGCGGCGATGGCATCGAAAACGGCGGGGCGCAGGGCGCGGAATGTGCCCCGGAGCGAAACGGTTTCGGGGATTTGATTATCCGCATCCGCGCCGTGCAGCACGCAGATGGAGACGGCGGCGGCGTCCAGCGGATCGACATTGCGCGACACCACGGTTTGCAGGGCGACCAGAATATGGCCCGCGCAAATCACCGGATCGTGGGTGAGGTCGGGCATCGCGGCGTGGCCGCCATGGCCGTGGATGGTGATGGCGAGGCGTGCGCCTTGGGCCATCAGCGGGCCGGGGCGGAGTGCGATGGTGCCCGCGTCCAGCCCGGGCCAATTATGGTAGCCGTAGATGCGTTCCATCGGGAAGCGGGTGAGCACGCCGTCATCGATCATCGCTTGCGCCCCGCCGAAACCTTCCTCGGCGGGTTGGAACAGGAGATGCACGGTGCCGGACCAGGACGGATCATCGCGCAGGAGCATGGCGGCACCGAGCAGCGAGATTGTGTGGCCATCATGGCCGCAAGCATGCATCACGCCGGGATTGGTTGAGGCGTGGGGCGCGCCGGTGGCTTCATGGATCGGCAGCGCATCCATATCCGCACGCAGACCGACGCTGCGATTGCCGCCGCGCCGCAGGCTGGCGACCACGCCATGCCCGCCAATGCCGGCTTCGAACGGGATGCCGAGCTCGCGCAAGCGCGCACAGACGAATTGCGCGGTGTTTTGCTCGTGGCAGGATAATTCGGGGTGGCGGTGCAGATGATGGCGCCAGGGGGTTAGGGTGTCGAGCAGGGTATCCATGCAGGGACCGATCAGTTTGTTAAAGCGGGGCCGTTGAAAGGCTGGTATTTGCGCTGCATGGTAGACATGGAATTTCAGGATCGGCAAGGAAGATCGTGCTGGCGGCGTGCGGGGCTGGTGGTAGATTGATAAATCATGATGGATCATGATAGATCATGACGATCCAGGAGGAGCGAAAACATGGGATCGGCCGTTCGGGAAAAATTCGCAACCCAGGTCAATGCTGAAATTTTGGCGGCGGTGCGCGCGCTGGCTGCCGATGAGGGCCGACAATTGCAGGCGTTGGTTGATGAAGCTTTGGCTGATTTGCTGGAGAAACGGCGACAGACCCAGCCGCGCGCGCATGTGCTGCGGGCCTATCGGGCCAGTCACGCGGCGTTTGGTGCGCTCTATCACAAGCTGGCCGAGTGACCGATTATTTGACGCTGGCCGAGGCGTTGGCGATCCATCACGATCAGATTGAGCGCTATGGCGGTGCGGCGGGGTTGCGCGATGCGGGGGCGTTACAGGCGGCGTTATACCGCCCGCAAACCGGCTATTATGCGGATTTGATCGAAGAGGCGGCGGCGTTGTGGGAGAGCCTTGCGCAAAACCGTGCATTCATCGACGGCAATAAGCGGATCGGGTTTGCCGCGACCTATAGTTTTTTGGCGATCAATGGGGTGCAGATGATCGCGGATGCGGACGCGACTTTCGCGTTTATTGCCGGACTATATGCGATCAACGAATTCGAGATGCGGCATTTGGTGCCGTGGCTGCGCGCGCATACCGCCCCTGCCCCGCCGCCCTAACGTGAGCGTGAAATAGCGCGGGGGATCGGGGCGGGATTGGTGCGGCTTAGAGCAACATTCGATCAGATGGAATCATCTGATCGAATAAAGTTGATCGTCAAAACAATGAGCTAGAGCATTGTCGGTGAGCTTATGCGAACGGAAAATGCTCTAGCCTTCGCGTTCGACCATCATTTGCTTGATTTTGCCGATGGCTTTGGCGGGGTTGAGGCCTTTCGGGCAGGTTTGGGTGCAGTTCATGATGGTGTGGCAGCGATAGAGTTTGAATGGGTCTTGCAGCGCATCGAGCCGTTTGCCGGTGTTTTCATCGCGCGAATCCGCGATCCAGCGATAGGCGGCCATCAGCACGGCGGGGCCGAGATAGCGATCCCCGTTCCACCAATAAGAGGGGCAGGAGGTGGAGCAGCAGAAACAGAGAATGCACTCCCATAGCCCATCGATTTCGGCGCGCTCTTCGGGGCTTTGCCGACGCTCGCCATCCGGGGGTGCGGGGGTTTCGGCCTGGAGCCAGGGCTCGATGGAGCGATATTGCGCGTAGGCCTGGTTCAAATCGGGCACCAAATCTTTGACCACCGGCATGTGCGGCAGCGGATTGATCGCGACCGCTTCTTTGACCTCATCGATCGGCTTGAGGCAGGCGAGGGTGTTGGTGCCATCGATATTCATCGCACAGGAGCCGCAAATGCCTTCGCGACAGGAGCGGCGGAAGGTGAGGGTGCTATCGATTTCGTTTTTGATTTTGATCAGCGCGTCCAGCACCATCGGGCCGCACGCATCGAGATCGATCTCGTACGTGTCGGTATGCGGGTTGCCGCCATCATCGGGGTTCCAGCGATAGACTTTGAAGGCTTTGACCCGCTTGGCGCCGGGCGGGGCCTTGAAGGTTTTGCCGGCGGTGACCCGGCTGTTTTTCGGGAGCGTTAGATTGGCCATGGTGTAGAGCCCTTATCAGTAAACGCGCTTTTTCGGCGGGAACACCGAAACATCATTGGTCATGGTTTGCATGCGGACATTGCGGTAATCGAGCGAGACCTCGCCCTCGGCGGTGCAGGTGGCGAGCGAGTGCTTCATCCAGTTTTGGTCATCGCGTTCGGGGTAGTCATCATGGGCGTGCGCGCCACGGCTTTCGTGGCGGGCTTCGGCGGAGACCATGGTGGTGAGCGCGTTGCCCATCAGATTTTGCAGCTCCAGCGCTTCCATCAGGTCCGAATTCCAGATCATGCCGCGATCGGCGATGGCGATATCGGACATGCCGCGCCACAGATCGGTCATTTTGGTGACCCCTTCGGCGAGGGTTTTGGAATTGCGGAACACGGCGGCGTGGTTTTGCATGGTGCGCTGCATGGAATCGCGCAGGGCGGCGATGTGCGATGCGCCTTTGGCGTGGCGCGTGGCATCGAGCCGGTCGAGCGAGGCTTCGCCCGCGCGCGCGGGCAAGGCGGGCTGGCTGGCGCCGGGCGTGACGATTTTCGCCGCCTGGTGGGCGGCAGCTCGCCCGAATACTACCAGATCGAGGAGAGAGTTGGTGCCGAGCCGGTTGGCGCCATGCACCGAGACGCAGGCCGCCTCACCCACCGCCATCAGGCCGGGGACGATGGCGTCCGGATCGTTCGCGTTGGGGCGCAGGACTTCGGCGCGGAAATTGGTGGGGATGCCGCCCATATTGTAATGGACGGTGGGGAGCACCGGGATCGCCGCTTTGGTCACATCGACGCCGGCGAAGACGCGGGCGGTCTCGGAAATGCCGGGCAGGCGCTCATGCAGTTGCGCCGGATCGAGATGTTCGAGATGCAGCATGATATGGTCTTTGTTGGGACCACAGCCGCGCCCTTCCATGATTTCGATGGTCATGGAGCGCGACACCACATCGCGCGAGGCGAGATCCTTCGCGGTGGGGGCATAGCGCTCCATGAAGCGCTCGCCCTCGGCGTTGGTGAGGTAGCCGCCCTCGCCGCGCGCGCCTTCGGTGATCAGGCAGCCGGCGGGGAAAATGCCGGTGGGGTGGAATTGCACAAATTCCATGTCTTGCAGCGGCAGGCCGGCACGCAGCGCCATGCCCGCGCCATCGCCGGTGCAGGTATGGGCGGAGGTGCAGGAGAGATAGGCGCGGCCATAGCCGCCGGTGGCGAGGACGACCATTTGCGCGCGGAAGCGGTGGATGGTGCCATCATCGAGGCACCAGGCCATAACGCCCCGGCAGCGGCCTTCATCATCCATGATCAGGTCGGTCGCGAAATACTCGACGAAAAACTCGACATCATGCTTGAGGCTTTGTTGATAGAGCGTGTGCAGAATGGCGTGGCCGGTGCGATCGGCGGCGGCGCAGGCGCGGCGCACGGGCTCTTTACCGTAATCTTTCATGTGGCCGCCGAACGGGCGCTGATAGATTTTGCCATCTTCGGTGCGGCTGAACGGCACGCCGAAATGTTCGAGCTCATAGACGGCGGGGATGGCTTCGCGGCACATATATTCGATGGCGTCTTGATCGCCCAGCCAATCCGAGCCTTTCACCGTGTCATACATGTGCCAGCGCCAATCATCCGGCTCCATGCTGCCCAGTGCCGCGCCGATGCCGCCTTGGGCGGCGACGGTGTGGCTGCGGGTGGGGAATACTTTAGTGATGCAGGCGGTTTTCAGACCGGCGGCGCCCATGCCGAGTGTGGCCCGCAGGCCGGAACCGCCGGCACCGACCACCAGCACGTCATAGGTGTGATCGATGATGGTGTAAGCGCCGGTCGATGGCTTGGAGATCGCGTTCATGATGAGACCCTTGCAAAGAATGCCGCGTCAAAACTCGTGAGGACCCGCCCGATTCCGTTAGAGGGCGAGTTTGAGAACCGAGACGATGGCCAACAGCCCGAACAGCACCGTGATGGCGCGAATGGCGAGCAGGAGCGCAATACGCCGACCCTCGGCATGGATGTAGTCTTCGATCACCACCTGCAAACCCAGTTGCAAATGATAAAAAAGTGCGAGGATCAGCGCGATGAACAAAACTGCGTTCCACGGCTCATGCATATAGGCGATCATCGCGGCTTGGTTGGCACCCGCGAGCAGGAGCACCGAGGCGACGAAATAGAGGCTCAGCGGCAGCAGCGCCATCGCGGTGAGGCGCTGCGCCCACCAATGATGCAGGCCGGATTTGGCCGAGCCATAGCCGCGCGCCCGGCCCAGGGCGGAGCGCATGATTTCCGGACGGAGCGTGGTTTTGTCACTCATCATGCTCACCCGATCACCAGAAAGAGGCCCCAGAAGATCACGCTCAGCCCGATGGTGGCGGCGAGCACGGCGTAGCCGGTGCGGTGCATCACCGGCAATTCAAATCCGTAACCGGCATCCCAGAGCAAATGGCGGATGCCGTTGGCAAAATGATAGAATAAGGCGAGGGTGAAGCCGAACAGCACCAGCTTGCCGAAAATGGAATCGAGCACCGCCTGGGCAATGGCGAAGGCACCGGGCGAGGTGGCGGCGGCGGCGAGCCAGAGGGCCAGCAGCAAGGCACCCGCCGAGAGGGCGATGCCGGTGAAACGATGAAAAATCGACAAAGCCGACGAAATTTGCGGGCGATAGACCTGCAAATGCGGCGAGAGTGGGCGGCGAACCATTTTGCCGTCTGAATTGCGACCCTGCATCAGGGCTTCGCGAACATCCTGCACCACGACCAAATCCCCCTTGAGCACGAAATGCTGCACCTGCTTACTGCCCGGAACCGTCAGGGTCAATGAAACGGCAACGTGGCTGTCATGCAGCGGATAGAATAAGATTTAATGAATATGAGCGCGCTTTACGGCAGAAGCCGGAGCAAGCGGGTGGTGCGCGTGGTGCAGCTTTCCAAATCACGCAGCACCGGCACCTCGTAGCAGGCGAGCGGCGCAAACCCTTCGCGCGGGGCATAGGCGCGGCCCGGCTCGGCCAGCCAGATTTCGGCATGGCGGGCAAGGTGGCGCAGCCAGGGCAGGATGCGCGCGGCCATGGGCGATTCGTAGCAAATATCGCCACACAGGATCAGATCGGCGGCGAGGGGCGTGCCGACCCGATCAGCAATGTCGATCATGAGGTTTACGCCGTTCAGCTCTGCGTTGAGCGCAAGGGCGGCGCCGGCCATCGGGTCGATATCGATGGCGGTGACCTGGGCGGCCCCTGCGCGCAGGGCGGCGATGCCGGCGACGCCGCTGCCGGCGGCAAAATCGATGATGCGGCGGCCTTGGAGGGTCGCGGGATGATCGAGGCTGTAGCGGGCGAGCGCGGCGGAGCCGGGCCAGACGAAGGCCCAGTAGGGCGGGGCGATGCCGTGATGATCGAGAAATTCTTCGCTGGCCTGCCAGATCGGGGTGATTTCGCTGGCCTGATAGGCCATGATGTCCGGGCAGAGCGGGGCGGGCGCGGGGTGGGTTTGCGCGCGAATGAAGTCAGCGCGGGTGGCCGGGGTCAATGGCCGACCAGAATCGCGAGGGCGACGGCGAGGCCAACGGCGCGGTTGAGTTTGAACAAAGCGAGGCAGCGTGCCGGGTTGTTGATGTCGAGCGCGATGACTTGCCAAGCGAGCAAAGCGGCGGGGATGATCATCGCGGCCCAGGCGAACGCGTTCAGCCCCGCGAGAGCGAAGGCGAGGAGTAAAAAAGCCAGCGTGCCGGCATAGCAGCGGGCGAGGAACGGGCGGGTTTGCGCGCCGAACCAGAGGGCTGTGGATTTGATGCCGACCAGCGCGTCATCCTCGCGGTCTTGATGGGCGTAAATGGTGTCATAGCCGAGAATCCAGCAGATCGCGGCGGCGTAGAGGCTGAGCGCGGCCAGGGTGAGCTGGCCGGTGGCGGCGATCATGCCGAGCAGCGCGCCCCAGCCGAAGGTGAGGCCCAGCACGATTTGGGGAAACCAGGTGACGCGCTTGGCGGCGGGGTAGAGCGCGACGAGCAGGAGCGAGGCGGCGCCGGTGATTTGGGCGGGGCGGTTGAGTTGCAGCAGGATCAGCAGGCCGACGAGCGACAGCATGGCGAGGAAGGCGAGTGCGGCGGGCACCGAGACTGTGCCCGCTGCGAGTGGGCGGGCGGCGGTGCGCGCCACGGCGCGATCAAGCTTGCGGTCCCACAGATCATTCACCACGCAGCCGGCCCCGCGCATGACGATGGCGCCTGCGCCGAACAACAGGATGAGCCACAGGCTGAACCACAGGCCCTGATCGGCTAGCAAAATGCTCCACAGGCCGGGCAGGAACAGCAGCCAGGCCCCGATGGGCCGGTCGAGACGGGCGAGGAGCGCAAAGGGCTGGGCGGCAGGCGGCAGGCGGGCAATCCAGCCATCGTGACGGATATCGGTAAAATCGGCTGGGGCTGCTACAGGGCTGGTCATGGCTTCGATCATTCGCCTCCATTGTGGAGAAAATCTTTGCTCCGGCGCGCTCATTGCCATGGATCGGGCGCGGGCGCACTACCTCGCCCACGTCATGCGCCGCGCCGAAGGCGACACGCTGCTGCTGTTCAATGGCCGCGATGGCGAGTTTCAGGCGGTGATTGGCCGGTTGGAGCGTGCGGCGGTGACGCTGACGCTCGGCGCGCAGACCCGCGCGCCGGAGGCTGAGCCGGATGGCTGGCTGTGTTTTGCGCCGATCAAGCGCGATGCCAGCGAATGGGTGGTGGAAAAAGCCACCGAGCTGGGCATTGCGGTGATCCAGCCGGTGATCACCGCGCGCACCCAGCCACACCGGGTTAACCCGGAGCGGTGGGCGGCGATTGCCACCGAGGCGGCGGAGCAGAGTGAGCGGCTGAGCGTGCCGGAACTGCGCGCCCCCCTGCCCTTCGCCACGTTGCTGCGCGACTGGCCGGCGGGGCGGATTTTATTTGCGGCGACCGAGCGGGTGGCTGCGCCGGGCTTGGAATTGCCGGCGGAGCGGGCGCAGGGCTGGGGCTTGCTGATTGGGCCGGAGGGTGGGTTTGCGCCTTTGGAGCTTGACGATTTGGCAAAGCATCCCTTTGTTACGAAAATATCACTTGGACCACGGATCCTCCGGGCCGAGACCGCCGCCATTGCCGGGCTGGCTCGGCTACTTGCCGTGCCGCCGGAAAGCCTGACAGGAGTTTGAATTGTCCAATCCCGGCGAAGCCGATACCACCCCGATTACCGATGTTCGCCAGCTTGCGGACTGGTTTGCGGCGGGCTGTAAGCCAGAGAGTTCCTATCGAATTGGGACCGAGCATGAGAGTTTTGGTTTTCGCCATGCCGATCAGGCTTCGATTCCTTATGAGCCGGATGGGATTCGGGCGGTGTTGGAGTCGGTGGCGGCGGATGAGGGGCTGGCGCCGATTTTGGACCGGGGCCAGCCGATTGGGCTGAATGGCGCGAATTTTTCGATTTCGCTGGAGCCGGGCGGGCAATTTGAGCTTTCGGGCGGGATTGTTGCGGATTTGCATGCCACCCGTGCGGAGATTGAGGCGCATATTGCGCGGGTGCAGCGGATTGCGAACCAGATGGGCATTGGGTTTGCGCCGCTGGGGTTTCACCCCACCGCGACGCGGGAGGATTTGTTTTGGATGCCCAAGGGGCGCTACGCGATTATGCGCGCGCATATGCCACGGGTGGGCGCGCGCGGGCTTGATATGATGCTGCGCACGTGCACGGTGCAGGCTAATCTTGATTTTTGCTCTGAAGCGGACATGGTGCGCAAAATGCGCCTTTCGCTCCGGCTGCAACCGTTGGCGAGTGCGCTGTTTGCCAATTCGCCGTTTCGCGAGGGCAAGCCGAACGGGATGCTCTCGAACCGGGCCTTTACCTGGCTGGATACGGACAATACGCGCAGCGGGGTGCCCGCGTGTGTGTTTGACGATGATTTCGGGTTTGCGCGGTATGCGGACTATTTGCTCGATGTGCCGATGTATTTTGTCTATCGCGATGGCGCGTATATCGATGTGGCGGGGCATTCGTTCCGCGATTTCATGGCGGGCAAGCTGGCCGGGTTTGAGGGGCAGTATCCGACGATGGGCGATTTTGCCGATCACGCCACCACGGCGTTTCCGGATGTGCGGCTGAAGCGGTTTATCGAGACCAGGGGTGCGGATTCGGGCAATCCGGCGATGTTGCTGGCGCAGCCGGCGTTGTGGACCGGGCTATTTTACGATGACGCCGCGCTGCAAGCCGCCGAGGCTTTGACGGCGGGCCTTGATTATGCGGCGGTGGTGGCGATGCGCGAGGCGGTGCCGGAGCGGGGGCTTGACCTCGCTCTTGGTCGCGGCACGCTGCGCGATTTGGCGCGCGACGTGATTGCGATTGCCACCGATGGCCTGCGCGCCCGCGCCCGGCGCGACGCGGCGGGGAATGACGAGACGCAATATCTCGCGCCGCTCGCCGCCATCGCCGATGGCGGCCCGACGCAGGCGGAACATTGGCTGGGGCGGTATTTTGGCGCTTGGCATGGGGATGCGCGGAAGATTTTTGCGGAGGCGGCGCTGTAGACTCCACAGCGCCCCCTTCATCGCATCGACCAATGGTAACAAGGGGCTGGACACGCTTGTTGCATCGAAGAATCTTTCAATGATAGACTCATGAACGCATTCCGTTGACGATCACGGGAAAGGAGGGCGACGTGTCAATTTCTGGCGGCGGCATCGTCGCCGCTTTCACCGAGGAACAAACCGGAAGGCTGACAGGGGTCAGCAGGCGCCAATTGCAGAGTTGGGATCGAACCGGATTTTTTGTCCCAAGCATGGCTTTCGGGGATCGGCGTGAAGCCTATAGTCGGCTGTATTCATTTCGTGATCTTGTCTCGTTGAGAGTGCTCAACGCACTTAGAAATGAAGCCAAGGTATCGCTTCAGCATTTGCGAGAAGTCAGAGAGAAGCTTACCCATCTGGGGGATGATCTTTGGGCTAAAACGACGCTTTACGTTTTGAATCGTCGTGTTGTGTTCATTAATCCTGACGACGGCACGCGCGAGGAAGTTCTTACCGGGCAGGCGGTTCTTGGAATTCCTCTCCGTGATGTTACGAGTGATGTCGAGGCTGCTGTGATGGCGCTTCGCAAGCGCGATCCCGCCACAATTGGTAAAATCGAAAAACATAAGAATATTGCTCGTAATGCGCTTGTGGTCGCCGGGACTCGTATTCCGGTTAGCAGTATAAAAGCTTTTGCTGATGCTGGATATTCTGTGGATGAAATTCTGAAGGAGTATCCGTCACTAACTGTTGATGATATTAACGCCGCTATCGACCGTGGTCAGGCTGCTTGAGCGCAAAAAGGGTTCCGCTTCATGCCTTTTTAGACGCGGGTGTTCCCGACAGCGTAGGGCGTGCATTGTTAGCAAGCGGCCATCAGGTAACTTTTCACCGCGACGTGCTGCCTGAAAAAACGCCCGATCAAGTTGTTGCAGCGACGGCTTTGAACAGCAGCGCCGTCTTGGTGGCGATTGACAAAGATATGAAACAAATAGCCCAACGTTATGGAATGACTCCCCAAAATGATCGGTTTGAGCGGCTAAGCGTTATCAGCTTTTGTTGCACCGAAGTGGCAGCCGCTAAGCGGCTGGAGCACGCTATGCCTTTTGTCGAGTTTGAATGGGCTTTTGCCTTAGCAAAGGCTGGTCGGCGAATGTGGATCGACATTGGGCTGCACTACCTAAAAACAAACCGCTAATGCGCCAAGCCCTGCAAAATATCATCAATGGTTAAGGGCACAACCACCAAAGTTTTTTGGTTCTTTTTTCCAAAAAAGAACTTTTTCGCTCCCCCCTTCTCACCCCTTCACTACCGCCCCAATCGCTGCTGTCAGGCGCGATAATTCGTCTGGGCTCATGGTGAGGGCTGGGGTGAGGTAGATGATGTCGCGGAAGGGGCGGATCCAGACGTTGTGGCGCATCAATTCGGTGCGCAGGGCGGCGGGGTTTTCGATCGATTTTAGTTGGACCACGCCGATGGCGCCGAGGGTTCGCACGTCGATGACGTGGGGTGCGGTGCGCAGGGGGGCGAGTTCGGTTTGCATTTGGGCGCTGAGGGCGGCGGCTTGGGCGAGGCGGTTTTCGCGTTCGAACAAATCGAGCGAGGCGTTGGCGGCGGCGCAGCCGAGCGGGTTGGCCATGAAGGTGGGGCCGTGCATTAGGGCTTTGGCGGGGCTGGCATCGAGGAAGGCGTTGAATAGGGCGGTGGAGACGATGGTGGCGGCGAGGGGTGAGGTGCCGCCGGTGAGGGCTTTGGAGAGGGTGATGATGTCGGGTGTGACGTTGGCTTGTTGGTAGGCGAAGAGGGTGCCGGTGCGGCCGAAGCCGGTGAAGATTTCATCGAAAATGAGGGTCAGGCCGTAATGATCGGCGGTGGCGCGGAGGTGGCGCAGGGTTGCGGGGGGGTGAAAGCGCATGCCGCCGGCCCCTTGGACCAGGGGTTCGACGATGATGCCGGCGAGTTCGCGGGCGTGGCGGGCGGCGAGGGCATCGAAGGCGGCGGTGCTGGCGGGATTGGTGGGGAGGGGGGCGATGATGTGGTTGGTGAGCATGCCGGCGAACAGGCTGTGCATGCCTTCTTCGGGGTCGCACACGGCCATGGTGGCGAAGGTATCGCCGTGATAGCCGCCGTGGAAGGCGAGGAATTTGGTGCGGGCGGTTTCGCCTTGGTTGAGGCGGGCTTGCAGGGCGATTTTCAGGGCGACTTCGACGGCGACGGAGCCGGAATCGGTGAAGAACACGCGCTCCAACCCGGCGGGCATCAGGGCGGCGAGGCGGGTGGCGAGGCGGTAGGCGGGTTCGTGGGCGAGGCCGCCGAACATGATGTGGGGCATGGTTTCGAGCTGTTTGGCGACTTCAGCGCGAATATGCGGGTGGTTATAGCCGTGGCAGGCGGTCCACCAGGAGGCGATGCCATCGATCAGGGTGCGGCCATCGGCGAGGGTGATGCGGCTGCCTTCGGTGCGGATGGCGGGAGCGGGCAGCGGCGCCGTTTGCATTTGGGCGTAGGGCAGCCAGACGTGATTCCAGCCTTCGGTGAGCCAGTCTGGGTTGGTAGGCGATGAAATAGTCACGCTTGTTTGGTGACGCCGAGTTTATCAAACAGGGCGTTATCACGGGCGATGGCGGGGTTGGCGGTGGTGAGCAGGGTATCGCCGTAAAAGATCGAGTTGGCGCCGGCGAGGAAGCAGAGGGCTTGGGCTTCATCGCTGAGGGCTTCACGACCGGCGGACAGGCGGACCATGGAGGCGGGCATGGTGATGCGGGCGGCGGCGATCATGCGGACGAAATCCAGCGGGTCGAGCGGGGCGGCGTGATCGAGTTTGGTGCCGGTGACGCGGACGAGGGCGTTGATCGGCACGGATTCCGGGTGCGGGTTAAGGCTGGCGAGGCTGGCGAGCAGGCCGGCGCGATCATCGAGGTCTTCGCCCATGCCGATGATGCCGCCGCAGCAGACGGCAATGCCGGCATCGCGCACGGCGGCGAGGGTATCGAGGCGGTCTTGGTAGGTGCGGGTGGTGATGATGTCACCGTAGAATTCGGGCGACGTGTCGAGATTATGGTTGTAGTAATCAAGGCCTGCGGATTTCAGGCGGGTGGCTTGATCGGGGCGGAGCATGCCGAGGGTGACGCAGGTTTCCATGCCGAGGGCTTTGACGCCGGCGACCATGGCGGCGACGCGATCGAGGTCGTGATCCTTGGGTGAGCGCCAGGCAGCCCCCATGCAAAAGCGGCTGGCCCCGGCATCGCGCGCGGCTTGGGCGGCTTGCAGCACGGGTTCGAGGTCCATGAGTTTGCTGGCGGGCACGCCGGCATCGAAATGCGCACTTTGCGGGCAATAGCCGCAATCTTCGGGGCAGCCGCCGGTTTTGATCGAGAGCAGGGTGGAGATTTGCACGGCGTTGGGGTCGAAATAGGTGCGGTGCAGGCTGGCGGCGCGGAAGATCAGCTCGGCGAAGGGCCGTGCGAGGAGGGTGGCGATTTCATAGCGCGTCCAATTATGGCGCAAAGCGGGGCGCAAATCGGGGTGAGCGGCGGCGTGATGGGCGGGGGAATCGAGCGTGATGGAATCGGCGGTGACGGACATGGACAGCCTCCTGGTTGGGCGCAGAATAGTCTTGCGCAATGGCGAAGTGAAGGGCATCGGTAGGGGCGGAATGGGGATGGATCGGATGAGTGGGTCACTCGATGAATTTGCGGCGCGCAAGCTGGCCGGGCTGGAGCGCGCGGCCTTGCGGCGTCGGCTGGTGCCGACCGAGCGCAGCGCGGGGGCGCGGGTGGTGCGTGACGGGGCGGCGCTGATTTCGTTTAGCTGCAATGATTATTTGAATTTATCGACCGATCCGGCGGTGATTGAGGCCGCGGTGGCGGCAACGCGGCGCTATGGCGCGGGGGCAGGATCATCGCGGCTGGTGACGGGCGATCATCCGCTCTATCGGGCGCTGGAGGCGCGGTTAGCGGCGCTGAAGGGCACCGAGGATTGCCTGGTGTTTGGCTCGGGCTATTTGGCCAATAGCGGGATTATTCCGGCATTGATCGGTCCGGGGGATGTGATTTTTGTGGATGAATTGGCGCATGCCTGCATTCATGCCGGGGCCAGCCTGTCGGGCGCGCTGGTGGTGCGGTTTGCGCATAATGATCTTGCGGCGCTGGCGGATTTGCTGGAGCGGGGGCGCGAGGCGGCGCGGCATGCGATGATTGCCACGGATACGGTGTTTTCGATGGATGGCGATTGTGCGCCGATGGCCGCGCTGGCGGCGCTGGCGGCGCGGTATGATGCGTGGCTGCTGGCGGATGATGCGCATGGGTTGGGGGTGGTGGCGCAATCAGGCGTGAAGGTTGCGCTGCAAATGGGCACTTTGTCGAAATCGGTGGGCGCGTATGGCGGGTATTTATGTGCCTCCGCGCTGGTGTGTGCGCTGTTGCGCAATCGGGCGCGCAGTTTTGTGTATACCACGGGGTTGCCGCCGGGGGTGATTGGCGCGGCGCTGGCAGGGGTGGAGCGGATTGCGACCGATGCGGCCTATTGTGCGCGCCCGTTACAGCATGCGCGAATTTTTACCGAGGCGTTGGGGCTGCCCGACCCTGAGAGCGCGATTGTGCCGTTGATTTTGGGCACGGCGGATCGGGCGCTGGCGGCGCAGGCGGCGCTGGAGCAGGCGGGGTTTTTGGTGGCGGCGATCCGCCCGCCGACCGTGCCGGAGGGGACGGCGCGGTTGCGCTTCACCTTCACCGCCCAGCATGAGAGGGCGGATATTTTGCGGTTGGCTGATTGGGTTAGGCGGGAGATTTTGGCACCATGAGCGCGTATTTTGTAACCTCGACCGGGACCGACATGGGCAAGACCTATGTGACGGCGGCGATTTTGCGGCAAAGCCGGGCGCGCGGGCGGGTGGCGCACGCGATCAAGCCGCTGGCGAGCGGGTATCAAGCGGCGGAAGCGGCGACGAGCGATGCTGGTGTGTTGCTGGGGGCGATGGGGCGGGCGCTGACGGCGGAGGCGGTGGCGGCGATTTGCCCGTGGCGGTTTGCCGCGCCGATTTCGCCGGATATGGCGGCGGCGCGCGAGGGGCGCAGCATTGATCTGCCCGCTTTGATTGGTTTTTGTCAGGCGGCGATGGCGGCGGCGCCGGGTGATTTATTCATCGAAGGGGTGGGCGGGGCGATGGTGCCGCTCGATCCGGATCATACGGTGCGTGACTGGATCAAGGCGCTGGGCGTGCCGACGGTGGTGGTGGTCGGCAATTATCTCGGCACGATCAGCCACACATTATGCACGCTGGAGGCGCTGGCCAGCGCTGATATTGCGGTGGCGGCTGTGGTGGTGAACGAGCAGGGCGCAGGGCCGGTGCCGGTGGCGGAGACCATCGCGGCGCTGCGCCAGCATCAGCGGGGCGCGCCCTGCCCGATTGTCGCGGTGGATGCGCCGGGGTGGCTTGATTGGCTTGGCGGCGCGTGAGGCGGGTTACGATACGGTGAAGCCGCGCCCGGTGATGGCGTCACGCAGGGCGTCGGCGGTGATTGGTGAGTCGATGATGACGTGGTGGGTTTGCAGATCGGCGGTGATTTTGGCGTTCGGATCGAGCGCGTGGACGGCACCGGTGATGGCGCTGACGCAGCCATTGCATTCCATGTCGGGGATGGTGAATTCGGTCATGATCGGCTCCTGAATTTTCGCCCGTGATATGGGGGCTTGCCCTGGGGGAGGGTCAAGTATCGGGTGTGGGATGGGGCTGGGTGCGGCTTTTGGTGCCCCAGGCGCGCTGGCCGGTGAGCGCGTAAATCCAGCCCCAGCTCGCGCCGAGATGGCGAAAGAGTTGGAAGCTGAAGGGTTCGAGCACGGCGGCGAGCAAGGCGTGGCCGAGGCGCACTTTGGTGTGGCCGCCGACCCAGCGTTGATAGAGCCGGACGGACCAGGCGTGAAACGCCAGATCGATCAGGATTTTGCCGAGAATGAACCCGCCGACGGGCAGCAGCAGCCCGATTTTGCCGGTGGCGGCATACCAAAGCAGGAGGGCAAAGGCGCAGAGGCCATAGATTGGCTGGAACGTGTCGATCGCTTTGACCGGCAGCATGGCGGTGCCGAGCAAGCCATAGCGCCCGGCCCCCACCATGTCGCGATACCAGAATTGGGTTTGCAAAAATCCACCGAACCAGCGGCGGCGCTGGCGCAGGAAGGCGAGCGGGGTGGAAGGCGCCGACGTGCGCGCACGGGCGGCGCCCAGCACGGCGCTGCGCCAGGGCAGATCATGCTGATAGCCATAGCGGCGCAGCCGGTGGATCAGCTCGTAATCCTCGACCAGGCAGTCCGGATCGAACCCGCCAACGCGTATCACCGCGTCATGGCGAAAGCCGGCGAAGGCACCGGAGATCAGCAGCAGGCTGTTGAGCTGCATCCAAGCGAAGCGGCCCAGAAAATTGCGGACATATTCATAGGTTTGGAAATACTCGAAAATCCCGGCACTCAGCCCGGCGCCGCAATGGGGGGCTAGCACGCCGGTGGCGGCGATCAGGTTGGGGTCACGCGTAAAGGCGGCGCGCATGGCGGCGAGGGCGTCAGGATCGAGCATGGTATCGGCATCGACGGTGAGGAACAGCGTTGTCTCGATGACGGCGAGGGCCGCGTTGAGCGCTTGCGCCTTGCCGCCATGGGGCAGGCGCAGCCAGCGCAGGCGCGGCTCGATCGGGCTTGGCGCGCTGATCGTGCCGAGGGCGGGCGCTTGGAGCGAAAATTGGCTTTGCAAAATGGCTTCGGTGGCATCGATCGAGCCGTCATCGGCGATGATGATGGCCTCCGGCGGATCGCTCTGGCGGGTCAGGCCCGCGATGGTGGCGGCCAGAACGGCGGCTTCGTTATAGGCGGCGACGATGATTGTCAGGCTTGGTTTTGCGCCCGAGGGCGGTTCGCTGGTCTTGGGGGGCGGGGTGCGGAGCGAAAAAGTTTGCCAAAAGGTGAAGGCGAGCAGCAGCGTGTCATAGGTGATATAGATAATGCCGACGGACCAGCCGGCGAGGCCGGTGGCGATGAAGGCGTTGGCGAACAGGCCGATCCAGAGGGCGAACACCGCGCCATGGATCAGCACGCTGCGGGCGGGCGTGGGCGGCGGCGTCAGGCGCGGCGAGGCGGCGCGCCGGGCGGTGTCTAGATTGCTCACGCGGCATCTCCGATGAAGAGCGGTTTGGGCGGGCAGCGCGGTATGTGTGGTGTTTTGAGCGAATACAAGCCCACTTGATTGGCGCGCGGATCGCCCGCACCATGATGGTGAGCGAATATGGCGGCGGCTGATGATGTCAGGAGCGAACAGGCATGGAGCGCGGGATGAACGCTGTTGATCACTATACCCGGATTGCTGTTTTGCTGCATTGGGCGATTGCGGCGATGATTTTGGTGAATATCGGGCTTGGGTTGGGGGCGAATTATGCGCCGGATGCCTGGGTGCGGCCAATGATCGATTTGCATAAATCGATTGGGATCACGGTGTTGGGGCTGGTGCTCGCGCGGTTGATTTGGCGGCTGACCCATCGGCCCCCGCCATTTCCGGCCTCCTACCGGCCTTGGGAGCGGCGTGTGGCGCATGGCGCGCATTTGGCGCTGTATGGGTTGATTTTGGCGCTGCCGATCACCGGCTGGATCCATGATTCCGCCTGGTCGGCGGCGGCGAGCCATCCGCTGGTGCTGTTTGGGGTGATCCCGTGGTTTCGCCTGGGGTTTGTGATGCATTTGGCCCCGGCGACCAAGCATCATTGGCATTTATTGTTCGCCGCGATCCATACCTATTGCGGCTACGCGCTCTATGCGCTGCTCACGCTGCATATTGCCGGGGCGCTGAAGCATCAATTCATTGACAAAGTTCCTGAACTGCAACGGATGTGGCGATGAGCGCGGGGGTGACGATCCATGAGGCTGCCGCGCAAAGCGGTGCCAGCGCCAAGATGATTCGCAATTACGAGGCGATCGGGCTGATCGAGCCGCCGATCCGCGCGGATAATAATTATCGCTATTACACACCCCGGATGATCCATGAACTCAGCTTCATCCGCCGGGCGCGCGAGCTTGGGTTTTCGGTGCAGGATATTCGCAGCTTGTTAGCGCTGTGGCGCGACCGCAGCCGCCCCTCCGCCGATGTCAAGGCGATTGCGCTGGCGCATATCGCGGCCCTCGATGCCAAGGCCGACGCGTTGCGGGCGATGAGCGCCACGCTGCGCCATCTGGCCGGGGCCTGCCATGGCGATGACCGGCCCGATTGCCCGATTCTGGACGATCTGGCTGGGGCGGTTCAGGGCGAGACAGACTCGCGCTGACGCAACGCGTCAGCCGGTAAAATGGCGCGCAGCGCTTAGGGCGATGACCACCGCGAGCAGCGCCGTCCAGGCGGCGAGCAAGGGGAGCAGCAGGCCGACCAACGCGGTTGCCGCCGCGCCGCCGACATACAGCCCCATCGCGCCGATTTGCCGGGCGGTGATCGGCGGGATGGCGCGGGTGGGGCCATCGCTGCGGGCGACACGCTGGGTGATCGCGCGGGTGAGGCCCATCATGATCATGGTGAGGGTGGTGGTGAACACCACGGTGGGGATGCCGGGTAAATCGATGGTGCGCGCGGCGACGCTTTGCAGCCCCATGGCCATCGCACCGATCAGGATCAGGCCATAGAGCGGCGCATGAAACAGCGGGTGCGGGGCTATCGCCCAGCCAAGCGCCACCAGCAGCAGGAGAAAAAATTCCAGCACCAGCAGCCGACGCAGCCTTGCGGCGCCGCAGGCTTTGGCGCCCAAATCAGCGAGGAACGTGCCAAGCGTGGCCCCCGCGCTGAAGCCGCCCAGGGCGGCAAGCGAGCGCGACGCGGCGATCAGATGGCCCTGGCCGAGCGCAATACCGAGCAAGGCGGTGTTGCCGGTCATCGCTGAGGTGAACACATCATGGAACCGGTGAAAGGCGAATGCATCGGCACTGCCCGCCGCAAAAGCGAGAGCGCCGACGATCCGGTCCGCCTCGGTCAGATGGCGTGCGCCGGCCCGATCCACCACGTTCTAAATCGTTACACAATCGAGCAAATAATGCCCGGCTTGGTCCTTGCGCACGCCGTGAATATCGGTCTCGAAACCGGGGAATTGGCGATCCCATTCGGCGGCGAAGCGCAAATAATCGATGATCCGGGGATCGGACACACGCTCGCCGGGCACGATCAACGCGATGCCGGGCGGATAGGGCACCACCATGCGCGCGAGCACCCGCCCGTGCAGATCATCGAGGCCGACCTGCTCGACATGACCGCCGACCAAGGCGGCATGGGCCTGTTGCGGGGTCATGGCCGCTTCGGGCAGTTGGGCGAACATCGCGTTTTGCACATCGAGCGCCCGGCCAGCGCGATAGGCGTGGTGCTGGGCGGCGCACAGATCGCGCAGGCCCATGCGTTCATAATGGCCGGGGTGATCGCGCAATAAATCGGGCAACACGTCGGCGAGCTTGGAATTGGCCGCGTAATGGGCGCGGAAGGCCAGCAATTCGGTGACCAGATTGCTCCATTTGCCGCGGGTTACACCCAGGGTGAACAGGATCAGGAAATGGTAGGTGCCGATTTTTTCAACCACGATGCCGCGTGACCACAGAAAGCGCGCCACGATCGGCGCGGGAATGCCGCCGGCATCGCTCAGATCATCAAGACCGGGGCATAAAATGGTGACCTTCATCGGATCGAGCAGCGAAAATCCGGGCGAAATATCATCAAACCCGTGCCAATCGCTGCCCGGCGCGAGGGTCCAGCCCGCTTGGTCCAGCCCGGCTTGATCGGGTTCCCACAGGCGGAACCACCAATCGCCCGCTTCGGCAAAGCGCCGCCCGATGCCGCTGATTGCGGCACGGAAGGACGCGGCTTCGTTCAATGTTTCATCGACCAAGGTGCGGCCCGCCGCGCCGCGCATCATCCGGGCGGCGACATCGCACGAGGCGATGATGCCATACCAGGGCGAGGTGCTGGAATGCATCATGAAGGCTTCGTTGAAGCGGTCCGGATCGAGTTTTTGGGTCTGGCCTTCCTTCAAATGCACCATCGAGGCTTGCGAGAAGGCGGCGAGCACTTTGTGGGTCGATTGGGTGGAGAAGACCAGCGGATCGACCGGGCCGCCGCCATCGCTCATCGCGTAGAACCCATCATAGAACGGGTGAAACCGCGCTTGGGCGAGCCAGGCTTCATCGAAATGGATCGCGTCGCAGACCGGCGCGAGGGCTTGTTTCACCGCATCCGCATTGACGCACAGCCCGTCATAGGTGGAGTTGGTGATGGTGGCGAGGCGCAGACGCCCGCCGGCCCGCGCTTGTAACGCCCCAGCATCGAATTGACGGCGCGGGATCGGGCCGATAATGCCGTAGCGATTGCGGCTGGGCATCAGATAAATCGGTTTTGCGCCGGTGAGGATCAGCGCATGGATGATCGATTTATGGCAATTGCGATCGACCAACACGGTATCATCGGGGCCGACTAGGCCGCTCCAGACGATTTTATTCGCGCTGGAGGTGCCGTTGGTGACGAAAAACGTGGAATCCGCGCCGAAAATTTGTGCGGCCTCACGCTCCGCCTCGCGCACCGGCCCGGCATGATCGAGCAAGGAGCCGAGTTCTGGCACCGAAACCGACAAATCCGCCCGCAGCGCCGTCTCGCCGAAAAACCGATGAAACGCCTGGCCGACCGGCGAGCGCATGAACGCCACGCCGCCGCCATGGCCGGGCGTGTGCCAGGAATATTTCGCGGCATCGGTGTAGCGCACCAGAGCGCGGAAAAATGGCGGCAGCATGGCCTCCAAATATCGATGGATGGCGCTCGATACGTAGCCCGCCATGAATTCCGGACTATCATCATGGACATAGAGATAGCCATCGATCTGCTGCATCAGCGCGATTGGCGGGTCCGCCGGCATGCGCCGCTCGCCATAGAGAAAAATCGGCATTTCCGGCGCGCGGGCCGAGGCGAGACTGACAATGTCGGTCAGGGTTTCGAGCCATGCGGCCTGATCGGCGCCGCCATCGATCGAGATCAGCACGCAGGACAGGCCGGTGTAGAAAATCCGCCCGGCGCGCGCATCCTCCTGCGCGATGCCGCTCAGCACCCGATGGCCGCGCTCGGTGAGGGCGGCGACCAGGGCGGTGACCACCCGCCCGGCGGCGTTATCCGCGCCAAACCCATCATCGATCACCGCAATCGGATAGTCGATTTTTTCTCTCATCGCCTGTTGTTTTCTGTCATAATCGGAGTCCGGCGCGACCGCGCGGGGTCAATGCGTCCAATTGCCCCGCCTGGTGACGCGGAAATTATCCGCATAGGCGCGGGGGCGCAGGCGTTGCTCGGCGGGGATTTCCAAATCAAAGCTGATGCCGTGGCGCTGCGCGTAGGCGATGGCCTCATCGCGACTATCGAACATCAGCCGCACTTCAGTGGCCAACATGTCGGCACTGCCGGTCCAGCCCATCAGCGGATCGGTGGTTTTGGCCATGCTCGGCTCGAATTCGAGCACCCAGCGATGGGTTTTGGCCTTGCCGGACTGCATGGCCGTGCGCGGGGGTAGAAAAATTCGGGCGCGGTTCATTTTTGCTCCGCCTATCGGTAACGACCAACTCAAACAAACGACCAACTCAACCGCAGAATCGGGGCGCCCGGACTCGAACCGGGGGCCTCTTGTACCCAAAACAAGCGCGCTACCAGGCTGCGCCACGCCCCGCTCCAACTTTTTCTCTCCTATTCGCCTTGGACCGCGAACGCAACCGGGCACGGCAATCGGGGCAGGGCAATCGGGCCACCCCCATTGCACGCCGCGCGCCAACGCAATAAACCATAGCGTATCGCCAAGGTGCCACGCGGGTATGATGTAATGGTAGCCTGTCAGCTTCCCAAGCTGAATGCGCGGGTTCGATTCCCGCTACCCGCTCCACTTTGCTGTCCGCCAATGTTCGCAGGTGTCTGGACAAATCCCAAAAATCCAAG
>JBMFWT010000031.1:0-26258 GCA_049964975.1 Acidiphilium sp.
CAAAAGCCCAGGCTGCGTCTCAATCGCCGGCTTGTTGCCGCCACCAGGTCTGCGAACCCGTGAACCCAACGATGCTGAACCCAGACCCAAATCGATTAACCCTCGACCGATCGTACTGCGCGCAATCCCGGTGGCCACCGACACCGCGGTAATCCCACCACGACCTGCCGCGCGGGCTTCACCAGCAGCAAACAAACGGCGATCCCGTTCGGTTAGAAAAGGCTCAAGAGCTTCAAAGCGGGACTTGATGGCAGCTACATCGATCATCCCCAAAACGTAGAACCGAAAAACCCGATGTCACCCCGCACACCGGATTCGATCCTTGCGTTCTCATGCCAATTTCGATTCTTTTGCGCCGACTCGCTTGTTCAGGCTCAGGCCCTTAGCCGGCAAGCCTGCTCGCATCAGCCTCACCGGCCTCCTAATGCCATCACATCACGAAATAACACTGCGTACCCTCTCCGCGTCAGCGCGCGGCATCGATGTGCGGCTGTTGCAGCCAGCGAGCCTGCAATGGCAACCCGGCCTTACCGTGCATCATCTATCCCTTGGGTTCGGCGGTCTCGGCCAAGGCGGCTCCCTCACCGTCAATGGATCGCTCAAGCCGCAATTATCCGCGCAGCTCGTGCTCCGACACATCCCAGCCGCCATTCTCCAAGCCGCATCGCCGCACCTGACTGCGCAAGGGCAAATCAATGCCAACGCCCAACTCACCGGCACGCTCGCGGCACCGCTCGGCACGCTGGCCCTCACCCTCAATCGCCTCCATCTGCGCACCGGCCCTGCCGCCTCGCTGCCGCCCATCACCGCCGCACTCAATGCCCGGCTGATGGGCCGTTCAGCCACCGGCGCCGCAACCCTGCAGGTCGGCACTCAGTCGCATCTGCGCGCGGACGGCACCATCCCGCTCAACCCACAAGGCCCCATCGCCCTCACCCTCACCGGCGCCATCAACCTCGCCCTACTCAATCCCCTAACAGCCGCCAGCGGCACCCACCTCGCAGGCATCATCACGCCAGCCTTGCATCTCAGCGGCACCATCGCCGCACCGCGCCCATCCGGCACCATCACACTGACCCAAGGCGCAATTCAAAATATCAGCTCAGGGCTGGATCTGGCGTCCATCGCCGCAACGCTGAGCGCCAGCTCGCATCACCTCACTTTAACCAACCTCCAAGCTAAAGCGGGCGACGGCACCATCACCGGCACCGGCACAATCGGCCTCGCCCCACCGTTGCCGATCGATTTACATATCAACCTGAACCACGCCCAACCGATCAGCAGCGACGAACTGACCGAAACCGTCGGCGGCCAAATCAACACCACCGGCGCAGCAACCACCGGCACCCTCATCGGCGGCACGCTGGATATCGACCGCGCCGACATCAACATCCCCAGCGGCTTGCCACCCTCCGTCGTCAAACTAACAATTTTGCGCCCCGGCGAAACGCCGCCCAAACCCAGCCCCCCGCCGCCGATCGCGCTCAATCTCACCATCATCGCCAAAAACCAAGTCTTTATCCGCGGTGATGGGGTCTTTGCCGATCTCGGCGGGCGTCTGCATCTAGGGGGCACCGCCGCCGCCCCGCTGCCCTCCGGCGGACTTAATCTACTGCGCGGCCATTTCAATCTTGGTGGAAAATCCTTGTCCTTTACCAAAGGTAATATCAGCTTCAATGGAGGCCTGCTGCCCGCGCTTGATCTTGAAGCCTCGCATAGCGCCAGCGATGGCACAATATCCACCCTCGCTCTCACCGGCACACCCGCCGCCCCCAAAATCACCCTCAGTAGCGTGCCTTATTTGCCGTCCGATGAAGTGCTCTCGCACCTGCTCTACGGCACCGGCACCACCCATCTCTCAGCCTTCCAAGCCGCCTCGCTCGCGGCGTCCCTCGCCCAGCTCGCCGGCGTCGGTGGCGGCGTCAATCCGCTTGGCGGCATCCGCAATGCGCTTGGCCTCGATGAACTCTCGCTCGGCGGTGGCTCCGGCACTGGCGCACCCACCATCAATGCCGGGCGCTACGTTGCCCCCGGTGTCTATGTCGGCGCCTCGCAAGCCGCCTCCGGTCAAGGCTCGCAGGTTAAGGTCGAAATCAACCTCTATAAAGGCTTGAAACTGAAAACCTCAGTTAGCAACGGCAGTGGCTCAGGCACATCCAATGGCGAAAGCGTTGGTTTGGGCTACCAATTTAACTACTAACCCGATCATGCACAATTCGGCCATGCTCGAGCGTTATCACCCGATCAACATGTCGCAGGCTCGATGGCCGATGGCTAATCAACAAGGTCGTCCGCCCCTGCATCAGCGTATCGAGCGCCGCCAGCACCCATTGCTCCGACGTCGCATCAAGCCCCTCGGTCGGCTCATCCAAAATCAAAATCGGCGCATCCTTGAGAAAAGCCCGGGCAATCGCAACGCGCCGCGCCTCACCCCCCGAAAAATTCGCCCCCGCCTCACCCACCAAACTATCTAACCCACGGGGCAAAGCCCGCACCGTGGCGGCGAGCTGCGCCTGCTCCAATGCAGCCCATAACTGCGCCTCGCTCGCATCCGGCCTCGCGAGGAGCAGATTTTCGCGAAGCGAAATATTGAATAAATGGGTCTGCTGCGCCACCACCGCAAATAGGGCGCGCGCCGCATCGCCGGTCAAATCGCGCAGCGAAACCCCACCAATCGCAACAACACCCTCCTGAAAATCCCAGAATCGCAGCAGAACGTTGAACAAACTGGTCTTGCCAGCCCCCGAGGGTCCAATAATCGCCACCCGCTCGCCCGCTTCAATCGCCAGCGAAATATCCTCAAGCGCCCAAGCCAGCCCCGGCTCATAGCGCATCGATAAGCCATCGATCCGTATATCAAAATGCGCTGGCGCCGGGTGTGGGTCGCGCGGTTCAGAAACGCTCGGTGGCGCATCGATAATCTCGAAAATCCGCCTGAGGGCGGCTAATGTTTCCCCTAACGCCTGAAACGCCCCTGGCAGCGTGACCACCGCTTCAAAACTTCCCAACACCAGTAACGCTAACATAGGTAAATCCGGCCCGCTGATCTTGCGTGCCACCACCAGGGGCACGGCCAGCCCCAACGCCATCCCCATCGTCGCAAGCGTCGTAAAACTGGTCAGCCCGGCAAAGAACCCATTAAACCCGGCCAGCCGCCGCTGCGCTGCAATCAACGCGTGGCTCGTCGCCGCCATCCGCTCAGATTGTCGCTCCACCGCCTGATAAATCTGCAACTCCCCAAGCCCGCGCACAGTATCAGCCATATCCGCGCGCAACGCCGCGCGGAGCGAAACCGTCTCGCGCGATACTGACCGCGCCCGCATCAGCGCCAACCACGGCAACACCACGCCCACCAGGGCTAAGCCCGCCGCATCAATCAACGCAATCACGCCGCTCCAACGGCCAATGAAGGCAATCATCACCATTGCCGCGAGTAAGGCGGCCAACACTGGCACCAATACCCGAAGATAAAAATTATCGAGGCTATCGATATCCGCACGAATCCGGCTCAATAAATCACCACCCCGATAGTGCGCCAGCCGGGCAGGGGCCAAAGGTTCAAGCCGCGTATAAAACCAAACGCGCAGCGTCGCGAGTAGACGCAGCGTGGTATCATGGGTCAATAGTCGCTCACCATAACGCCCGCCGGTACGCAAAATTGCCAATCCACGGATCGCGGCTGCCGGCGCAAAATAATTGAGCAACGGCCCACCTAAACCCGATAGCGCCATCGCCGCGATAAACCAGCCAGCCAGCGCAATCAGCGAAGCATTGGCCAAAATAACCAAACTCGCCAACCCAACGCCCGCCAATAAACGCGGCAAAGACGGTCGAAATAACCGATAAAGCCGCGTCAAATCCCGCATCAAGCCGCCCCATGATAGAGCGCATGGCTCGCCGCATAAGCCCCACGCGCCGCTATTAACTGCTCATGCGTGCCCCGCTCGATAATCCGCCCGCGCTCCAGCACGAAAATCAAATCAGCGTGGCGCACAGCCTCCAACCGGTGCGCAATCATCAACACTGTCCGATCACGCATCAGTTTTTCGACCGATTGATTGACCAACGAAGCTGTTTGCGGGTCCAAATGTGCGCTCGCTTCATCCAACACCAGCAATTCAGCATTTTTCAAAAATGCGCGCGCCAAGCCAATGCGTTGAATTTCCCCCCCAGACAAACCTTGCCCCCGCTCGCCCAGGATGGTGTCAAACCCCTGCGGCAACCGGCTGATAAATTCATCAGCATGCGCCGCCCGCGCCGCGGCCAAAAGTGCCGTGTCATCGGCTTGCATCCCTAACCGAATATTGTCGCGCACACTGCCCTGAAACAAGGTCGCGCGTTGCGGCAACCAAGCCACGCGCTCATGCCAATCAGCCAGGTCAATAGTGCGTAAATCAACATCTTGAACGCAAATGCGCCCCGCATTCGGTGTCAAAAAACCAAGTAATAGCTTCGCAATTGTCGTTTTGCCAGCGCCACTCGCCCCAACCAGCGCAACGCTCTGGCCCGCGTGAAGGGTAAAATTAATATCCTCGATCACATCAAGCCCGGCTTGATATCCAAATCCCACGCCGCTGAAATCAATCTGCATTCGCGCATGACCCAAGCCACGCCGGCTCGCTTTCTTCGCGCCAACCGGCGCGTCAAGCAGCGCCACCATCCGCTCTGCAGCACCAATCGCCTCCATCCGCGCATGGTAATGCGTGCCCATCATGCGCAAGGGCCGGTAAAATTCGGGTGCCAACAGCAATACAAAAAATCCCGATAAAAACGGCATCTCCCGGTAATAAAGATCAAAGCCGATATAAACAGCGACCATCGCAACGCTCACGGTCGCAAAAAACTCCAGCACCAGCGAGGATAGAAACGCAACCCGTAGCACAATCATCGTCTCTTGCCGATATTGATCGGACACACGCCCAATCATCGCGGCCTCAGCGCGGCTCGCGCCAAACAATTTCAGCGTGGTCAACCCCTCAATCGCATCAAAAAAATGCGCGCTCATCCGTGCCAATTCGCGCCATTGTCGCTGATTAATCCGCTCTGCCCCTTTGCCAACGAGCACCATAAAAAACGGGATTAATGGGGCCGTTATCAGCATAATCAGCCCGCCGACCCAATAATGCGGAAACACAAACACCAAAATTGCCAAAGGCAGAAACCCAGCCAGCGCCATCGCAGGCAAATAGCCAGTATAATATTTATCTAAACTCTCAACGCCATCAACAACATTATTTGTCAGCTCGCCCGTGCGCTGCCCAGCTAACCAAGCCGGTCCCAGTGCGGTCATATGCTGATAGAGCTGCTGGCGAATATCATGTTTAATCCGCGCCGAGGCCTCAAAGCCAATCCGCTCGGCCAGCCCTGCCAAAATCGAGCGGACCAAAAACACCGCAAAGAGCGCCATCAGCCAATCGCGCACCGCGTCAAGCCCGCCATGCTCAATCACCACTTTATTGACGAGCAGGGCGAGGAGCCAACATTGCAGCACCAGCAATAATCCGTTGCTAGCATTCACGCCAATCGCCAGTCCCAACGGCCACCGGGCGCGCTCAACATAAGAGCGCAGCCAACGCTCCAATATTTTACTCGCCGAGCGGGGCAGGGGCTCTGTCGGCGTTGCCATCGATCAGCGCGCGCGCGATCGGCGCGAACGGATATCGGCGCGCAGCAATATGACGATCAGCAAAGCCGCAAAGATCAGCATTATCGCGCCCATCAACCAAAGCGTGCGCGGCAATCCGAACACGACTGCGACCAGCAAAATCCCCGCCGCCGGCCCCGCCATGAATAGCAGCATCGGCCATTGGCGGCGCAAGACACCAAGCCAAAGCGCCACGGTGCTCAGCGTGTTAGTGCCCATAAGCGGCCAGCTTGGTAATCCGCGCCCGAAACACCCAAATCTGATACCAATTATACATCAGCATCACCGGGAAGAATCCAGCCATAGCCAAGGTAAAGGTGATAATCGACACCTCCGGCGTCGCGCCCGAATAAATCGTCCAGGTCTCTGGCACAATCCAAGGATACATGGTCGCCATCATCCCCGCCGCCATCAGCGCAATCGCCAAGTTAAGCCATAAAATGGCCGAGAAATCGCGCTCCCGTGCCGAGGCTTGGCGCATTTTCACAATTGCCGCCACCACCAAAAGGCCCCCTAATCCCCAAACCCAGAAGGCACCGCTGAACCATTTATCAGCCACCCACGGAAAGATGAACGCGCTGACGGTCACGGTAATCAGCACCGCGAGCAGCGCGAGATAAAACGCCCCATTGGTCCAGCGCGCCGCAAATTGGCGAATCGGCTCGTCGTGCTCAAAGCGGGCGCGCACGAACAACCCCCCTTGTAGCGAAACCGCAATCACCGCCGCAACGCCGGTCCAGAGGCTGAACGGCGTGATGAATCGCAGCGCCCCGCCCACATAGGTCGGCACCGTCCCGGCAGTATGGGTGAGCGGAAAACCATGTAACGTCGCACCCACCGCCATGCCGCCAAAAAACGTGGTAGCAAGGCTCGATAATCCAAACGCCCAATCGCTGAAACGCTGATACCGCCGCTCGGCCAAATGCCGAAACTCCAAGGCCACGGCGCGGGTAATGATGCCCCAAAGCGCTAACGCCAGCGGGATCATCAAATAACTGAACAACGACCCATAGACCGAGGGAAAGGTGCCGAACAAAACGCCGCCCGCCACAATCAACCAAGTTTCGTTGGCATCCCACGTGCCCGCCATCGCCGACATGATGGCACCGCGCTCATCTTCATCGCCCACGAAGAGTGAAAATACCCCCGCACCTAAATCAGCGCCATCGAGCATCACATAAAGCAAAACCGCAAGCCCGAGCGACAGCCACCACACGAAAGTGAGAATATGCTGCGTCTGTGTGAGAACGTCCATGATCCGTCCCCTTACGCCGGCCGTGGATAGGACGGGGACGCACCAGGCTGGTGCAAAGGCGCTTCAATATGGCCCAAGGCCTGATGCCCCTCCTCGATCACGGGCGAGACCATGTCCGGCCCCTTGCGGATCATTTTGGCAATGAAGTACCAAGCCCCGCCCAGCACCGCCAGCTCGAAGCCCATATAGCCAATCATCCAGAATATCTCGGCAGCAACCGACATACGGCTCACCCCGGCGGATGTGCGCATCAGCCCATAAACGATCCAGGGTTGCCGCGCCACCTCACGCGTCCACCAGCCGGTCCACACCGCGAGGTAGGGCAGGAACGCGGCACCCACCACGCTGCGCAGAAACCATTTTTGTTCAACCAGCTTGGTGGGGTTGAACCGGCGGCGCAGGATCAAGAATGTGCCCCAAAACGCCACTAACATCAGCGCCATCCCAATCGCGACCATCACGCGGAACGCATAAAACGGCACCACCACGGGTGGCCGGTCCTGCGGCTTGATGCTGTCCATGCCTAGCACCTTGCCATTCCAGCTATGGGTCCCCAGCAGGCTCAAAACATGCGGAATGGTAATCGCAAATGCATTGCCATCGCCCTTGGCATTCGGCCACGCCACCACATGCCAACCGGTATTGACCGAGCCATCCTTGTCATAGGTGTGGTAATGCCCCTCCATCGCCGCGAGCGCCGCCGGCTGATCATGCGAAACCACTTGCCCTAACCCATCACCAACATAAACCTGCAACGGGGCCACCACCAACAACGCCAAAATCGCGTATTTTAGCGGCTTAGTGAACAACGCCACATGCCGCTTGGTCAACACAAACCAAGCCGCAACGCCCGCCACGAAAAATAGCGCCAATTCAAAACACGCAATCAGCATATGCGGGAAACCCAAAATCACATCCGGGTTGAAAATCGCCTTGTACCAATCGCTAACCTGAAACATCCCGTCCTTGAACACCACACCGGTCGGCGTCTGCATCCAGGAATTGGCCACCAAAATCCACATCGCCGAGAATGACGAGGATAACGCGACGTTAAAAGTCGCGAAGAGATGCATTTTTTTGTTGATCTTGCCCCAGCCGAAAATCATCAGCCCGATAAACCCGGCCTCATACATGAACGCCGTAATCGTCTCATAGCCGAGTATCTGCCCAAAAAATGGCCCCGCCGCTTGTGAAAACGGCCCATAGAGAATGCCAAATGCCATCTCCATGGTGATGCCGGTGGCAACGCCCGCACCGAAATTGATGATGAATAATTTCTCAAAAAACCGCGTCAGCCGATACCATTGCTCATCATTGGTCTGCATCCAGCGCCATTCGAACAAGAACAAAATCACCGCAAGCCCAATGGTCAGCGGCGGATATAAAATGTGAAAGCTGGTGATCCAAGCAAAATCAAGCCGGGAAAGCATCACCGATAACGGGCTATTGGTCATCATGTCCTCGTTGCAGGTTCATAATTCGAAGGGTCTAGAGCACTTCATCAACATCTGTTTCCGCATCGGCGCGGGCTTTGCCTTTGCCCATCAGCGGCAGTCGGTTTTTCAATTCCAGCAGCGCCACCACACGTCCACCAAGCTTCAGCAATTGTACCAGTTGGGCGGTATCCAGCTTTTGCACATCGTCTGACCAGCGGAGCAGCAATTCGATCAATTCATGCATCTCGCGCAACCGGCTTTGCGCATGCCGGTCCGCAGCATTGGCCGGCGTCTCCATGATCAAATCGCGCAACACTGACAAAGTCGGGTCAATCTCGCGCCGCCGCCGCTCCTCAGCGAGAGTGCGAACAATCTGCCAAACATCGCCCAGCGTCGCAAAATGCTCGCGCCGATCACCAGGCAAATGCTGCAATCGTACGAGATTCCACGATTGCAGCTCTTTCAACCCCATCGATACGTTCGATCGCGAAAAATTCAGCACATCGGCAATTTCATCCGCCGGCAAAGGCCGATCCGAGACAAACAGCAGCGCATAAATCTGCCCCACCGTGCGGCTAATGCCCCACCGACTACCCATTTCGCCAAAATGCAGCACAAACGCTTCGGTGATTGGCGTCAATTTCATCGTCACAACTTTCAGAAATTACTGAAAGTCACGTAATACAAAAAGCGAATATGTCAATCGCCAATGGCACCCGCGCGCAGGGCTTTCGCCCGCGCTGCGCCCCTGATAAACTCCGAAAAACAACGTCCAATCAGCATGTTCCGGAGCAAATTTGCGCTATGTCAAAATTATCATCGCTGCGTCGCGTCGCTTGCATTTCGCTCCTACTCGGCGGCATCGGGGTCGGATATGGCGCGCAACCTGCCCCGCTCACCTATCCCGTTGCCCCACGCGACACGATCGTGAATGATTATTTCGGCACCAAAGTTCCCGCCCCCTATCAATGGATGGAAAATCTCACCGATCCACGCCTCGCCCCCTGGGTTGCCGCAGAGAATCAACTCACCACCCATTATCTCGCCGGCCTGAAACTCCGCGCCGTGTTTTACGCAAAACTCACCAAACTCTGGAACTACCCCAAGCAAACCGCGCCCATCCAGCGCGGCCCGTTCCTGTTTTACCGGCGCAATTCCGGCATCCAGAACCAATCCGTGCTTTATATGCAGCGTGGCCCGACCGGCACGCCACATATCCTGCTCGACCCGAACAGCTTTTCGCACCATGGTGGCACCGCGCTCGCCGCCTATGCCCCCTCACCGAACGGGCATTATGTCGCCTATGCCTTGTCCAAAGGCGGCTCTGATTGGCAAACCTTGTATGTGCTTGATGTCGCAACCGGCAAAACCCTGCCCCATCCGGTGCGCTGGGTGAAATTCTCAGACATAAGCTGGACCCATGACAGCAAAGGCTTTTTCTACTCGCGCTATCCCGAACCGCCGAAAGGCCAAGCCATCGCCGAGCGGCTGCAAAACCAAGCCCTCTATTACCACCGCATCGATCAAAGCCAGACGCAAGACACCTTAATTTATCGCAGGCCTGACCTCGCATCATGGGTCATCAATGGCGATGTCTCGGAAAATGGCCGCTATCTGTTTATCACTTTGGCCTTTCACACCACCCGCAACGAGCTCTATGTCGCGAGTCTCGGCAATCCCAATCACCCCAAACTCACCGCCAAAATCCGCCCGCTCTTCACCAAGGATGACGCCTCCTATGTCCCCATCGGCACGGAGGGCGATTCGGTCTTCATCCAAACCGATCTGAACGCCCCGCTCGGGCGCGTCGCGGCCGTTGATATCTATCATCCCGCCCCTGCCGATTGGCGCGTGGTGGTGCCGGAACAAAAAAATTCACTCCTCGATTCCGCGCATATGGCATTCGGCAAAATTCTAGTGCACCGCATGGTGGTCGATAAAGCGAGGCTCGATCTCTACACCACCGGCGGTCGCCTGATCGGCCCGGTCAAGCTGCCGGATGCCACCGGGACGGTCGCCGGCATTTCCGCCCGCAACACTAAAAAACATATTTATTTCGGCTTCACCTCATTCCTGCGCCCCGGCGAAATCGTTCGCTATAATGTCGAATCCGGCAAGGAAACCACATTTTTCCGCCCCACCGTGCCGTTCAACCCGGATCACTACACGGTCCAGCAAGTCTTTTACCCCTCCACCGGCGGCGTCAAAGTGCCAATGTTCATCGTCGCGCGCAAAGGCGTCGTGCTCAATGGCCAAAACCCCACGATTCTCTATGGCTATGGCGGGTTTGACGTGACCATCCCGCCTTATTTCAGCCCCAGCATCGCCACCTGGCTGCGCCTCGGCGGGGTCTATGCCATGCCCAATCTGCGCGGCGGCGGCGTCTATGGCCAAACCTGGCATCAGGCCGGCATGTTGCAAAACAAGCAGAACGTGTTTGATGATTTCGCCAACGCCGCCCATTGGCTCATCGATCATCACTACACCAGCAGCGCGCATCTCGGCATCATGGGCTACTCCAATGGCGGCCTGCTCACCGGCGCCAGCGTCACCGAACATCCGCATCTGTTCGGCGCCGTCTATATCGGCCATGGCGTGCTCGATATGCTGCGTTTTGAAAAATTCTCCGGCGGCGAATATTGGATCTCCGAATACGGCACCGCCAGCAAAGCCAAAGATTTCAAATGGCTCGATGCCTATTCCCCGCTGCAAAATCTGAAAAAAGGCGTCTGCTACCCGCCCACCATCATCACCACCTCAACCGATGATGACCGCGTGGTGCCCAGCAATGCCTATAAATTCGCCGCCCAAATGCAGCGCGATCAAGGCTGCGCCAACCCCATCCTGCTCCATACCGCAACCGCCACCAGCCATATCTATATGCCGGTCCACAAACATCTGCGGCACGACGCCGATAATTGGAGCTTCATGGGCCACGCTCTCGGCATGAAAGCGCCTTAACCAAGTCCCCCCACCTTGGCGAAAACCAAGATGGGGGGCGAAAAATCAGCCATGCAGCTTGGCGGCAATCGTCGCCACATGCTTGCCCTGCGCGCGGGCAATCGCCAACTCATTGGCCGAGGGCTTGCGCGACCCATCACTGCCCGCCAGCGTGCTCGCGCCATAAGGCGTTCCGCCGGTAATCTCATTCATGTTGGTCAGTTCCGGATTGGAATAGGGCACGCCCACCACCACCATGCCGTGATGGAACAAGGTGGTGTGGAACGAGGTAATCGTCGTTTCCTGCCCACCATGCTGGGTGCCGGTGGACACAAATACCGACCCAACCTTGCCAATCAACGCGCCCTTGGCCCAAAGCCCGCCGGTCTGATCCAGGAAATTGCGCATCTGGCCACACATATTGCCAAAGCGCGTCGGCGTGCCGAAAATGATCGCGTCATAATCAGCCAACTCGCCCGGTGTCGCCACCGGCGCCGCCTGATCGGTCTTCGCATGAATGGCACTCAGCGTCTCCGCTGGCATGGTCTCAGGCACCCGCTTGACCACCACTTCGGCACCCGCCTCCTTGGCACCCGCCGCAACCGCCTCAGCCATGGTCTCCAGATGGCCCCATGTGCTGTAATAAAGAACCAGGATTTTCGCCATTTTTCACTCCTTGAGGATGATCGATGGCCGCGATATAGGCGCTCATTCGTTCGACATCAAACGAAATTTTGATGTCATTCGGTCAACCCACCCCCTCGTCAGTGGCAAATCCTAAACCGCCAACCGCCGCGCCCGCGCCAACCCCACCATGCCGTAAACCAGCACCGCCGCAATCAATAAAAACATCCCAACCCCGGCGACGGCCATCCCCTTGGCGCCCAGCACCGGCTTGGCCAACACCAGCGCCCACGCCGCGAACGTCACGGTATAATCAATCGCCATATGTGTCGCGATACTCCAGCGCAGCCCATGGCGCACCCGGATATAACCCAGAAAAATCCCTGCCGAAATCTGCGGCAATGTGAGCAGCAGCAACCAAGGCTGCACGCCGGTTTCGAAGTTGAGACTATGCGCCGCCCCAAACACCAAACAACTCAGCCAGAAAATCGGCACCGGAAAACGCTGAAACAGCGCCATGATCCAGCGCCCCGCCAGCCACCACACCACCCCATACGCGGCCAGCAGCGGCACCAACATCGCAACGCCAAGCAAATACTGCGAAAACACCATCTGCGTCGTCTCTGGCCGGCTCACCATCAACATCGTCATCCGGCCCAGCGCCGCCAAAAACATCCCGCTGCCCAAAAACACCCAAAACCGATTGCTGCTCAAAAACGCCCGAAATGTTAGCTCCTCCAAAATCGGCGCCAGCAGCAAAATCGCCAGCACCATCCAGGAGGGATGCGAGATCAAATGCATAATCGCCTTATCCGGCGGCGGCTTGTGCCCCAACGCCAGAATCACCCCCCGCCCCATCGCTGCGACCACCATATCCGCGAGCAAAATCACCCCAACCCAGCCAATCCAAGGCCGAATATTCAGCGCCGCGCTCGTCCCATCATTCAAATACGGACGCCGCAAAAATCGTAAAAACTCAGACCCGCGCAAACGCTCAGACATGGTCGCTCCTCTCCAATAATCAGTGCTTACGGCGTTGCCGCCGCATCATCAAATATCGCCTCGATCGACTGGCCGAACAGCCGCGCAATCGCAAACGCCAGCGGCAAGCTCGGATCATAGCGCCCCGCCTCAATCGCATTCACCGTCTGGCGCGACACGCCAAGCCGCTCACCTAACGTATTCTGCGACCAGCCGCGCTCGGCACGCAATGCCTTAAGCCGGTTTTTCACCCTCGATAACGCCAGCGCCCAATCAGCAAACCAATAATCCAAACACTGCCCATCAACGGCCATACCCAAACCATGTTCAGCGTTGGAAATCCTGCATTTTCCAAAAACCCATAGCTCAACGTCATCAGCGCCGTCACCATAAACGCCAAAGCCAACGCGTCGAGCTGGATGCGCCGTTGCAATTCATCGAGCCGCCGTAATTGTCGAACCACCGCCCAGGCCATGAACGGCGGTGCCAACATCGGCAACAGCGCAATCGCTAATCGTTCCGCGCCATGCACCTTGCCCGCGTTCAAAATCGTGATCGAAACATAGCACAATAGCGTATAAACAAGCAGAGGCAGTCCAAATTCAATCCGATACCGAACACATTTCATCGCGTCCTCCCATGTAAAGGAAGCTTTCCATATCGCGAACCAAATCGAGTGTCAAGGAAACTTTCCATCCGCCCAAACTAAAAACCCCGGACGTCACCGTCCGGGGCTCTATGTTCAATCGCGTCGGCCTAAAAATTACCGATCCGGCGCACTCACCGCCCAGCTATGATGATGCACCAAACCATCATCATGGTCATGCCCGTGGCTGCCTGCCGCCGGCCCATGGTCATGGAACTGCTCGGTCTCGGTGCTGCCAGCCATCGCCGTGGTCGAAGCCTGACCCTGCGACACCGCCACCGCCACCGCGTCAAAATAGCTGGTGCCCACTTCGCGCTGATGGCGCGTCGCGGTGTAGCCATCCGGCTCCGCCGCAAATTCCGCCTGCTGCAGCTCCGAATAAGCCGCCATGCCGCGCTCAGCATAACCCTTCGCGAGCTGGAACATCGAATAATTCAGCGAGTGGAACCCCGCCAGCGTCACGAACTGGAATTTATAGCCCATCGCCGCAATTTCCTGCTGGAACGTGGCAATTTTCTCGGCAGGCAATTTCTTCTTCCAGTTGAAGCTCGGCGAGCAATTATAGGCCAGCATCTTGCCCGGAAATTGCTTATGGATCGCCTCGGCAAATTGCCGCGCCTCGTCCAGATTCGGCTCGGACGTTTCCCACCACAGCAAATCCGCATACGGCGCATAAGCCAGGCTGCGCGCAATCGCATATTCCACGCCAATCCCCGGCTTGATCCGATAAAACCCTTCCGGCGTCCGCTCACCGGTCAAGAACGGACGGTCACGCTCATCAACATCCGCCGTCAGCAATTGCGCCGCATGGCTGTCGGTGCGGCACAGCAACACCGTCGGCACACCCTCAACATCCGCCGCCAACCGCGCCGCATTCAGCGTGCGAATATGCTGGCTGATCGGCACCAACACTTTGCCGCCCAAATGGCCGCATTTTTTCTCCGACGCGAGCTGATCCTCAAAATGCACCCCCGCCGCCCCGGCATGGATCATCGCCTTCATCAGCTCATACGCATTCAGCGCACCGCCAAACCCCGCTTCAGCATCGGCAATGATCGGCGCCATCCAATAAGTCTGGGTGTCGCCCTCCATCCGTGCAATCTGATCGGCGCGGCGCAGCGCATTATTAATCCGGCTCACCACCTGCGGCACCGAACTCACCGGATAGAGCGACTGATCCGGATACATCTCGCCCGCGTTATTCGCATCCGCCGCCACCTGCCAGCCGGACAGATAAATCGCCTTCAACCCGGCCTTGACCTGCTGCATCGCCTGATTGCCGGTCAACGCACCCAGCGTATTCACATAAGGCTCGGATTTCAGCAGCGACCAGAGCCGATTCGCCCCCATCTCCGCCAGCGTGTGCCGAACCCGGAAATTCCCAGCCAGCCGGTCAACATCCGCCGGCGTAAAATCGCGCTTAATGCCTTCAAACCGGTCAGGCGCGGTCGCAAGCCCACCAGGCATGCCCTCAGGAGCGAAAGTCGGAATGGTAGAGCGGGTCATCGGTCTTCCTTCAGCCAGATGTGACAAGTTAAGAATGGTTATATTGTCGAACGAAGGCGGCGCATCATCACGTCGTCATGAGTGAATTATTTACGCTGCAGGCGCGAAAGTCACGCGAAATCTGGACATAAAACATCGAAATCGGTCGCGGTATTGACTGTAAACTTTTACAATGTGTAAAATGTGTGAAACCGTGCCGCCCGATACCCCCACCCAAAGCCACCCGGATCGCCCATGTCAAAACCGATGATTGGCCGCATTATCCGCCGCTTACGCCAGGAACAGGGCCTCACCCAACAGGCCCTCGCCGCCCGGCTCGGCATCTCGACCTCCTATCTCAACCTGATCGAACATGACCAGCGCGGCGTCACCGCCACCCTGCTGATCAAGCTCACCGAGACCATGAAGGTCGATCTCGCCTCGCTCTCCGGCTCGGATGAACGCCAGCTCGAACAAGCCCTGCGCGAAACCTTCGCCGATCCGCTGCTCGGCGCCGAACCGGTGCCCGATACCGAGTCGCAATTCATCGCCGCATCCGCCCCCTCCGCCGCCCGCGCCGTGCTCGCTTTATACCGCGCCTTTCAAGCCACCCGCGAGGAAACCGGCGGCATCACCCTCCCTTCGGGCCGCAAAATCCTGCTGCCCAACGAAGAAGTGCGCGACATTTTCCACGCCCACGCCAATCATTTCCCCGAAATCGAACAGGCCGCCGAAACCGTCGGCGCCGAGCTTTCCGCCGCCACCATCGGCATGAATCACGCCCTCGCCGAACGGCTGCGCAACAAGCACGGCCTCGTCGTCTCGGTCGGACCGCTGCCCGGCGCGCTGCGCGTCTATGATCCGCAGCGCCGCCTATTGATGCTCTCTGAAACCCTGCCGCGCGAAAGCCGGGGCTTTCAAATGGCGTTCCAACTCGCCTTGCTCGAAGCGCGCGAGCTGGTCGAGCCGGTCATCCGCGCCGAAGCCCCCTCCAGCCGCGATGCCACCGAATTGCTGCGCATCGGCCTGCTCAATTACTTCGCCGGCGCCCTGCTGATGCCCTATCAACCCTTCCTCGAAGCCGCGACCGACCTGCGCTACGATGTCGAGCATCTCTCCATGCGCTTTGGCGTGTCTTACGAACAAGCCTGCCACCGCCTCTCCACCCTGCAAGGCCGTCACGCGCGCGGCGTGCCGTTCTTTTTTCTCCGCGTCGATCCGGCAGGCAATGTCTCCAAACGCTTCTCCGCCGCCGGCTTTCCCTTCGCCCGCTTCGGCGGCAATTGCCCGCGCTGGGTGGTCCATGCCGCCTTCGCCACCCCAGGCACCGTGCGCGTGCAAGTCGCCCAACTACCCGATGGTGCCACCTATCTCTGCTTCGCCCGCACCATCGTCGCCGCCTCCGCCCATTGGGGCGAACCCCCGGCCACCCGCGTCGTCGCCATGGGCTGTGACATCACCCGCGCCGCCGAAATCGTTTATGCCGATGGGATCGATCTGCAACGCGCCGCCGTCGGCATCGGCCTGTCCTGCCGCCTCTGTGACCGGCAAGAATGCCGCTCACGCGCCTTCCCGCCCATTGCCCACCGCCTCGCCCTCGATGTCCGCACCACCAGCGCCAGCCCCTATCGGTTCGATGCGACACCCAAACCCTAATCACCCGCCTGCATATTTTTCCTCCAACCCCATATCCCGATCATGCTCAGCGCCCTTCTGTTCATCATCCTGGCCTCCGCCCTCGGCGTCTATCTGGCCCTCGATTATCTGGCACCCAATTCCCGCGCCGCCGCCATCCTGAAAACCCTCCCCCGTGGCGGCTACGGGCTGATCCACGCCAGCCTCGGTGCCGCCGGCCTCGTGCTCCTGATCGCCAACGCCCCCCCCAACGCCATCCTCGCCCGCGCCGGCGTCAACGGCTTCGCCAGCCTCGCCGAATGGATTTTTGGCCTTGCGCTCCTGCTCGGCGGCGTCATCGCCCTGATCGGCGTCCGCCGCCGTCCCCCAGGCTTGGTCATCGCCATTCACGCCGCCGCCGCCATCGCCGGCCTTACCGTCCTGCTCGCCATCGTCGGTCTCGCTTAATTTCGCTCCTCCTCACCATTTCACTCCCCTTCACCGTGTCACTTTCCCTCAAGGGTTCCATCCGCTAGGGTCATTCAATCATAAGTTGAGTAACCCTCACCAATTGGGAAGCCCATGGGGACCAGCCTCGCCCAACCCGGCCTCACCGCCCCGCGCCCAATCGGCCTTGGCGCGTCATTCGCCAGCCTTGCCCGCGCCGAGCGAGGCCGCCTGTTGCTGTTTTTGCCCGTCGCGGCTGGTGCAGGAATTCTGCTCTATTTTTCGCTCCGCACCGAACCCGCTTTCTGGCTCGGCCCCGCCGCCGCCAGCCTCATCGCCCTCGCCCTCGCGGCACTCTGGCGCTTTCGCCCGCTGCGCATCCCGCTTGCGCTCCTGCTCGCCAGCGCCCTCGGTTTTTCCCGCGCCCAACTCCAAACCACGCTGATGCCGCCGCTGATGATCGTGCCGCACCACGCCGTCACCCTCACCGGGCGGATCAGTGAGATCGATCTGCTGGCCACCGGGCGGCGCATCCTGCTCACCCAGCCGCGCCTGAATGGCGGCCCACCCCAAGCGCGCAGCATCCGCGTCAAACTCCGCGCCAATGACGCCACCAAGCTGCATGACGGCGCCCAAATCCGCCTGCGCGCGCTCCTCTATGGCCCCAGCCGCACCGCCTATCCCGGTGGCTGGAATTTTGGCCGCAACCAATTCTTCGCCGGCCTCGGCGCGGTCGGCTTTGCGCTCTCGCCGGTGACGATTACCGATCAAGGCCAATCCGATTGGCGCGATCAACTGCGCGCCCTGCGCGAAGCCATCGCCGCGCGCATTCTCGCCCGCCTGCCGCTCAATACCGGCTCCATCGCCGTGACCCTGCTCACCGGCTTCGAACAATCAATCCCCGAAACCGAACGCCAGGATTTCGTCACGGCGGGCCTTGCCCACCTGCTCGCCGTCGCCGGCCTGCATATCGGCATCGTCATGGCCACCCTCTACGCGCTCGCCCGCTTCCTCGCCGGCCTCTCCGAAACATTATTGCTCCGCATCCCCGCCAAATTCATCGCCTCCATCGCCGCCTTCCTCGGCGGCAGCGCCTATGCCGCCCTCACCGGCTTTCACATCCCCATCCTGCGCAGCCTCGCCATGGCCGCCTTGGTGCTGCTCGGCATCCTGATCGGTCGTCGCGCTCTTTCACTCCGCGGCCTCGCCATCGCCGCCATGGCGCTGATGCTGCTCAACCCCAGCGCCGTCGTCGGCCCCAGCTTTCAAATGAGCTTCTCCGCCGTGCTCGCCCTGATCGCGGGCTACGAGGCCGTCGGCAGCCGCCTGCATGCCGGGCGCAAAAATCTCTCCGCCCGCTTGGGCCGCCATATCGCCGCCCTCGCTTTCACCTCGTTTCTCGCCGGCGGCGCGTCGATGCCCTTCGCCGCCTATCATTTCCAGCAAATCCAGCCTTACTACATCCTCGCCAACCTGATCGCCGTGCCGCTCACCGCCCTGATCATCCTGCCGCTCGGCCTGCTGTCATTGATCCTGATGCCGTTGCACATTGCCCGCATCGCCCTGATCCCGATGGGCTGGGGCATTGGCCTGATCCTGAAACTCGCCCACGCCGTCGGCACCCTGCCGCACGCCTTGATCCTGGTGCCGCCCTTTTCCGGCACCGCCGTCGCCCTGATCGCGTTTGGCTTATCGCTCCTCGGCCTGCTGCGCACCAAAGCGCGCTTCACCGGCCTCGCCCCGATCGCACTCGGCCTGCTGCTCGCCGCCCCCACCACCCCGCCCGACGCCCTGATCTCATCCCACGCCAATCTCACCGCCCTGCGCACCCGCCACGGCATCCTGATCCTGGTCGCCGGTCGGCGCGATAAATTTTTGCTGCACCAATGGCGGCCCCTCTGGCCCGGAGAAAATTTTCACATTCACGCCGCCGCCCATCACTGCCCCGATGGACGCTGCTTCGCCGATCACGGCGCCATCCTGTTTCTCCTCAACCGCGCCGCCGCTGATCGGGGCTGCTTCCATGCCAAAATCATCATTTCGCCTCGCCCCCTGCACGGTGCGTGCCGAGGCGCGGGCCGCATCGTGATCGATCGTTTTGCTCCCTGGCGCGAGGGTGCCATCGCCATCCGCCACGCGAGCACTCACCCCACCATCCTGACCGACCGCAGCATCGAAGGCACCCGCCCTTGGGTGCCCCCCTGGCCAGCCTGGCGCTGATCGCGCCCATCACCCGAATAACCGCACCAACCGCAGCCGCGTCTCATGCGCCCAAATATACCGCCGGCTCGCTGACCCCGCCCGCCGCACGGGTCGCGTGCGCGCCATCCGCCCCGCCGCCCGCACGGCCCGAAGCGTCGCCGCCGCCTGACCCATCCGCACGCCGCGCCCGCCATAGAGCAGCAAAAACGGCAGCATCCCCCACCACCCATGCCAATCATGCGCAATCACCAACCGATTCCGCACATAATAGCCCCATCGTTCGCCCCGCCACGCCACCCGCGCCTGCGCCGCCACCGCATGATGCACCGATAAATCGCCATGATAGGCAATCAACCACCCGGCCTCGATCGCCCGGCGCGCAAACTCATATTCCTCCCAGGTAAAAAATAAAGTCGCGTCAAACCCGCCCAACGCCGCAAAACAGCGCCGCGCCATCGCATAACCGCACCCAACAAAAGTGGTCGCGTCAAACCGCTCTGCCGCCCGCGCCCGCAACCCGCTCGGATAGCCCCAACTCGTCGCATCCAGCGTCACGCCATCGCGCGCCAAAATCCGAAACCCAATCACCCCCAGCTTCGGCGCGTCGTCCAGCCGCGCCACCGCCTTGGCGACCACGTCATGATCGGCGAACACCGCATCATTATCCAGCGCCACCAGCACCCGCCCGCGCCCCAACCCGCATGCCAGATTGCGCCCACCCGGCACCCCCAAATTCGCCTCGATGGTATAAAACGCCACGCGCTCCAGCCCCGCCAGCGCCGCCATAATCTGCGCCCGCATCGCCGGGTCAGACCCCTGATCCAGCACAATCACCCAAAAATCCCCACCCGCCTGCGCCTGCGCCGAGCGGATCGCCGCCACCGTCTCATCGGGCCGAAAATGGCTGATAATCACAATATCCGCGTCATAAGCGCGCGACGGCGGTGCCTGCCCGCCGCATAGTATCGGCTCAACAAGCATTGCGCCCGCCAATCACTGCGGGCAGCGTGCGGAGCAAAATCATCACATCGAGCCAAGGTGACCAGCGGGCAATATAATCCAAATCCGCCGCCACCCGCGCCGCGACATCCGCGCGCGTGCGCGTCGGCCCGCGCAATCCGCGCACCTGTGCAAGCCCGGTCATCCCCGGCTTAATCCGGTGCCGCGCCCCGTAAAGCCGGGTCGCCTGCTCGAAGGTAAAATCCCCCACCGCCGTCCCCGGCGCGTGTGGTCGCGGCCCCACCAGCGCCATATCACCGCGCAACACATTGAATAATTGGGGCAATTCATCAAGCGAACTGCGCCGCAGCCAGCGCCCCAGCCGCGTCACCCGCTGATCGCCCGCCTGCGCTTGACGCACAATTTTGCTCCGCGCCCCGTGGCTCATGGTGCGAAATTTCAGCACATCAAACATCACCCCGTTCGCGCCCACCCGTCTTTGTCGAAACAAAACCGGGCCAGAGCCGCACAGCAGCAGCGCAATCACCGCCATCACCGGCGCCAGCACCAGCAGCGCCAGCCCGCCCAGCAGCACATCCATCGTCCGCTTGATCGCCGCCGCCTGCATCGGCAAAGGCCGCTCCAGCGCGGTAACCAAATGCAGCCCCGCGCCAGTCACCAGCGCATCATCCGCCCGGTGCAGCGTATCCACCGCAAAGCGCAGCAAAATCGGCTGCTCGGCCAAGCGCGCCAGCAGCGCGTCATGATAGGCTTGGCCCGCCGCATCCTCGCGCGCGGCGAAAAACACCACCTCATCAACCCGCTTGGCCCGGATCAACCCCTCCAGCGCGGCAATATCGGGCAATAGCCTTAGGCCAGCATAGGAGGCCGCGCCGCCCACCAACCCATAAGCCAATCGTCGTCCGGTCAACTCATCCAGCCGCGCCAGCGCGCCAGCCGGGCAGGGGGCCGAACTCACCAGCACCGCCGCCGCCCCCGGTGCCGCCGCCGGATCATGCCGCCACCAAAACGATACCAACACCCGTGCGGTCAAAATCAGCGCAAACGCACTCAGCGCATGCACCATCCCCCAGCCCGGCGCCAGCAGCGCCCGCGCCGCACCAACCCCCCAGAAATTTAACCCCAGCCACACACCGCCATGCGCCATCGCGACCGCCCGCACCAATCCCGGCACATGCGTCAGGGGCGCGCGCACCTCCGCGAACCGATATTGCCCGGCCAGCAACAACCCCAACCCGGTCGCCACGCCATAACCAGCGCGGAGCAGCCAACCATGCAGCATCGCCGCATCCGGCGTCAGCGCCCAAGCCGCGAGGGCAGGGGCCGCCAGCGCCGCCACCATATCCATCAGCGGCAGCACCAGCGCGCCCAATCCAGCGCCCGGCGTTCCTCGCCGCTCCAACCGTCCATCGAACGCCGCGCCCCGCCACCGCGCAACCTGCTCGCCCATAATGTGCCCCACCCTTGGTCTCTAGCCGCATCGGCGCGGCGCGATAATACAACCTCAGGTATATTGCTTTATCGGAACACAATCGCTCTGGAAAGAAAAAAATTCACCAAAAACCCCGCCCCAGCCCCCGCCGCCACCGCAATCACCGGCTCAGCCCGCGCCAACGGCTCAGTCGCGATCAACAGTGAATACACGCCCCGGTTGAGCGCAAATCCCACCAAATTCACCGCCAAAAACCGTAACCATTGAATATGCGCCCCTTTTGTCCCCGCGCCCGCCCGGCCCCGAAACGTCCAAATCCGGTTCAGCGCCCAATTGGCACTCGCCGCCACAAAATACGCCACCATCCCCGCGCCATACAGCCCGAGCGCGCCGCGCAGCGCATACACACACGCCACATCCACGCAAAATCCACCCACCCCCACCGTGCCGAACCGCAAAAATTCCGCCCCTGCCGGCCGATACCGCTCCGGCAGGCGCGCAACCACCACCGCAAACGGATCAAACATCGCGGCGTTCCGGGCCGCTCACGCGCGCCCCCGGCAAAAATCCCGTCCCGCCCGCGGAATTATCATGCACACCGTCTTGACCAAAACCGATTCCTCTCCTCATCATAGGATGTGGCTTAACCGAAGCCGGACCAATCCGATAGCGTGCGCGTCATCGCGCATGCCCATAATCGCGCGATCGTCAACGGAGGAACCAATGGCCCATATCAAACTCACAGTGAACGGCAAACCGGCCCACGCCCATGTCGAAAGCCGCACCTTGCTCGTCGAATTGCTGCGCGATCACCTGCATCTCACCGGCACCCATGTCGGCTGCGATACCAGCCAATGCGGCGCCTGCGTCGTCTCGGTCGATGGCAAATCGGTGAAATCCTGCACCATGCTCGCGATCCAGGCCGAAGGCGCTCACATCACCACCATCGAAGGCCTCGCCGCCGCCGATGGCACCTTGCACCCAATGCAGGAAATGTTCCGCGAACATCACGGCCTGCAATGCGGCTTCTGCACCCCCGGCATGGTGATGAGCGCCATCGATCTGGTCGAATCGCACCCCGAAGGCCTCACCGAACAACAAATCCGCGATGGCCTGGAAGGCAATATCTGCCGCTGCACCGGCTATCATAACATCGTCAAAGCCATCGCCGCCGCGTGGCCGATCATGCACAAAAAGCAAATGCCCCAAGCGGCTGAGTAACCTTGCCTCCTGCACAAAAATGATACGCGCCTGGGTATGGTCCCGTCAGCGCGAAAATTTGGGAAATGATCAATGAACGACATCATCAAAGGCGGAATCGGCGATTCCCCCAAGCGCACCGAAGATCATCGCTTCCTCTCCGGCAATGGCCGCTACACCGATGATCTCAATCGCCCCCATCAAACCCACGCCTATTTCAAACGCTCGGACGTCGCCCACGGCATCATCAAATCCATCGACACCAAAGCCGCCGCCGCCATGCCCGGCGTGATCGCCATCTTCACCGGCGCTGATCTCGCGGCCGATAATATCGGCGGCGTCCCCTGCGGCTGGCAAGTCCACAGCAAAGACGGCAGCCCGATGGTCGAGCCGCCGCATCCGGTGCTCGCCCAAGGCAAAGTCCGCTATGTCGGCGATGCCATCGCCATGGTGATCGCCGAAACCAAACAACAAGCCAAAGACGCCGCCGAAGCCCTGGTTATCGACATCGAAACCCTCCCCGCCGTCTCCACCCTGCGCGCCGCCATCGCCCAAGGCGCGCCCTTGGTGCATGACGACGCCAAAGGCAATGTCTGCTATGATTGGCATCTGGGCGACAAAGAAGCCGTCGAGGCCGCCTTCAAACAAGCCTATAAAATCGCCAAAATCGACCTGACCAACAACCGCCTGATCCCCAACCCGATGGAACCGCGCGCCGCCATCGGCGAGTATGACGTCTCCTCCGGCGAATACACGCTGCACACCACCAGCCAAAACCCGCACGTCATCCGCCTGCTGATGGGGGCCTTCGTGCTCCACGTCCCCGAACATAAGCTGCGCGTCGTCGCCCCGGATGTCGGCGGCGGTTTCGGCGCCAAAATCTTCCATTATATCGAAGAAGCCGCCGTCACCTGGGCCGCCTCAAAAATCCACCGCCCGGTGAAATGGACCTGCGAACGCGGCGAAGCCTTCATCACCGACGCCCATGGCCGCGACCATGTCAGCCACGCCGAACTCGCCCTCGCCGAAGACGGCAAATTCCTCGCCCTGCGCGTCAACACTTACGCCAACATGGGCGCCTATCTCTCCACCTTCGCCCCCTCGGTGCCCACCTATCTCAGCGCCACCCTGCTCGCGGGCGTCTACACCACCCCGGTCATCTACTCCGAGGTGAAAGCCATCTTCACCAACACCGTCCCGGTCGATGCCTATCGCGGTGCCGGTCGCCCCGAAACCACCTTCCTGCTCGAACGCCTGGTCGACATCGCCGCCCACACCATGGGCATGGACCGCGTCGCCATCCGTCGCCGCAACTTCATCCCGATCGATGCCTACCCCTACCAAACCCCGGTCGCCCTAATGTATGACAGCGGCAACCACGAAGCCACCCTCGCCCGCTGCATGGAACTGGCCGACTGGTCCGGCTTTGAGGCCCGCCGCGCCCAAGCCAAAGCGCGGGGCAAATTGCGCGGCATCGGCATGTCAACCTACCTCGAAGCCTGCGGCATCGCGCCCTCCGCCGTCGCCGGCGCCCTCGGTGCCCGCGCCGGCCTCTACGAAGTCGCCAATGTCCGCGTCCACCCCACCGGCTCGATCACCGTGTTCACCGGCACCCACAGCCACGGCCAAGGTCACGAAACCACCTTCGCCCAGCTCGTCGCCGATCAACTCGGCGTCCCCTTCGAAAGCGTCGAAGTGGTCCATGGCGATACCGCCAAAATCCCCTTCGGCATGGGCACCTATGGCAGCCGCTCCCTCTCGGTCGGCGGCTCCGCCATGGTCAAAGCCATGGATAAAATCATCGCCAAAGGCAAAAAAATCGCCGCCCACCTAATGGAAGCCTCCGCCGACGACATCGAATTCAAAGACGGCAAATTCACCGTCGCCGGCACCGACAAATCCAAAGCCTTCGGCGAAATCGCCTTCAGCGCCTACGTCCCCCATAATTACCCGATCGACGAAGTCGAACCCGGCCTCGATGAAACCGCCTTCTACGACCCGAAAAACTTCACCTTCCCCGGCGGTTGCCATATCTGCGAAGTCGAGATCGATCCCGAAACCGGCACCGTTCATCTGGCCAACTTCACCGCCGTCGATGACATCGGGCGCGTCATCAACCCGATGATCGTCCACGGCCAAGTCCATGGCGGCGTCGCTCAAGGCATCGGCCAGGCCCTGCTCGAACAAGCCATCTACGACCCCGAAGGCCAGCTTCTCTCCGGCTCGCTCATGGATTACACCATGCCCCGCGCCGATAACCTGCCCAATTTCGTGGTCGGCACCGAATCCACCATGTGTACCCACAACCCGCTCGGCGCGAAAGGCGTCGGCGAAGTCGGCGCCATCGGCAGCCCACCCGCCGTCATCAACGCCGTCGTCGATGCCCTGCGCGATTACGGCGTCACCCATATCGACATGCCCGCCACCGCGCAGAAAATCTGGTCCATCATCCACCATGCCACCCCGCGCATGGCCGCCGAGTAACGGAGAAAAAACCCATGTATGATTTCGAATATCACAAACCCACCGCCCTGGCCGATGCCGCCAAGGCCCTCGCCCATGACAACGCCAAAGCCCTCGCCGGCGGCATGACCTTCATCCCGGTGCTCAAACAGCGCCTCGCCCAGCCCAGCGCCGTGGTCGATCTATCCGGCCTCGGCCTCACCGGCATCAGCCACGAGGGCAACACCCTCACCATCAAAGCCATGACCACCCATCGCGAGGTCGCAACCTCGCCCGTCGTCGCCAAAACCATCCCAGCCCTGGCCCATCTCGCCGGCCATATCGGCGATCGCCAAGTTCGCTATCGCGGCACCATCGGCGGCTCCCTCGCCAATAACGACCCGTCGGCCTGCTACCCCTCCGCCGTGCTCGCCCTCGGCGCCACCATCAAAACCAACAAACGCAGCCTCACCGCCGATGATTACTTCAAGGGCATGTTCGAAACCGCCCTCGAGCCCGATGAAATCATCACCGAAATCGCCTTCCCCATCCCCCACAAAGCCGCCTACGAAAAATTCCCCAACCCCGCCTCGCGCTACGCCACGGTCGGCGTGTTCGTCGCCCAAACCGCCCACGGCGCGCGCGTCGCCGTCACTGGTGCCGGCAACAACGGCGTCTTCCGCCACACCGAAATGGAAGCCGCCCTCGACAAATCATTTTCTCCGGCCTCCCTCGAAGGCATCACCACGCCGGAGCAAAACATGAATAGCGACATGCACGCCAGCGCCGCCTACCGCGCCCACCTCGTCGGCGTCATCGCCCGCCGCGCCGTCGCCGCCTGCGCGTAAGTTTCGCGTCCGACCACCAAACCCCGCCGGAGCCTCGCGCTCCGGTGGGTTTTGCCCCATCAAATAGCTGCCAGCCCCTAAATAGTTCCGGATTGCGTAATC
>JBMFWT010000032.1:0-26141 GCA_049964975.1 Acidiphilium sp.
CCAGCACAACACCCCTCCCCCTTGGAGCGCAAAATCGCATGAGCGAGGATATCCGCGTCAATGGCAGCCTAGAGCCGATCGCCGCCACCATCGCCGCCCTGCTCGCCGCCAAAGGCATCGCCGAAACCCGGGGCCTCGCCGTGGCGCTGAACGACCAGGTGGTGCCCGCCAGCGCCTGGGCGAGCACCAAGCTGGTGCCCGGCGATGCGATCGAAATCGTCCGGGCCGTCGGCGGCGGCTGACATGACCCAAACCGCAACACCCCCCGATCCGTTCCGCATCGCCGGACAAACCCTGCCCTCGCGCCTGTTCATGGGCACCGCCGCCTACCCGAACCAGGCGACCATGCTCGCCGCCCTTGAGGCCGGTGAGCCGTCTTTGGTGACCATGGCGATCCGGCGGATCAGCCTCGATGCCTATGGCGGCTCCCTGCTCGATGCGCTCGGTGGCCGCTATCAGCTCCTGCCCAACACCGCCGGCTGTGCCAGCGTGCGCGACGCGGTGCTCACCGCCAATCTCGCCCGCGAAGCCCTCGGCACCGACTGGATCAAGCTCGAAATCATCGGCGATCGCGAAACCCTCTACCCCGACGCCGAACTCCTGCTCGAAGCCACCGCCATCCTGGTCAAAGACGGCTTCGTGGTGCTGCCCTATTGCACCGATGACCCGATCCTCTGCCGCAAACTCGCCGATCTCGGCGCCAGCGCGGTGATGCCGCTCGGCTCACCGATTGGCTCGGGCCTCGGCATCGCCAACCCCTATAATATCGAGCGGATTTGCGCCCACAGCGCCGTGCCGGTGGTGCTCGATGCTGGCATCGGCACCGCCTCAGACGCCGCCTTGGCGATGGAACTCGGCTGCGATGCCGTGTTGCTCAACACCGCCATCGCCCGCGCGCATGACCCGGTGCGCATGGCCAGCGCCATGCGCGATGCGGTGCAAGCCGGGCGCAACGCGCGGCTCGCTGGGCGCATTCCCAAACGCCTGCGCGCCGAAGCCTCCAGCCCCGAGCTTGGCCTGATCGGCGCGTAGAGCCGGTGACCAGTACCTTACCAATGTCCGACCCAACATCCATCGATGGTTGGCACCGGCTCGATCATCGCCTGACCAGCTCCGGCCAACCCACCGAAGCCGAATTGAAGCTCATCGCAGAGCTTGGCGTGCGCCACATCATTAATCTCGGCCTGCCCAGCCACCCGCGCGCCCTGCCGGACGAGGCGGCCAGTGTTGCCGCCCTGGGACTGGCCTACACCGCCATCCCGGTCGAGTTTTCACAGCCCACCGAGGCCGATTTCACAAAATTCTGTGCGCTGATGACCGCATGCGCGGGTGCGACAATCCATATCCATTGCATCGCGAATTACCGGGTGTCTGCCTTCATCTATCGCTATCGGCGCGAAATTCTGCGTTGGCCGGAGGCCAAAGCCCGCCCCGACCTGCTTCGCCTCTGGCAGCCCAACCCGGTCTGGGCCGCGTTCATCGGCTTCGAGCCGACCGAATCTTGATCCTAAATCGAAGGGCGGCTCACACCATCAGGCTGCGGCGCAGCAACTCCACATCCTCGGCCATGTTTGCGTCTTTTTCGCACAAAGCGGTGACCTGTTTGACCGCATGCATCACCGTGGTGTGATCGCGATTGCCGAATTTCCGGCCAATTTCCGGCAATGAGCGGGTGGTCAATTGCTTGGCCAAAAACATCGCAATCTGGCGGGGCCGCACAATCGTGCGCGCCCGCCGTGCGGAGGCCATTTCGGCCACCCGAATATTGAAATGATCCGCAACCTGCTTTTGAATTTCCTCAATCGTCACCTTGCGGTCATAGGCACGCAGCACATCGTGCAACACCTCATGCGCGGTCTCGATGGTCACCGGCCGATTGAACAAATGCGCATGCGCCACCAGCCGGTTCAACGCCCCTTCCAATTCGCGCACATTGGAGGTGATTTTCTGCGCCAAAAACTCCTGCACCTTCACCGGCACATCCGCCCCCGCCCGCGCCGCCTTGGCCTCCAGGATCGCCATGCGCAACTCATACGTGGTCGCATGCACATCCGCGACCATGCCACAGCCCAGCCGGGTGCGCAGCCGATCCTCGATCCCCGACAAATCCGACGGCGATTTATCCGCCGACACCACAATCTGCTTGCCGGCATCGACCAGCGCATTGAATGTATGGAAAAACTCTTCCTGGGTGCCGTCCTTGCCGATCAAAAACTGCAAATCATCGATCATCAACACATCGACGCTGCGCAGCTCGTTTTTGAATTCCAGCGTCGATTGCTTGCGCAGCGCACTGATAAAGCGATGCATAAATTTCTCGGCGGACATATAAGCCACCGTCACATCGCGCGCCGCCCGATGCGATAATTCCCAAGCAATTGCATGCATCAAATGGGTCTTGCCCAGCCCGACGCCGCCATACAAAAATAACGGATTAAACCCCGCCGGCGCCTGCCCATCGGCCACCCGCCGCGCACAGGCATAAGCAAACTCATTGGGCTTGCCGACCACAAAAGTCTCGAAGGTAAAGCGCGGGTCCAACGCGGCGAGCACCGCGCCCCGATCCTCGGCCTTGGCCGGGGCCGGGCGCAAACGCGGCTCGCTCGGCACCGTCTCAACCGCACCCGCCAGAGCCGATCCGCCCGCCGCCTCGCTGACCCTCGCCTCAGGTGCGCGCTGCGCGGCACGGGTGCGAATATCCACCCGCCGCACCACCGAATTGGTCGCCTGCCACAGGCTGGTGAGCAGAGCGCCATATTCTTTATTGACGAAATCACGCAAAAACCGCGTCGGCAACATCACGGTGATCTCATCACCATCCAACCCGTGCAGCACCGCCTGGCGCAACCAGGTGCGGTACTCAACCTCGCCAATCTCCTCCTGCAAGCGCGCACGCACCTGCGCCCATTGCCGCGCCAAATCGGCCTCATCATGACCCTGAGGCGCCGCAAATTGTTCGATATCACGTTCTTGCGCCTGAATTTCGGTCAATCCCATCGCCGCCCCACCATCCAAAAAACAATAGACCTTGCCGCACCACGCGCAACGAAGTCGCGCAGTGTTTCCGCTCCGTCCGATCCGACCGCCCGTGTTACCGGCGCCGTCCGACCTTTAATGATTTACGCACCGCAAACAAACGTTCGCTCGCCTCACCCAACACTCTTTTTATCGCTCGCAATCCACATCACGCACCGTCTGCACCGCTCGCAATCTGCACCGCTCGCCCTCGTTCAACGCGCCGTCACAAGTCCAATGCGCCGTCACAAGTCCAATGAATCGTGACACCGTATCCGTCCGGCTTTGACGATTAAGACCGCCGCACGCCCGACGCGTTCGTCGCCAAATTCATCACATCGCGAGGACCAACACCCCGACATCCCCAAGTTAAGCCGAATCGAGCCGCCTGCGCAAGCGTGTTCATCTTGAAAAAAATCGAGTGTTGGCAACGAAATTTGACAAAAACCGGCGCTCTGCCAGTCACTTGCGGAGACTTACTCAGACGCAAATTTTTTATGACAACTGACATTGAACTGTCATCACGCTGCAATATCAACAACCTCGTCATGAGGCGTTGTTAGCAGCCAAAATGATGCTGCAGCGCCAAAACAATCGCCACAGCACAAAGGCCTCTCTGGCGCGCAACGATGCCCCCAAAGACCCGTCATTAAAGTATTTTGGTCGCCACCTATGAACGTGCCGCACCGCGCAGGACGCAAAAGCCCCAATCTGCGGCAACGACGAAAAACCCGGCTGATCACCCAGCCGGGCGGCGCGATTAGACGCCGAGCGCCTTCACCCGGGCGGACAAGCGCGAAATTTTCCGGCTGATCGTGTTCGCCTTCAGCACGCCCTTGGTCACCGCGCGCTGCATTTCCGGCTGGGCCTCACGGAGCGCGAGCTGGGCGGCTTCGTGGTTTCCCGCACTGATCGCCTCTTCCACCTTGCGGACAAAAGTATGCACGCGTGAACGCCGCGCCTTGTTGCGGGCGGTGCGAACGATAGTTTGCCGAATGCGCTTCTGCGCCGATGCAATATTGGCCATGTGTCTCGACTACATATAAAGTGAAAGGCGCGGCACAGCCCCACTGGCCGACCGCGTCCCATACCGCTCTCCTATCAACCTGCCCCCACCCCGTCAAGCAGCCTCCCTAAAAATGCATCAGCGGAAAGCTCTGCACCAAACTGCCGCACACCATGTGCCAACCATCAATCATCACGAAAAACAACAATTTGAACGGCAGCGAAACCGATGTCGGCGGCAGCATCATCATGCCCAAACTCATCAAAATCGAGGAAACAACTAGGTCAATAATCAGAAACGGCAGATAAATCATAAAGCCCATTTCAAAGCCCCGGCGCATTTCACCAATGACGAATCCAGGGATCAGCGCCCGCCACGGCGTATCAATCACCTGCGCCGGCGGCTTGAGATGGCCCAGCCCCAAAAACAGCCGAATATCGCTTGGCCGCGCATTCATTGCCAAAAACTGCCGAAACGGCTCGGCGGCGTGCTGCAACCCGGTCATCGTGCCCATCGTGCCCTGGCTCATCGGCAAGAGGCCGGTTTGCCAAGCCTGATGCAGCACCGGCTGCATCACAAAATAGGTCAAAAACAGCGCAAGCCCGATCAACACCGAATTGGGCGGCGTGGTCTGGGTGCCCAAAGCATTGCGCAAAATACTCAAAACAATCACAATTCTGGTAAACGCCGTCAGCATCACCAACAGGCTCGGCGCAAGCGCAATCACCCCGATTAGCACCACCAGCTGCACCAGCCGGGCGGTCTCCGGCGCATCCGGCTTGCGCAGCGCCATGCCAAATAATCCCGCATGCGGCGCCGCCATCGCGAGTGCAGGCACCGCCAACACCCCGATCAACGCCAACGCGAGCCGCCCCCCCCAAGGCGTCATAGCCCGCGTCATGGCCCGCATCATGGCGCGTCTCCCGCCGCCGGATCGGATGCGGGCAAGGCAATCAACACATCGCTCGCCCCGCCGGTCAGCACCGCAAACCGCATCCCGCCCAATGCCACCAAGGTTAATTTACGGCGCGGATCAAGCCGCACCGAGGGGGCGCGCCCCGCCGCCGCCGAGGCAGGCAACAAGCCTGATCCTGGCTTGATCCCCCAACGTGGCAACAGCCGCTTGGCGAGCGCCGATAATCCCGCCAATAGCGCCAAAATCAACGCCAACGCGCCCAAAGACGTTCCGAATTGCGCCATCGCCCTGCCCTCGCCGGTTGCGCGCCGCCCCACGGCGTCGCGTTCAACCGACATAAGACCGGAAAATTCTTAACGCCCGATTACCAATCGCGGCGTCGCGCTCGAAAAATTATCCCCACCGCGATCAAGCGTCGCGACCAAGTGCGGCGATTAAGCGACGTCTGGCGATGGTGTCTCAGGCGGCACCACCTCAGTTGTCATTGCCTCCGGCATTGCCGCAAATCGCTGTTCCAGCGCCGCAACCCGGAGCGAAAGCGCCTCCGCCTCCGCCCGCGCCCGCCCGGCCAGCTCCGCCATCGCGTCAAACTCCTCGCGCCGCACCAAATCCAGCCGGGCAATCGCCTCATCAACCCGGGCGCGCGCCAGCGCCGTCAATTCATCACGCAACCCGTTCAGCGCCGACAGCGCCCCCCCGGCTACACCCGCCAAATCGTCAAAAAACTTCGGTCTCTCGGTCATTGATCACTTCCTTGGCAATAAACGCAGCAACCGACCGCGCCCTGATGACGGATCGGATCCATCTCACTATAAGCGCGCCGATGATCCTGGTCACCGGCGGCGCTGGCTTTATTGGTTCGAATCTTCACGCAGCTCTCTTGGCGCGCGGCACCGAGACCGTGCTCGCCGATCGGCTGCGCGAGGGCGATAAATGGCGCAATCTGCGCCACCACCCGCCAACCCGCCTGATCGACCCTGATGATCTGGTCGATTTTCTCGACACGTACCCGCCCCTCGAAGCCATTATTCATCTGGGCGCGATCAGCGAAACCACCGCGCGTGACGGCGATTTGGTCTGGCGCAACAATGTCGCCCTCAGCCAAATTCTCTGGGATTGGTGCGCCCATCACGGCGTCCCCTTCCTCTACGCCTCCTCCGCCGCCACTTACGGCGATGGCCGCATGGGCTTTGATGATGCCACCCCGCCCGACATCCTGCGCCAATTCGCCCCGCTCAACCTCTATGGCTGGTCCAAACACGCGTTCGATCTCTGGGCGCTCGCCCAAGTCGCTGCCGGCAAAGCCCCGCCGCACTGGGCCGGGCTGAAATTTTTCAACGTGTACGGCCCCAACGAATATCACAAAGGCCCGATGGTTTCGGTCGTTAAAGTCAAGCATGACGAGCTGCGCGCCGGCAAGCCGATCACCCTGTTCCGCTCTGACCAGGCCGCCATTGCCGATGGCGCGCAACAGCGCGATTTCATCTGGATCGATGATGTCATCGACATCATCCTGCATTTGCTTGATGCCAACAAAGCCAATGGCCTGTTCAATGTCGGCACCGGCACCGCCCGCAGCTATCTCGATCTCGCCCGCGCCGTCTGCGCCGCACACCAACAAGCCGAGCGCATCGAGTTCGTGCCCATGCCGGCCCGCCTTGTCGGCCAATATCAATCCTTCACCGAAGCCAATATCGCGCGCCTGCGCGTCACCGGCTACACCAAACCCTTCACCACGCTCGAAGCAGGCATCGCCCGCTACATCCATGAATTCCTGACCCAAACGGACCCGTACCGATGAACCACGTCTATGTCTGGCCGCATTTCGATGCGATCTTGGTAAAAATCGGCCCCTTCGCTATTCATTACTACGCGCTGGCCTACATCACCGCCCTGCTGATCGGCTGGCGCCTGATGCGTTACACCGCGCGTGAAACACCCCCCATCGCCACCGCGACCCAAGTCGATGATTTCCTCGCCTGGGCCACACTCGGCGTCGTGCTCGGCGGGCGCATCGGCTACATTATTTTTTATCAACCCGTCTATTTCCTGCATCATCTGGACCGCACCTATGCGGTGTGGGATGGCGGCATGAGCTTTCATGGCGGGTTGCTCGGCGTCTCGGTCGCCATCGCGCTCTATGCCCGCCGCAACGGGATCGACATGCTCAGCTTTGCGGATCGCGTCGCCGTGCCGGTGCCCATCGGCCTGTTTCTCGGGCGCATCGCCAATTTCATCAATGGTGAGCTTTGGGGCCGCCCCGCCCCGTCCTGGTTCCCGATCCGAATGATCTATCCGCAATCCGGCTCCGACGTTCCGCGCTATCCCTCAGAACTGATCGAAGCTTTGCTCGAAGGCATCGTGCTGTTCATCGTGATGATCACCGTCTCACGCAGTGAAAAACTGCGCCGCCATCCCGGCTTCATCGCTGGCGTGTTCATCCTCGGCTACGGCATCGCGCGCACCACCGCCGAATGTTTCCGCCAGCCCGATTGGTTCCTCGGCTATCTCATTTTCGGCCTGACCATGGGCCAAATTCTCTCGATCCCGATGATTTTCATCGGCGGCGGGCTGATGTACTACGCCAAGCGCAAAGGCCCGGTTTCGCTCCCCCCACCCGTTGATGCGCCCGTCCCCTGATCCGCGCGTGACCCAAGCGCCCATCGAGCCTCTCGCACCCGATCACACCACGCTCGAACCTGCCTCCAGCGAGCGGCTCGATCATTTCATGGCGCGCGCCAACGCGCTCTATTATGCTAGCCATAATCCGTTCACCGATTTCACGACGTCGCCGCAAATCTCCCAAATTTTCGGCGAAATCCTCGGCCTCTGGTGCGGCGTGGTCTGGCGCACCATGGGCGAACCCGCCCCGATCAACCTGATCGAGGCTGGCCCTGGCGATGGCGCCCTGATGGCCGATGCGCTGCGTGCCATCCGCGCCATGCTGCCCGCCATGCTCCCCGCCCTCAATCTGCATTTCATCGAAACCTCGCCGCGCTTCAGCGCCCAATTGCGCGCCCGCTTCCCCCAAGCCCAGCTGCACGCCACGCTCGATCGCGTGCCCGATGGGCCGATCCTGCTGCTGGCCAATGAGTTTCTGGATGCGCTGCCGATCCGCCAATTCATCCGCACCGCAAGCCCCGACGCCTGGCAGGAGCGCTATGTGCGCGCGGGTGCGCTGCATGACCAGCCGATCACCCAAGCCGAGCACAGCCTGCTCGCCCCGCTTACCGCACACACCCAACCCGGCGCTATTCGCGAAATCAACGGTGCCGCCCGCGCCTTCACCGCAGCCCTCGCCCAGCGCTTGGTCAAGCATGGCGGTGCCGCCTTGTTGATCGATTACGGCCCGCTGGATAGTGGCCCCGGCGATACGCTGCAAGCCATTCGCGCTGGCATCCGCGCCGACCCGCTGGCCAATCCGGGAGAAGCTGATCTCACCGCCCATGTCGATTTCGCCGCCCTGCGCGCCTGCGCCATCGCCCAAGGCTGCGCCACCGCCGGGCCGATCGCGCAAGGCAAATTCCTGTCCGCGTTGGGGATCCACGAACGCACCGCCGCTTTGGGCCGCAACGCCACAGCGCCGCAAGCCGCCGCCCTGCTCGCCGCCACCCGTCGGCTCACCGCCGCCGAGGCCATGGGCGGCCTGTTCAAAGCCCTCGCCCTCGCCCCCGCCGATCTGCTGCCCTTACCCGGATTCCCCGCATGATGTCTGCGCCGCTCATCCCGACCCCGCTCACAGCCGATCAATTCGCCCCACCGCACGGGTTTTTCACCCGCATCGGCGGCGTCTCCACCGGCGCGTATGCCAGCCTGAATTGCGGCCTGAACGGTGCTGATGCGCCCGATCACGTCGCGACCAACCGCGCCCGCGCCGCCCGTGCCATCGGCGCCGACCCCGCCGCCCTCAGCGGCCTGGTGCAAGTCCATGGCAACCGCGCCATCGCCATCACCCATCCGATCGACCCGTCGGCCCGCCCGCAGGCCGATGCGCTGGTCACCGCCACCCCCGGCCTCGCGCTGGGCATCATCACCGCTGATTGCGCGCCGGTGCTGTTCAGCGCCGAGGCCGGGCGCATCGTCGGCGCCGCCCATGCCGGCTGGCGCGGCGCCCAGCTCGGCGTGCTCGAAGCCACCATGGCGGCGATGCGCCAGCTCGGTGCGAGCACCATCCAGGCGGTGATTGGCCCCTGCATCCATCAAGCCAGCTACGAAGTCGGCACCGATCTGCATGAGGCCGTTTGCGCCGGTCACCCGCCCGACCGGCAATTTTTCCGCCCCGGCGTCAAACCCAACCATTGGCAGTTCGACCTGCCCGGCTATTGCGCCGCCCGCCTCACCCGCGCCGGCGCAAAAACCACCATCCTGCGTGCGGACACCTACGCCGATCCTGTGCGATTTTTCTCCCATCGCCGCCGCACCCATGAAGCGAGCGGCCCCGGCGGCCATCAAATCTCGATCATCCGGCCCGCCTCATGATCCGCACGCCGCGCCGCCTCACCCGTTTTGCCGTCTTCGCTCTCACCCTGCTGCTCGCCGGTTGCGGCACCTTGCCACAACCTTTCCTTGGCAAGCCGGGCCGCGAAGGTGCGGTGCTCGCCATCCCGCCCCCCCCTATACTGATCGTGCCACCGCCGCGCACCGCCATGCTGGGCGATCACGCAGCCCATCTCTACGCCGCTGATCTGGCCAGCGCCCTGGTTGATCAAAACGTGCCCTGCGTCGCCCGCCCGGCGCATAAAAACGATTGGCGCCTGCGCATCACCGCCAGCCTGGTCGGCGCAACCATCATCCCGCATTTCACCCTAATCGGCCCGAACGGCAAAGCCTATGGCCACTATCAGGCCGCCCCGCTCGCCGCCGCCGATTGGGAAGCCGGCACACAAGCCAGCCTGCAAGCCAGTGCCAAACAGGCCGCCGCGCCGCTCGCCCAACGCCTCGCGCAAATCAACGCCCAAGTGCAGCATTCCAACCCGGCCTCGCTGGAAAACCGCCCCGCCCGGGTCAAGCTCGTCCTGGTCACCGGCGCCCCCGGCGATGGTGACCACGCCCTCGCCCTCGATTTCCGCCGCGCCCTGCCCAAGCTGAACATCGTGGTGGCGCACCATACTGACCGCGCGGATTTCCTGGTGACCGGTCATATCCGCGTCACCCCACAAACCCAGGGCCGCGATCTGGTCGAGCTCGATTGGGTGGTGCGCGACCGCAATCATCATTTCATCGGCAAAGTCAGCCAATTACACGCGCTGAAACCGAGCGACATGGTGCCCTATTGGGGCGATGTCGCCGCCGCCGCCGCTGAGCAAGCGGCACGCGGCGTGCAGCAAGTGATTCTGAACGCCAAGCTCAACCCCGCATCGCCCGCACCGGCAAAGAAGGCGGCGCCTGCCACATCAACGCCGCCCCACGCAGCCGAAAGCCAAGCGCCCGCGCACCCTTGATGCGCAATGTCCCCGCGCCGTCGGTCCAGCGAAACCACGCGCGCGCGCCTTGCTCCGGCGGGTAAAACCCCGCGCCAAAACAAGGATCATCCGCCGCCACCGGGCGATCATCCAACGTCACCGCCTCAATCGCCAAGCCCAAGCACCGCCGATCATCCGACCAAGGGTCCGCACAGACCGGCGCCGCCGCCACTGAGCGCAACGTCACCGCCTCAACACAAGCCGGGATGGCCGCCCGATACCACCGCCCCGGCAAGGCCGCGACCGGCAGCACCTCGCCCCCGGCAAACAGCATCAAGCGCGCCGGCTCAGCCCGATAGCCTTGCGCCACCAACATCGTATGCGCACGCCGGCGCGCCGCCACCACCGCCGGTCCCTGCGTCACCAAGGGCGCGCAGGCGCGGTTTGCCGCCCAAACCGGCGGCGCAAAATCCGCGTGCAACGCCTGCACCGCGCCACGCCCGCCAAATTGATGCCGATTACCGCAATCCAAATAGGTCTCCGCCGGCAAATTCTCCGCCCAGACAATATCGTGCCGCTCAAGCTCAATATGATGATAAATCACCGTCGCGACCGGCTCTTGGCGGATCGAGACGCCATTGAGCAAAAACTGCACCGGGATCAGCGCGCCCTCGGCAAACAGCGCATGATCGGGCGAGAGCCACACAGCGCGCATCGGCAAGCCCGGCCCAAACGCATCGCGCTCAACGCAAACCGGCCACACTTTCGAAGGCTGCGGATGGCGCGCACAATCCACCCGCCGGCGCCCATGCCAAATAATTGGCATCGCACCGGCACGGGTAATCACCAAATCGCCCTTGCGCAGGCTCTCCACCGGGCGCATCCCCTGCGGCGTCAACAAGCGCGTGCCTTGGGCAAAGCAAGGCGCGCCGCCATTGCTCGGCACCACAATATCATAAGTCTTGGTCGGCCCCGCCACCGGCTGCAACGCAATCCCCGGCGGCGGATTATCAAATGCAATTGTCGTGCCCGTCGGCACCGAGCCTGACAGCTCCAACACCGAGCCGACCATCACGCCGGTCACCACCGCATTCTGCGCCAAACCCGCCAGCTCGATCGTATCGCCCGGCGCAAACCCGGCAATGGTGGCGGCAAAAGATTGCGGCTCGAACAGAGCCAGCGTGCCACCGCCCGCGCCAAAATCGATGGTCTGCGCCGCTGCCGCCGCACCACGAACCAGCCCGAACGCGCCCCCGCCCAGCATCAGCGTGCCCGCACCGCTCAGCCCATGCTCGATCAGCACTTGCTGCCCCAGCGTCTCCGCCAGCACACCTTGATTATCCAGCCCCAAACTCGCATTCAACGTCACCGTGCCGGCAAAATCCCAAATCGCCCCCGCCGCCACCGCAATCTCGGCAAACCCGTTCACCGAGGCAAACTGCGCAAAGCTGCTCAGGCTGGTGCCCTCAAAAGCCAATGTCGCATTCGCGCCATCCAACACCCCGCTGAAACTCGCCCCCGCCAACAAGCCCAGCGTGCCGCCCTCGCCCGCACTGAACGACACCGCGATGCCGTTGGTGCCGATAATCGTGCCGGCATCGAGCAGCGACACCACGCCCCCACCCGAGCCGCCATAGGTCGCCGCCACGCCAATCGCGCCGCTGATCAACCCGGCATTGACCAATCCCGCGCCAATCCCCAGCTCCGCCCCGACCGATCCGCCCTCAATCACCCCCGCCGAGCCATTACTGATCATCACGTCGCTGCCATGCAGCCCGGCATCCACCCCGCCGCTCACCAAACCGTCATTGATAAAATGACTATAATTGGCGGACTGCCCGGAGAAATACACACCCCCCAATGACCCGGACACGGTGGCCAGCGTCGCATTGTCAAACACGCCGCCCACGCCGGCCAACCGCACCCCATAGCTGCCGCCGGTCACCACGCCTTGGTTCAGCACGGAATCCATCCCGCTCAGACCGCCATTCAGCAAAATCCCATCCCCGAGGCTGGCCGCGATCAATCCCTGATTATCCAGCGTCCAAGCCTGGTTCGCGAGCACCCCATCGCCACTCGCCGCCTCGATTGTCCCGGTCACGGTCAGCGGATCGCCAAACGCGCCCCCGCTCGCCAATGTCACGCCGCCATAACGCACGCCGCTAATGGTTCCTGACATCAAATCCCCCTAACGACGCCTAAATGCGCCGACTACAATCTAGGGATGTATTAAGACATATATCTAAAGTAGAGTCATCTGAAATCAACAACTTTAACGCGAATTATGCTTCCGAATCAGCCCGCCCCTCAATCGCAACGCTCACGCCCGGATGAAAATGCGCATAAATCGCCCGCGCCATCGCCGAACTCACCCCCTCCACCGCCTCCAAATCGCGCAATCCCGCCCCTTTCACCCCGCGCACCGAGCCGAAATGATGCAGCAACGCCCGTTTGCGCGCCGCCCCAATCCCCGCGATCAAATCAAGCTCGCTCTCGGTGATTTTACGGCTGCGCCCGGCCCGATGCGTCGCAATCGCAAAACGATGCGCCTCATCACGCAAACGCTGTAAAAAATACAAAACCGGATCGCGCTCCGGCAGTTGAAACGGTGCCTGCCCGGTCTGGTGCAACCATTCCCGCCCGGCATTACGATCCCGCCCCTTGGCAATCGCCACCAGCGCCACATCGTGAACCCCCAACCCATCAAGCACCGCCTGCGCCGCTGAAAGCTGCCCCGCCCCGCCATCAATCAGCACCAAATCCGGCCAGCTATCGCGCGCGCCACCCTCCTTCGCTGTCCCCTCGCTCAGCCCGCGGGTAAAGCGCCGCGTCAACACTTCGCGCATCATCGCGAAATCATCCCCCGGCGTCAGCGCGGATTTAATCGCAAATTTCCGATAGGCCGCGCGCTGAAACCCCTCCGGCCCCGCCACCACCATCACCCCATAGGCGGCACTGCCCATCAGATGCGAATTATCATAAATTTCAATGCGCACAGGCGGCTCCGCCAAGCCAAACAGCGCGCCGGTGGCCGCCAGCAACGTCTCCTGACCCGCCGATTCCGCCAATTTCCGCTCCAACGCCTCGCGCGCATTGGTCAAAGCATGCAACACCACCTCATGCTTCTCACCGCGCTGCGGCACCACCAGCTCCACCCGCCGTCCCGCCTTCAAGCTCAGCGCCTCGGCCAGCAAATCCTGCCCCGCCACCTTCTCACTCAATAATAATAACGGCGGCGGCTCCTTATCATCATAAAACTGCGCAATGAACGCGCTCAGCACCGCCGGCACGCTCGCCCCTTTGCTCTGCGCCGGAAAGAAACTGCGATTGCCATTATTGCGGCCACTGCGAATGAAAAACACCTGCACCGAAAACTGCCCCGCCGCCTGATGGATCGCAATCACATCGGCATCCTCGATACTGGCCGGATTGATCAAATCGCTGCCCTGAATCTGGGTCAATCCCCGGATCCGGTCGCGCAGCGAGGCCGCCCGCTCAAACTCCAACGAGGCCGCCGCCGCCTCCATTTGCGCCGCCAACTCGCGCTGCACATGCCCCGCCCGCCCGGAGAGAAACCGCCGCGCCTCAGCCACCAACGCCGCATAATCCGCCTCGCCGATCCGCCCCACGCAGGGCGCCGCACAGCGCTTGATTTGATACAGCAAACAGGGTCGGCTGCGGCTGGCAAACACCGCATCGGTGCAGGTCCGCAGCAAAAACACCCGCTGCAACCCCTGCACCGTCTGATTGACCGACCACGACGAGGCAAACGGCCCCCAATAGGAAGCCCGCCGGGTCTGCGCGCCCCGATGCTTGCCCAATTGTGGAAACGCATGATCTTCGGTCAGCATCAGCCACGGGTATGATTTATCATCGCGCAGCAAAATATTGAATCGCGGCTTTAATTTCTTGATCAAATTGGCTTCGAGCAGCAATGCCTCCGCCTCGGTGTGGGTGGTGATCACCTCCAAACTCACCGTCAGCGCCACCATCCGCCGCAACCGCTCGGGCAACCGCCCCAGCTGGGTATAAGACGCCAGCCGCCGCTTCAAATTCCGCGCTTTACCCACGTAAAGCGCCTCACCCGCCGCATCCAGCATCCGATAAACCCCCGGCGCCTGCGACATGGTGGCCAACGCCGCCTCAATCGGCCCCACCGATCCACCCATCCCCGCCGCAACCCGTCCGTCAGCCACCAACAATATTCCCTTTTAGGTTGAATCCCCCAAGGCGCACCCCGCCTGTGGAAAACTCTGTGCGCAACTCGCGCGCAATCGCCAATTTTGCGCCCCGGTCAAGCATCGCCCGAAAACCGCCCGTTCCAGCCCCAATTTTACAACCCATTGATATCATTCATATCAACTTCCCAGCTTGATACTCAATATGACGATCGCATGACAGCCCGCCACCCCCATCGCCCGCCGCAATTCGCGTGGAAAACTTTTCCCGATCACAGTAATTCCTGCGTATTATGGCTTGACAAGCCAGCAAAAACTACCTTGTTCGCCCCATGGCCAACCAGATCGATTCCGGTCGCAGCGCACAGCGCCCTTTGCGCATCCGCCGCTCGGCCGCCGAAGCCAAACGCCAAATTCTCGACGCCGCCGAAGCCCAACTCACCCAATTTGGCCCAGGCGGCCTGCGCCTGCAATCCATCGCCGCCGAACTCGGCCTGTCGCATCCCGTCATTCTGCATCATTTCGGCACGCGCGATGGCCTGATCGACGCGCTGAACGCCCGCACCATCAACCAACTGAAATCATCCATGGCCGATCTGCTGGCCGGCGCCACCGCCCCCAACCACAACCTAGTCGAAACCACGCTCGATCATGTGTTCAGCGCCTTCGGCAACGGTCTCGCCCAACGCCTTGCCTGGCTTGCCACCGCTGGCGAAACCGGCGCATCCTCAATCCATGACGCCCTCACCGAAATTGCCCGGCTGGTCCAGCAGGCCCGCGTTGTCTTTGCCAGCCAACGCGGCGCACCGCCACCGCCCTTTGAAGATTCGCGCCGCATCGCCCTGCTGGTCGCCACCTCAGCCATGGGCGCTGCCATCTTTGGCAGCTCAATGCTCACCGTCCCGCAAGACACCCGCTATGCCGAACGGATAATCCCCTTCCGCAACTGGCTCAGTGACCTGATCATGAATTATCTGGACCAATTCCCAAGCGGCATGCCCCAAACCGCCAATCAACGCACCCCACGCCGTCCCCCACACCGCGCCCCAAGCCGCGCCCCAAGCCACCCCGATACGCGGCGCAACCCAAAACCAAGCCGCCATCTCAAACCCGAGGCCGAATGACCCAACCCACCGCGCTCAAACTCTTCCCCGTTCGCCCCAACGGGCTTGAGACCCTGCTCCGCCAGCTCCAAGCCGCCGATTTCGTCCGCGCCGCCGGGTTCGATGCCAAAATGGGCAAAATCATCCTGCTCCCGCCCAACCCCGCTGAACCGGCAACCCCGCTCGGCGGCGCCCTGCTCGGCCTTGGCGATGATCGCTCCCCCTACCCGTTCGGCGCCATCGCCACCGGATTGCCGCCCGATACGCTCTGGTCGCTGATGCCAGGCGATTACGATGCGCAAGACGCCCATCTCGGCGCCCTGCTCGGTGCCTATCGCTATGACCGGTTCAAACCGCAAACCCGCCAACAAGCCCAACTCACTGGCCCAATCCCCTCCCGTGCCGCCATCATCGCCAGCGCGATCAATTACGCGCGCGACCTGATCAACACCCCCGCCAACCTGCTCGGCCCCGCCGAACTAGCCGATGCCGCCATCGCCCTCGGCCATCGGCACGGCGCCACGATCGAACAGATCAGCGGCCCCGCCCTCACCGCAGGCTACCCCGCCCTCGCCGCCGTCGGCGCCGGCTCTGACCGCCCGCCCCACATGGTCAAGCTCAGCTGGGGCCATGACCAGCGCGCCCCGCTGATCTCACTCGTTGGCAAAGGCGTCGTGTTCGATACTGGCGGCTATGACCTCAAACCCAGCGCCGCCATGCTGCGGATGAAAAAAGACATGGGCGGTGCCGCCACCGTGCTCGGCCTCGCCGAGGCGATCATGGCGCTCAACCTGCCGGTCCGCCTCGAATTGCGCATCGGCTGCGTTGAAAACAGCGTCTCCGGCCACGCCATGCGCCCGCTCGATGTGCTGAACACCCGCGCCGGCCTCACCGTCGAAGTCGGCAATACCGATGCCGAAGGCCGGCTGGTGCTCGCTGATCTGCTGACCGACGCAGTGGCCGCCCAACCGGACTGGCTGATCAATTTCGCAACCCTGACCGGCGCCGCCCGCACCGCGCTCGGCCCCGACCTTCCCGCCTTGTTCAGCAATGATGACGGGTTAGCAGCGCACCTCCTCACCGCCAGCCATGCCGTGGCCGACCCGCTCTGGCGCCTGCCGCTCTGGCAGGATTACGCGCCCTGGCTCGATAGCCCGATCGCGAGCCTCAACAGCGTGTCAGGAAAACCCCACGCCGGCGCGATTATTGCCGCTTTATTCCTCAATCGATTCGTTCCCGCATCAACGCGCTGGGCGCATATCGACACCTATGCCTGGAACGAGGCCAGCCGCCCCGGTCGCCCCGAAGGCGGCGAAGCACTCGGCCTGCGCGCCACCCTCGCCGCGATTGAAGCTCTCATTTCTGTGACGCGTTGACCGTTTTTTTATATCGCAATGAACGGTCAGATAAGGTTGCAACGAATTTAGATAATTTTATGCTTGTAGGGCATCCGATTCATTCTTAGTTCAGTAATAGACGTTATGACCCGTCTGAAACGACGTGTTGTGCGACGCCGTCATCGTCCGGCTGTGCTGACGCCGCCGGTCGGCGCTGAGTAAGACCTCAAAACGTCTTGCCATCGCCGTCCTTGTTTTAACCTTAAGGGTCTGCACCGGCACCAATCCGGTCAACCCCGCCTCTGATCGATCGATCAACGAAAGGGCAACGTGAATGGCTGCAGAAATCTCGTCCGATAATCTCATCACCATCCTGCGTGACACCGTGGTGTCCCTGGTGCGCCGCGATGGGGTTGATCTCTCCGCCCGCCAACTCGGCGTCTTTCTCACCTGCTATCTGGATGACGGTGCGCATACGGTGCGCGGCCTCGCCCACCAACTCAACGTCTCCAAACCCGCAATCACCCGTGCGTTAGACCGTCTGGCGGATCTCGATCTCGCTCGCCGTAAGGTCGATCCGGCGGATCGCCGCAGCGTGCTGGTGCAGCGCACCTCCAAAGGCAACGCCTTCCTGCGTGATATTCGCGCCGTGCTGGGCGAAGTCTCCAAACCCGCCCCCACACCCGCCGCCGAACGCGCCCCGTCGCGCCGCCGGTCGGCTGCGTAACATCCGCGCATATCCAGCGCCGATGCCAATCCACCGTGCCGTCCGAATTAAGCCCTTGCGCGCTATCGCCTTCGCGATCATCGCCTCGGGCCTGCTCAGCCCCTTAGCGCCGATCCTCGCGGTCAGCGCCAAGGCGGCCGCAGCACCCGCCGCAACCCCCGCCTTCACCGCGCAAAATGCGGCGATCCTCGCCAAAGTCTCAGCCTATCTTGATGGATTAAAAACCGTCACCGCCAAATTCCTGCAAGTGGCACCCGATGGCTCGGTGCGCTCGGGCACCGCCATTTTGCAGCGCCCCGGTAAAATGCGCTTCCAATATGACAAGCCCGATCCGCAATTGCTGGTCGCGGGCTTTGGCTTGCTGGTCTATCATGATCCCCAACTCAATCAGACCACCAATTTGCCGCTCTCCTCCACCCCGCTGGGCATTTTGCTCGCACCGCACGTGCATTTTTCCGGTAACATCACGGTGACCAAAATCGCCCAACCGCCCGGCGAAGTGCAAATTTCACTGATCCGCACCGGCAAAGCCGCCCAGGGCCATCTGACCCTGATTTTCTCAACCGATCCCCTGGAACTCCGCCAATGGCGGGTCACCGACGCACAAGGTGCCACAACCCAAGTCAGCCTCTATGATTTGCATGCAGCCCCCAAGTTCCCCGATAAAGATTTCCGCTACATCGCCAATAACGGGTCCAGTCCCGGTGTCGGCGGCTAATTTTTCGCCCCCCGCCACCCAAGCGCTCAAAATCAAACCAGCCTCACTCAAACCAGCCTCACCCAGACCAGCCTCACTCAAACCAGCCTGTGGGGCACGCGAGGCGACAAGCCACGCCCACCATGCCAGATTACCCGGATGATCAACCGATTCGGCGCCCTCATCGGTATTTCCTGCTGCACCAAACAGTTCGGCGTCTTTGGCATGCTCAATCACGCCGCGTCGGACACCTATGTGCGCGCGGTGGATCAAGTCGTCGGCGGCGTGCCGATCCTGATCCCCGCCAATGGCGATGCCGCCGATATCGAAACCCTGCTCGATCATTGTGCCGGCATCATTCTCACCGGCAGCCGCAGCAACGTCGCCGCCGCCTTCTATGGCGGCCAGCCGCAACCGCCCGATATCCAGCCCGAAGACCCTGAACGCGACAAAGTAACGCTCCGCCTCTGCCGCCGCGCCGTCGCCCGCAATATCCCGCTGCTCGCCATTTGCCGTGGCCTGCAAGAACTCAATGTCGCCCTCGGCGGCACGCTGCACCAGCGCCTGCAAGATTTGCCGCACCGGCTCGATCATTCCACGCCGATGCAGGAAAATCCCGCCGTGCGCATCGGCAAAGCCCACCATGTCAGCCTCACCCCCGGCGGCGTGCTCACCCAAATGCTGGGGCGCGATCATCTCTCGGTAAATTCACTGCATAATCAAGGCATTGATCGCCTCGCCCCCGGCCTCGCGGTCGAAGCCCGCGCGGTCGATGGCACCATCGAAGCCATCCGCGTGCTCGGCCCGCCTTTCGCGCTCGGCGTGCAATGGCATCCCGAATATGATTTCGCGCACGACCCCGCCTCGCACGCCATTTTCGCCCGCTTCGGCAAGGCCGTGCGCCAATACGCCACCACAATAATCACCCGGTAGGAGGCCAGCCATGACCCATCAAAGCGAAAAATTCGTCTTTGCCCCGCCCGCACCCATCGGCGTGCCAATCATCGGCGGCGGACAATTCCCGGTGCGCCGGATTTTCTGCGTTGGCCGCAATTATGCCGCCCACACCCGCGAAATGGGCGGCAACCCTGACCGTGAACCGCCGTTTTTCTTCACCAAACCCAGCGATGCGATCATTCTGGGCGATCATGTCCCCTATCCGGTCGCAACCCACAGCCTGCATCACGAAGTCGAACTGGTCATCGCCCTCGATCAAGCCGCCCACGCCATCAGCCCCGCGCACGCCAACCGCCTGATCTATGGCTACGCCGTCGGCGTCGATCTCACCCGCCGCGACCTGCAAGACGAAGCAAAATCCATGCGCCGGCCCTGGGACATGGCCAAAGGCTTCGATCATTCCGCCCCGATCGGCCCGATCATCCAAGCCGCCCAAATCGGCCACCCCACCAAAGGCGCCATCACCCTCGCCATCAACAACCAGATCAAACAATCCGGCGACCTTGCAGATTTGATCTGGCCGGTGCCCGACATCATCGCCGCCCTCTCGCACCTCGTCACACTCGCCCCCGGTGACCTGATCTATACCGGCACGCCCGATGGCGTCGGCCCGCTGGTGGTGGGCGACCATGTCACCTGCCATATCGATGGCATCCCCCCTCTCGCCTTCACCATCACCCCGCCCGCGCCCGCACGATGACCAACCTCACCATTGCCACCTGGAACATTAATTCGCTCCGCCTGCGCCAGGACCATCTGGTGACCGTCACCGACGCCCTCGCCCCGGACATTCTCTGCCTGCAAGAAACCAAAGTCCCGGACGATCAATTCCCCCACGCCATCGCGGCGCGCATCGGCCTGCCGCACGTGCTGATGCGCGGCATGAAAAGCTATAATGGCGTCGCCATCTTCTCGCGCTACCCACTCACTTTGGCCGATCAAGGCGGCGCTTGGTGCGGCAAAAATGATTGCCGACATCTCGGCGCCAGCCTCACCCTCAACGGCCAGACCATCACCATCGATAATTTCTACGTCCCCGCCGGCGGCGACATCCCGGATCGGCGCGAAAACGAAAAATTCGCCCACAAACTCGATTTCATCACCGCCACCCGCGATTATTTTCGCACCCACCCGCCCCAGCACCGGGTTTTGGTCGGTGATCTCAACATCGCCCCCCTCGAACATGACGTCTGGAGCCATAAACAATTGCTCGATGTCGTCAGCCACACCCCAATCGAGACCGATTTATTGCTCGATTGGCAAGCCCAAGGCTTCACCGACGCGCTGCGCCATTTCACCCCCGAACCGGCCAAGCTTTACACTTGGTGGAGCTACCGCAATCGCGATTGGCGCGCCTCCAATCGGGGCCGCCGCCTCGATCATATCTGGGTCTCGACCGATCTCCGCCCCGCCCTGCGCGCCACCCACATCCTCACCGACGCGCGCGATTGGCCAAGCGCGTCTGACCATGTCCCCGTCGCCCTTACCCTCGCGCTTTAATTTTCGCGCCAAACCCCTATATTCCTCTCACCCCGTTTGACCGAAAGTGAGATGATCATGGCCGCTCGTATGACCAGCATGCCCACCCAAGCCCAAATTCTCCCCGGTCGCAGCACGCCCATGCCCATCCAAGCGACCCATTTCGTCAACGGCAAACCCCTCGCCCCGCCCTACCCGGCTGGCATGGAGGAAATCATCCTCGGCCTCGGCTGCTTCTGGGGCGCTGAGCGTAAATTCTGGCAAGCGCCGGGCGTCTATGTCACCGCCGTCGGCTATGCCGGCGGCAGCACGCCCAACCCCACCTATGAGGAAGTCTGCTCCGGGCGCACCGGCCATACGGAGGTCGTGCGGGTGATTTTCGACCCCACCCTCATCAGCCTGGATGCCATTCTGAAATTATTCTGGGAAAATCACGACCCCACCCAAGGCATGCGCCAAGGCGGCGATATCGGCACCCAATATCGCTCAGCGCTCTACACCACCAACCCCGCCCAGCACGCAGCCGCCCAAGCGTCAAAATCCGCCTACCAGCACGAACTGACCCGTGCCGGCTACGGCACCATCACCACCGAAATCGCCCCAGCCCCCACATTTTACGACGCCGAAGCCTACCACCAACAATATCTGGCCAAAAACCCCAACGGCTATTGCGGCATCGGCGGCACCGGCATCACCTGCCCCATCGGCCTCACCACCGCCTAACCCACCCGCAGGGCACCGCTCAGCGCTCACGCCCCAGTGACGCCCCAATGACGTCCAAGCCCAGCGTATTCACCCCTGGATTATGTCACCATTTTCCGCTACCCTGTTAGTGCCAATTCAAAATTAGCAGGGTCTCATGCACGCCAGCCGCATCACCGCCGCCCTTCTCGCCCTCTGCGCGCCACTCGCCATCGCCCGCGCCCAGAACGCCCCCGCAACCATCATCCACGCCGAAAATCATTTCGCCCTAACCCTCTTCCAACGCGTCGCAACCGCCCCCGGATCGCCAGGCAATCTCGTCCTCGCCCCGTCCAGCCTCTACACCGCCCTCACCATGAGCCTGCTCGGCGCGCGCGGCCCCACCGCCACCGCCATCGCCAACACCCTCGGCGCACCCCGCACCAACGGCCCCGCCCTCCTCGCCGCCGTGCAAAAACTCAATAATATCCCCCACCAAGCCGATCTCGGTCTGCTCAGCGCCAACGCCATCTGGGTCGATCAGCGCAGCACGCCAAACCCCGCCTTCGCCCGCGCCATCACCCGCACCGGCGGCACCGTCCAATCGGTCAATTTCCAGAATCGATCCGCCGCCAGCGCGCAGATCAATCAATGGGCGTCCCAACACACCAACCACCTAATCAACCAGGTCATCACCCCGGCCAATATCAGCCCCGATACCCGCCTGACCCTAACAAACGCTGTCTATTTCCACGCGGGCTGGGCCATCCCCTTCACCCGCGCCGCCACCAAACAAGGCCGCTTCACCCTCGCCACCGGCGCCCATGTCACCGTGCCGATGATGCACCAAATCATCACCAGCGTCGTCGCCACCGCACCCGGCGTGAAAATCCTCACGCTCAACTATAGCGGCCCGGCCAGCATGACCATCATCCTGCCCGATCACGCAGCCGCACTCCCCGCGATCGAAGCCCACCTCACCCCCCAGCGCCTCGATCAATGGGCCCGGACCGCCCGCGAAACGAACGTGACGCTCAGCCTGCCCCGCTTCACCATCGGAACCACGCAGACACTGAACCAAACCCTCGCCGCCATGGGCATGCGCAGCGCCTTCACCCCGAACGCCGATTTTTCAGCGATGCTGACCGCATCCAGCCCGCCAGTTCACCTCAGCAACGTATTCCAGCAAGCCAAAATCATCGTCAATGAACACGGCACCAAAGCCGCCGCGGTCACGGTTGGCGAAGCGACAGTCGCCATGTCGGCCCCGTCCCCGCTGCCGTCCATTCGGTTCAACGCCAATCACCCATTTCTCTACGTCATCCGCTCCGGCCCGATGATTCTGTTCATCGGGCGCGTCACCAACCCATCAAGGTAACGCGCCCGATCCATATTCAGCCGGTTAATGTTCAGCCAGTTAATGCACCGAAACCGGCGCCATATCATTCTGCACAATCGCCGCGCGCGCCAAATCATCGCTCGCAGCCACCGCCAACGGCGCGCCATTCGCCGCAAACACCCCAACCGCCGGCCCCTGGTTGGTCATCACCTGACGCACATACGCAATCTGCGACACGCCCAATTCCGCCAATTGCTCGACACTCAGATGATGCAAATCAATCATCGCACCAACCACGCTGTCCTCAATCGTTTCATCCAGCTTCCGAATATTCATCGCTTTCACTCCTCTCCACCATTCAACGTGCGCTGCGGGTCCAGCGCCGCACCGGCGCTCGCCCCCTTGCGAATGGCAATCGTCTTGATCTTCGCCTCCGGCAATGGCCGCACCAAATCCACGTGCAACAACCCATTATCCAGCCACGCGCCGCGCACCTCGATCCCCTCGGCAATCACGAACGCCCGCTGAAACTGCCGTGCCGCAATCCCCCGGTGCAAAAAGATCCGCCCTTGCTGATCCTCAACCTGCCGGCCCCTGATCACCAGTTGATTATCCTCTTGGGTAATCTGCAAATCATCCATGGTGAATCCGGCAACCGCCACCGTAATCCGCAAGCAGGTCGCACTGATCTGCTCAATATTATACGGCGGATATCCTTCAGACGAATTTTTCGCCGCCCGCTCGATCATCTGCTCCAAATGATCAAAACCCAAAAACAACGGCGATGTAAAAACCCTGGTGCTCATCGAGCCTCCTCCATGCGAGCGAGACAAGCGGACCCCACAATGGCAATCCGTTGCCCAAACATGGTGTGTTCCGCGCCACAAAGCAAGCCATCCCCACCACCCACCAGCCCGCCACCCGGCCTGCCACCCGGCGCCAATTGAATCAAACCCCCAGCCCGGCTAAATCCCCGCCATGAGCGCCGCCCTGCCAAGCCCAACCGCCATCCCCGAGATCCTCATCGTGCCGGATAAGCGCCTGCGCACCCGCGCCCGCCCGGTCACCAATGCCGACCGCCCGGCGCTCGAAGCCCTGATGCCATCCATGTTCGAAGCCATGTACCGCGCGCCCGGCATCGGCCTCGCCGCCCCGCAAATCGGCCTCTCACTCCGCTTCTTCATCATGGATCTCGGCCCCGATCACGCCCGCACGCCCCTCATCCTGATCAACCCCACCATCATCGCCGCCAGCGAAACCCTCGCCACCCGCGAAGAAGGCTGCCTGTCACTCCCCAACCAATACGCCGAAATCACCCGCCCCGCCCGCATCACCGCCAGCTATGAAGACCTCGCCGGCGTCAAACACCGCATCGAAGGCGAAGACCTGCTCGCCGCCTGCATCCAGCACGAAATCGACCATCTGGACGGCATCCTCTTCGTCGATCACCTCACCCCCCTCAAACGCAATATTTTGCTCCGCAAACTCGCCAAAGAACAACGGGACAAGGCCGACGACAAAGCCGCCACCCGCGCCCGCCGATGACCAACCCAACCACCCCCCCAACCACCAAACCCCTTAACCTCGCTTTCATGGGCACGCCGGACTTCGCCGTCCCCGCCCTCGAAGCGCTGCACCAGGCCGGCCACATCATCAAAGCCGTCTATTGCCAGCCGCCCAAACCCACCGGGCGCGGCCAGCAACTCACCCTCACCCCCATCCACCGCGCCGCCGAGCGCCTCGGCCTTGCGGTCCGCACCCCCACCCGCCTGCGCAACAATGAGGCCGAGCTAACCCATTTCGCCAGCCTCGATCTCGACGCCGCGATCATCGTCGCCTACGGCCTGATCCTCCCCGCCGATTTTCTCGCCATCCCACGACGCGGCTGCCTCAATATCCATGCCAGCCTGCTCCCACGCTGGCGCGGCGCCGCCCCGATCCAAGCCGCCCTCCTCGCCGGCGATGCCCAAACCGGCATCACCATCATGCACATGGATGCAGGGCTCGATACCGGCCCGATGCTGCTCGACGCCGCAATCCCAATCACCGAAGCCGACACCGCCGCCACCCTGCATGACCGCCTTGCCCCGCTCGGCGCTGGCCTTCTGCTCCGCGCCCTCACCGAAAATCCACTACCCCGCCCGCAAACCGGCCCCTCAACCTACGCGCCCAAACTCAGCCGGGCCGACGCCGCCATCGATTGGTCCGCCCCCGCCGCCACCATCGAACGCCGCATCCGCGCCTTCGCGCCCTGGCCCGGCACCGAATTTGCGCTCCACACCGCCACCGGCAAAACCGAAATCATCAAAATCCACGCCGCCCACCTCATCCACCACCCCACCCAATCTCCCCCTGGCACCGTGCTCGATGACCGTCTCACCATCGCCTGCGGCACCGATGCCATCCGCCCCACCCTCCTCCAGCGCCCTGGCCGCACCCCCCTCGAAGCCGCCGATTTTCTCCGTGGCTACCCCATCCCCGTCGGCACCATTCTCGCGTGATCCGCTTCGCCCTCAAACTCGAATATGACGGCACCGGCTTCGTCGGCTGGCAACGCCAAGCCAACGGCCCCTCGATCCAACAATGCCTGGAACAAGCCGCCGCCGCCCTCAATAACCAAACCGAACCCACCATCGCCGCCGCCGGCCGCACCGATGCCGGCGTCCACGCCAGCGGCCAAGTTGCGCTTTTGCTCCTGCCCGACGCCAACCCGGGCCGTTTTACCGCGCGCACGATCCGCGATGCGCTGAATTACCATCTCCAGCCCCACCCCATCGTGGTGCTCGAAGCCGCCCTGATCACCGACCCTGATTGGCACCCCCGCTTCTCCGCCATCGCCCGCCATTACCGCTACATCATCCTCAACCGCCCCGCCCGCCCCGCCCTCGAAGCCACCCGCGTCTGGCACGTCAAACCACCGCTGGACGCCGCCCTGATGCACCAAGCCGCCCAATCCCTCCTCGGCAAACATGACTTCACCAGCTTCCGCGCCACCGCCTGCCAAGCCAATTCCCCACTCCGCACGCTGGATCGCTTCACCATCACCCGAGAGGGCAACTACATCATCGCCGAAATCTCCGCCCGCAGCTTCCTGCACCACCAAGTCCGCAACATGATCGGCACCCTCAAACTCATCGGCGATCATTCGCTCCCACCCGACAGCCTGCCCAAAATCCTAGCCCAAAAATCCCGCGCCGCCGCCGGCCCCACCGCCCCCGCCACCGGCCTTTTTCTCACCGCCGTCGATTTTCCCGCCGACCCTTTTTCACCCTCGTAGGGTGGGGTGCGCTCGGGCACCCCACCA
>JBMFWT010000033.1:0-24619 GCA_049964975.1 Acidiphilium sp.
GGGAGGGGTGTTGTGCTGGGGGGAAGCGGGCCGGGTGAAACGGCGCGATGCGGGGATCGGGCGTGCCGGAGAGAATACTGTGAGCCATGGCATCTGCGGTGATCGGGGTGAGCAGAATCCCGTTGCGATGATGACCCGTGGCGAGGCTGAGGCCGGGCAGCTCACTCGGGCCGAGCAAGGGCGCGTCATCCCGCGAGCCGGGGCGAAACCCGACCCAGCTTTCCAGGATCGGCAGGTCTTCGATGCCGGGGAGTGCCCGCCATGCGCCATCGAGCAGCGAAAACAAGCCGCCGGCGGTGATGCGATCATCAAAGCCGCGCTCTTCGACGGTGGCACCGATGATTAATCGGCCATCGGCGCGCGGCACCAGATAGGCGCGTGGCGCCCAGACCACGTGGCGCAGCAGCGGGTCGGCGGGGTCCATTTGCACCGCCAGCATCTGGCCCTTGACCGGGCGGATGGGCGGGCGGGGGATCGGCAGATCGAGCGAGGCGGACCAGGCCCCCGCCGCGAGCACCACCAGATCGGCGGGATGTGTGGCACCCGCACTGATCACGCCGGTGGCGCGGCCCTGGGCGGTGGCGATGCCGGTGATCGGTGTTTTTGCGTGCAACACGCCGCCCGCGCGGCTGAAGGCGATGGCGAGCGCTTGGGTGAGACGCCGGTTATCGACCTGGATATCCTGCGGCGAGGCGACCGCACCGGCGAGGTTGGGGCCGAGATGGGGCTCACGCCGCCGAGTTTCCGCCGGGGTGAGCCATTCGAGCGCGATGCCTTGGCTTTGCTGGAAGGCCATATCGTGACGCAATTTTTCGGCATCATCGCGGTTGAGCGCGACCAGTAAGGTGCCTTCGCGCCGCAGCCCGACCGATTGGCCAGAGGCGGCTTCCAGCTCGGCGGCGAAATCTGGCCAGAGCGCGAGCGAGGCGCGGCTCAGGGCGCCCAAGGCGGCCTCGCCCGGTTCGGCCTCGCAGGCGGCGGCGAGCATGCCGGCGGCGGCGAAGCTGGCCCCTTGACCGGGCTGGTCACGCTCGAAAATCGTGACGGTCGCCCCGCCTTGCGCGAGGCGCCAGCCGAGGGCGAGGCCGATGACACCGGCGCCGATGATCGCGATTTGCATCGGGTTACTCTGCTGCGGGGGCCTCGAGATAGATTTTGCTGCCCGCCTCACGGAACTCCGCACTTTTTTGCTCCATTCCGGCGAGCCGCTCGGCATCGGCGCGGATATCCTGGGTGATTTTCATCGAGCAGAATTTCGGCCCGCACATCGAGCAGAAATGCGCGACTTTATGGGCGTCTTTGGGCAGGGTTTCATCGTGATAGGCGCGGGCGGTATCGGGGTCGAGGCCGAGATTGAACTGATCTTGCCAGCGGAAATCAAAACGCGCCCGGCTGACCGCGTCATCGCGCAGGCGCGCCGCGGGATGGCCTTTGGCCAAATCGGCGGCATGGGCGGCGAGGCGATAGGTAATCACGCCGACCTTGACGTCATCGCGGTTGGGCAGGCCGAGATGCTCTTTCGGGGTCACGTAGCAGAGCATGGCGGTGCCGAACCAGCCGATCATCGCGGCACCAATCGCTGAGGTGATGTGATCATAGCCGGGGGCGATGTCGGTGGTCAGCGGCCCGAGCGTGTAGAACGGCGCTTCGTGGCAGACTTTGAGCTGGCGCTCCATGTTTTCTTTGATTTTATGCATCGCGACATGGCCGGGCCCTTCGATCATCACTTGGCAGCCTTTGGCCCAGGCGCGGCGCGTTAATTCGCCGAGCGTATCGAGTTCGGCGAATTGCGCGGCGTCGTTGGCATCGGCGATGGAGCCGGGGCGCAAGCCATCGCCGAGCGAGAAGGAGACGTCATATTTGCGCATAATGTCGCAGATTTCGTCGAAATGCGTGTAGAGGAAACTCTCTTGGTGATGCGCGAGGCACCAGCGGGCCATGATCGAGCCGCCGCGCGAGACGATGCCGGTGACGCGCTTGGCGGTGAGCGGGATGTAAGCGAGGCGCACACCGGCATGGATGGTGAAATAATCCACGCCTTGCTCGGCCTGCTCGATCAGCGTGTCGCGAAACACCGCCCAGTCGAGTTTGTCCGGGTCGCCGCCGACTTTTTCCAGCGCTTGGTAAATCGGCACGGTGCCGATGGGCACCGGCGAATTGCGCATGATCCAACTGCGGATATTGTGGATATTGCGCCCGGTGGAGAGGTCCATCACGGTATCAGCGCCCCAGCGGATCGACCAGACCAGCTTTTCGACCTCTTCGGCGGCGCCGGACGTGACCGCTGAATTGCCGATATTGGCGTTGATTTTGACCAGGAAATTGCGGCCAATAATCACCGGCTCCAGCTCGGGGTGGTTGATATTGGCGGGGATGATGGCGCGCCCGGCGGCGATTTCGGCGCGGACGAATTCTGGGGTGACGAAGTTGGGAATCGCGGCACCAAAATCCTCACCATCGGCGCGGCGTTCGGCGACCCCGGCGGCGGCTTCGGCGCGGCCGATATTTTCGCGGTGCGCGACATAGATCATTTCATCGGTGATGATGCCGGCACGGGCGAACTCATATTGAGTGATCAACTGGCCCGGATTGCCGCTGTAAATGGTGCGCGGGGCTGGGCAGGGCGGCACCAGACGGTCAGCGGGGGCAAAGCCGTTATCTTCGGGCTTGACCGCGCGCGGATCGATGGCGGCAAAGCCACGGCTGGCAATCCAGGGGGCGCGGATTTGCGGCAGGCCGGCATCGAGATCGAGCTGGAAATTATGATCGGTGAACGGGCCGGACGTGTCATAGAGCGGGAACGGCGCTTCCTTCGACGTTGCCGCGAGATCGACCACGCGGAACGGCACGGCCATATCCGGGCGGCCCGGCGGAGCGGAATAGATTTTCCGAGAACCGGTTACCGGGCCGGTGGTGACGATGGCGGGTTTGGTTTGCACAGTCATGACGCGCTCCTGGTTCGATCCTCAGTGTTGGTTCCGGGCGAACAGCGGGAGTTTCGGTGCGCGATGTCCGTCCCTCCGCCGGCGTGACCCGGATCAGGTTCAAAGGGTTGTCGCCCCTGCGACTCTCAGCGGATTTTCGCTCCGCACCCCTCGGATCGATAAAAACTGATCGCGTTGGCCGGTTCTGTCAAGCGTGACGCCAAAATAGCCGCTGCGCGTTCATCAATGATTCACTTTTGTCGGTCATATCAGCAGCACGGATTGGCAAAATGGTGATCGGGATGATGAGCGTGACGCGTGTGCAGGGCAGGCGGTCGGCGCGGGGGTGGAGGCGAGAATGTCGGATGCAGCCGAGCGCATAGGTCGGGCGGAACCGGGCGGGCGGGCTGAGGGGGCAATGTCGGTGCGGGCGTTGCAGCGCCGGGTGCGCGTGGGGGAATGGCGTGCGCTGGGTGATGCGGCGGACCCGGAGCGGTTGGTGGTGCAATGGACGGCAGCATTAAAACAATTGATTGGTGGTGAGGCGGCGCGGTTTGGCACCACAATTGCGCACTTATCGGCGCTGTTGGCGCCAGATGCGCCGGATGATTTGCGAGCGGCCATGGGCCGGGTTTTGGCCAGTGGTGCCGATGCGCAGTTTGAAACCAAGGCGGTGGCGCCGGATGGAACGCGGCGCTGGTGGTGGCATGATGTCTCGGCGTTGCGCGGTCGTGATGGCCGGATCAAGGGCGTAAGCGGGCTTTGCCAGGACGTGACGGCGCGGAAAATTGATGATGAGCGGCTGCAATTTTTGGCACGGCATGATCCGCTGACCGGGCTGGCCAATCGGGTGCAGTTGGCCGAGCGGCTGGAGGCGTTGGTGGCGGCGATGACGCATGGCGGCGGGTCGGTCGCGGCGCTGCGGATCGATCTCGATAATTTCAAAATGGTCAATGACCTCTATGGCCATGCGGCGGGCGATGCGGTGTTGCGCGCGGTTGCTGGGCGGTTGCAGCGCGCGGGTCGCCGGACCGATATTTTGGCGCGGGTGGGGGGCGATGAATTTGTGGTGATCATGCCCGGCGCCACGGCGGCGCAGGCCACCAAGCTGGCGGGGCGTTTGCTGGAGACGGTGATGGAGCCGTTGGTGCCGCCGGGCCTGCCTGAAATTGCGCTGTCTGCCTCGATTGGTATTGGGCTGTATCCGCGTGATGCGCCGGATGCGGCGGGGTTGCTCGCGCGGGCGGACCGGGCGTTGAATTGGGTCAAGCGCGAGGGGCGGAATAATTTTGCGCTCTATGCCGCATCCATGGAGCGGGATGATCAGCGGCGGCAACGGTTGGAGCATGATTTGCGGCTTGCCTTGCATCGTGGCGAGTTGTCGCTGGTCTATCAGCCGGTGGTATGCGCGCATCGGCATGTGGTGAGTGGCTTTGAAGCGCTGCTGCGCTGGACCCATGCCGAGCATGGCGCGGTGCCGCCGGCGCATTTCATCCCGATTGCCGAGTCGATCGGGTTGATGGGGTCGATTGGCAGTTGGGTGCTGCGCACGGCCTGCCGCGAGGCGGCGGGTTGGCCGAATAAGCTGAAAATCGCGGTCAATGTGTCCGTCGTGCAATTCCAGCAAGGGCGCTTGCCGGATGTGATTGCGGCGGTGTTGCAGGAGACCGGGTTGGAGCCGGAGCGCTTGGAGATCGAGATCACCGAATCGCTGTTGATCCGCGAGACTGACCGGACTTTGGCGGCGTTGCGGCGGATCAAGGCGCTGGGGGTGCGGATCGCGATGGATGATTTTGGCACTGGCTATTCCTCGCTGGCGACGCTGCGGACCTTTCCGTTCGATAAGCTCAAGGTGGATCGGAGTTTCGTGCAGGATTTGGCCGAGCCGCCGAATGGCGAACCGGCGGGGCCGCTCGCGATTATCAACGCGATTTTGGGTTTGGGCCGGGGATTGCGGCTGCCGGTGGTGGTGGAAGGGGTGGAAACCGAGGCGCAGGCTGAGATTTTGCGCCGCTGCGGGTGCGAACAGATGCAGGGCTATTTGCTCAGCCGCCCGTTGCCGATTGAAAATTTTGCCGCGACCATCGCTGGAACCGATGATATGGCGATGCGCGCTGATCTGGGCGCGCGGTCTCGTAATGATGGACGTGGCGACGATGGATGGGGTGACGATGGGCGTGGTGACGGTGGGCGCAAGAATCGAGGACGCGGGGTGACCACGCGCGAAAATGCCTCAAATTGAGTAGTTTCGCGCCGCCGCGATTCGCGGTAGAGTGTTGGCGATGAATATGGTGTCGCCCCGTCAGACTAAGCTGGTGATCGAAGTCATTTTCGATTTCGTCTGCCCTTGGTGCTATCTTGGCGTGCATCGATTGAGCCAATTGCGCGCGAGGCGACCGGATTTGGCGATCCAGCCTGTGTGGCGGCCATTTTTGCTGAACCCGGATATGCCGCGGATCGGGATGAGTCGCGCCGACTATGCGTTGCGGAAATTTGGCGGTGAGGATCGTGCGCGTCGGCTTTATGCGGCGATTAGCGAAATTGGCGCGGCTGATGGGTTGGTGTTTGATTTTGCCCGAATCGCCCGCACGCCCAGCAGTGTCGATGCGCATCGGTTGCTGCGGTTTGCAACCTCGGTTGCCGGGGGCGTGACGACCGAGCGGCTGGTTCTGGCAATTTTTCAGGGGTATTTTCGCGAAGGGCTGGATATTGGCCGGCGCGATATTTTGGTCGAGTTGGCGGCGTCAATTGGGCTGGATGGTGCGTTGACCAGCAATTTCCTCGCGCATGATGCGGTGACTGAGGATGTGCATGCGGATAATCTGCAGGCTCATCGCCTGGGCATTAACGGGGTGCCGTTTTTTGTGATCGAGCAGAGCAACGCGATTGCGGGCGCGCAGGAGCCTGAAGTGTTGGAGCGGCTGTGCGATCTTGCGGCGGCTGGGATGATGGCCGATCATTGGGCCTCGTGATCAGGTCTGGTGCTAATGCTGGGGCTGGGGCGCTCGGGTGATCGGGGCTACCAGGGCGCAGGGCCAATGATCATTTTACGTGACAGGAATCCATCATGAATCGTCGTTCTGTGCTCGCTGCTGTTCCGTTGACCGTTGCCGCCGCTGCGATGGCGCGCGCTGGTTTGGGTGAGGCGCAGGCGGCGGAGAGTTTCGCATCATACGTCGCGGGGTTGGGGGCGCAGGCACGCGCGCAGGGAATTCCGGCGGGGATTACGGCGGCGGCGTTGGGCGGCTTATCACCCGATCCGAAAGTGATCCATTTCGATCAGCATCAACCCGAATTTACCTTGACCTGGGCGCAATATCGGGCGCGCACCGTGACGGCGACGCGGATTGAAACCGGGCGGGCGAAGGCGGCGGCGGAGCGTTCGGTTTTGGCTTCGGTGCGGGCGCGGTTTGGCGTCTCTGCGGTGCCGATCATGGGGATTTGGGGCGGCGAGACCGATTTTGGCGCGGTGCAGGGCGATTTCCAGGTGATTAACTCGCTGGTGACATTGGCTTGGTATCGCAACAGCGCCTATTTCGCGCATGAGGCGATTGCCGCGATGCGGATTGCGGCGCGGGGCCAGCGGCCTTTGAACGGCTTGCTCGGCTCGTGGGCCGGCGCGATGGGACAGCCGCAATTCATGCCCAGTGTCTATTTGACCACGGCGGTGGATTTTGCCGGCACCGGTCGGCCGAATATTTGGACCAATGTGCCCGATACGCTCGCCTCGATCGGCAATTATTTGCATAAAGCGGGGTGGATTCCGGGTTTGCCCTCCAGCGAGCCGGTTTTGATCCCGCCAGGATTTAATCAGGCACTCGCGGGGCGGGCGCATCGCTTGCCGGTCTCGCGCTGGGTGGCGATGGGGGTTCGGCGGTTTCCGGGCGCGCCGCGTGTGGCGATGACCACCGAGGCGTCGGTGCTGTTACCGGATGGGCCGACGGGCGAGGCGTTCTTGGTTTATGCGAATTTCGAGGCGATCCGTCGCTATAACCCGTCGGATTTATACGCGTTGGCCATCGGCACGCTCGGCCACGCGATTATCGCGTGAGCATGATGCGCCGCTATTCGGCATTGTTGCTGCCGCTGACCCTGGCAGGTTGTGGGTTATTGGCGCATCGGCGCGGCGGGCCGCCGCCGGGGCCGGTTCATGCCGTGCTCGGGGCGCCGTATCAGGCGGATGGGATGTGGCATTATCCGCGCGATTTTAGCCATTATCGGCGCACCGGGCTGGCGGTGGTGATCCCGCCCGGTCATGGCGCGGCGACGCTGGATGGTGAGGCATTTCATCAGAGCGCGTTGGCGGCGCAAAGCCCGGTGTTGAAGCTGCCCTCCTTGGTGCGCGTGACTAATTTGGCCAATGGGCGCAGCCTGACGGTGCGGGTGAATGATCGGGGGCCAGCCCAGCCAGGGCGGGTGCTGGCAGTGACGCGCAAAGTGGCGGCGTTGCTTGGATTTCCCGATCAGGGGGCGGCTGAAGTGCAGGTGCGGCTGTTGGCGGTGCGTTCGGCGGCGTTGCGGGCGGATTTGGTGCCGAGCGCGGCTGCGCCGTCACACGCGGTGCCGGTGGCCGCCGTGCAGGCGAGCAGCCTGGCGCCGCCGCCGGGTGCTGCCGGTCAGGCCGGGCCGGTGCAGGGCGCGGTGGCGGCAACGAATGGCCGCAATTTACCGCAGGTGGCGACCGGCCTGTCGGGTATTGTGCGGCAGGGGCAGCCTGATCCAGGACCGCTTTATGTTGAAATTCCGGGCTTTGGCAGTGTGGCTGGCGCGGCGGGGATCGGGGCGCGGCTTGGGGCGATTCCAGGGTTGATTGTGCCACAACGGGTGGGGGGGCGGACTTTGTTTGCGATTAAGCTCGGTCCGTACGGCTCAGTTGCGGCGGCGGATGCGGCGTTGCGCATGGCCTTGGCGCAGGGTGTGGCCGATCCTGAAATTACCGTGCGCTAGGCGCGTTGATCCGCATGGCGGGATTGTTCATCACCATGGAGGGCGGCGAGGGGGTTGGTAAATCAACCCAGCTTGTGCGTCTTGCCGCACGGCTGCGCGCTCTGCGGGGCGATGCGGTGTTGGTAACCCGTGAGCCGGGCGGAACGCCGGGGGCCGAGGCGATTCGGCAATTGATGTTGCATGGAGGCCATGATTTTGCACCACTGAGCGACACGCTGCTGGTTTATGCCGCGCGGGCGGAGCATGTGCGCGTGCTGCGCGCGCAGGTGCAGGCGGGCGGCATTGTGCTGTGTGATCGGTTTTTTGACAGCACGCTCGCTTATCAGGGTTATGGGCTGGGGGTGGATCGGGGCTTGATCACGGCGCTGCGCCGCGAGATTGCGATGGAGCCGGATTTGACCCTGATTTTGGATGCGCCCCCGGCGATCACGCAGGCGCGGCGTGCGGCGCGCTCGATCGATGATCGGTATGAGCGGTTCGATGCGGCATTTGCCGCGCGGGTGGCGGCGGGGTTTCGTGCGATTGCGGCGGCTGAGCCGCAGCGCTGCGTGTTGATTGACGCCAGCGGTGCGCCCGAGCATGTGGCCGGCTTGATCGAGCGTGCTTTGGCGGACCGGCTTGGTTTGACATGCTGACGCCCGCGCAAAATCCAGAACTATTTGGCCATGATGCTGCGGTTGCGACACTGGTGGCGGCGGCGCGCAGCGGGCGGCTGCATCATGGCTGGCTGCTATGCGGGCCGCCGGGGATTGGCAAGGCGACTTTGGCGTATCGGTTTGCGCGCTGGTTGCTGGCGGGCGGGCAGAGCGATGATTTAAGTGTCGCGCCGAGCAACACGGTATTTCGGCGGGTGGCGGCACGCGCGCATGCCGATTTGAAGGTGCTGGAACGGCGGGTGAATGATAAAACCAAGCGCCTGCAAGGGGAAATCGTGATCGATACCATCCGTGAGGTGGGGGATTTTCTGCATCTGACGGCGGGGGAGGGCGGTTGGCGGGTGGTGCTGGTGGATGAGGCGGAAACGCTTAATCGGAACGCCGCCAATGCCATGCTGAAGCTGTTGGAAGACCCGCCGCCGCGCTCCATTTGGCTGTTGGTGTGCAATGCGCCGGGGCGGCTACCCATTACCGTGCGCAGCCGGTGCCGTCGTTTGGATTTGTCGCGCCTGCCGGATGCGGTGGTGGATGATTGGGTGGCAAAGCAGATGCCCGAGCTGGCGCCGCGCGAGCGCGCGCGGTTGGTGGCGATTGCGGAAGGCTCGATCGGGCGGGCGCTGCTCTTGGCCGGGGCGAATGGCGGGGCGCTGGCCGAGCATGTGACCGAGGCGCTGGCGGGGCCGGTGGCGCCCACGCGGGCGGCGGCAATTGCCGATGCGGTGGCCAAAGCCGAGGACGGGTTTGCGATTTTCATGGATTTACTGCGCGGCGCCTTGGCTGCTGAGCTGCGCCCGCGCGCACGCGATGTAGCGCCGCTGCCGCCCTCGCTTGCCGGGCGGGCGGCTCTCTGGCAGGAACTGGCGCGCACGGAGGCGATGGTCGATGGGCTGACGCTTGATCCGCGTGCCGCGATTTTAACGGTTTTGCACCAGCTTCAGGCACCATGACACAGCGTTATTACATCACCACACCGATTTTCTACGTCAACGGCGATCCGCATATCGGCCACGCATATACGGCGGTGGCTGCCGATGTGATGGCGCGGTTTCGCCGCTTGCAGGGGCGCGATGTTTGGTTTCTTACCGGCACGGACGAGCACGGGCAAAAGGTTGAGGCGGCGGCGCGGGATGCGGGGCTGGAACCGCAAGCCTTTTCCGACGCCATTTCCGCCCGGTTTCGCGCGATGGTGCGCTCGATGAATATTTCGCATGATGATTTCATCCGCACGACCGAGAAGCGGCATCAGGCGGCGTGCGCCGCGCTGTGGCAAAAATTGGAGGCGGCTGGGATGATTTATCTCGGCCATTATGAGGGCTGGTATGCGACCCGCGATGAAGCGTTTTATGGCGAGGATGAGCTGAGTGTTGGCGCGGATGGTATCAAGCGCGCGCCCACCGGTGCGCCGGTGGAATGGATGCGCGAGCCCTCGTATTTTTTTCGCCTGAGCGCGTTCGCGGATCGGCTATTGGCATTATATCAGGACCAGCCTAGCTTTATTCAGCCGGCCTCCAGCCGCAATGAAGTCATGAGCTTTGTTCGCGGTGGGCTGCGTGATTTGTCAGTGAGCCGCACCAGCTTTACCTGGGGGGTGAAGGTGCCGGGCGATCCGGCGCATGTGATGTATGTTTGGATTGATGCGCTAACGAATTATTTGACCGCCCTGGGCTATCCTGATGCGCAGGCGCCGCGCATGGCGTTCTGGCCGGCGGATGTGCATTTGGTGGGCAAGGAAATCACCCGGTTTCACGCGATTTATTGGCCGGCGATGCTGATGGCGGCGGGTTTGCCATTGCCGCACCAGGTGTTCGGCCATGGCTGGTGGACGGTCGAGGGTGAAAAAATGAGCAAGTCGCTCGGCAACGCGCTGGCGGTGCAGCCGTTGATCGATGAATTTGGGCTTGATCCGTTACGGTTTTTTCTGTTGCGCGAGATGCCGTTTGGCAATGACGGCGATTTTTCGCGCCGGGCGCTGATCAATCGGCTCAATGTCGAATTGGCGAATGATTTGGGTAATCTTGCCCAACGCACGCTGTCGTTCATTGCGAAGAATGCCGGGGCGGCAGTGCCGATGCGTGCCGAGGCGCAGCCGGCGGATTGGGCGCTGCGTGATTTGGCGGCGGGGTTGCCCGATCGGGTAGCGGCGGCGATGGATCGGATGGCGTTGCAGGAGGCGCTTGAAGAAATTTGGAAATTGGTGCGCGCGTGCAATGCCTATATTGATCATCAAGCGCCATGGAGCTTGCGCAAAACCGATCCGGTGCGCATGGCGGGCGTGTTGCGGGAATTGATCGAGTGTCTGCGGGTGATTGGGATTTTGCTGCAACCATTCATGCCCGATACGATGGCAAAATTGCTCGACCAATTGGGTGTTGCCGCCACAGCGCGTGATTTTTCCGCTTTGGGTCAAGAATTGATCGATAACGCGCCGTTACCTTTACCCTCGGGCTTGTTCCCGCGCTTTGTTGAGATGGTGTGATGGACGTCACCACGGCGCTTGCGGCGTTTAGTGTCGCGGCGCTGATACTGACGATAACGCCGGGTTTGGATACAACCTTGGTGCTGCGCGCGGCGCTGACGGGCCAGCGCCGGGCAGCGATGCAGGCGGGGCTTGGCATTATTGCCGGGATGGCGGTTTGGGGGATTGCGGCGGCGCTGGGGATTGGGTTGTTGCTGTCACTCTCGGTTGTTGCCGGGGCGATCATTCGGCTGGTGGGGGCGGCCTATTTATTTGCGCTTGGGGTGCAGTTTATCCGCCGCCCGCGTCAGCGGATCGAGATCACCGATCAACATGGACCAAGGAGGGCTTGGTTGCGGCGCGGGTTTTTGAGCAATTTGCTCAATCCGAAAATTGGCGTGTTTTACGCGACATTGTTGCCGCAATTTTTGCCCGTCGGCGTGGCGCCAACGCCGTTTTTGCTGCTGCTCACCGCGATCCATATGATTGAGACGATCCTGTGGTTTGTTTTGCTCACCATTGCGGCGGCCCGGTTTGCGGCGGCTTTGCGCCGCCCGGCGGTGATCCGGGCGATGGACCGGGTTACCGGCACGGTATTGTTCGGTTTCGGCGCCAAGCTGCTTTATGATTTTGCGCAGTCAATGCGCGGGGCGCGCGCGGTATGAGTGACGTTGCACGATTTTGGGCAGATTTTTGCGCCCGCACCTCCATGCGCGGACCCATGCCGCCGGTGACGGCGTTTGGTGATCCAGGGGCGCAGCAGGATGCGTTGGCGGCGCTGGTATTGGCAGGACGCAAGCGGGCGACGGCGGGGCTATTCGCCGAGTATGAGGCCGAGCAGGTGCCATTGCCGCAGCGGGGTGATTTGGAAATGTTCACCGATGGATCGGGCACGCCGCTTGGGGTGATCCGCACCAGCGAAATGCGGGTGGGGATGTTCAACACTGTGGATGCGGCGTTCGCGGCGGATGAGGGCGAGGGAGATGGGTCGCTGGATTATTGGCGGGCCGAACATCGGCGATTTTTTCAGGCGGTGGCCGAGGCGCAAGGATATGCGTTTTCCGATCAGAGCTTGGTGGTGTTTGTGCGTTTTGAGTTGGTTGGCTGATCTTAAGGATGGATATATAACGTATTGGTTTGGTGATCGATAAATAATTCGTGGCGGCGAATGAAATTTTCGCCGAGAACAACAAGGCCGAATGGCAAGACGGCATGGTGCAGCACGGTGACCATCGGATGTGCCATCCGCACACCGCCAACGCTGAGGCTATTCAATCGATACGCTGTCACCTTGGCACGACGCGCGCCGATCCCTTGGCTGAAATGGGTGCCCAGGCGCTGCGGATGGGGACCGTGAGTGCTGATCCGTGCAAATGTTCCCGGCGATAACACGGTATTGGTCGCCCCGGTATCAAGCACGGCGGTAACCGATTGGCCATTGATCCGCATGGGAAACTCGATGGCGCTATTGCCCCGTGCAAGGTCAAAATGCACTTTTGCCGCCGGACCGGACCATGGCGTAAGCGTGGTGCAATCGCCGGTTTTCAGAAGAAACACTTGGTGAGCGGGAAAATCGATATCTTCGTCATAGTGAGCCAGAATATCGTTGCCGATGGCGCCGCTGACAGCAATCTGCCCAGGATCGCTGCGGACCGGCGCACGCACGATCGGCATACGCAAGCCGCCAGCAAGAGCGCCACCGAAGGCAAGTGTTTTCACTTGCGCGGTCGCGTTACGCGCAGACCCACCAACGCCATTGAGGGTCAAACGGCGGTCAAATACCACAGGTAAATGGAATTGCTTTACGCCGGCTGGCGAGACCGAGGAGATAATTGCGCCGGTGTCAAACAGCATCGTTGCGGGTTGCCCATCCATACGGGCGGGGAATACCGGCTCGCCATGCCGGAACGATATCGAGAGGAGTGCGACCGGCTTGGGTTGGCACGTGGACTGGGCGGCGCAACCGGCCAGCGCCAGACTGAGACTAACACCGAACACATAACGAAAAAAATATGTAATCGTCATAACGCAACGATAGTGCCGAACCTGGCGGCACCTGTCAACGCCCAGCGATGGCCGCTTTGACGATGGATGGGGTGAGGATTTGCGGCAGAATTTTGCCTTGTTTATGCGGCGGATAATAGACATAGAGCGGCACGCCATCGCGGTGGTGTGCGGCGAGATAGCGGGTGATCGTTGGGTTGCGGCTGGTCCAATCGCCTTGCATCAGAATAATGTGATGGCGCACGAAATCGGCACGCACGGTGGCGGGTTCGAGGGCGACGCGCTCATTGACCTGGCAGGTAATGCACCAAGCGGCACTCATATCGACAAAAACCGGCGTGCCGGCCGCGCGTAGGCGGGCGAGTTGGGTGGGGGAGAAGGCGGTGGCGCCAGCGATTCCGATGCCGGTTTTCGTATGCGCAGCGGGGGTGAGCCGTGGCAGCAAAGCGATGGCGGCGATGGCGGCAAGGAGCGAAAGGCCGCGCGGGAAAGCACCGGCGAAGCGCAGCAGCCAGAGCGCAAACGCGATCAGCACGGCACCGCCAGTGACGATCAGCACGCCGGTGGAGCCGGCCTCGGCGGTGAGCACCCAGAGCAACCAGGCGGCGGTGGCAAACATCGGAAAAGCGAGGATTTGCTTGAGCACTTCCATCCAGGCGCCGGGGCGCGGCAACAGCCGGGCGAAACCGGGGATCAGGCCGAGTGCCAGAAACGGCAGGGCGATGCCCAGCCCAAGGGCGGCAAAAATCGCGAGGCCGGCGAGGATGGGGGCGGCCAGGGCCGCAGCAATCGCACCGCCCATAAACGGCGCGGTGCAGGGGGTCGCGACGATGACCGCGAGCAGGCCGGTGGCAAAACTGCCGAGCATGCCGCCGCGCGCGGCCAGCCCTGAGCCGAGCTGTTCAAGGCCGGTGACTTCGAACATGCCTGCGAAATTCAGCCCGATGACGAAGACCAGCCAGATCATCGCGGCGATGAAAATGGGTGATTGGAACTGAAAGCCCCAGCCCAAAGCGGCGCCGCCGGCGCGCAACGCGATCAGCGTGGTGCCGAGCGCCATCATGGCAAACACCGCACCCGCGCTATAGGCGAGCGAATCGCGCCGCGCCTGCGGGCGGTTATTTTCGCCCAGCCTCGCGACGGCGAGGGCTTTGATGGCTAGCACCGGAAACACGCAAGGCATCAGATTGAGGATCAATCCGCCGAGCAAGGCGCCGGCAATCCAGATGATCAGCGGCACGCTCTGGGCCGTTGGCAGGGCAGCAGCGGCGACCCGCGCGGCGCGGATGCTCAGCGCTTGGGTTTGGCCGCTCGGATCGGTGATTTCGACCACGCCGGTCAGCGGGCCAGCAGGGGCATGGGGGGCGAGATGCAGCATCAGGCTGAATTGATGGTCGCCGACATGCAGGGGCTGGGGCGCTGCATTGGCGATGGCGCTCGCGTGGTCCGGATAAAAATGGGCCTGGGCGATGGCTTGACGGGTCAGGCCGGGGCCGGTGAGGGTGAGCAAGCCATTTGCCGCAATGGTCGCGTGAAAGGGCGAGGGGCGTGGCGTTTTGGCAGCGGCCTCGGTGAATAAGGCGGCTTCCTGGGAGGGCGCGGCGGGGCCAGTGGTGACCGGCAGGTTCAGGGTGAAGCGGCCATGTTCGGGGACGCAGATTTTCGGATTACAGACCAGCCAATCAATCTGGGCGGTGATCGGCAGGCTCGGCGCATTGGCGGCGGCGGGCAGGGTCAGGGTGAAGGGCAGCAGCACCGTGCCGGTTTCCACATAATCACCAACGCCGCTGGCGACCAGCCAGGCGGGGGCGGGGAAGGTGAATGGGCTGGCGGTGGCGCCCGCTGGGCTTTTGAGGGTGAGGCTGGGTGCCTCGCCGGCATCACCCGGATCGGACCAGTAAATATGCCAGTCCGGCGCAAGGCGGAACAGCAGGCCAAGCTGGATGGTGCGGCCTGAGGCGGCTTGGGTGGCCGAGACGATCGAGACTTGATCGCGGCTGGTGGCGATCACGTTGCTATGCGCGGCCCAGGCGCTGGGGGCCAGCAGCGTCAAAAGCAACAGGGCATTGATGCTGCGGCGCAGCCAGACAGAGCAAAAGGACATAATCTGTTTATCGCATAAAGCGCGGATCGATGCTAACCGCCCGGCGATGGATATTTTTTCGAGCCTTGATCCGCGGATCGCCACGCTGCCGGTGCGTGCGGTGCTGGCTGATTTATGCGCTGGCCTGCGTGAGCGGCCCAATGCCGTGCTGGTCGCGCCACCCGGTGCGGGAAAAACCACGCTCGCGCCGTTGGTGCTGCACGGCGAGCCATGGGTGGCGGACCAGCGAATTATTATGCTGGAGCCGCGGCGCTTGGCGGCCCGTGCGGCGGCGCAGCGCATGGCCGCGTTGTGCGGTGAGGCGCCGGGCGGCTTGATCGGCTATTCAACGCGATTGGAACGGGTGGTGTCGGCGCGCACGCGCATCGAAATTATCACCGAAGGCTTGTTGACGGCGCGCCTGCTCGATGATCCGGGCTTGGAGGGGGTGGCCTGCGTGATATTTGATGAAATTCACGAGCGCAGCTTGGAGGCCGATATGGCGCTGGCGCTGGTGTTGGATTTGCAGCGTCAATTGCGCCCGGATTTGCGGATTTTGGCGATGTCCGCCACCGCCGACACGCCCCGGCTGGCGGCGCTGTTGGCGGCCAATGTGATCACCAGCGATGGGTTCTCCCATCCGGTTGAATTGATCCATGAGCCGCGTGACTTGCTGGCGCTGCGCGATTTGCCCGGCGCGATGGCGCGGGCGGTGCGCGGGGCGCTCAGCCTGTATGCGGGGGATATTTTGGCGTTTTTGCCGGGTGTTGGTGAAATCCGGCGCACTCAGGAGCAATTGGCCGGGATTTCGGCTGAGATTGTGCCGCTCTATGGGGATTTGCCAGCCGAGCAGCAAGCGCGGGTGCTGACGCCCGGGCCGGGACGGCGGGTGATTTTGGCGACCAGCATCGCCGAGACATCACTCACCTTGCCGGGTGTGCGTGTGGTGATCGATGGTGGGTATCGGCGCGCGCCGGAATTTGATCCAGGCTCCGCCTTGACGCGATTGGTCACGCGCCGGATCAGCCGGGCGGCGGCGCAGCAACGCGCCGGGCGCGCCGGGCGCGAGGCACCGGGGGTGGCGATCAGGCTTTGGACGGCTTCGTTGCAGCGCGGCTTGGCGGAGTTTGACCGGCCAGAAATTCTTGATGCCGAATTATCGCGCTTGGTGTTGGTTTGTGCGGCGTGGGGCACGGCACCGGAAGAGCTTGCATTCATCGATCCACCACCGCAGGGCGCGCTGACGGCGGCGCGCGATTTGCTGACGGAATTGGGTGCGCTGCAGGGTGCGACCATCACCATTTTGGGACGGCGCATGGCTGCTTTGGGCGCCGCACCGCGCTTGGCAGCGATGATGCTGGCGGCCAGCACCGAGGGCGAGCGGGCTTTGGCGGCGGCGCTTGCGGCATTGTTAGAGGAGCGCGATCCGCTGCGTCATGAACCATCGGCGGATATTGCGCTGAGATTGGAGGCGTTGCGTGAGCGCGGGGCGGGTGATGGCGCGATCATCGCGCGGATCCGCCAGGCAGCTTCGCAGTATCGCGCGCGGTTGGGCTTGCGCCGGGATGCGGTGGCGCAAGGCGATCCGGCAGGGTTGATTGCGGTGGCGTTCCCTGATCGGGTCGCAGCGCGGCGCGGCGAGCCGGGGCGGTTTCGGCTGGCTGGGGGTGGTGGCGCGGCGTTAGAGCCGGATGATCGGCTGGCACGCGCGCCTTTGCTCGCGATTGCCGCAATGGGCGGGCGGGGAGCTGCGAAAATCAGCCTCGCAGCGCCGATTGATCCTGAGAATTTGCCCATAATTTTGCACGAGCGTTTAACCCGCACGCGCGAAACCGCGCTTGATCCGGTCGCGGGCACGGTGCTGACCCGTGAGCGGGTGCGGCTCGGTGCGCTCGTGCTCGCGGATCGGGCGGAACGCGCCAGTGCGGCAGAGACCGAGGCGGCGTTGCGCGCTGCGATTTTGGCCAAGCCAGAGCGGCTCACCTGGTCTGAGCCGGTGGCGCAGTTGCAAGCCCGCATCGTGTTATTGCGCGCGATCGCGCCGGATCGCTGGCCCGATTATACCATGGCGACATTGCATGCGACGCTGGATGAGTGGCTATGCCCGCATCTTGCCGGGCTGCGCAGCCTGCGCGACGTCGCTGCGCTGGATTTGGTCAAGATTTTGCATGATCGGCTGGATTATCCCCAGCAACGTGATTTGGCTTCATTGCTGCCCGAGCGGATGGTGTTGCCCGGCGGTGCGGTGATGATTGATTATACGGCATCGGTTCCACTTGTGGCAGCGCGGGCGCAGTTTTTTTACGGGTTGGCGGCAACGCCGTTGTTAGCGGGCGGCAAAATTCCGTTGCAATGCGCGCTGCTCTCGCCCGCCGGACGGCCGATTGCAGTGACAGGGGATTTGGCGGCATTTTGGCGGGCGGGCTGGCTTGATGCGCGCAAAGATATGCGGGGGCGATATCCTAAGCATGATTGGCCGGAACAGCCGTGGCTGGCCGCGCCGCGCCGGCGCCCGTCAGGTCATTAGCACCGCGACGTGACCTTTTTCGCCGGCATAGCCGAGATAAATGTAGGACCGCTGATGGGTGGCGCAGAATTCCTGGAATGCTTTATATTCATGCTGACGCCAGCCGGGATAATTGAAATATTCATCAAAAACGATAACAGTGCCTGCCTTGATCCGATCCGCCAGGAGATCGAATATCGTTTTTGTTGAGGAATAAATATCGCAATCGACATGTAACAAAGCCACCGTCTCATCGGTGCTGGCGAGAAAGGAGGGCAGGGTTGCATCGAACCAGCCGACATGCAGTTTGACGTTAGAAGGGGTTTTCGGCAATTGCCCGCGCCGGTCAAAGGCGCCGCGCGCTTCGGCGGTGCCAGCCCAATCTTCCGGCAGACCCTCGAACGAATCAAAACCATGCACCACGCGTTGGCTAGGTTGGCCCTGCAGGGCTTGTGCGAGGCAGGTGATTGAGAGGCCTTTTTCCACGCCGAATTCGAGCACCAACCCTTGCGCGGGCGCGCGGCTCAACGCAAAACGCAGCAAATCGAACCGGTCGCGGCGCATCATCGCGGCTTGCATATGCTCGACAATATAGGACACGGCTTCACGCTTGGCGTGTAACCGGACGTCAAAAGCGAGATCGTTCAGATACCATGAATGTAGGATTTTCCGGTAGGCCCGGCCTAGTAATCCGGCGCGCCAGCCGCGCGATAAAATGGCCATGAATAACGCCTCGTTATAGCGGTTTGGGCACGCCGGCAGTGGCGAGCGCTTCGGCTTGTTGGTGTTCCAGAGCGACCGGATCGAAATGGCCGATGGTTTCGTGAAACAACTGGTGCCAGTTCAGCTCGGCGCGCAGGCGCAGAAACACGCTGCCCAAGCCGATGGCTGAGCGATCCATCAGCACGAATTCGCGCGGCGGCTTCACCCCGCCCGTGCGTTTCAGGCCGGCATGAACCTGCTCGGCCACGCTGCGGCCATAGGTGACATCGTTGGTTTCCTGGATCGAGCGGACCCGATCTTGCATCAGCGGTTCATAGAGAAACCGCGCCCATTGGTTCAGCACATCGAGTTTTTCCTTGGTGATGTCCGAGAAGCCCCAAACCGTGTAGGCGTGGTGGGCGCGGTCATCATCGTTGGTGCGGATCGCTTCGAAGAGTTCGATCACGCCGGCAACGAAGGGCGCGCCGAACACCCGGATCGAGCCGAAATCGAGCAGGTTGATCCCGCCCTGCGGATTGACCTGGTAATTGCCCAAATGCGGATCGCCATGGATCACGCCATAACGGTAGAATGGCACATACCAAGCGCGGAACAGCGCACGGGCAACGCGGTTGCGCGCCTCTTGATCGGGGTTGGAATCGAGGAATTTCTGCATCCCGATGCCTTCGAGCCAGGACATGGTGAGCAGGCGCTTGGTGGAAAACGCCTCGACCGGGGTTGGCACCACGATGTCGGGCTGGCCGGTGAGCATCAGCGTATAAAGCCGCGCTTGCGCGGCCTCGCGCTGATAATCGAGCTCTTCGCGCAGCCGCGAGACCAGTTCGAGGTAGATATCATCCTGGTGGATCGCATTATCCATGCGCGCATAGACCGCCATCGCCAGTTTGAGTTGGCGCAAATCGGCCTCAACGGTGCTGGCCATATCCGGATATTGCAGTTTGCACGCCACATCGGTGCCATCGGGCAGGCGGGCGCGATGCACTTGGCCGAGGCTCGCGGCGGCGGCGGCTTCATGGCTGAAGCTGGCGAATTTGGCCTCCCAGCCATTGCCCAATTCGGCGGTCATCCGGCGGCGCACGAACGCCCAACCCATGGCCGGGGCGTTGGCCTGGAGCTGGGCAAGCTCGCTTGCATATTCCTCGGGCAAGGCATCCGGGATTGTGCTTAGAATTTGCGCGACTTTCATCATCGGGCCTTTCAGCCCGCCCAGAATCGCTTTCAAATCCTCGGCATGGCGCGCCCGGTCGCCGCGAATGCCGAACATGCGCTCGCCGGCCATGCGCGCGGCGATGCCCGAAACCGCCCCGGAGGTGCGGGCAAACCGCTTGATTTCACCAAAAATCGTGCCGCCTTCGTCGCGTCCGTCGGTCATGATTAGCCTTCCAACTCATCGATCATCGCTGCAATTAATCCCAATCCGCGCTGCCAGAAGGAAGGGTCCGCCGGATCGACCCCGAATGGTTCGAGCAATTGCCGATAGGGGCGGGTGCCACCCGCGCGCAGCAGGTTGAGATACGCTTCTCTGAAATGATCCGTGCGCCCGCAAGTGCAAGCCTCACGATAAAGCTGGACCAGAGTATTGACCAGACAATCGCCGAACGCATAGGCGTAAACATAGAAGGGCGTATGCACCATATGCGGCACATAGGCCCAGAACAGCTTGAAATCGTCGGAAAATTCGAAAGCCGGGCCAAGGCTGGCGCGCTGCACGTCAAGCCAGATCTCGTTGATCCGCGTGACCGATAATTCGCCCGCCGCGCGCTCGGCATGCACGCGCTGCTCGAATTGCAAAAACGCAATCTGGCGCACCACCGTGTTCAGCATGTCCTCAACCTTGCGCGCGCGCAGCAAAAACCGCCGTTGCGGGTCGGTTTCGGCGGCGAGCAGCGCGTCAAACACCAATTTCTCGCCGAACATGCTGGCGGTCTCAGCGAGGGTGAGCGGGGTTGCCGCCATCAAATGGCCATGCGGGGCGGCGAGCACCTGATGGATCCCGTGGCCCAGCTCATGGGCCAGCGTCATCACATCACGCGGGCGGCCTTGATAATTCAACGCGATGTAAGGATGGGCATCCGGCACGGTGGGATGGGCGAAGGCACCGGCGGATTTGCCGGCCCGTGGCGCGGCATCGATCCACGGTTTGGTGAAAAATTGCGCGGCAATTGCGCCCATTTCTGGGCTGAATTGCTGATAGGCACCCTGCACCAAGGCGGTGGCTTCGGCCCAGGGGATCGGCCGGGTTTGATCGCCGGGGAGCGGGGCGTTGCGGTCCCAATGGGCGAGTTTCGGATAGCCCAGCCAGCGCGCTTTCAGCCGATAATAGCGATGCGACAAGGTTGGATAGGCCTCGGTCACCGCTGTGGTCAGGGCGGTGATCACGCGATCATCGACCCGGTTGGCGCGGTTGCGCGCGGCAATCGGGCTGGGATAACGCCGCCAGCGATCATTGATCTCTTTGTCTTTGGCGATGGTGTTGAGGATGAGCGCGAGCACCGGCGCTTCGCGCTCAAGGGCCGCGCCAATCGCCCGTGCTGCGATGCCGCGCATCGCCCGATCTGGATCGGAGAGCCGGTCCAGCGCCGCTGTCAGCGTAAGTTCGCTGCCGCCAATGGCGATGCGCAGCCGCGCCATCACCTCATCGAACAGCCGCGCCCAGGCGGCATGGCCAGTGACATCTTTGTCATGCAGGAGCTGTTCCAGATCATCGTTGAGCAAATGGGGCCGGAAGCTGCGCAAATCGGTCAGGAACGGCGCCCAGCGCGCTAAGGCCGGATCGGTCAGATGGGCATCCAGAGCGCGATCATCGAGCCGGGTCAGCTCAAGAGCGAAAAACACCAGATCGCGACCAATCGCGGTCACGCGTTCGGTGATGGTTTGCATGAAGCTGCCGGTGTCAGGGTCGGTTTGATCGGCGCTGAAGCGGAGTTGGGCGTAAGCGTGCAAGCGGGCCAGGCCGGTTTCGATGGTTTGATAGCGATCAATCGCGCCGGCGAGGGCGGGCGCGCCCTGGGACGCGAGTTGACCTTGCAGATCGGCGCGAAATTGCCGGGCGGCGGCGGCGAGGCGGGCGAAATCAGCGTCAATCGCCGGATCGGTCGGCCCCTGATAGAGATCGCGCAAATCCCAGGCGGGCAGCTTGGTGCCAGCGTGATCAGCGCGCACCGGATCGGGCGCGTAAGGGGGGGCGAAACGCATCGCTGCTCCATGCCCGATCCCGCTGCCGCACGCTAGAGACGGTATGAAACAGGCTGGCGGAAAGGCTGGGTTCGCCGTATGGGCGGGGCGATGAATTACCGTCACGAATTTCATGCGGGCAATCAGGCCGATTGCGTCAAGCACGCGCTGTTTGTGGCGCTGTTGCGCGGCCTGCAGCGTAAGGCCAAGCCGTTGATGGTTCTCGATACCCATGCCGGTTTGGGGGCGTATGATTTGCGCTCACCGGCAGCCCAGCGGACGCTGGAAGCGCAGAGCGGCATTATCCGGCTGCGCGCACAGGCGCCACCGGCGCTGGCTGATTATTTGAGCCTAGTCGGGGCGACGGATTCATATCCCGGTTCGCCGTCACTGGCGCAAGCGCTGCTGCGGCCCGATGATCGGTTGGTATTGTGCGAATTGCACCCAGAGGATGGCGCGGCGTTGCGGCGGCGCTATCGTGATGATCCGCGCGTGCATGTGCATATTCGCGATGGCTATGCGGCGCTGAAAGCGTTGTTGCCGCCGCCCGAGCGGCGGGCTTTGGTGCTGATCGACCCGCCTTTCGAGCAAACCGATGAATTTGCCACCCTGGCAACCGCCTTGGCGCGCGCGCAGGCGCGGTTTCGCTCTGGCGTTTATGCGGCGTGGTATCCGCTGAAATCACGCGCACCGGTGCGCGATTTTCATGCCGCACTCCAAGCCATGGGGGTTACTGACGTGATCGATTGCCTGCTCGCCTGGCGCACCCCCACCGATCCGGCCCGGCTGAATGGCTGCGGCTTGGTGGTGGTTAACCCGCCATTTCGCTTCGCCGAGGAGGCGCAGACGCTCTTGGACGCGCTGCTCAGTGCCTTTGCCGAGGCGGGTGCGTTTGGCGCGGTGACGCGGGTGACCGATGAGTAACGCCCGGATCGCGGTGCTGGGCACCGGCGCGTGGGGCACGGCGCTCGCCATTGTGCTGGGCCAGGCAGCGCAGGGGCGTGGCGAGGCGGTGGCGCTGGTCGCGCGCGATGGGAAGCGGGCGGCGGCGCTGGAGGCGAGCCGGGTTAATCCGCACTTGCCGGGGGTGATGATCCCACCGTTTGTGCAGATTCGCGATCAGGTGCCCGCTCAGGCGGATATTGTGCTGTTGGCCTGCCCGCTGCAGCATGTGCGGGCGAGCTTGGCGCGGCTGCCGCCCAATGATGCGGGGCTGGTGCTCTGCTGCAAAGGGGTGGAAACCGGCACCCAGCTTTTGGGGCCGGAAATTATCGCATCAGAAGCGCCACGGCGCCGGGTTGCGGTGCTGACCGGGCCTAATTTCGCCCATGAAATCGCCCATCAGCTCCCTGCGGCGGCGGTGCTGGCCACCAGCGATGGCGCGTGGCGCGCGGCGCTGCTCAGCCGGCTCGCCACCCCGCGGTTGCGGCTTTATGGCAGTGCCGATCCGATTGGTTGCGCGTTGGGGGGCGCTGCCAAAAACGTGATCGCGATTGCCGCCGGTGCGGTGATCGGGGCGGGCTTGGGTGAAAATGCCCGCGCCGGGCTGATTACCCGCGGGCTGGCGGAAATCAGCCGCTTGGCGCCCGCCCTGGGCGGTAGTGCGGAGACGATTGCCGGTTTGGCCGGGCTGGGTGATTTGATCCTGACCGCCACTGGCGGGTCGAGCCGCAATTATCGCACCGGGTTGGCGCTGGGGCAGGGGATTGTGCCGCAACTGGGCGCGGCGGTGGTGGAAGGCGTCGCCACCGCCCCGGCGCTGCTGGCCCGGGCGCGGCGCTGCGGGATCGAGATGCCGATTACCGAGGCGGTGAGTGATTTGCTGGCCGGGGTGATCGATGTGCCCGCCGCGATGACGCGCCTGCTCAGCCGCAGCCAGCGCGATGAAATCTGACCAATCACGCGGCGCGATCTTGCATTATGCGGCGCCGCATGATCCAAAAACGACCCCAATAGGAGCAAGATCATGAAGACACGGGCAGCGATTGCGTGGAAAGCGGGTGCCAAGCTGGAATTGGGCACCGTCACGTTGGATGGCCCGAAGGCGGGCGAAGTGCTGGTGGAAATCAAAGCCACCGGCATTTGCCATACCGATGAATATACCCTGTCCGGCGCGGACCCGGAGGGGTTATTTCCGGCGATTCTTGGGCATGAGGGCGCGGGCATCGTTGTTGATGTCGGTCCCGGCGTGACCACGCTGAAAAAGGGCGATCACGTAATTCCGCTCTACACGCCGGAATGTCGGCAATGTAAATCCTGCCTGTCGCGCAAGACCAATCTATGCACCGCGATTCGCACCACCCAGGGCAAAGGCGTGATGCCCGATGGCACCAGCCGGTTCTCCTGCGATGGTGAGCCGGTGATGCATTATATGGGCTGCTCGACCTTCGCGAATTTCACCGTGCTGCCAGAGATTGCGTTGGCCAAGGTGCGCGAGGACGCGCCGTTCGACAAGATTTGCTATATTGGCTGCGGGGTTACCACCGGCATCGGTGCTGTGATCAATACCGCCAATGTCCGGCCCGGTGATAATGTGGTGGTGTTCGGGCTGGGCGGCATCGGGTTGAATGTGGTGCAGGGGGCGCGGCTGGCCGGGGCCAACATGATCATCGGGGTTGATTTGAATCCGGGCCGCAAGCCGATGGCAGAAAAATTCGGCATGACCCATTTCGTCAATCCGGCGGAAATTGGCGATGATTTGGTGCCCTATTTGGTGAACTTGACCGATGGCGGTGCGGATTTTAGCTTCGAGTGCATCGGCAATGTCAAAGTGATGCGCCAAGCGCTGGAATGCTGCCATCGCGGCTGGGGCACCTCGATCATTATCGGCGTCGCCGGGGCGGGTCAGGAAATTTCCACCCGGCCATTTCAACTGGTGACCGGGCGCAACTGGCGCGGGACCGCCTTTGGTGGGGCGCGCGGGCGCACCGATGTGCCGAAAATCGTCGATTGGTACATGGAGAAGAAAATCAATATCGATGATCTGATCACGCATGTGCTGCCGTTCGAGCAGATTAATGAAGGGTTCGAACTGATGCGGCGTGGCGAGAGTATTCGCAGCGTGGTGGTGTATTAGGACGAATCGACATTCAACGCATCCAAATCATGCTTGATGCGAGTTGAATGGTGGCCAGGAAGTAGGCCGCT
>JBMFWT010000034.1:0-24335 GCA_049964975.1 Acidiphilium sp.
GTGCCGGCGCCGGGGTGGCTACCGGAGCGGGTGCAGGCGCGGGCGGGGCCGGCGGTGCGGGCGGGAAGAGCTGATAGGTCAGACCGACCAGCACCATGTTGTTGCTGTCATCGCCGAGCTTAACCGAAGCGGCTTGCGGCGTTTTGGCAAGATTATACGACGCGGCATAGGTGCGGCCATTGGTGCGCATATAGCGATATTGCACATTGGCCGAGAGGCCCGGTGCGCCAGGGATCGGGAAGGAAACGCCCGCGATCGCCTGATAGGCAAGCCCACCCTTGGTTTGGTTGATGCTGAATTCCGACGGGCCACCGTCAACAGCCGGGACCGACACGCCATCCAGATGCACGAACTGATAGCCAACGCCCGCGCCCACGAACGGGAACACGTAAGGGCTGCCAACGTCGAAATCATACAGCGCATTGACCATCGCGCCATATTTTTTCTCTTTGCCCGAAGCGGTGACCTGACCCGGCAGGAACACGGTGCTGCCCGCGCCGACATCAACCTTGCTCAGCTGATTATCGAAATAATCGCCTTCCAATTCAACGCGGAAACCGTTGCCGAACCCATACCCAACGCTGGCCTCGCCGGTGAAGCCGTTATGGAACAGGGCATGCGCGTCGGCGTTGCCGCTCACATTGAGGGCGGGAACCGCGACATTCTTGACCGACCGGCTACCCATGATGTTGTAGCCCAAGCCAGCACTGACATAAGGGCCGGTCACCGGCTGCGCCATCGCAATCGCAGGGACCAAAGCAGGGGCAGACATCAGCGTCGCCGCCAAAAGTATAGAGCGCATTTTCATTCGTTTTCTCCTTGTGCAGATCAGTCTGCGGTTGGAAAACAGCTTGTCACAGCCATTACCTGATGCTGCATGTAGCATCGCAGACTTGGGATTTGCACCAGGGGGCGGGCATTTCCGCCGCGATGTGGCGCAAGAGCCACAAATTCGGCGTCTGCTATCGTTTCTTCCTGACAACATGTATAAGGCCAATCGTGTCGGTATCAGGGATATTGACGTAATTGTAGGCATGCCCTATAGGGCAGGATCATGCGGTTTGCGTCAAATCTCAGTTCCTGTCATGAATATCCCGGCACGCACGTTAATTGGCTTGCGTATAGTGTCGCAGCATCACGCGACGAAATCTTGAAGGACGAGCGACGGATGACAGAGATGGCAGCAATCGATCCGCAAACCTCCCAAGCAGCGCGGGCGGCGCGGCGCAGCATATCCGGCGATTCACCGACCGAATCAGGCCAGGCGGAGGCCTTATTCTCCGTCAGCCAATTGGCCCGCCAGCTCGGCGTCACCGCGCGCACTATCCGTTTCTATGAGGATAAAGGCCTGCTCGCGCCCAGCCGCGCCGGCACCACGCGGGTCTATACGGTGCGCGATCGTGCCCGCCTCGTGTTGATTTTACGGGGTAAGCGGCTTGGTTTCTCGTTACGCGAAATCAAAGAATATCTTGATCTGTACGATATTGACCCAACCCATCTCGCCCAAGTGCGCCAATTGCTGGTCGCCGTGCGTAAGCGCATCGCCAAGCTGCATGACCAGCGCTCAGCCCTTGAGCAAAGTCTCGCCGAACTCGCCGATATCGAACACCAAGCCGAGGCCGTTTTGAACGATCCTGGTCTGCCCAAAAAAACCCGACCGTGAACCCACCGAAATATCCGTCTTCATCGCAGAGGAGCTTGTCATATCCATGACCCATGCAGTCATCGCCGGCTACGCCCGTTCCCCGTTCACACCGGCCAAAAAAGGCGGATTGACCCGGGTGCGCCCCGATGAAATGGCAGCGGAAATTGTACGGGCATTGATTGCGCGCACCGGCGTGAAACCCGATGATATCGAGGATATTCTCGTCGGTTGCGCCTTTCCCGAGGCCGAGCAGGGTCTGAACGTCGCCCGGCTGATCGCGCTGCTCGCCGATTTGCCGATCAGCGTGGCGGGGGCCACCGTCAATCGCTTCTGCGGCTCCTCGATGTATTCGGTGCATATGGCCGCGGGCGCGATTGCCATGGGTGCGGGCGAGGCGTTCCTCGCCGTCGGCATCGAAAGCATGACCCGCGTGCCCATGGGCGGCTATAACCCAATGCCCTCACCCACACTCTATGCGAAAAATCCCGCCGCCTATATGGGCATGGGCGATACCGCCGAAAATGTCGCCCAACGTTGGCAAATCACCCGCGAGGCGCAGGAAGAATTTGCCCTCGCCAGCCATGTCAAAGCCGCTGCCGCGCAGAAAGCAGGGCGGCTTGCCGGCGAAATCGTGCCGATCACCCTCAACAAAGCCAACGCCACGCAGGATGAATGCATTCGGCATGACGCCTCGCGTGAGGGGTTCGCTGCGCTGAAACCGGCGTTCGATGCCAACGGCACCGTTACCGCCGGCACCTCCTCGCCGCTGACCGATGGCGCCTCGGCGGTGCTGGTCTGCTCGGAGGCTTACGCCAAAAAACATGGGCTTGAGATTATCGCCCGGATCAAATCAACCGCCGTCGCGGGCTGCGCGCCAGATATTATGGGTATCGGCCCGGTCGCGGCATCGCGCAAAGCCCTCGCCCGCGCTGGCCTCGCCGCGCGGGATTTGAACGTGGTCGAGCTGAACGAAGCCTTCGCCTCGCAAGCCCTCGCCTGCATTCGGGATTTGGAGCTTGACCCCGCGACGGTCAATCTGGATGGCGGCGCCATTGCCCTTGGCCATCCGCTCGGCGCCACGGGCGCGCGCATTACCGGCAAAGCCGCGCAATTGCTCAAGCGCGAAGGCGGTAAATATGCGCTCGCCACCCAATGTATCGGTGGTGGTCAAGGCATCGCCACGGTGCTGGAGGCGGTCTGATGTCTGAAATCAAATCCGTTGCCGTGATCGGCGCGGGCGTGATGGGGGCGGCGATTGCCGCTCACGTCGCCAATGCCGGGGTCAAGGTCAAGCTGCTCGACATCGTCAAGCCGGGCAGCGCCGATCGGAACGCCATCGCTAAAGCGGCGATTGAGCGATTCAAAAAAGCCCAGCCCAATCCGCTCATGTCGTCAGCCGCCGCCAAGCTGATCACGCCGGGCAATACCGAAGATGATTTCGATAGTCTGGCCGAATGTGACTGGATCGTGGAAGCCGTGATCGAACGGCTAGACATTAAACAAGCGCTCTATGCCCGCCTCGCGCGCGTGCGCAAGCCAGGGTCGGTGGTGTCCTCTAACACCTCGACGATCCCCTTGGCCGAACTGACATCGGGAATGGATGAGAGCCTGAAACCCGATTTCATGATTACTCATTTTTTCAACCCGCCGCGTTATATGCGCCTGTTAGAGTTGGTCATCAGCTCAGCGAACACGCCCGATGCAGTGCGCAAACTGCAACAATTCTGCGATGTTACCTTGGGCAAGTCCGTTATCATCTGTAACGATACACCGGGCTTCATCGCCAACCGCATTGGCACCTATTGGATCCAAACCGCCATGGTCCTCGCCCTCGATCTCGGTCTTGAGGTCGAAGAGGCCGATGCCATCATGGGCAAACCGATGGGTTTTCCTTCAACCGGCGTGTTTGGCTTGATGGATCTCGTCGGCATTGATCTTGGCCCGCACGTGAATGCCTCGCTCGCGCGGCTGCTGCCCCCATCCGATCCGTTCCACAGCATGAACCGCGATGTATCCTTCATCGAAAAACTGATCGCCGAAGGCTATACCGGCAAAAAAGGCAAAGGCGGGTTTTACCGCAGCCAAGGCCGGGGTGCTGAGCGGGTCAAGGAAACCTTGTCCCTCGCCGCCGCCGCAGAAGGCCGCCTTGAATGGCGCGCCAGCATCCGCCCCAAAATCACCGAAGTCGCGGATGCAAAAAAGGATTTGAAAAAGTTGGTTGGCGCCACCTCCAAGCCCGGCCACTATGCCTGGGGCGTACTGGGCCGGGTGTTAGCCTATGCCGCATCCCTGCTCGGTGACATAGCACCGGATGTCGCCAGCATCGATGAGGCAATGCGCCTGGGCTATACCTGGAAATACGGCCCGTTCGAGCTGATCGATAAATTGGGCGCGCCCTATGTTGCAAGCAAGCTCAGCGAACTTTCAATTCCAGTCCCGCCGGTGCTCAGCAAAATTGGCGATGGCAAATTCTATAAAACCGAAGGCCGCACCCTGCTGCAATTCGGCTTGGATGGTGCCTATCACCCGGTGCTGCGCCCCGATGGGGTGTTATTGCTTGAGGATGTCAAGCGCGGTGCCAAGCCGGTGCTGGGCAACAAATCCGCGTCGGTCTGGGATATTGGCGATGGCGTGCTCTGCGTCGAATTCCATTCGATCATGAATGCGCTTGATGGCGATATTCTGGCACTCCTCGAAAAAACCATCGCCCTGGTGCAGAAATCCTACAAAGCGATGGTGATTTATTCGGAGGATTTGCGCGCAGGCCCCGGCAAGGAAAATTTCTCGGTCGGTGCCAATCTTGGCCTTGCGATGTTTGCGGCCAATCTGCGCATGTGGGGCAAAATCGAAGGCACCATCAAGGAAGGTCAGCGCGTCTATCAATTGATGCGCACGGCCCCGGTCCCCATCGTCGCCGCCCCCGCCGGTCGCGCCCTGGGCGGTGGCTGCGAAATCCTGCTGCATTGCGCTGGCGTGCAAGCCTATGCCGAGACCTATATCGGTCTGGTTGAAGCCGGTGTCGGCTTGGTTCCCGGCTGGGGCGGTTGCACCCAAATGCTCACCCGTTGGCAGGCCGATCCGAAAATGCCGCGCGGCCCAATGCCGGCCGTGGCCAAAGTGTTCGAAATGATCTCGACGGCGAAAGTCAGCCTCTCAGCCGCCGAGGCGCAGGCACTGAAATTCCTCCGCCCGACCGATGGCATCACCATGAACCGCACCCGCGTGCTCGCAGATGCCAAAGCGCGGGCGCTGGCCATGGTTCCCGGCTACGCGCCGCCGCCTGACCCGGCACCGCTGCAATTGCCCGGCGCGACCGGGCGCACCGGCCTCGCTATGGCCGTCAATGAGTTTCGCAAAAAAGGCATCGCCACCCCGCATGACGTTACGGTGGCAACGCATCTCGCGCGCGTGCTCACCGGCGGCGATATCGATATCATCGATCCGGTGCCCCAAGCCGCGATTATGGATTTGGAGCGCGAAGCCTTCATGGCCCTGTTCCGCACCAAGGAAACCCAAGCGCGGATCAAGCAAATTATCGATACCGGCAAACCCTTGCGGAATTGATCTCGACACCTTTGTACCTGTTATCGTTCGTCAAAAGGAGCGTTACCCATGCCCGTCTATCATGCCCCGATCCAGGATATGCGCTTTGTGTTGCACGAATTATTCGACAGCAGCACCATCACTGAACTGCCCGGCAATGCGGATTTCACGCCGGAATTGATGGATTCAGTGTTGGAAGAAGCCGCGAAAATGGCGGAGAACGTGCTGTTCCCGCTCAATCAGGTTGGTGATCTTGAAGGCTGCGTCTATGAAAACGGCGTCGTCCGCACACCCACCGGCTTCAAGGATGCCTATAAAGCGTTCTGCGAGGGTGGCTGGAGTTCGATGGCCGCAGCCCCCGAATGGGGTGGCCAAGGCATGCCGATCCCGGCGGCGATGATGGTCGAAGAAATGCTCTGCTCGGCCAATGTCGCCTTTGGTCTGTATCCCGGCTTGACCCATGGCGCTTACGTCGCTCTATCCCACGCTGGCAGCGAGGAGCAGAAAAAAACCTATCTGCCCAACCTCGTCACCGGCAAATGGTCCGGCACCATGTGCCTCACCGAGCCGCATTGCGGCACCGATCTGGGCATGCTGCGCACCAAGGCCGAGCCGAACCCGGATGGCTCATACAGCATCACCGGCAACAAGATTTTCATCAGCGCCGGCGAGCATGATTTGACCGAAAACATCATCCATCTGGTACTCGCCCGCCTGCCGGATGCGCCGCGCGGGGTGAAAGGTATTTCGATGTTCGTGGTGCCCAAATTCCTGGTGCGCGAAGATGGCTCACTCGGCCCGCGCAACGGCCTGCAATGCACCGCCATTGAGCATAAAATGGGCATCAAAGCCTCGGCTACCTGCGCCATGAGTTTTGATGGCGCGAAAGGCTGGCTGGTCGGTGAGCCGAATAAGGGCCTCGCCGGCATGTTCAAAATGATGAACACTGAGCGTCTATCCGTGGGTATTCAGGGTCTCGGCATCGCCGAAACCGCTTATCAAAACGCCGTTACCTATGCGCGTGACCGCATCCAAGGCCGCTCACTCACCGGCACCAAAGCGCCGGACAAGCAAGCGGACCCGATCTTGGTGCATCCTGATGTGCGCCGCATGCTGCTCACCATGCGCGCTTATATCGAAGGGTGCCGGGGTCTCGCCGGTTGGGTCGCGCGCGAGCTCGAAATCCTGAACAAATCGACCGATGATGATGCGAAACAAGTCGCCGATGATTTCTCCTCGCTGATGACCCCGGTGGTCAAAGCGATGTTCACCGACATGGGCTTTGAAATTGCCTCCCTCGCGGTGCAAACCTATGGCGGGCACGGCTATATTCGCGACCACGGTATCGAACAATATGTTCGTGATGCGCGCATCTCAATGCTCTATGAAGGCACCAACGGCATTCAAGCGCTCGATCTGGTCGGGCGCAAATTGCCGCAAGATGGCGGGCGCCTGCTCACCCGCTTCCTCGATCCGGTGATGGAATTTATCGAGGCTCATGCCGATAACGAAGCGCTAGAACCGTTCCTGCCGCCGCTGCAACAAGCGATCGAACATATGCAGGAAGCCACTGGCTTCATCATGGAAAACGCCATGTCCAATCATGATGAAATCGGCGCCGCCTCGGTCGATTATCTGCGCCTGTTCGGCCTCACCGCACTCGCCTTCGTCTGGGCGCGCATGGTCGCCATCGCCGCACCAAAAGCCGAGGATGTGGGCGAAGGCCAATTCTATCGGGCCAAGGTGCAAACAGCGAAATTCTTCATGGAGCGCCTATTGCCGCAAACCGGCGCCCTGCTCGCCGCCATTCGCTCCGGCTCCGCGACGATGATGGAATTCGAAGACGCAGCGTTCTAACCGAGCGCCACTGGTCAAAGGGCGTGACCCACAAGGTCACGCTCTTTTTTGCGCCCGAGTAATCCGCTAAAGCAATGAAATTGCTTGGATAAAGTTGCTCGCCGAAACAATGCTTTAGTCGCGTAACGCGCTCTGAATGTCAGTATGGGCGAAATCATCGCCCTTATAGAGCAAGGGTAAATTGCTTGCGGCGGCCAACGCATAGGAAAAGCAATCACCAATATTCAGCCCCGCCCGGTGCCGCCCCTTGCCAAAGCGCCGAAACGCCTCAATCGCTAAGCCGGCCTGCTGGGGCGTGACGCTCACAATCTCAAAATCCCCTTCATCCAACAGCCGATCAACAATCCGGCGTCCCGCTTCGCCCTTCCGGCCTTCCACCACCAACGAAATCTCAACGCGGGTCACCGCAGACAGCAACCGTAATGGCGCCCCGGCCAGCGCCGCTTCATACCGCGCCGCATCCGGCTCACGGAACAAAATCGCGATCAACGCTGAGCTATCAACAACCACCTATCGCCACAGGCCGTGATCATCATAACCAATGATCTGCTCGGGCGTGCGCGGATCCAAATCCGGTAATGTGGCACAATCCTCGCCAATCGCCCGCAACCGATCCGCTAGCCCAACCGATTGCCCGCGCTTGCGCCGCTCACGCGCCAAACGCTCGGCCAACGCTGTGCGCACCGCATCGGTTAGCGTCTCACCGGTCAAAGACGCCACCGCCCGCGCCAGCCGGTCCGTCTCCGGGTCTTTCAAACTGAGCGCCATCTGCCCCTCTCAGTATATATTTCAGCCTGATATATATATACAAAGACGCGGTTGCCAGCAATTATTTTCGCCCCCTAAGCCTGCCGCATCCCCACCAGCGTGATGAACAAGGTCGCGACCAGCACCAGTAGCACCACCAAACTCACCACCCAGCGGAGCACCAGATATTTCGCCGGTACCAAATCGCGCCCTTTGCCCACCGTCTCGGCCAGGATCGTCGCGAAAAATCCGGCAATCAGCACGGCAAGGGCGAGGCGCGGCGCACCGAGCGGGGTGACGCAAATCAACGCGAAGAACCCAATCAACGCGGGCAGCACGCCGAACACCAGCCGCTGATCATTGGCCCGCGCGTCACGCACCATGCCGCCCGGCTCCAGGGCAAATCCCCAATGCACCGCGCCGAGAAAACTCAGAATAACCGCGCCATAATCGATAATGCTCACCGTCGCCGTCGGCGCATCGAGCGGGCGGGTCGCGATAATCGCGAGCAGCGCGATAAACGGAATGGTCCCGGCCAGACCCAGCAGCGTCGCCGTCATCATCGGGGTGCGTGTCATGGACGCACTATTCCACGAAATCGAGCCCAATATCCAGAGCGCGGCTGCTATGGGTCAACCAGCCCGCCGAAATCAAATCCACCCCGCTCTCGGCAATCGCCGGTGCGCTCGCCGGCGTGATGCGCCCGGACGCCTCGGCAATTGCCCGCCCGCCAATCATGGCCACCGCCTCGCGCAGCAGGGCAGGGGTCATATTATCCAGCAGCACCGCATCCGCCCCAGCCGCCAGCGCCTGTTCCAACTGCGCCAGCGTATCCACCTCGCATTCAATTTTCACCAAATGCCCCACGCAAGCCCGCGCCCGCGCAATCGCAACGCTAACCCCGCCCGCCATCGCAACATGATTATCCTTGATCAGCACCGCATCATCGAGGCCGAACCGATGATTCGCACCACCCCCCGCCCGCACCGCGTATTTTTGCAAAAACCGCAAATTCGGCACGGTCTTGCGCGTACAGCTCAACCGCGCCTTGGTATGCGCAATCGCCGCGACAATCCCCGCCGTCGCGCTCGCCACGCCCGAAAGCTGGGCCAGAAAATTCAGCGCCACCCGCTCGGCGGAGAGAATCGGTCTTGCCGCCCCGGCCACCCGCGCAATCACATCGCCCGGCGTCACGCGCGTGCCATCCGCCAGCACCGGCACGAACAGCAAGCTTGGGTCGAGCAGCGCAAAAGCGATGCGCGCACAAGCAAGCCCGGCAATCACACCCGGCTCGCGTGCCACGAAATGCACCGTCGCCCGTGTATCCGCCGGAATCACCGCCTCGGTGGTAATATCGCCAGCCCGGCCCAAATCCTCGGCAAGGGCTGCGCGAATCACCGGCTCAATCAGCAAATCGGGCAAGCTCATGCGGCAATCCTCTGGCGCAAAATAACCTGGGCGCGCTGCAACGCGCTGGCACGGGTCAGGGTTGATGACACCGGCGCCGCAGCACTGCGCGCCGGATAATCGCTGGTCGCATGCCCGCCCCGGCTTTCATGGCGATCATAGGCCGCCACCACCATCATCAGCGCCACCAAGGCGGCCTGGTTGCGCGTCGCCAACGGCAAAAATTCCGCCATCGCCCGCCGCAAACCGGCCCGGTTGCGCTGCACGAACAAATCACGATCCATGACCGAGCGGATCATAAGCAGCGATGCAGGGTCCGCCGCCGAACCGCTCACCAACCCAATCCGCTGGTCGGCCCCCGTGGCATCCAGCGTGCGAAACAAAAACCCAACATCCGCCCCGGTCACGAACGCTTCGAGGAGCGAATTACTCGCCAGCCGGTTCGCCCCATGCAGCCCGGTGCTCGCCGCCTCACCGGCGGCAAACAGCCCCGGCACGCTGCTTTGCCCCGCCGCATCCACCGCAATCCCGCCCATATGATAATGCGCCACCGGCGTGACCGGCATCGGCATCTGCGCCGGATCAATCCCCGCCCGCGCACAGGAGGCCGCGATGGAGGGAAACCGCGTGTGAAACCGTTCACCAATCGCCCGCGCATCCAGAAAACAGCGATGATTTTGCAATTGATGCGCATGAATCGCCCGCGCCACCACATCGCGCGGCAGCAATTCGTCAATGAAGCGCGCCCCGGTCTCATCCACCAGCACCGCCCCTTCGCCGCGCACCGCCTCGGAAATCAATGGCAAGGGCGAGGCACCGGCATCCAATCCGGTCGGGTGAAACTGCATGAATTCTAAATCGCGCAATGTCGCACCCGCCTCGGCGGCCAAAGCGAGGCCCGAACCGGTCGCCCCACTCGGCGCGCTGGAGGCGCGATACAACCCCGCCGCCCCGCCGGTCGCCACCAGCACCGCCCCGGTGCGCAAAAACAATATTTGATCCGGCGTTGCGATCCAAACGCCGATCACCCGCCCCTCATGCGTCGCGATTTGCAACGCCGCTGCATGCTCAATCAAGGTCACATGCGCCGCCGCCCGCACCGAAGCCGCCGCCGCCGCCGTCACCGCCGCTCCGGTGTGATCGCGCACATGCACAATCCGCCGCCGCGCATGCGCAGCCTCCAGCCCCAGCGCAATGGCCCCGGTGGCATCCCGGTCAAACCCAACGCCCAACGCCACCAGCCGCTCAATCACCGAAGGCCCGGCGCCAATAATCCGCGCCACCGCCACCGGATCGCACAGCCCATCACCCGCCGCCATAGTGTCGGCGCCATGCAATGTCACATCATCATCCGCGCCAATCGCTGCGGCAATCCCGCCTTGCGACCACAGGCTCGCCGCGCCATCGCTCAGCGTGCCCGCCGTTATCAGCACCACCGGGCGCGGTGCCGCTTCCAGCGCAGCGGCAAGCCCGGCCAAGCCGCCGCCGATAATCACTGGCCGATCAGCCAACGCCTGAAAATCGGTCATATCGCCAGCATCCGCTCAACCGAAACCCGCGCCCGTGCGGCCAAGTCCGGATCAATCTCGATCGCACCCGTCATCGTCTCCAGCGCCCGGCGAATATTGCCCAAATTGATCCGCTTCATATGCGGGCACAAATTGCAGGGCTTCACGAAATCCACGCCCTGAAATTGCGAGGCCAGATTATCGCTCATCGAACATTCGGTAATCAGCGCCACCCGCGCCGGCTGATGTTTCGCGATGAACTGCGCCATCCCCGCTGTGGAGCCCGCAAAATCCGCCGCCGCAATCACTTCTTCCGGACATTCCGGATGGGCCAGCACCGTCACATTGTCATATTGCGCCCGTACCTGCGCAATATCGGCACGGGTAAACCGCTCATGCACCTCGCAAGCGCCATCCCAGGGGATAATCTGCACCGATGTCTCGCGCGCCGTGTTCGCCGCCAAATACCGATCCGGCAGCATCACCACCCGGTCCGTCCCCGCCGCCTTGGCCGCGAACTCCACCACCTGCTTGGCATTGCCCGAGGTGCAGCAATAATCCACCTCCGCCTTCACCGCCGCCGATGTGTTCACATAAGCAATCAACGGCACACCCGGATAGCGCGCCCGCAACCCGCGCACATCCTCAGCCGTAATGCTCTCGGCAAGCGAACAACCCGCGCGCGCATCCGGGATCAGCACGATTTTGCTGGGATTGAGCAGCTTGGCGGTCTCCGCCATGAAATGCACCCCAGCCATCACAATCACATCCGCCTGCGCCGTCACTGCCTCGCGGGCCAGCGCTAGGCTATCGCCGGTGATATCGGCAACCCCATGATAAATTTCGGGGGTTTGGTAATTATGCGCGAGAATAATCGCGTTACGCGCCTGTTTGAGCCGCCTGATGGCAGAAATATCCTCCTGCAACAGCGCAAACTCCGCCGGCGGCATATGATGCGCGAGGGCGGCGTAAGCCGGATCGGAAACCAGCATCGTCATGGGTCGCTCCATTATACTCAATTTGAGTATAATTAGGGTTCAAAAAAACGCGACGAACAGCCGCGTAACGCGCTAGTTATACTAAGAATGAGTATAATAAAGTCAAGTCCGCACCATCGGCAGTCGCGTATCGGTGATGTCGCGCTCGGCCCGGATCGCTTCGCGAAACCGGAATAGTTTCGCCGGCCGGCCCGGCCCCGAGGTGAATTTTCCGGTCTCTTCCAACAGGTTCTGTGCCTCCATCACCCGCCGAAAATTCGATTTATGCATGCGCTGCCCCGCCAACGCCTCGACGCAGCGTTGCAGATCCAGCAATGAAAAACTCTCAGCCAACAATTCGAACACCACCGGTCGATACTTAATTTTCGCCCGCAACCGGCTGATCGCGGTCGCCAAAATCCGGCGATGGTCCGCCGCCATCGGCGTGCCGGAGACCAACGCGCCATGCGCCGCCCGGCCATCGCGCGCCGCCTCATGCACCAAGCCGGCCTCATAGAGTAACTGATACCGGGCGAGCACCAATTCCTCGTTCCACGCCACCCCATCCAACCCGAACGCATTGGCCACCCGCATCCGGCGCGTCGCATCGCGGCCCTGCCAGCGCGCCAACCCGTCGCGGATCGGCGCCTCCAGCAGCGTCGGCTCGCGCTTGGTTTCGCTCCGCCGATCCTCCCAGGGAAAATAACGATACCAATCCTGCCACGAAATCGCCCCTTGCGGCGCCGCCTCGCGGGTCAAGCCCAAATAGGAAATTGAAATGCTGCGCCCTTCGGTGCGCGCTTCCGCGCTGCGCGCCTGATCGGCAAAGGTATAAAGCTGCTCGACATAGCCGAGCGGATGATGCGTCTGCCGCTCAACCCAGGCGCGCAACCCCGCTTGCAACGAACGATGGGTCGGCTCCAGCGGTCCTTCCGGCAGCGCACTCCCATCCGCCAAGGTCAGCACCCGCGGCACGCCCCGCGTCACCGCCACCAGCACCGCAATCAATTCGGCATGGATCGTCTGCGCGCCCTCCACCATCATCAGACCATCACGGCTTGATCGTGCGATAGGCAATTTTCGCCGCCAGCGCCCGGGGCGCCAAGCGCGTGCCGAACGCCATCGCCGCATTCATCGTGCCCGCCACCACGCTTGAGCGCCCTTTGGCCAAGGCATCAAGCCCGATTCGCGCCACCTCGCTCGCGGTCATTGCCGATTTCTTGGTGAAGTCCGAGCGCGTTTGATCGGCCACCGCAAAAAACTCGGTCTCGGTCACGCCAGGGCACAACACCGAAACCCGAACCCCCTGCGGCGCCAATTCCACATCCAGCGCCTCGCCGAGTGAGAGCACATAGGATTTGCTCGCCGCATAAGCCGCATAAAGCGGTACCGGCTGAAACGCCGCAGTGGAGGCGACCAGCATAATCCGCCCATAGCCACGCTGGCTCATCAACGGCGCGAAGAGCCGGGTCAAATGAGTCAGTGCCGTGATGTTCACCGCTAACATGGCATCAACCCTGCCCCAATCCGCAGTCGCCAGCGCACCAAATACGCCAAGCCCGGCATTATTGATCAGCACATCCACCGTCGAAAATCGTTCGGCCAAATCCACGCGCGCCTGAAAATCCGCCAAATCCGTAGGGGCAACCACCGCGTTCACCCCGAATAATCGGCACTCGGCGGCCAAAGCCTCCAGCCGATCGGCCCGCCGGGCCACCAACACCAAATTGGCACCAGCTTGGGCCAAATCACGCGCCATTGCCGCCCCGATTCCACTTGACGCCCCAGTAATCAGCGCTGTTTTGGTCCGAAAATGATCATTCATGACGTATTCCTTGAATTGCCGCTTACGTAATACATCATCATTGTCTCTGCATCTAGGCGCAATTTAATTGCATCGATTGTCCAGGCTGCATTGCCAACCTCACGAAAATGTGGTTATCACCGCGCGTTCGGGGACAATGCTAACGGCATCAAAATAAAAGATATATTCGGAGGGCTGCATGGTAGCGTATGCGTTACAGCAATTAATCAACGGAATCACGCTGGGCATGGTCTACGGGTTGATCGCTGTCGGCTACACCATGGTTTACGGCATCATCGGCATGATCAATTTTGCCCATGGTGATGTGTTCATGGTCGGCGCTTATGTCGGTATCATCGTGCTCACCGCTTTTTCAGGCATGGGCATCGCCGCCGTCCCCGTCGGCTTACTCGTTGCATTATTGGTCTCGATCGCGCTGTGCGGGGTCTATGGCTACACCATCGAACGCGCGGCCTATCGCCCGTTGCGCGGCTCGTTCCGCCTCGCCCCGCTGATCTCAGCGATCGGCATGTCAATCTTGTTAGAGAATTTCGTGCAAACCTCGCAAGGCGCCAAAGATCGCGCCATTCCTGAGCCGATTCCCGGTGGTTTTAAAATCATGCAGCAGCATGGTTTCGTTGTCCAAATGTCGTATATGCAAATCGCGATCATTGTCACCACCTTGGTAACGCTCGGCATTTTCACCTACATCGTGACCAAAACCCCGCTCGGTCGGGCGATGCGCGCGATTGAGCAAGATGCAAAAATGGCCGCTTTGCTCGGCGTCAACACCAATCGGGTGATCAGCCTCACCTTCGTCATCGGCTCCGCCCTCGCCGCCGTCGCCGGCATCATGTTCCTCAGCTATTACGGGGTGATCAATTTCTTCATCGGCTTCAACGCCGGCATCAAGGCCTTCACCGCCGCCGTGCTAGGGGGCATCGGTAGCCTGCCCGGTGCGGTGCTCGGTGGCTTGCTCATCGGGCTGATCGAAGCATTCTGGTCCGGATACGCAACAATTGCCTATAAGGACGTCGCCGTCTATTCGATCCTCGCGATTGTGCTGATGTTCATGCCCACCGGCTTGCTCGGTCGCGCCGATATCGAGAAGGTCTGATCAATGTCTGATGTGCGCTCGGCGCAGGGTGGCCGCGACACGCTAATTCGCTATATCCGTGACGCCGGCGGGGTCGGTCTGCTCGCCCTCGCCATTTTTGTGCCCTTCATCGGTTTGCGCCTGCATGGCGAAACCAACGGGCTGGTGCTGCATTATCGGCCGAAATTGCTGGTCATCGGTGTCGTCCTCGCCATGCTCGCCCGCCTGCTGGTGCTGATCTGGCAAGAGCGTCGCGTGCATCAAGGCCGCGCCGCCTGGCGGGCCGCTCGCGTGGCCTCGGCGGGCAAATATGTCGCCCCGCTCTTGCTCGCCAGCGCCGCCCTGCTGCCGTTAGTTCCTGGCATCGCCAATTTCTATATCGATCTCGGCGTGCTGGTGATGACCTATGTGATGCTCGGCTGGGGCCTTAACATCGTCGTCGGCTTGGCCGGTTTGCTCGATCTCGGCTATGTCGCGTTTTACGCCGTTGGCGCCTACTCGTTTGCACTGCTCGCGCATTATTATCATTTGACCTTCTGGGAGTGCCTGCCGCTATCCGGCATTTTCGCTGCGATCTGGGGCATGTGTCTCGGCTTTCCGGTTCTGCGGCTGCGCGGCGATTATCTCGCCATCGTCACGCTCGCCTTTGGTGAAATTATTCGCCTTGTCATCACCAACTGGATTTCCCTCACCGGCGGGCCGAACGGCATCTATAACATTCCGCACCCCACCTTCTTTGGTCTGAACTTCAATCTCGGCGGCGGGCCCGGCACATTCTCCGGCTTCTTTGGGATTGATCCAGACCCCAAGCAACTCACCACCTATCTTTATTACATCATCTTCGTCCTCGCCCTGCTCACCAATTGGGTCACGCTGCGCCTGCGCCGCCTGCCCATGGGCCGCGCCTGGGAAGCCTTGCGCGAAGATGAAATCGCCTGCCGCTCGCTCGGCATCAATGTGCGCAACACCAAACTCACCGCCTTCGCCATCGGCGCCATGTTTGGCGGCTTCGCCGGCTGTTTTTTCGCCACCCGCCAAAATTTCATCAGCCCCGATAGTTTCACCTTCATCGAATCAGCAACCGTTCTGGCCATCGTGGTGCTGGGCGGGGCGGGCAGCCAACTCGGCGTCGCCCTTGCCGCCGTGGTGATGATCGGCATCCCCGCGCTGCTGCAAGATTTATCAATCTATCGCATGTTGTTTTTCGGTTTCGCGCTGGTCATCATGATGGTTGTCCGTCCGCGTGGCTTCGTCTCCACCCGCACGCCCTCCATCGCGTTAGGAAAACGTCAGCAAATCTCAAGCGAACTGATGTCCGAGGGCCATGGCTAATGACAACATTGCTCGAGGTTCGTGATCTGGTCATGCGATTCGGCGGTCTAACCGCCGTCTCCCGCTTGTCCTTCACTGCCATAAGTGGCGAAATCACAGCGGTGATCGGCCCGAACGGTGCAGGTAAAACCACGGTCTTTAACTGCATCACCGGATTTTATCGGCCCAGCGAGGGTGAAATCACCATCCATCGCGAGGACCAATCAACGCTGGCACTGCATCGCCTACCCGGCTTTGCCATCGCCAAGCGGGGCCGGGTGGCGCGCACCTTCCAAAATATCCGCCTGTTCGGTGGCATGACCGTGCTGGAAAATCTGATGGTAGCGCAGCATAATCGCCTGCAAGCGGCCACCGGGTTTACGCTCCTCGCCGTGCTCGGGCTTGGACGCTACCGCCGCGTCGAGGCCGAGGCCCTAGAGCGCGCCAAATATTGGTTGGATGCCACCGGCCTGACCGAACGCGCCGACGAACCCGCGGCCTCGCTGCCCTATGGTGCCCAACGTCGCCTCGAAATTGCCCGCGCCATGTGTACCGATCCGGTGTTGCTCTGCCTTGATGAACCGGCCGCTGGCCTCAATCCGCGCGAAAGCGAAGAGCTCAACGCGCTGCTCTTGAAAATCCGTGCCGCCGGTTGCTCTTTGCTGCTGATCGAGCATGATATGGGCGTGGTGATGAAAATATCCGATCATATCATCGTGCTGGATCACGGTAAAAAAATCGCCGATGGCACGCCCGCTGAAATCCGCACTAACCAAGCCGTCATCGCCGCCTATCTGGGCGAAGGTGATGATGATGATCTCGATGTTCCGGTGGCCGCGCAATGAGTGTTATGCTTTCTCTCTCCGGCGTTACCGCTTTCTATGGCCAAATCCAAGCGCTGCGCGGGATTGATTTGACCGTCGAAAAAGGTGAAATCGTCACCCTGATCGGTGCGAATGGTGCGGGTAAATCAACCCTGATGATGACGATTTGCGGCAACCCGCGCGCGCGCACGGGCAGCATCATCTATCAAGGCGAAGACATCACCCAATGCGCGATGCATGACATTGCGCGCAAGCGCATCGCCCACGCACCGGAAGGGCGGCGCATTTTTCCGCGCATGAGTGTCGAAGAAAATCTGCTGATGGGCGCACAAGTCGTCAAATTCGCTGATTACGACAAACAACTTGCCTTAATGTTTGATTTGTTCCCCCGCCTCAAAGAGCGGATCAACCAGCGCGGCGGCACCCTCTCGGGCGGCGAACAGCAAATGTTAGCGATTGCGCGCGCTTTGATGTCCAAGCCCGATCTTTTGATGCTCGATGAGCCAAGCCTCGGCCTCGCGCCGCTGGTGGTCAAACAAATTTTTGGAGCTATTCGCCAGCTCAATCGTGAGCTGGGCTTGACCGTGCTGTTGGTCGAGCAGAACGCCTATCAGGCATTGCGCCTCGCTCATCGAGGCTATGTGCTTGTGAACGGTGCCATCACCATGCAAGGGGAGGGTGCCGAATTGCTGGCCCGGCCAGAAATCAAAGCAGCCTATCTGGAGGGCGGGCATTGATAAAAACTGAAAACGTAACGACTAGCAATCAAGGAGCGAGTGTTTTGGGGAACAAGTTTTACAAAGTCGCCGCGATGACGGCTCTGGGGCTCTGCCTCACCGCCGGCGCCGCACAAGCGCAAGTCAAGATCGGCGTGGCCGGCCCGATGACCGGCTCTAACGCCGCGTTCGGCACCCAGTTGGTCAATGGCGCCAATCAGGCGGTCGCCGATCTCAACGCCCATGGCGGCGTGCTCGGCAAAAAAGTCGAAGCAATCACCGTTGATGATGCCTGCGATCCGAAACAGGCCGTCACCGTGGCGAACCAGTTGGTCGCCGATCATGTGGTGATGGTCGATGGCCATTTCTGCTCGGCGTCAACCATTCCGGCGAGTAAAGTCTATAGCGAGAACGGCGTGCTTGAAATTTCGCCCGCGTCAACCAACCCGCAATATACCGATCAAGGTTCGTGGAACACGTTCCGCGTTTGCGGCCGCGATGACGAGCAAGGCAAAGTTGCTGCTAAGTACATCAAAGCCCATTTCGCCAAGGACAAAATCGCCGTCCTCGATGATAATTCCACCTACGGCAAAGGCATCGCCGATCAGGTGCGGATGAACCTGAAAAAGCTCGGCGTCAAAGTGGCCTATAACGCCTCATACACAGCCGGCGAAAAAGACTACTCCGCCCTGATCAGCCGCCTCAAGCAAGATGGTATCGGCCTCGTTTATGTCGGTGGCTACTACGCCGATGCCGGCATCATGGAGCGCGAAGGTGCCGCCCAAGGCTATCACCCGCAATATTTCGGGGAAGACGCGATGGCGACCGATCAGCTTTGGCAAATCGCCGGCCCCGCCGCGCAAGGCATGCTGTTCACCTTCCCGCCGCCGGCTGAAAAAAGCCCGTCTGCGGCTTCCGTGGTGAAAGAGCTTTCCGCCAAAGGTCAAAACCCGGGCGGCTACGTGCTCTACTCCTACGCAACCATCCAGGTCTGGGCTGAAGCGGCGAAAAAAGCGCACAGCATCAAGCCTCTGGTCGTCGCCAAGGAGCTGAAAGCCGGTGGTCCGTGGAATACCGTGCTCGGCGAAATTCGCTTCAACAAAATTGGTGACGTGGTTCCGGCCGCTTATGCCATCTATATCTGGAACAACGGAAAATATACCGTTCACGCCATGCACTAACCAACACCACCGGTTCTAACTGGATAGGCGTTGGAGGCGCGATGATCGCAAGGTCATCGCGCCTTTGCTATGATCAGCCCCGCCGCACCCGCCCCGATCAGGCCGCGCGCTGCGCGGGTTGCCGCCGGACAAACTCCATCGTGCCGTCATTCACCTGCCCATAACGCAGCGTTATTAAATCAAGAATGTAGTTTTGATAGAGTTTCCAAGGCTTCTTTGAGCCTTGCTTGGGCAATTGATGGATCGCGCGCTGCACATAACCGGAGCTAAAATCCAGAAACGGCTCTTCCCGCACCGTCGGATCGGTCTGCCGGGGTGTGCATTGGCCATAGCCATGCTGATCCATATAATTAAGCAGTCGGCACACATAAGCCGCCGTCAAATCCGATTTCAGCGTCCATGAGGCGTTGGTATAGCCAAATGATGAGGCCATATTCGGAATATCGCTATTCATCATGCCTTTATAATTCATCGTCTTTGATAAATCGGCGCGCACCCCATCAACAAAAATCTCAAGCCCGCTCAGCAGCTTCAATTTCAAACCGGTTGCCGTCACAATAATATCCGCAGGCAAAATCGTGCCCGATTTCGTCAGAATCCCCGTCTCGGTAAAGCGCTCAATCTGATCCGTGACCACCGAGGCGGTTCCCGCCTTCAACACCCGGAACAAATCACCATCCGGCACCAAGCATAATCTCTGATCCCAAGGATTATAGCGCGGCCTGAAATGAGTTTCGACATCCACCGCGTCACCAAGTTGCTGACGCGCCAAGGCAATCAATTGTTCTTTCACCTTCGCCGGGCGTCGGCGCGCCAATTGATAGAAAAACATGGTCAATAACACGTTGCGCCAGCGCGCCAGCGCATAAGCAAGCTTCCCCGGCAAATAATCGCGCAGCGTGTTGGCAAACGCATCTTCCGCCGGGCGCGATACCACATAGGTCGGCGAACGCTGCAACATCACCACATGCGCCGCCTTTTCGGCCATCGCCGGCACCAGCGTCACCGCCGTCGCACCACTGCCAATCACCACCACTTGCTTGCCGGCATAATCCAAATCCTCCGGCCAATGCTGCGGATGCACCAAGCGCCCGGCAAAACTGTCCGCCCCGGCAAATTCCGGATTATGCCCTTCAGCGTAATCATAATAGCCGCTGCACATGAACAGGAAATTGCAGGTAAACACCACCAAATCGCGCGCTGCCCCCACCTCTGCCTCAACGGTCCACAGCGCCTCGCTTGATGACCAATGCGCCCGCTTCACCGCATGATGAAACCGGATATGTTGATCAACGCCATAGTCACGCGCCGTCTCGCGCACATAATTCAAAATCGCGGGGCCATCGGCAATCGCTTTCGCCTGCGTCCACGGACGGAACGAATACCCCAGCGTATACATATCGGAGTCAGATCGAATTCCAGGATAGCGAAATAAATCCCACGTCCCGCCAATGGCGTCGCGCGCCTCTAACACCGCATAGCTCTTGTTCGGGCAATGCATCTGCAAATGGCACCCCGCCCCGATGCCCGAAAGCCCGGCCCCCACAATCAACACATCAACATGCTGCGCGTTCATCAGCGGGTGCTCCTTCATCGCCTAAAATCAGTTGACGTTTAGGTAAGCACCCCAACCAAAAATGTAAACCGATTTTTGCCCGGCCTGCCTCTGCCCCGCCGGCCTCTGGTCTAGCCCATCAACCCGGCGTGAGCTCTTCGCTCGCCCATTCAATCGCCCGATAATCAAAGCCCGGCGGCAATCCCGGCTTGACCACTTCAAAATAAGGCGAAACATCAAAATCGCGCGGAACAAAAAAACTATAATGCCGCGCTTGCAAAATCTCGCGCACACAAGCCGGGCAATCCGGCGCATCCGCCGGAAACTCCCGCACCAGCGGCAAAATCGGGTAGCCCGCCGCATGAAAAGCCTGCGCCACCAAACTTGAACAGATCGCCCGCGTCGGATCGCCGCTGCCCAAGGTGAGCAACCGGCGCCGCCACCGGCGCGGCACCGGCGGCGTCGGCAATAAATACCGGGCCAGATCCCACACATTGCGCAAATCATAACGATCGCCGATGCGCGCACGCGCAAACCCAATCACCGCCGCGCAATCCACCTCGGTCAGCCCAATCGGTCGGCAAATCCGCACATGCAATTCGGCGAATTCGCTCAAGCCCACACAGCGCACCCCATCGCTAATATCCGCCTCGATAAAACAAGGCTCGGCCACGCCCCCGGCCCGCACCGGTGCCAGGCCCACATAAAGGGCAGCGTGCGACCAGGTCGATTGAGTCAGATATTTGATCGCGGTGCTGATCCGGCTATTGCCCTCCACCAGCACCACATCCCCCGGCTGCAACACCGAAGCTAACCGGTGCGGCTTGGCCGCCGGGGCGGTGCCGTGAATATGCACCGGCTTTGATAAAAACCGTGCCAGCTTTTCGCCAAATCTTTGTCCCAGATTTTTTCCCATACTGCTTTGTAGCATGGCGCAACATCGCTGCACCAATGCCAATCACGCATGGTTTTGATAAAACAACCTTATCCCCGCCTCACCCCGGCTCGAACGAAACATCCCGCTGCCGGCGCATCAAATGCTCGCCAGCGTCTACATAAAACACCGTGCCGGTAACCGATCCGGTCTCCACAATAAATCGTACCGTCGCCGCAATATCCTCAGGCGTCGAGCCGCGCCGCAACGGCGTCGCCGCTTGGCCACGGGCGAAATTCTCTGCCGATTGCCGCTCGCCAATCAAGGTCAGCCCCGGCGCCACCCCGCACACCCGCACCATCGGCGCAAACGCCATGGCCAACATTTCCGTCGCCGCCGCCAGAGCCGCTTTTGACAGCGTATAAGCGAAAAAATCCGGATTCAAATTCGACAGTTTTTGATCCAGAATATTCACAATCACCCCGTGCCGCCCCATGCAAGACGCGGCAAAATCCCGTGCCAACAGCACCGGCGCCACCAAATTCGGTGCCATATGCGCCGCAATCGCTTCTGCCGTAATGGTGCTGGGCTGATCAAACTCAAAGCGCGAGGCGTTATTCACCAGCACCTCCAGCGGCCCGGCGAGCACCTCGGCCCGCGCAATCAACCCCGCCACCGAAGTCGGATCGCTCAAATCCGCCTCCAGCACAAAGGCGCGCCCACCCGCCTGCATAATCTCGGCGCGCAACGCCTCAGCCTCCAGCGCCGACCCCCGATAATGGATCACCACCGCCCGCCCGCTGGCCGCCAGCCCGCGCACAATCGCAGCGCCCAGCCGCTTCGCTCCGCCCGTCACCAGCGCTGCCATCAGCGTTGATCGCCCGTCACGCCGCTCGCGTTCGCATCAAGCTGAAACCCAATCAACGCCTCTTGCTGCGCTGAAACCGGCGCATTCGGCATCTCAATCTTGATCGGCTTGGTGGTCGCCACCGCTTGGGTCGCGCCATTTTTGAAATCAAACGTAATCGGGTCAATCTGCTTGCCAATAATCTGATCGCCCTGGGTCAACGCGATGAAATAGGGCAGGGTGATCTGATCCCCAATCAAAGCTGGCCCCCGGGTCGCCGCAAAGCCGATCCGAAATGTCGTCAACAGCTCGTCCTTGCCATGCGTCGCGCATGTCCCGGCAACCCCGGTGATCCGTGCCGAAATTTCCCGCGCCCCAACGCTCGCCTCATGGCCCCGCGCTTTGACCATCTGATTAGCCTGCGTCAGCACCGACACGGTCGGGCAAAACAAAGCAACCTTGTCCGATGACCCCGAACACGCCGCCAACAGCAAAGGCGTCGCCAACACCGCAACCCGCTTCAATCCACTCACCGCACTCTCCATTTTTACGCTCCCCCTCTCTTGCCATCATTTCGCCGATCGGTCATCTCCGGCGCTGATGGCTGTATATACCGAAGTGACCGATGGCATGCTCAACGCCTTTCTCGCCCAGTATGATCTGGGCGAAGCCGTCGCGTTTCGCGGCATTGCCGAGGGGGTTGAAAACAGCAATTACGCCCTGCGCACCACCCAGGGCGATTTCATCCTGACCCTCTATGAAAAACGGGTCGATCCCGCGGATCTCCCCTGGTTCCTCGGCCTGCTCGAACATCTCGCCCAGCACGGCCTGCCCTGCGCGCTGCCGGTGCGTGCGCGCAACGGTGCCAATCTCAACCGTCTCGCCGGCAAAGCCGCCGCCATCACCACCTTCCTCCCCGGCGTCTGGCCGCGTGACCCCACCATTGCCCATTGCGCTGAGCTGGGCAGCGCCCTCGCCCAACTCCACCACGCCGGCGTGGATTATCGCACCGAACGCCCCAACGCGCTCGGCCCCGCCGCCTGGCCACCGCTCTGGGCGCAATGCCGCGACCATGCCGACGCGGTCGAACCGGGCCTGCAAGCAACGCTCGATCGCGCCATCACCCGCATTGTTCCCGCCTGGCCCGCCACCTTGCCGCGCGGCCAAATCCATGCCGATCTGTTCCCCGACAATGTATTTTTCCTCGATGGCAAAATCTCTGGCCTGATCGATTTTTATTTCGCTGCCACCGATTTTTTCGCGCTGGACATCGCCATTTGCCTGAATGCCTGGTGCTTCGAGCCTGATTTCAGCTTCAACCGCGCCAAATCCGCCGCCCTGCTGCAAGGCTATCAAGCCATCCGCCCCCTCACCCAAGCCGAGCAAAGCGCGCTCCCCCTGCTCTGCCAGGGGGCCGCTTTGCGCTTCCTGCTCACCCGCCTCTATGATTGGCTGAACACCCCGGCGGGTGCCTTGGTCACCAAAAAAGACCCTCGCGATTATCTCCGGCGCCTCACCAGCTTCCACCAGATGACCGAGGGCGCCGATTATGGCCTCTGAGCCGGAAAATCAGTCCACCCCGGTTGAAATCTGGACCGATGGCGGCTGCAAACCCAATCCCGGCCCCGGCGGCTGGGCGGCGATACTCTGCACCGGCCCGCATATCCGCGAGCTCTCCGGCGCTGAACCCGTCACCACCAATAATCGCATGGAGCTCACCGCCGCCGCCGCCGCGCTCGAAGCCCTCAAACGCCCCTGCCGGGTCACGTTGCACACCGATAGCGAATATCTGCGCCTCGGCATCACCCGCTGGCGCGAAGGCTGGGTGCGGCGCAATTGGCGCAACGCCAAAGGCGATCCGGTCGCCAATTACGATCTCTGGCAACGCATTCTCGCCGCAGCCAAGCCCCACCAAATCGAATGGCTCTGGGTCCGTGGCCATACCGGCAACCCGATGAACGAGCGCGCAGATCAACTCGCCACCGCCGCCCGCGAAGCACTCGGTTAAACCGCTCAGCCCGATACCGCCCGGCGCATCGGCGTCACCGGATAAGGGTCTGAGCTTTGATAAGCGCGTCATTATTTCAGGCGTCTGGGTTTGATAGTATAGTTCCACTCGCCATGAAAATCGGCCGGTTGAATGTTGAGTGAGGCCATTTCAGTGTCGGTAATTTTGATACCTTTTTCGTATTCGCCATGATCGATTCGGCAGGCCACGCTGAGGCCGGTCTTGGTGGTTGTGTTTGCGATGAGTTGGACGATGACTTCATGGCTGATCAAAGGCTTGCCGCGCCAGTTCTGGGTGATGAATGCAAACAGCTTGTGCTCGACGCGGTTCCACTTGCTGGTGCCTGGTGGTAAATGGCAAACGGTGATTGCGATGCCGAGTTCGTCGGCCAGAAGTTGCAACTCGCGTTTCCATAAGCGCAAACGTACGCCATTG
>JBMFWT010000035.1:0-23898 GCA_049964975.1 Acidiphilium sp.
CGCCCAATTTACCACCGCACCGACGCCGCGATCCGCGGCCATATTTTCTGCACGTTTCTGTCCCTGATCCTGCGCCATGAACTGCTTACACGTCTCGCGAAGCGCAAAACCCCGATGCCAGAATGGCAGCAGATCATCGATGACCTCGCCGACCTCAGCGTCGTGGACGTCGAACAGGACGGCCGTAAAGCCCGGCTCCGCACCACCCCACGCGCCAGTATCGATCCGGTCTGCCGCGCTGTGGGATTGAGCCTGCCACCCGTATTCCAGGAGATGCCATCAGCCAAATTCACTGACCCCACCAACTGAATTCTTGTGGTGCCTAAAACTCAAAACGACCGCTACGTCGTTGTAATATCACTTTATTTTTTTACGCACTGTGGAAGTTGGGCCAAGCTGGCGACACTGGCGATTGTTGTCAAAATGTCGCGCATATACGATCCTGTGGTGCCGGCGCCGTTGCCGGAAGCACCGGAGGTGACGAAGCCATTTGCATTGGCCGCAACACCAATCGTTGCGGTCGTGCCATTTCCGAGAGCGACCTGGGGCAATGAAGGGTTGGCACCCAGTGCGGTCGCAAACGGGGTTGTGCCTGCTATATTCGACTGACCGATGGCGAGGACGGCAGCCGAGGTGGCGCTCGCGCCATTGGTGGCGAGGCCCGCGACAGCAGCCGCAATTTGGGTGGCGAACCCGCTGCTATTGATCGCGTTGGGGTTTGGAACCGGCGGCTCACTGCTATTTTGGCCGCCGAATACATAGACATTGCCATCCTTGGTATCGAGCATATTGGCCACTTGCACCAGCGCCTGCTGGGCTGAACGCGCGACCACGGCCAGAGATTGGGGATTGGTGGGGTCTGCACTCTGCAAGGCGCTCATCACCCCCGAGGCGATTGAGCTGATATTGGCCAAGGCGGTTTGCTGAACCCCCATTCGGCCTGTCGCGGCGTTGATGTTGCTCACGGTTGAGGTGAGGCCGGCAATCTGACTGCCGAGTGCCAAGGAGGATTGGGTTGCGCCGGCACCGCCGCTCGCGGCATCCACGCCCGCATAGGTCGTGGCGACATAGCCGCTTGAGGCTTGCGTAGTGAGTTGATCAAGCCGGGATTTGGTGGCAGCGGCTTGCTCAATCAGTTGCTGCAACGTGCCAGCGCCGGTCATGGTTCCGATGGTGCCGCTCACGAGATCATCGCCTCCATTGTTTGCATCATTTGCTGAGCGATCCCAACAACCTTGGCGTTGGCGGCATAGGCGTTTTGTAGCGAAACCAATGTGCCCATCTGTTGATCGATGCTCACGCCGCTCGTCTGGGTTGCCTGGGTTTGCAGGGCTGATTGGGTCTGACCGGCCTGGGTCGATGCGGATTGCGCCGAGGCGCTGGTGGCGGCCTCGCTGGCGACAACGCTGGTGGCGAGATCACCGATATTGGCATTGCCTGGGTAGGGCAGGTTGATCGTGCCGACGGGACCGAGGCCGGTTGTGGGAGCTGGTGTTTGCGGCACACCGGCTTGGACTTGGTTGCCGAGCGAAAAATTGATGATTCTGTCGATCAGCGTTGAGAAGCCAGCCGGACCACCTGGTGGATTAGGGGTGAAGCCTGTTGCCCCGGTGGCGCTGGCGACGACGGCATTGGTCCCGTCGCGCACCAAGGCTGGATTCGCGACGACGGCAGGATTGACCGTGATCACATTGGAGAACCCGGTCATTGATGCGGTTGACGGTATGGCTCCTGTTGGATCACTGAACAAGGTCAGCCCTTGTGCGGCAAAGCGCGATGCCACGGTTTGGGCGAAGCTATCGAGGCTCGCTTGTTGCGCGGGCAATATCTGATCGCGGAGCGAAATCGCAGCACCGATCGACCCGCCACTCAGCCCCGCCGTGACGTCTTGCCCATTCAAGGTGATTGCGGGGATTGTGCCAGGGTATGAGTCGCTGGCGCCAATGGCTGAAGGCAAAATCTGGAACGATGCGCCCGTTGTTGGTAGCTGCAGCCCCTGCGATGTATAAAGTGAAATGGTGCCATTCGATCCGGCAATTGGTTTGGCGCCGGTGAGTTGCGCAACCGTTTGAACCAAGCCGCTGCGCTGATTTTGCAAATCGGCAGTGCTCAAGCCTTGTTGGGTGAGAGCGACGATTTGCGTATTCAGAGTGCCAATTTGGGTCAGCGATGTATTCAGTGTTGTCAGTGAGGTGCTAATTTGAGCTTGGGCCGTTTGCCGCGCTGAACCAATGCTGTTGGCGATGTTATTGATTTGTCCGGACAAGCCTTGTGCGGCGGAGATCACGGCACTTTGTTGCGCCGCATTCGATGGATCATTCAGCAACGCTGTGAAGCTTGACTGCACGTTGGCCGTTAGGCTTGACAAATCATTGCCCTGACCAGGCGTGCCCATCACTTGATCGAGGCCACTCATGGCGTTGGCGATGGTGGCTTGATACGAGGCAGTGCCCATGGAACTCACGAGCGCGCTTTGGACCGCATGATCGATATTCAATGTTGCTGGCGCAGAGGCAACACCTGATCCCATGCCGCCTGCGGTCTTGCTGGATAATGCGGATGATTCCGCAGCATAGCTGGGTGTGCTCGCATTTGCGACATTTTGCGAAATTAAGGCAAATTGCTGGCTGATCGCAGCAAGACCGCTATTCGCAATGCCGAGGCCCGTATCGAGACTCATGACGATATGCTTTCTCTAACAATTAGGGGAGCATGTTGATGGTTGTTTGCGCCAATTGATTGGCCGTTGTGATCACTTTGGAATTCGCCGAGTAGGCCTCTTGAGCCGCAATCAGTTTGGTGAATTCGGTGGCGATATCAACATTTGAACTTTCCACCGAGCCGGTATCAACGCCGCCACTGCCGTTGGTGCCCACGGCGTTAATTGAGGCCCCGCCCGATCCTTGACTTGCGGTGAAGAGCTGAGCGCTCTGATTTTGCAGGGCATCGGGTGCGTGAAACGTTGCGAGTGGAATTTGGGCAATTGTTTGCGAAAAGCCATTGCTATAATTGATCGCGACATTGCCCTGGCTATCGATAGCGACGTTACTGAAACTGCCTTGAGGCATACCATTTTGACTGGAGCCAAGCAGATTAAAGCTGGTGCCGGCATATTGTGTTAAGCCGGTGGTGCTCCCGAACGAGCCGAGGCTAAGTGCGATCGGCTGTGCGCCGCTGCCAAAATTGGCGCTTAGGTTGAGTGTGGCCGCACCGCCGCTGGCATAGCTTGATCCGGTGAGGGCGCCAGTGGCGTTCGTGATGCTACCAATGGTACCTGCCGCAACCGGGTTGCCACTGGTGCTGCCGAATTTAATCTCGGCGGTGCCGATGGTTGTTGGGTTTGCGTCCGGCGAGGAGATGGACACGGTCCAGTCATTCGTGGCGTTTTGCGTCCAGTTCAGATTGAGTTGATGCAGGGTGCCAAGACTGTCATAGACACTAATCTGGGTGGAGACCGGCTGGCCGGGCGTTGGGGTTGCTGGCAATTCGGCGGACAGCGTGGCGGTGCTGGTGGCGATGGGGGCGACGTTGCCTTGGGGCACCTGAATCGGCGCGAGCGAGGCGGTGTTGACGGCGCCGGTGGTCGGGTCGACCGACCAGCCGTCGAGATAGGCGCCCTCGCCATTAACCAAATAACCCTTATTATTCAGGGTAAAGTCGCCAGCGCGGGTGTAATATTGCTGGCTCTGAAAGGTTTGTGTTGTGGTTGATGCGCCAGCGGTGTTGGCGGCGGCTTCGCTCACCGCAAAAAATCCATTGCCGCTAATGGCCATCGCCAACGGGTCGGTGCTTTGGCTCACTGCACCTTGCACGTCATTGGTATATTGCGGCTGAGCCACCACGGCGTCCGAGCCGTTACTGGTCGGTGTGCTTTGGGTCAGATAATTGATGAAATTGGTGTTGACGCCCTTATAACCCACCGATTGGCTATTCGCGATATTATCGCTGATATTGGTAAAAGCGCCAGACTGCGCTTGCAGGCCACTGACGGCGGTATCCAAAGCTCCAAAAATTGACATGCACCCTCGCTGCTGAACGATCATGCCCTGCGCCGCGCCATCACGGCCCCAAGCATGATCAATGGACAGGCATGGCTTTGCATCTTTCGTGCCAAAACCAAATCTGGCGGATTATGCGGTGGCAAGCGCGCGGTGGCGGCAAAAATGACCCAGCATGGGTGGTGAACGCGGCATAATGTGCCCAGCGATCGGCAATTTATGCCGCGCCAATGCGATGATAAAGATCAATAACAAGTAAAAAAGACACGTCTATATTGAATAGAATCGGGATTTAGATTTGGCACAAATTTTGCTGGTTTGTCATTATGACTTTTCCCATGCCACCAACGCCCCTGCCTTTGGCCGGTGTTGGTTCACCCCCGATGGCTCCCTCGGCACCAGCGTCTCGTTCTCTGAGCGGGCTGGCGGGAGGATCAAAGGGCGCTCGTTTCGATGCGACATTGCATCAATTGGCGGGCACGTCAAAACTATCCCCGAACGTTGGTTCAAAAGATAGTCCGCACGATGGCGCGACGGCTCCAGAAAATGCCCGGCCAAGCCCCCAGCGCAGCGATGGGGCGGTGGGCGTGGCGGCAAGCAAGCCGGATCGACCGGCATTGATCTCTTATCATGCTCCTGCTGATCAGTCAGCGGCGTCAGTGGGAGTATCCAGCATCACGGCACCTCCCGATGGAGCCGGGCGCGCGCCGATGATCGCTATCAAAACCACCGGCACCAAATCAGCCACGCCGAGCGCTCAGGCTAAAGGCAAGTCCGCGGTCAAGTCCGGCCCGTCGCTCCCGCCCGATCTGCAACCTCAGTTGCCACCCAGCGCGCTTGCCGTGATGCAGCCAATGCCGATTGTTCCAGCCACGCCCATCATGGTCGCGCATGTCACCCAAGGGCATGGCGATGCCCTGAGCGCCGGAGGGCCGAACGCTGCCAGTGCGGTGTCAGTCGGCAGCCCGCAAACGCGGCTGTCCAACGCAGGGGGCAATGAATGGACGCAGACGCCATCGGGCATTCAAGGGCAGCCTGTGGGACCGCCGGGGACATCTGCCTCCTCGCCAAATCTCGGCAAAATATCGACCTCAGCGCCCTCGGCTCATCATAACGCTGCGAGCATGATCGGCACGCCGATATTGGCGCCGCCGGCCAATTCTGTAGCGGACGCCGCGCCAACGTCAGCGACCATACTCACGCCTGCGCAGCCTGCCGCGCCGAACCCAGCGAGCGAACAGGTCAGCGCTGCGTTGGTGGCCTCCGGGCCGCTCAACGCCGATGGCTCGCACCAATTGACGATTGCGCTAGCGCCACCGGCGATTGGCCCCGTCACCGTCGCGATTAATCGAGGTGCAGATGGCACGGCGCGGATTGCGATCAGCGCTGTCGATCCGGTCACCTTGTCGGCGCTGCGCAATGACCATGCCGGCATCACCCAAGCGCTTGCCCAAGCAGGCATCACTGCGCACGAATCCGGGATCAGCTTTCAACTCGCTTCCCATGCGGGTGTTGCGATCACGCCGATTGCGCAAGCTGCCAGCACCAGCCTCCTTAATTCCGGTGCGGCGCATCATTCGTCGGACGCTCTATCGACAGGGCAGGGGGCGGTTGGCCACCAAGGCGCGGGGGACCAAAGCATGGGACAACAAGGTGCTGGCCAACCCTTTGGTGGTCGGCCAAGCGAGCCTATGCCCTTGGCATCGCGTGCCGCAACGCTACCCGGCGTTGCGATCGGGTCGGAGCCTGGGATTTTGTCGATTCATTCATCGAATCTAAAGAAATTTGGACTAGACGTTACAGCGTAACAGCTTAATCCGCAGGATATCACCATGACCATTGCCGCCGTCGCCAACCAACAAAGTCAGCTCGCCGCCGCCGCCAATAATGCGGCGTTCAGCATCAGTAATACGGCCTCCAGCGTCAGCGGCGCATCCGGGTCATCCGCCGCATCATCCAGCACGGGCGCAAATGCGCTGGGTTCACTCAGCACAAATTTTAACAGCTTTTTGAATCTGCTGATGACACAATTGCAAAACCAAGATCCAACCAGCCCTCTTGATTCCAACCAATTCACGTCGGAGTTGGTGCAATTTTCGCAGGTGGAGCAACAAATCAGCACCAATTCAAGTCTGGGCCAACTGATTCAATTGACCCAGGCTGGCGACCTGACCCAAGCCAGTTCGATGTTGGGTAGCACGGTAACCGCCCAATCCAGTCAGATTCCGCTGCAAAATGGTAAAGGGCAACTCAGCTTCACCGCCCCCGCTGCCGAACCTGCCGCCATCGCCATTTATAATTCTGCCGGCCAGCAAATTCTCAATACCACCATCAATGCGCAGCAAGGAACGAATAGCTGGACTTGGAATGGTCAAGGCAGCAATGGCTCGACGGTGCCGGACGGCGCTTATAGCGTCGCGGTGATCGGGGCGAACCCGGATGGCTCAACGTCCGCCCTGCCATTCACCATTACCGGGACGGCCACGGGCGTCACCAGCTCTAATAACGCCCTATCGCTCAGTCTCGGTGCCCTGTCCGTGCCATTCACCGCCGTTCAAAGCGTCAATAAGACCGGGTAAGGCACGGCGCCGTGGTGTGGTGGCGCCGCCGTCAGCCAGCCATCAGTTACAATCATTGCCGCGTAGCGTGAAGGATCGCACCAGCTTGCCTTGGATGGCAAAAGTCGTTGTGCAGCTTTCGCTGTTATATTCGGGCGGGAAACCGCCGCCGATGAACGGGCCGTAATAGGCGTAATAGATGGGGCCAACGCCGTAGGAGCCGGATGTGTATGATACACGATGCTTGACATAGGCAAAGTAAGTGACGCCGCCCACCGTGATGCGCCTATTGGGCACGCCTAATTGGGCCACCAGTACTGATGTTGGTTGACCGACCAAGGCGGACATTTTTTCCGCATGGGTGGGACCAACCGCACATCCGACCAGACCGAGAGCGACGGCCGGCGTCGCGAGCATAATTCGTCTCATGGTAACCTCCTTGAGTGGGTAGTTATATTCTGGTGATGTTTCGCCAATATGTCAGAGCCATAACACATCTGTGATACGGGGCGCAGCACTGGCGATCATGGCCAGCCGGTCAAATCCCATGGCGATACCGGCGCAGGGCGGCAAATGCGCAACCGCCTTTACGAATTCTTCATCAAGCGGCCAATCATCATGCCCATTCATTTGATGCCGCCTTGCGCGGTCCGCGATAAAGCGGGCGCGCTGCTCGTTGGCATCGGTCAGTTCAACAAAGCCGTTCGCCAGCTCGATACCACACACATACAGCTCAAAACGTTGCGCCACGCGCCCATCATGCGGGTGGCGTTGCGCCAAGGCGGCTAACGGTGTGGGCCAATCGGTGATTAAGCTTGGATGAGCGCGCCCCAAATGCGGCTCGATTGAGCCTAGCATCAGCCGAAAAAACAAATCATCCCACGCCTCGCCCGCGCGCAACGTCACCTGCGCATCCGCCGCCAACTGTGCCGCATCACCAATACTGGCCAGCACATCGACGCCGAGATAGCGCGAAAAAGCCTCCGCAACGCTGATCCGCTCAACGTGATCCAATCGGGTGGTCACGCCACGGCAGGTCACTTCCGGCGGCAACACGGCCCGCAGCAAGCCGATCGCCTCATCCATCAGCGCGTCCATATCAGCCGCGGTGCGATACCATTCAAGCATGGTAAATTCTGCGGCATGCGTGTCGGACCCCTCGCCATTGCGCCACACTCGGGCGAGTTGGAAAATCGGTCCCGCGCCGCCGGCCAATAATTTCTTCATCGCGAATTCGGGGCTGGTATGCAGCCAAAGCTTCGTGCGCGATCCATCGGTTGCCACGCGCTCGGTTGCGAATGCCGAGAGAAACACTTCCTCACCCGGCGCTGTGACCGCATACGGCGTCTCCACCTCGCAATAGCCTCGCGCCCGGAAAAACGCCCGCGTTGCCTCGCGTAGCAAATCCCGGCGTTGCAAATAGCCCCGGCGCGCCGCCAAACGCTCGGGCGCCCAAGGCATTGTCGTGATATCAGGCTGGTGCGGGTCTTGTCGGCTCATCCGCCGCACGATAGCACCACCCTATGTCCAAACGAACCCTGCGCACCGCCGATGCGCTGATCCAAGCCGGTTTTGCGCCCGCCGATCAGCGCGATGCGCTCAACCGTGTCGCCGCGCGCTATGCCACGGCCATCCCACCGCAATTCGCAGCATTGATCGCAACGCCCACCGATCCGATCGGACGCCAATTCATCCCCGATCCCGATGAATGCCGCACCGAGCCGCATGAAAGTGCGGACCCGATCGGCGATGACGCGCTGTCGCCGATCAAGGGTATCGTTCACCGCTACCCGGACCGGGCTTTGCTCAAGCCCACGCTGGCGTGCCCGGTTTATTGCCGGTTCTGCTTTCGCCGCACCCATGTCGGCCCTGATGGTGGGCTGCTGACCTCAGCCGAGCTCGATGCCGCTTTCGCCTGGCTGGCTGACCGTCCGGCGATCAAGGAAGTCATTCTCACCGGTGGCGACCCGCTTTTGCTCTCCGATCGCCGGATCGCGGGCCTGCTTGAACGACTCTGTGCGATTCCGCACATCGAACGGCTGCGCATCCATACCCGCATCCCGCTCGCGACACCTGAGCGCGTGACCGATGCGCTGGCCAAAACACTCGATTGTGCAAAGCCGCTGTTCGTGGTGCTGCACGCCAATCACGCCCGTGAATTCACCACCGCCGGTATCGCAGCGCTGCGTCGGCTGCAGCGCCAGGCGATTCCGGTGCTCGGTCAATCGGTGCTCCTGCGCGGCGTGAATGACAGTGCCGAAGCGCTCCGCGCTTTATTCACCGCGATGCTGTCCGCGCGCGTCAAACCTTATTACCTACACCAGCTTGATCCCGCCCCTGGCACGGCGCGGTTTCATGTGCCGATCGCCGAAGGCCGCGCGCTGATCGCTTCCCTGCGCGGCACGCTGTCTGGCATTGCTTTGCCGACCTACATCCTCGATTCGGCCACCGGCAAGGCGCCGCTCGAACCCAGCCCGGTTTTGACGGATCGCCCCGCTGTGCTAGGCGGCCCTGCATGACCGCACCTTTGATCGCCGTTTTCAACGGCCCCAATCTGAACCTGCTCGGCCTGCGCGAGCCCGAAATCTACGGCATTCAAACGCTGGATGATCTTGAAGCCGTTTGCGCGGAGGCCGCCGAACGGTTGGGCATCGCCATCGATTTTCGCCAAACCAATAGCGAGGGTGAACTGATCAGCTGGGTCCATGAATGCCGTGGCCGTGCTGCTGGCATCGTGATCAACCCGGCCGGCTATTCGCACACGTCAATCGCCCTGATGGACGCGCTGGCAGCGGTTGATCTACCGGTGGTTGAGGTCCATCTATCCAATATCCATCAACGCGAAAGTTTTCGTCATCATTCCTATGTGTCGGTTGCCGCGCGCGGCGTCATTTGTGGCTTTGGCTTCGCCGGATACCGACTCGCCCTCGACGCCATCGCCGAAATCGTGGAGCAAGAATCATGAGCCTCACCTTCGACCCTGATGCGCTACGCGCCCTCGCGACGCTGCTGATCGATAGTGGCCTGACCGAAATCGAACTCGAAGAGGGGGATCGGCGTCTGCGCTTGGCGCGCACCCTGGTCCAAGCGCAGGCACCCGCCCCGATCATGGTGCAAGCTGCGCCTGAGGCCCCAAATCCGGTCATCAGTAGCACCCCCACCGTCAGCCCGGACGCCGCCGATCCGGCCCGGCATCCCGGTGCGGTGAAATCACCGATGGTCGGCGTCGCTTATCTCGCCCCCGAACCCGGCGCGGCACCCTTTATCGCCGTTGGTCAGTCGGTCAGCGCGGGTCAGACCTTGTTGCTGATCGAGGCAATGAAAACCTTCAACCAAATCAAGGCCCCCCGTGCGGGCACCATCACCCGCATCCTGATCACTGCTGGGCAGCCAGTCGAATATGACGAGCCTCTTGTGATCCTGGAATAAGCCCGTGTTCTCAAAAATCCTGATCGCCAATCGCGGCGAAATCGCCCTCCGGGTGCTGCGCGCTTGCGCTGAAATGGGCATCGCCACCGTTGCCGTGCATTCCACCGCCGATGCCGAGGCGATGCATGTGCGCCTCGCGAATGAAAGCATGTGTATCGGCCCGGCCTCCGCCCGCGATTCATATTTGAACATGCCGGCCATTCTCTCGGCGGCGCTGATCACGGGCGCCGAGGCGATCCATCCCGGCTACGGCTTTCTCTCCGAAAATGCCGATTTTGCCGAAATGGTCGAAGCGCACGGCCTGACCTTCATCGGTCCGACCGCCGCGCAAATTCGCACCATGGGCGATAAAATCACCGCGAAATCCACCATGGCCGCCCTCGGCGTGCCGCTGGTGCCCGGCTCGGCAGGCGAAGTGCCCGATATTGCTGCGGCCATCGAGGTCGCGCAGGCAATTCGCTATCCGGTGCTGATCAAAGCCGCCGCCGGTGGTGGCGGGCGCGGCATGAAAGTCGCCTATGACGAGGCGGGCCTTGAAGAAGCCTTTTCGCTCGCGCGCGCCGAAGCCGCCGCCGCTTTTGGTAACAACGCAGTCTATATCGAGAAATATCTCGATCGGCCACGCCATGTCGAGCTGCAAGTACTCGGCGATCATTTCGGCACCGTGGTTCATTTGGGCGAGCGCGATTGTTCGCTGCAGCGGCGCCACCAGAAATTGCTCGAGGAAGCCGGCTCACCCGGCATTACCGCGCACGAACGCGCCGATCTCGGGCGCATCGCCACTCAGGCTTTGGAGAAATTCGGCTATCGCAACGCCGGCACGCTGGAATTTCTCTATCAAGACGGCCAATTTGCGTTCATCGAAATGAATACCCGCCTGCAAGTCGAGCATCCGGTGAGCGAAATGGTCAGCGGGATCGATCTGGTGCGGGAGCAAATCCGCATCGCCTCTGGCGAACGGCTTGGCTACACGCAAGACGACATCCAGCTCTCCGGCCACGCCATTGAATGCCGGATCACGGCAGAAGACCCCGATAATTTCGCGCCATCTCCCGGCTTGGTCTCGATGTATCACGCGCCCGGCGGTCTCGGCGTGCGCATCGATTCAGCGCTATACGCCGGCTATCGGGTGCCCCCGCATTATGACAGCTTGATCGCGAAGCTGGTGGTCCATGGCCGCACTCGCCCCGAAGCCATTGCGCGGATGCGCCGGGCGCTTGATGAATTCGTCGTCGCCGGGATCAAGACCACCTTGCCGCTCCATCGCCGGATCATGCAGGACCCGAAATTCATCGACGGCGATTACGATATCCACTGGCTAGAGCGCTTCGTCAGCACCGATCACGGATAGAGCCCGACGCGCCGGAGCAGGAAATACTCGTTGAATGGCCGTTGGTCAGACAAAGCCGGTACGTCCGCACCTTGCTTTGGCAGCAAGGCTCGAAACGAAATCCGACTATCGATGATCCGGGTGGCGATTTGATCGATCGTGGTGCCTGGCTTGCGCCAATGCAGCATGCTTTGTGCAGCGCGTGCGGGCAGTCGGGCGACGAAATCGGTCGGCGTGAGTGTAGGGATCGGGTGCATCGAGGCGATGAAATGGATGCCAAATCGCCGATGATACCCCCGATAGGCCTGCACATAGGGAAATGACCGGTGCAGCGCCAGAGCGATGGATTGCACCGTCGGGCCGCTGGTCGCGGGGACCCATTGTTGCAATATCGCATTCGGCGTCATCCGGCGCTTGGCGATGGCGTAAAATTGCACCGAATACAGCAAACTCGATCCGGCGGCGGCAATCGGCGGCGGCGGGTCGATGGTGATGACATCGAAACGCTGATGCGTGCGCGTCAGAAAACGCCGCCCATCATCAACCACGATGCGATGATCCGGGTTTGCCAGAATCCGCCCCGCATCCGGATAGAAAAATCCAAACGACCGGGTTACGGCGGCTGAAAGATCAACCGCGGTCACATGCCCGCCCCAAAATGTCAGGGTTCGGAACGTTGTGCCCATGCCAAAGCAAATATCAAGCACATGCTGCGCGTGACCCTGAGTCGCCATTGGCAAGTCAGCCATAATCTGCGTCTCGATGGTTTTGGAGGTAATCGGAATTGCATTCACTGTTAGCATGGCGTGTCGGCCACGCCCACTCGCCACCACCGAGGCCACAACGTCGCGCCGCACCTGCACCGGTTTGGGATAAAACGCCGGATCGTCATAGGCCCGGCTCAACGTCACCGCGACGAGAAGCGTCATGGCACCAACCGCGAGTGCTAGCCGGTCAAGCCGCGCTGATTTCGCCTCCGCATCGGCTTCCAGTAGCGTGAGAGCGGCCAATGGCAGAGCCAGCACAATCATCGCCCAGCGAATGCTGAGATAGGGCAGCAAAATATAAGCCGCAATCAGCGGCCCGATAATTCCACCGGCGATATTCAGCGCGTACAGCGAGCCGGCCAGCACGGGATCGCCCTTGGCGTGCCGATCGATCAGGCAGGGCGTGATCGCACCGAGCACCATGCTGAACGGCAACAGGCTGATCAGCGGCAAGCCGATCGATAGGCCAAGTCGCGGGTCACCGAGCAGGACCGGCAACAGGGCAGCCGGAAACACCAGCCCCAACAGCCGGTTCAACGGGATTTGTTGCCCACGCCGCGTGGCAACGCGATATAATTGCGTGCCGATCGCGGTGCCGATCAAATAAGTCGCCAAAATTTCTGCAAATGCATAAATTGTCGTTTGCAAATCAATGGTGAAATCGCGGGTCCAGCAAATTTCCAAACCGAGACAGCATAACCCGGTCAAAAACAAAATCAGCTGCACGCGCCGTGGCACCGCGCCTGACCGCCGTAGCGGCTCGATTGACATTACATTGGGGTCATCAAGGGTAGGGTGATCACGGCCAGTTTGCGCCCATTGATAGCCTAACAGGGCAGCCAACACCGCAATCAACAGATTTATTACGGCTGCGATCCGATATGTGCCATCAAGGCCAAAAATTTCGATCAAGGCAATCGCGGTCGCCAACGTGCCGACCAAGGCCCCGGTCAGGTTCGCCAAATAAAGCAGGCTGAAACTCTGGTCTGTTGCGCGGCGGCGCAGCTGCGCCATCACCACCGGCACGGTCGTGCCCATGGCAATGCACCAAGGCAGCATCGCGGCGGTCATCACCAACGCCGATATCAGCAGATACGGCGCCGATGCCGCGCTCTGCAGCCGAAGCAAAAAATCTTGACCGGCCTTGAACAAAACAGGCACCAAAAACGCACCGATGGCGGTTAGCGCCTCCGCGCCGGCCCAAAATATCAGTGGTGAAATCCCGCGTCGCGCGGCCGCAGCAGCCCAACGTCCCCCCCAGATCGACCCGATCCCGAGTCCCAACATGAACACCGAGACGACGACGGATAGCACCGGCGTAATAATGCCAAAAGCGGCGAAAGCGAGCCGGGTCCAAATGATTTGGTATAACAGCGAACAGAAACCCGAGGCGAAAAACCCAATGCCGATCAGGCTCAGGGAGAAATCAACTGAACGTGGCGCCGTTACCACGCTTGTCGTTGCCTTTGACATGATAGGTTCGCCCTTGTTTCAGCCTCGACTGTGATAAAATTCGTTAGGGCGTGATTGGTTATCATCAATCTCGCTCCCATCCTTGTTTGCCGATCAATTTCATTGGTTGAGGGTGAATCTGTCGATCCAACTTCAACCAAGATTGATCTAATGCCCTAAATAGACGAAATCGGCCAGGGGCGCGCGTTTGGTTGCGCGGGCAAAAGCCGTGGTCGAGCCGGGCCAGTTCGCGGTGACCTTGCCACCCTCCGTGTACCAACTCTGGCAACCCGCCGACCATACCATGCTTGCAAGATCACGTTGCAGCGCCTCATTGAATTGAGCTGTGGCGGAGGGGCGCACCATCACCTGATCGGCATTGCGGGCCGTTGCCTCGGCCAGCACCCGCCGGATCAGGTGGAACTGGCATTCCATCATGAACAGGATGGAGGAGTGACCCAGCCCGGTATTGGGGCCGTAAATCGTGAAGAAATTCGGATAATGCGGCACCGCCGTGCCCAAATATCCCTGCGCCCCCTCGGCCCAATCCGCACGCAATTGGTGGCCCTCGGCCCCGATAATGTCTATCGCGGTCAGCGCCTCGCTCAGATCAAACCCGGTCGCATAAATCACCACATCGGCCTCATGCAGCACGCCATCGGTCGTGCGCACGCCGCGTGGCTCGATGGCGGCAATCGCCTCGGTGACCAGTGCGACGGTTGGGCGCGAAAAAATCGGCAAGTAATCATCGGTCAGCAGCATACGCTTGCAGCCAAACGGATAATCAGGGGTCAATTTCGCCCGCACCGCCGGGTCGGCCACCTGTCGGCGTCGCTGCCAGCCAGCGAGGGCCGTCATCAGCCGATTGGCCGGCGTGTCGCGCCGGAACCCGCGATACACCGCGAAATCGACAATCCCATAAATCGCCGCGCGCATCGCGAGCCTAGCACCGGGCACATGCCGGAACGAAAATCGTTCGAGCGCGCTATGCGGGCGATTAAAGCGGGGCACAATCCAGTTCGGGGTGCGTTGAAACACGGTCAATTCTGCCGCCTGCGCCGCCAATTCCGGCGCCACCTGCACCGCACTCGCGGCGGAGCCGATCAAGGCAATCCGCTTTCCCGCGAGCGGCACGCTCTCATCCCATTGCGCGGTGTGAAAGGCGGCGCCGGCAAAGCGCGACAGCCCTGGAATATCGGGCAGTTTCGGCCGGCTTAACTGGCCGATGGCCGAGATCAGCACATCAAATGTCAGCGCCTCGCCCTGCGCCAGATCAACGCGCCATTGCGCGCGCGCTGCGTCCCAACGTGCAGCGGTGACCTTGCAGCCATAATGTATCCGCGCGCCCAGACCGAAATCACGGATGGTGCGCTGCAAATGCGCGAGGATTTCGCGCTGCGGCGCGAAAGTCGCGGACCAATCCGGGTTGGGTGCGAAAGAAAACGAATAAAGATGCGCGGGCACATCGCACGCCGCGCCCCAATAGCGATTATCCCGCCAGGTGCCGCCCGGCGCATCGGCTGCTTCCAGGATGGTGACATCGGTAAACCCCGCCTGGCGCAGCGAGATTGCCGCACCAACCCCGCCAAACCCCGCCCCGATAATCCCAATCCGCCAATCGCCGCGTGCGCGCCCATGCTGCGGCGCGCTCATCCTTGCACTCACCTGATCCATTCTGGCCTCCAGCCGCCAATGGACCGCAGAACCGCCTTGTCAGCAAGAGCTTAGCGCGCTGCCACACCGCCCAAGGCAAACCGCACGATCAAGCGCAAATCCGCCCCCGGCGCATCCTCGCGAAACAGTGCGACGGTGCGAACCGTGCGCGCTATCGCCAAACTCGGGGCAAAATAATCCCGCGCCGCGTCAAATATCGCCGCCGACGCCAATCGGTCGCTCAGGGTCAGGTGGAACTGAAACCGCTCCATGACTTGCGGATACCCGTAGCGATCCAGATAAAAAATGCCGCGCGAATCCTGCCCGGCGATCCGCTGCAAGCGGTCCTCAGGCTGCAGCGGCGCGCGGTGCCGGTCCAGCCCGATCACCCAGCGCGCGGCAAGGCACCGTAAGGCCGCTGCGTTCTCCGTCGCGCCAAGGGCAATAAACCCCTCCAGCCGCATCACCGCCAAGTGCGGCAGCGCGAATGGGCGAAGCCGCGCCGCCAATTGGGCGATGGTATCGATCAACGCCGTCTCGCTCGTCGCGAGCGCAAATGGCGCTTTGAGGGTGGCGTGAAATCCATAACGCCGGGCCGCCGCCGTGCGCGCGATGATGTCGGGCACCGGCGGTGGCTCCAAGCCGCACCCGGTCTCCGGATCGCGACCCAACCAGCGCGTTCCAGCCTGCCAGAGGGGGTCATCGCGCTCCGGCGCATAATACAGCGCGTAGCGCACGCAGCGCGCCCGGATCAGGACAGCAGGGGCGACCAGGAGGGATCGGTGGCGTTGGTCGGCGTCGGCGTAATCCTCTCATTGAACCCATCGGCCCCAATCGTCACCAAATGCGAAACATTGCCGTAATGCAGCGGGGTTTGCCGGTAGAACATGATCACGCGGCCATTTGGGCAGAAACTGGCGGATTCCTCCAAATAACCCTGCGATAAGAGCCGTTCGCCCGAGCCATCCGGCTTCATCACGCCAATGCCAAACCCGCCCGAGGTCAATCGGGTAAAGGCGATCATATCGCCCTTGGGCGACCAATCCGGCTCGGCATAGCGCCCACTGCCGAACGATATGCGCTGCACGCCCGAGCCATCAGCCCCCATCACGAATAATTGCTGTGACCCATCGCGATCCGAATTGAACACGATCTTGCTGCCATCGGGGCTATAGCAGGGGGTGACGTTGATCGAATCGGAATCGGTCAGGCTTTGCAGTCGGCGGCTGGCCAAATCGAGCCGCACAATCGCGGCCCCGCTGCCGCGCGCCACCGAGAACAGCAAGGCGGAGCCATCCGGGCTGAAGCGCGGCCCAAAGCTGAGGGAGCCGAACTCACCCACCAATTGCCGCGCCCCGGTTGCCAAATCAAACAGGAACACCCGGGGCCGGTTATCCTCAAAGCTGACAAAAGCGAGTTGTTGGCGCACCGGGTTGAACTCCGGCGACAAGGCCATCCAACGGCCATTGGTCAAGAACCGATTATTCGCGCCATCATAATCCATGATCGCCATGCGCCGCACCGGCGATGTTGGTGAACCGGCCACCGAAATATACGCGACGCGCGTATCGAAATAGCCTTTTTCGCCAATGAGTTGCTTATAAATATCATCGGCAACGATATGCGCGATGCGCCGCCAGTTCGCCGCACTGGTGGTGTAGGCGGTGCCTTGCACCTGCTTTTGGTCAGACACGCTCCAGAGCCGATATTCCACCCGGATCGTGCCGCCGCCCTGATCGGTCACCGTGCCGGTCACCAGCGCCTGTGCGCCCAAAATCGACCAATTTTTCCAAACCGGAACGCCATTCGCAATGGAATTCGGCACAAAGCTGGTTGGATCGATGGTTTGAAACAGCCCGCAATGATCCAAATCCGAGGTGATCACCGAGCCGATTTCATTGCCCAACTCCGTATCGCCGCTCGCCGCATCACCAAACCCGGAAATCGCAATCGGGATCGGCGCATTATGCGCGCCCGAGACATTGATGGTGTCAGACGGCGCGCCGCCCGCAGCCTGCGCACGGGCAAGACCCGGCACAATCAACCCGCTCGCCGCCAGTGCCATGCCGGTGCGCAGCAAACGCCGGCGGGCGACAGGGTGGCCCCCCAGAGGCTCGACCAGCGTATGGGCCAAATACGGATGCACCGATATTTTCGGTAAGTTTTCCAAGGTCATCTTGATCCTCATGGTCATCGGGTCAGGGCGTAAAGCGGAAAATAAACGTATGAACCGCGCCCAACATATAGGGAGGCAGGGGCAGTTTGGCACATTGATAACTCTTAACCGCGTTCACGGCGCGTTGAGCGAACGCGGCATAGGCCGGATCGCCCAGCTTTCCTTGATCCGCCGGCGCCACTTCAGCCTCACGCACGGTTCCGGTTTGATCGGTGGTCACTTGCAGCAAGACCGAGAGTTTCGAGACGCCCGGCAAGCCAGCATCAATGCCCCAGCACGGCTGCACCTCGCTCGCAATGGCATTGCGATCGGCGGATGACAGGCCGGAATTGGCGGTGCTCATTTTGGTGCCGCCGCCATTGGGAGCGCCGCCTTGCGCCGGGTTATAGCGGGCGGTTGGTGCCTTTTTTTGCTTTTGCAGGGCGCGCAATTTCGCCAGCGTGTTCAACACCGACTGGCTCATCGGCGCTGGGGTTTTCACCACATGCTTCTGGCTGGTCGGGCTTTTTTGCGCCGGGGTCGGCGGTTGTTTCTTGGGCGGCAGCGGCAGTTTTTTCGGCGGCGTCACCGAGGCCTTGGATGTGTGCTTCGGCTCGGGCGGTGGTGGCTTGGGCAGCGGCTCCGGCGTCTTGGTTTGCGGTGGCGGCGGTGGCGATGGCGCGGGTGGCTTGGGCAATTTCGGCACCGATTTCGGCGTCGGCGGCGGTGGTGGCGGTGGCGGCGGCGGTGGAATATTTGGCTGCGGCTTAGGCTGCTTTTTGGCCAGATGCGCCTTGTTCAGCGTCGGCGTATTGGCCGGCGCAGGCACTTTTCCTTTATGCAGGGCTTGCTGCGGCACGTTCGGCCCCACCAGCGTCACATCCACAGCGGTCGAGGCCGGGGCGGTCAATTTTTCCTCCGGCAACGCCAAAACCAGCAGTAAAATGACCGCGAGATGCGCCAATGCCGAGGCTATCGCCGTGCGTTTAAGCCGAGGCTCCATCGGTCAGCCTTGCGCCACGCGGCGTGTCACCGCGTCATCTGCCATCCTGCGGATCAAGGCTTAGTGCCCAGTCGACGTTGGCTGCTGGGCCAGCAGCGCCACCTTGGTAAAGCCGCCCTGGGTAATGGTCGCCATCACTTTCAGCATCGTCCCGTACGGCACGCTGGTGTCGCCACGCACGAAAATCCGTCGATCGGTGTTGTGCTTGGCAATTTGCTGCAAGGTCGCGACCAAATTCGAGAGCTGCACCTTGGAATCCTGCAAATACACGCTGCCTGCCGCATTCACCGTGATGGTGATCGGCGTGGCGTCAGAATTCACCGGCTGGGCGTTGGTCTTCGGCAAATTCACCGTCACCCCCGAGGTGATCAGCGGTGCGGTGATCATGAACACGATCAACAACACCAGCATCACGTCCACCAGCGGCGTGACGTTGATTTCCGCCATCGGCTTATAGCGCCGCCCACCCGAGCGGCCATTATTGCCGGGGATAAATCCGCCCGCCATTCACCCGCGCTCCTCGGTCTGCCGCGACAGGATCGCGCTGAATTCCGCGCCAAACCCTTCGAGCCGGAAGGCAAACCGGCCCAGATCGGTCGAGAGCTTGTTATAGGCCAAGACTGCCGGAATCGCCGCGATCAACCCCATCGCGGTGGCAAACAACGCCTCGGCAATGCCCGGCGCCACCACGGCCAGATTGGTGTTATGCATCGCCGCAATCGCCGAGAATGAGTGCATAATGCCCCAAACCGTGCCGAACAGCCCGATGAACGGCGCTGTCGAGCCGACCGAGGCCAAAAATACCATTTGGCGCTCCAGCCGGTCCATCTCGCGCATGGTGGTCACCCCCATCGCCCGCTCGACCCGCTGATTAACGCTGGTGCGCGACACATCAGCGCCCGCCACCCGCGCGCTGCGCCGCCATTCGCCCATCGCCGCACCAAACACGGCGGCCAGCGGATGCGAAGGCTCCGCCCCCTCAACATCGTAAAGCTCCTCAAGGCTGCGCCCGGACCAGAATTTATCCTCGAACGCATCGGCATCCCGATTGATCCGGCGGAGCGTGATGATTTTTTCGATAATGATCGCCCACACCCAAATACTGGCGGCCAGCAGCAAAAAGATAACCAATTGCACCACCAGCCCGGCATGCAGAAACAGCCCCACCAGTGACAGGCTCGATCCCGGCGCCGCCAACCCCGTACTACTCACAGCCTGATTCACGCTCAAAACCCTTCCAGAGCAGCAGCGCCGCCCGTTATATGTCGCACCGCCAACCCCCGATCAGGATCACCGGCTTGCCGCATTTTCTCAAGCGCCGCCCGCATATCCGCCGGCAATCGCGCCGCCCGCCCATCCGCGACACCCACACACGCCAATAACAACGCGATCCGCACGAGCAAAACCCCATCCGCCCGCTTGATCGCCTGATCGAGCGTGACGCTCGCACCCGTTAAGGACAGCGTGCGAGTCTCGACAATCAAGCAATCATCGAGTCGCGCGGGCCGCTCATAGTCGATTTTTGCGCGCCGCACCACGAACATACGCTGATGCCGCCGCATCATCTCAGCATGGGGCATCCCCAGCGCACGCAAGGCTTCAGAGCGCCCGCGCTCGGCGTAGCGCAGATAATTGGCATGATAAACAATGCCTCCCGCGTCCGTATCCTCGAAATAGATGCGCAGATGATGCTGATGCACCGCCGCGACCGGCTCGGCGTCTTGCGAAGAATTCATCGAAAATCAATCCCTTGGATCACAATCAGGCCGGATCAAGCGGTAAATCGCCCTGCTCAGGCAGGGCAGAGGGCGGCATTAACCCCAAATGCACCCAACCATCGCGCCCCAGCATTCGCCCGCGCGCCGTGCGGATCAAAAAGCCCTCCTGCATCAAAAACGGCTCAATCACGTCTTCGAGCGTATCGCGCGGCTCCGACAGCGCCGCCGCCAGCGTTTCCACCCCAACCGGCCCGCCCTGGTGATGCTCGGCGATGCGCCGCAAATAGCGCCGATCCATCGCATCCAAGCCACGCCGATCAACATCAAGCCGGTTCAACGCCGCATCCACCGCACCGCGATCAATCACGCTCTGACCCTGTACTGTGGCAAAATCGCGAATCCGCCTGGTCAACCGCCCGGCAATGCGCGGCGTCCCGCGTGATCGTTTGGCGATCTCCTGCGCCGCCTCGGCGGTCAAATTCATCCCCAAAAGTGCCGCCGCCCGCGTGACAATTAAGGTCAGTTCCGCCGGCGTGTAAAAAATCAGCCGGATCGGAATGCCAAACCGATCAAGCAACGGCTTCGCCAATAAGCCCGAGCGGGTGGTAGCGCCAACCAAGGTAAAGCGCGGCAAATCAATCCGCATCGAGCGTGCGCCCGGCCCGGTGCCGATAATCAAATCGAGGACGAAATCCTCCATCGCCGGATAGAGAATTTCTTCAATGGCCGGTTGCAGCCGGTGAATTTCATCGATGAACAGCACATCGAACGGCTGCAAATTGGTCAAAATCCCAGCCAAATCGCCCGCACGCTGCAAAATCGGCCCGGAGGTTGCCCGAAACCCCACCCCCAATTCCTTCGCCACAATCTGCGCCAAGGTGGTTTTGCCCAAACCCGGCGGCCCATGCAGCAACACATGATCGAGCGCCTCGCCCCGGCTGCGGGCGGCTTCGATAAAAATCGCCAGATTTTCCCGGCTGGCCTGCTGGCCAATGAACGCGTCCAAATTTTGCGGGCGCAGCGCGACATCTGGCGCGTCCGCCTCCTCCGCACGTGGCGAGACCAGCCGTTCGGCCTCGTCAAACCTGCTCATCGGGCCAAGCGCCGCAGCGCCTCACGAATAATCGCGTCCAACCCCGCTCCGGTGCCGGCCTCGGCCACGGCGGCGAAAATCGCGGGTTCCGCCTCGGCCCGCCGATAGCCCAAATTCACCAAGGCCGATAACGCCTGACCGCCCAGACCCATCATTGCCGCCGGAGCCGCCGATGAAGCAGCGCGGGTTGGCGCCGCCAAGCCGCGCGCGGCGGCAAACGCACCCAATTCGGTGACCAATCGCTTGGCCAAATTCGGCCCCACCCCGGAAACCCGTCGCAGCGCCGCCGCATCGGCGCCGGCAAGGGCGGCGACCAGCGCATCCGGCGCCAACGCAGACAGCACCGCCATCGCCAATTTCGGCCCCACACCCTGCACCGTCACCAATTTATTGAACCAATCGCGCTCCTCGCTATCGATAAAACCATAGAGCGTAATCGCATCCTCGCGCACCTGGGTTTCGATCAACAGGCTGCTCAGCGCCGGTGGTGCCGCGACGGACGCCAGGCTGCGCGCCGAACAATACACCACATAGCCCACCCCGCGCACATCGATCAGGCATCGCCCCTCCTCGATCTGCTCGACCAACCCGGTCAGGCGCCCAATCATGCCGCCCCCCGGCGCGATGCCGCCATCAGCGTCGCCTGACCCAGATGGTGCGCATGGCAAATCGCCACCGCCAAGGCATCCGCCGCATCGGCGCGGGTTATGATCGCGCCGGGCAGCAAGCGCCGCACCATCATCGCAACCTGCGTCTTATCCGCCGATCCGGTGCCGACCACTGAGCGCTTCACCGTCTTCGCGCCATATTCCGCAACCGGCACACCCGCCCGCGCCGGGGCGAGCAGTGCCACGCCGCGCGCATAGCCGAGCTTCAGCGTCGCGGTCGCATTCACATTCACATAAGTCTCTTCAACCGCCGCATAATCGGGGGCAAACCGCGCGATCAACGCCGCCAGCGCCGTATCCAGCGCAAATAATCGCTCCGGCACCGATGCGGCACTATCCGTGCCAATCACCCCGTCCGCGACATGGCGCAACGCATTGCCCGCGAGCGATACGATGCCATAGCCGGTAAAGCGCAGCCCCGGATCAATCCCCAAAATGCGCAGCGTGCGAATCGTCATGACCGCAGTAAACCCCATAACTGGGGCAGATTATAGGCAACCCGACGATTCGCCCGAAATCACCTGCGCGCTGGGTTGGACGGCGGCAGTGCGCCAAATTCTGCGCGCTGGGTTGGACGGCGGCAGCGCGCCAAATTCTGCGCGCTGGGTTGGACGGCGGCAGTGCGCCAAATAAAGCATCCGGAGACGGATGCTCGCGATTAGCGAGCGTTGGTGTCTGGCGCGCCTGCTTGTTTGAGGGGGGCCGCCTTGGCGAAGGCTTCGTGCGCTTGGCACGCGGCAAAAATCCGGTCGCTTACCGGCGTGTCGGTGATGTCGATCTTGAACAAAGGCAGCACGATCCGAATGCTGGCGAGGCAAATGTCAGCCATACCAATATCATCCCCATGGCAGAACGTGCCGGTTTCCGCCTCAGTTTGCAGCCGCTGCTCGAACGCCCGCAGGCCGGTAGTCAGCCAATTCACCCGCCAGGCCCGCAGCGCGGCATCGTCAAACTTCGCCGTCTCGGTCAAATATTTGATCACCCGTGGCGCAATCAGCGGATGGGTATCAGCGACCAGCATCGAGGCGAGCGAGCGCACGCGCGCCCTGCCATAAACATCGCGCGGTAAAATCGGCGACGCGGGATGCACCTCATCCAAAAACTCCAAAATCGCGAGCGACTGGGTGATCGGTGGCACCGGCCCTGGCGCTTCTCGATCGATCATCGCCGGGATCGCCCCCATCGGATTAACGGCCAGAAATGCCTCGCTGCGATGCTCATTGCCATCTAAATCAACAATTCGCTCCTCAGCAGTGATGCTCTTCAAATTCAACGCCACGCGCACCCGATAGGTGGCGGATGTTCGCCAAAACGCAAATAATTCAAATCGCGCCGGTTTCGTCATTGTTTCGCTCCTGATTGCCTGAGAGGGTCGGTTTCCCTCCCCGGGACATGGGGTGGTTCCGGGCAAAGAGGCCGAAGATGAACGGATTTTTAGGTGGTTTCACTGAATGCGCGCGGCGCTAACCCGCCAATGCCTGCATCACCGCGTCGGGGATCTCGAAATTGGCATAAACATTCTGAACGTCATCGCTTTCTTCCAGCGCATCGATCAATTTGAACACCGAGCGCGCCGCCTCCTCATCGAGCGGGGTGCTGGTGGTCGGGCGCCAATCGAGTTTCGCGCCCTCCGCCTCGCCGAAACGCTGCTCCAGCGAATCGCGCACCGCGAAAAACGATTCCACGCCGCACAACACCTCATGCCCCTCAGCGCCGCTGACCATATCATCGGCACCTGCCTCGATCGCGGCTTCCAGCAACGCGGCTTCATCCACCGTCGCCAGATAGCGCACGACGCCAACCCGGCTGAACATGAACGATACCGAATTGCTCTCACCCAGGCTGCCGCCATGCTTAGCAAACGCCGTGCGCACATCCGAGGCGGTGCGATTCCGATTATCGGTCAGCGCCTCGACAATCACCGCAACCCCGTTGGGCCCGTACCCCTCATAGCGCACCTCGACATAATCCTGCCCGCCCGCCGCACCGCTGGCTTTTTTGATCGCCCGCTCAATCGTATCGCGCGGCATGTTCGCGCCACGCGCCGCCGCACAGGCCGCTCGCAGGCGCGGAT
>JBMFWT010000036.1:0-23782 GCA_049964975.1 Acidiphilium sp.
GATGATTCGGCGCGACTAGATTTTACCGCATAATGTTCTTAAAAAGAAAGGAAAATTAAAGTTTGTGATCGCAAATAAAATCTAGACAAGATGACATAAATAAGCGCCCGAATCTCACGATTCGGACGCTTATTTGGTCTTTAAAGCGAAAACAGTATCGACCGATCAGTTGGTTCCCGCCGCTGCCGCGACTTCGGCGGCGAAATCGGTGGTTTCTTTTTCGATGCCTTCGCCCAGGGTGAAACGGACGAAGCGGGTCAGTTTTGCGCCGGCTTTGTCGATCACGGTGCGCACTTTGCTCTCGCCGTCATGCACCCAGATTTGTTCGAGCAGTACCACGTCCTCATAATATTTTTTCACCCGGCCTTCGACCATGCGTTCGATGATCGCTTCGGGCTTGCCGGAGGCGCGGGCTTGTTCGGAGAGAATCGCTTTCTCGCGCTCTAATGCAGCGGGGTCGACATCGGTGATGTCCACCGCGTCGGGCCTTGTTGCGGCGACATGCATGCCGACTTGGCGGCCCAGCGCAAAAATTGCATCGTCGGCGCGGCCTTCCAGCCCGACCAGCACGCCGATTTTGCCGAGGCCCGGACGCAGCGCGCCATGGACATAGGAGGCGACGGTGCCGGTTTGCACCGTGACCACGGCAGCGCGGCGGATGGTCATGTTTTCGCCGACCGTCGCGACCAGATGGGTCAATTCCGCGCTCACATCATGATCGGCGCCCGGATAGGGGGCGGCTTTGAGGGCTTCGACATCCTCGCCGATGGTCAGCGCCAGTTTGGTCACGGTTTCCACGAAATTTTGGAAGGCTTCGTTACGGGCCACGAAGTCGGTTTCCGCATTGACCTCGACCATCGCGGCTGTTTTGCCGTCATGGGCGACGCCGACCAAGCCTTCAGCGGCCACCCGGCCCGATTTTTTCGCCGCCGCCGCCAAGCCCTTCTTGCGCAGCCAATCGACCGCCGCATTCATGTCGCCGCCCGCTTCGACCAGCGCTTTTTTGCAATCCATCATGCCTGCGCCGGTGCTTTCGCGCAGATCTTTCACCATAGCTCCGGTGATCTCAACCATTTTCTTGCTCCTTAAACCAGAATGGCGCGGGGCGCCTGAGATCCGCATCGCTTGAGGGGGACGCTTAATGCCCACTCAAGCGATGATCTTGATCGCGCATCAAAACTGAGCGCGTCTCGCTGTGCAACGATGACGCTTTAGACCGACGCAGCTTCGCTATGGCTGGCAATGTCATCAATACCGACTTCATCGAGAGCGGCTTCGGGGATTTCCTCAACCGCGCCCAAATCGGCACCGCTGGCACCCATTTCGGCGCTGATGCCATCGAGCACGGCACCGGCGATCAGGTCGCAATAGAGGGTGATCGCGCGGATGGCATCGTCATTGCCCGGAATCGGGTAGGTGATGCCGGCGGGGTCGGAATTGGAATCGAGCACCGCGACCACCGGGATGCCGAGCTTGTTGGCCTCTTCGACCGCCAGCTTTTCCTTGTTGGTGTCGATGATGAACAGAATATCCGGCAGGCCGCCCATTTCCTTGATGCCGCCGAGCGCACGATCGAGCTTGTCGCGCTCACGCGACAGGTTCAGCCGCTCTTTTTTGGTCAGGCCCTGCGCTTCGCCGCTCAGCATGTCTTCGAGCTGGCGCAATTTGCGGATCGAGTTGGTGATGGTTTTCCAATTGGTCAGCATGCCGCCGAGCCAACGGTGATTGACGTAATATTGGCCGCAGCGCTTGGCGGAATCGGCAACATGATCCGCAGCGGCACGCTTGGTGCCGACGAACAGCACGCGCCCGCCCGCAGCGGTGACGTTGCGCACTTCGCGCAAGGCGCGTTCCAGCAGCGGCACTGTTTGTTGCAGGTCGATAATATGGACCTGGTTGCGCACGCCAAACAGGAACGGCGCCATATGCGGGTTCCAGCGGCGGGTGTTATGGCCGAAATGCACGCCCGCTTCGAGGAGCTGACGCAGAGAAACCTGAGGTGTCGCCATCGGCGAAGTCCTTTCATCTGTGATCCAACGCGTGGATCGTCCGGTTGAGCCTCCACGGAGCTGCGCCAAAAGGCACCGGACCCGGTTAACCGGGAAAGGCGCTCCGTGTGTGGATTTGCCCAAGCGCGTGCTCAAGCGCGCCCGATATGCAATGTCTGGCGCGGCAACGCAACAGGGCGGGCGTAGGTTGGGGGCGATTCCATGCTAGAGGGTGCGCATGCAACCGCTCGCCCTTTATATTCATTGGCCATTTTGCTTGAGTAAATGCCCCTATTGCGACTTTAACTCCCATGTGCGCGAGCGGATTCCTGAAGCCGCGATCATAGCAGCCTTGCGCGCAGAACTACGCTATGAGGCGGCGCGGCTTGGCCCGCGCAGGCTCGGCTCGATTTTTTTTGGCGGCGGCACGCCGAGCTTGATGGCGCCGGCCAGTGTTGCCGCGCTGATTGATGACGCGGCGGGGCTGTTTGCGATCGACCCGGAGATTGAGATCACCTTGGAGGCGAACCCGACGAGTGTGGAGGCTGCACGTTTTGCCGGCTACCGGGCGGCGGGGGTGAACCGGGTTTCGATGGGGGTGCAAAGCCTGGATGATGCGGCGCTGCGGTTTTTGGGCCGCACCCATTCGAGCGCTGATGCGATGGCGGCGGTTCGGCTCGGGCGCGAGATTTTTCCGCGGGTCAGTTTTGATTTGATCTATGCCCGTCCTGGGCAGAGCTGTGCCGACTGGCAGGCTGAGCTGAGCCGCGCCCTTGATGTGGGGCTGGATCATTTATCGCTCTATCAATTGACCATCGAGCCAGGGACGCAGTTTGCCACGCGCTATGCCCGTGCCGAGTTTGCGCTTCCCGATGATGATGAGGCGGCGGCGCTCTATGATGCGACGAGCGAGATTGCGGCGCGCTATGGGCTGCGCGCTTATGAGATTTCCAATTATGCGCGCCCTGGCCAGGAATCTCGCCATAATCTCGCTTATTGGCGCTATCAGGATTATGCGGGCATTGGCCCTGGCGCGCATGGCAGGATCACCATTGGCGATCAATTGCTCGCTACGCGCCGTCATCGCGCACCGGAGGAATGGGCGCTGCGGGTGCAGAATGCGGGGCATGGAACGGCTGAGGAGCAGGCGGTTGAGCCGGATGAGCGCGCGCGCGAAGCCGTGCTGATGGGGCTGCGCCTGACCGAAGGGATTGACAGTGCGGTATTTTTTGCCCGCACCCAGCGCCGGTTGGCGGATTTGCTCGATCCGGAAATTCTCGATCAGGCGTTGCTCGCGGATTATATCAATATCACGCCGACCCATTTGATCGCGACCGCCGAGGGGCGCAAGCGTTTGGATGCGTTGCTGGCGGCGCTGCTGAAATAGCCAGCGTGATATTTCGTAATATTTAAGGTTTTGGTGGCGCGGGAGCGTCGATCCAGCGTATCGCCGGTGTCAGATTGGCATGGTGCCAGGGGGCTGTGGCCGTGCCGAGAATTTGTTCGTTGAGGGTGGGCAAGGCGGGCTGTTGCCCGTCCTGCGGTTGGATTTGCGCGGTGAGGTTTAGGCGCGATGTGGCGCGGTTGATCGTGCCGCTCAGCCGCACGGCACCGCTGGGGCCGGCGAAATGTGCGTAATCGATGATTAATTGCTGAGCCGCCACGCTCACCGCCATTTGGCCGGTGCTGAAATGGGTGGCGCCGATCGCCAAGGCGCGGCGTAGCCGATCCGCCGCCGTGAATCGGCTGATCCGGTGCGAGGGCGCGCGCGCGGCCCGCAAGGCGGCGGCGGCGGCGGTGAGATTGATGCCGGCCAGCGCGGTGTGATCGGCGGTGATGGCGAGGCTGCCGGTGGCGCTTTTGAGCCAGTCAGTGCTGGAGGTGCCGGTGGCAGTCAGGGCGGTGACCAGATCGACATGACCGCCCGTGCCATGATTGCCGATGAAGGGCAGATGCAGGCCAGCTTGGGCGGCGACTTGCGTGAGGGACGCGATTGGCGCGCCTTTCAGCGTGATGCCCAAAGCCAAATGTGGTTCCAGAGGTTGTTCCAGAGGTGGCTTAACATGCGGCTGTTGCTGGGGGGGGGCCACGAGTTTGGCTTGCATAATCAGGGTGCCACCCATGGCGGGTGCGGCGTGCAGCGTGACCGCCAGGGTTGGCGCGGTTTTGGTGCGCGCCGAAAACTGGCCAGTGACGTTGGTGGCGATGGTTGCGCCGGCGCGCTCGACGTGATCGGCGGTGAATGGGACCGCGATGCTGCGCCCGATCAAGCCCATGGCGCTATCGATCAGCAGGGCCGATGCGGGCAGGGCCAGCCGATCGGCATGGAGGCGCCCGGTGAGCGTTGGGGTTGGGGCCAGGGCGAGTTTGAGCCGGGCGGTGAGGGTGCTGGCGCCGAAACTGGCGACGGCATTATCGAGGCTGATGATGTGGGGGCTTAGATGATCACCGATGCGCAGGCCGACCGATCCCGCGCCGGGCCAGCTCAGCCCGGCTTTGACGCCCCCCGCTCCGATACCAAGATTATCGAGCAGGGCGATGGCGCTGGGGGCGCGGAGCACCAAGCTGCCCTGGGCGGTCTGCTGGGTCAGGTTGAGACGCTGATCGGCAGCCGCCGCGATTTCGGTGCGATCCAGGCCCAAATCCAGATGCCATTGCGTCATCAGCGCGGTCAGAGGGCCGCTGGCGCGCACCCCGAGGGCAAAACGCTGCTGACCGAGCGGGGCGTGCGCGATGCTGGCCGCAAGGTTGGGATTAAGGTTGGGATCAAGGGTCAGCAGTGTCGAGCTGGCGTTGGGTCCGGCGATGGTGAGTTGCGCGTGGCTCAGGCCGGTAAGGGGGCTGAATTGGCCATGCGCGTTGATCATCGCGCCGGCCAGGGTCACGCCGCCGATGCGCAGATTGATCGAGCGGCCAATAGTGCCATCGATCAATAAATGCGATCCGGTGAGGTCGGTTTTGTCATGGCCGAACGCGATGGTCTGCGCGGTCAGGCGCAGCGTGATTTTCGCACCCGGCGTGGTGGGGACCGCGCTGGCGGCGATCAGGGGCGTCCAAGGCGGAGCGCCGAGGGCGAGATGGCCGAATTGCAGGCCAATGGCGCGATCCGGACCGTTGCTGGTGAGGGCGCCGGTGAAATCGCTGCGGATGGCGCCGGTGCCGATCAGGCCGTGCAACTGGCTGAGGCGAAAGCCATGCGCGCTGAGCGCGAAATTGCCGTTCAGGGTCAGCGGCGCATGGCTCCAGGGCGTTTTGGCGAGCCAGGGTGGCAAGGTTGGGTCGAACTGGCGCCAAGCGGTGAGGGCGACGGTGATGGCGCTGGCGAGATGCGGGGCGGCGAGGGTGAATTGGCCGGTCAGGCGGCTAGAATTGTTGGCGGAACCGGTGAGGCTGAGCTGGCCGCCAGCGATATGGGCGTGCAGGGCTTGGAGCTGGATTTGGTGTTGGGTGATGCGCAGCCGGCTGGTCAGGTCGGGGAGCTGGACCTGATGATAGCGCGCATGATGCAGATGCAGGGTCACCAGGATCGGCGCGACGCTGAGCAACGGGTTGGGTGCCAGGTTGGGTTGTGCGTCGAACGGGGACAGCAGGGGGGCTATATCAAGATGATCCACCGTGAGATCGAGTGCGGCGGTGGTGCCCTGGAATTGGGCGCTGCCGGTGATGCGGCCCGGGCCGTGCTGGATGGTGAGACCGCTAAGCGCGATAAGGCGGCCATCAGCGTGCAGGGTGGCGTGTAGATGGGTGGCGGTAGTTTGCCAGCCTTGCGGCGCGATGGTTGATTGGCCGGTGATGGTGCCGATGAGCACGCTCTGATTATTGAACTGGCCGGTGAAATTCATCGTCCCGTCGGGCTGGCCGGTTGCGGCGATCCGGCTGATCGAGGCGGTCATGGTGGCGGCGTTGGTGGCGGTGTTGGTGTTGCCCGGATGGCTGGCGTGGCTAAGATCGAGCGTGAGGTGAACCGGCTGGATGCCGAGCAGCGCGCTGCCGCCGAGAGCGAGAACGGCGTTGGGGCCGCCGGTGAAGATTGATAGGTTGGCGTTGGTGAAATGCAGCCGACCGAGATTGATGGTGCCGTTTTCAATCGAGGCGTGCAGCGAGGCCAGCCAGGGTGGCGGAGCCAGGGCGCTGGCACCACCGGGCAAGGGCCAAGGGAGATCGATAATCGGGCGGTGCAGGGTTAGGCGGGTGGCGCGCAATTGGCCGAGCAGCAAGGGCCAGGCGGCAAGGTCAAGCTTGAGGGTTTGGGCGCGCACCGAGGCGGCTTGCGGATTGCCGATGGTGATGCGCCCGGCAATGAGTTGCGGCTCGGGGATCAGGGTGAGTTTGATCGGGCCCTGAATGGTGACGCGCTGGCCGGCGACGCGGCTGGCGAGCCGCTCGATGGCGGCACGATGATAGGTTCCCGCAAGAATGGCGCGCCCGGCGAGCACAATCAGACTGAGCGCCAGGAGCGATGCACCAAGGATGAGCGCGAGACGGCGCCGACCGGTCATGCGGGGCAGGCTTGGGTTGGAGGGTCTCGGCGCATGCGGCGTTGGTATCAGACCGCGTCGCTGGAGGCGACCCCTCGGCTTGAGTGGTGCCCTCGACAGGTCGGGCTGGAGGTTGCATTAGATCAATATTGGTTTAGCTCGAATTAACAAATTCGAGCTAAACCAATGAAATTGATCGATAAACAAGGCTAGAGCGTGATTGATAATCAGCCCTCACACTCTAGCAGGGGCAAGACGTAACGGGAGATTATGATGACTGAAACCATGCTGTCTGTCGCTGGGCTGCACATTGCCAAGCCGCTTTATGATTTTATTGAGACCGAAGCCTTGCCGGGAACGGGATTGGCAGCAGAGAAATTCTGGGCCGGTTTGGCCGCGCTGATTAAGACCCATGCGCCGCGCAATGCCGAATTGATGGCAGAGCGGGACCGGCTGCAGGCGGCAATTGATGATTGGCACAAGGCGCAGCGCGGCCGGCCGATCGATCAGGCCTCGTATCAAGCGTTTTTGCGCGAGATTGGGTATTTGCGGCCTGAGCCGAGTGCGGTTGCGGTGAGCACGGCGCGTGTTGATCCGGAGATCACCACCATTGCCGGGCCGCAGCTTGTGGTGCCGGTGATGAATGCGCGCTACGCGCTGAATGCGGCCAATGCGCGGTGGGGTAGCTTGTATGATGCGCTCTACGGCACGGATGCGATTGAGCAAACCGGCGCGCTGGCGCCGGGGGCGAGCTATAATCCGGCGCGCGGCGCTGCGGTGATTGCCCGGGCGCGGGCGGTGCTTGATGCCTATGTGCCACTGGCGACCGGGAGCCATGCGGATGCGCTGGCCTATCGGGTTGAGCATGGGCATTTGGCGGTGACTTTGCCGAGCGGCGCGGTTGGCTTGCGTGAGGGGGCAGCGTTTGTCGGGTATCGGGGCGATGCGGCGCAGCCTTCGGCGATTTTGCTAAAGCATCATCATTTGCATTTGGAAATCGTGATCGATCCGGCGAGTGTGATCGGCAAGACTGATAAAGCCGGTGTGTCTGACCTGATTTTGGAATCGGCGATCAGCACGATCATGGATGCGGAAGATAGCGTCGCGGCGGTGGATGCCGAGGATAAGGTGTTGGTGTATCGCAATTGGCTCGGGCTGATGGCGGGCACGCTTGAAGAAACGGTTGAAAAGGGCGGCAAGCGTTTTACCCGCCGCTTGGCGGAGGATAGGATTTACATGGCCCCCGATGGCTCGAGCTTGGCGCTGCCGGGGCGGGTGCTGATGCTGGTGCGCAATGTCGGGCATCATATTGAGACCGATGTGATCACCGATGCGGCGGGCCAGACGGTGCCGGAGACGATCATTGATTTGGTGGTGACATCCTTGTGCGGGATGCATGATGTGCGCCGGGCGGGCCGGCGCAATTCGGCGGCGGGGTCGATTTATATTGTTAAGCCGAAATTGCATGGGCCGGATGAGGTTGCTTATGCCAATACATTATTTGGCGCGACCGAAGATTTGTTGGGATTGCCGCGCAACACGATCAAAATGGGCATCATGGACGAGGAGCGGCGGACTTCGGCGAATTTGGCGTCGTGCATTGAGGCGGCGCGCGAGCGGGTGTTTTTCATCAATACCGGATTTTTGGACCGCACCGGCGATGAAATTCATACCTCGATGGAGGCTGGGCCGATGATCCGCAAGGCCGAGATCAAGGCGACGCCTTGGATCAAGAGCTATGAGGATCGCAATGTCGATATTGGCATTCGCTGCGGTTTGCCGGGCCATGCGCAGATAGGCAAAGGCATGTGGGCGGCACCGGATGCGATGGCGGCGATGTTAGAGCAGAAGGTGGGGCACCCCAAGGCGGGGGCGAACACGGCCTGGGTGCCCTCGCCCACGGCCGCGACTTTGCATGCGCTGCATTATCATATGGTCGATGTGCAGGCGAGCCAGAATGCGTTGCGCAGCCGGGCGGTTGGGTCGCTTGATGATTTGCTGACCATTCCGCTCGCGGATCGTCCGAACTGGCGGCCTGAAGAGATTGCGCAGGAGCTTGATAACAACGCGCAAGGGATTCTGGGCTATGTGGTGCGTTGGATCGACCAAGGGGTTGGCTGTTCGAAAGTGCCTGACATTCACAATGTGGCGTTGATGGAAGACCGGGCGACGTTGCGGATTTCAGCGCAGCATATTGCCAACTGGCTCCATCACGGCATTGTCGATCATGAGCAGGTGATGGCGACGCTCAAGCGCATGGCGGTGGTGGTGGATCGGCAGAATGCGGATGATCCGTTATACCGGCCCATGGCGCCGCATTATGACGGGGTGGCCTTCCAGGCGGCGTGTGATTTGGTGTTCAAGGGACGCGAACAGCCGAATGGCTATACCGAGTTCGTGTTGCATGAGCGCCGGCGCGAGGCGAAGCGCGCCGCGCGTTAGGCGGCCTCTTTCCGGCAGACGTCTCAATGGCGCGGGGTTTTGCTCCGCGCCATTTTTTTGTGCTCAGACTGTTATGGTATCAAAATAAATCGTCAAACTGCGCTATTGTGACTTGAATGCGCAAAATAATGCATTATAGTGCCGTTTAACAAAAATTGGAGGAGCGAGCCGATGTCGAATGACAATGCGGCGGCGTATTTTATCGATCGGCATGTGCGCGATGGGCGCGGGGGGCGGCTTGCGTTCATCGATGATCGGCGGCTTGTGACGTATCAGGAATTATCGGTGCAAACGGCGTTGTTTGCCGGGGCGTTGCGGCGGGCTGGGGTTCGGCGTGAGGCGCGCTTGGCGCTGATATTGCTCGATGCGATTGAGTTTCCGGTGGCGTTTTGGGGTGCGTTGCGCGCCGGGGTGGTGCCGGTGCCGGTGAATACGATGCTGCCCGCTGAGCAGGTGCGGTATATTTTGGAGGATTGCCGCGCGGAGGCGGTGGTGATCGCTGCACCTTTGTTCGAGCATTTTGGTGCGATGCTGCACAGTTTGGTCGGGGCTGTGCGGGTGATTACGGTGGGGCCGGCGGGAGCGGAGGCGGGGATTGGCTTTGAGGCGTTTATCGCGGGGGCTGAGCCTGTTGCTGAGCCGGTGGCGGTGAGTGCCGATGAAATTGGCTTTTTTCTCTATTCATCAGGGTCTACCAGCGCGCCGAAGGGGGTGCGCCACCGGCATGGAAGCTTGCGGGCGACGGCGGACACATTTGGCGCGCAGGTTTTGGCGATGCAGGCGGATGATGTGGTGTTTTCAGCGGCGAAGTTGTTTTTTGCCTATGGGCTGGGCAACGCGATGACATTTCCCATGGCGGTGGGGGCGTGTGCGGTATTATCCGCCGAACGGGCGAGTGCCGCGCATGTCGGCGTGGTGATGCGCCGTGAGCGGCCCAGCGTGTTTTGTGGGGTTCCGACTTTATATGCGGCGATGGTGCATGCCGGGTTGGAGCCGGGGGCGGGATCGGATCGGTTACGGATCTGCACATCGGCGGGGGAGGCGTTGCCTGCGCATATAGGTGCGGCGTGGCGGGCCGCGACCGGGGTGGATATTATCGATGGCGTCGGCTCGACCGAGATGCTGCATATTTTTCTCTCGAACCGGCCTGATACGGTGCGATATGGGCATTCGGGCATTGCGGTGCCGGGCTTTGCGCTGCGGCTCGTGGATGAGGACGGGGCTGAAATCGACGGGCCAGGCTTGGGCGAATTATGGGTGCGCGGGCCGAGCATGGCGGAGGGTTATTGGAATCAGACCGCAAAATCACGCGCGACCTTTATCGGCGCATGGATGGTCACGGGGGATAAATATACCCGTGATGCCGAGGGTATTTACACATATTGCGGGCGGAGTGATGATTTATTCAAAGTGAGCGGCATTTGGGTTAGCCCGTTTGAGGTGGAGGCGGCGCTGGGGGCGCATCCAGCGGTGTTAGAGGCGGCGGTGATCGGCGCGGAAGATGAAGACGGCTTGGTCAAGCCGCGCGCGTTTGTGGTGTTAGCGGAAGGGGTGGAGCGCGCGGGGCTTGTTGCGCTGCTGCAAGAGCATGTGAAACAGACCATCGGCCATTGGAAATATCCACGCTGGATCGAGATTGTTGAGGGCTTGCCCAAGACCGCGACTGGCAAAATCCAGCGCTATAAATTGCGGCAAGGGTGGGTTGGATGACGGAGGATAGCGGGCGTGCCTTGTCACTTCATGTCGCCGGGCGGCGGATTGCTGCACGGCTATGGGGCGAGATTGACGCGGGGCCGACGATTATTCTGCTGCATGAAGGGCTGGGATCGATTTCGATGTGGCGGGGTTTTCCGCAAGCGTTAGCGGCGGCGACCGGGTGTGCGGTTTTTGCCTATGACCGGTTTGGGTATGGGCAGTCCGATTGTGGCACTTTGCCATGGCCCCTTGATTATATGACGATTGAAGCGTTGGAGATTTTACCGCAGGTTTTGCAGGCGGCTGGTATTCAGCGCGCGATTTTGGTGGGGCATTCGGATGGGGCCTCGATTGCGCTGATCCATGCCGGCGGGATGCAGAATTTTGGTTTGCGCGGGGTGGTGCTGATTGCGCCGCATTTATTTGTCGAGGATGTTTCGATCCGAAGCATCGTTGCGGCGCGTGACGCGTTTCGCAGCGGTGATTTGCGCAGCCGGTTGGCGCGGCATCATGCCGATCCGGATCACGCATTTTGGGGGTGGAATGGCGCTTGGCTCGATCCGGGGTTTCGCGATTGGCGTATTGATGACGCGGTGGCCACTGTGCGGGTGCCGATTTTGGCGATCCAAGGGGATGCGGATCAATATGGCACGTCCGCGCAGTTAGCGCCGTTGACCCAGGAGGCTTATTGCCCGGTTGCGGTGCATTTGATCGCTGGAGCGGGTCATTCGCCGCACTTATCGCATCAATCAGAGGTGCTGGCGCTGATCGCGCCGTTCGTTGGGCGAATTACCCGACTGGAAAATGTATGATAATGCATATTTCTCTTGACAGGTAACGGTAATGCATTATGCTGCATTGTTATGGAGCATGAGATGATAGAGATTGCGGCTAAACCGATCATTGATTTTCGCACTGAGCCGGCGCGCTATCGGCATTGGCGGATTGAGTTTGATGGTCCGGTCGCGCATTTGATTATGGCGGTGGACCCGGCGGGCGGGTTGGTGCCGGGCTATGAGTTGAAGCTGAATTCCTATGATTTGGGCGTGGATATTGAGTTGCATGACGCGGTGCAGCGCTTGCGGTTTGAGCATCCGGAGGTTGGGGCGGTGGTGTTGCGCTCGGGCCGTGAGGGGGTCTTTTGTGCGGGTGCGAATATTCGCATGCTCGGCCAGTCAAGCCATGCCCACAAGGTGAATTTTTGCAAATTTACCAATGAAACGAGGCTTTCTATTGAAGATGCGAGCGCTCATTCCGGCCAGTCCTATTTATGCGCGGTAAAAGGATCGGCGGCGGGCGGTGGTTATGAATTAGCACTGACTGCTGAGCATATTATGCTGATTGATGATCGTAAATCATCGGTGTCGTTGCCAGAATTGCCATTATTGGCGGTGTTGCCGGGCACGGGCGGGCTGACGCGGGTGACCGATAAGAGGCAGGTGCGGCGGGATTTGGCGGATGTGTTTTGTACGGCGGAAGAGGGCGTGCGGGGCAAAAAGGCGGTTGCCTGGCGGTTGGTTGATGAGGTGATTGCGCCATCGGCCTGGGAGGCGACGGTGGCGCAGCGCGCGCGCGATGCGGCGGCGCGCACGGACCGACCGGCTGATGCGAAAGGCATTTCGCTCCCGTTGTTAGCGCGAATGATTGAGGGAAGCAGGATTTCTTATTCGCATGTGCAGGTTCAATGCGATGCGCGATTGCGGCGGGCAGAAATTTTGGTAACGGGCCCGAACGCGGAGGTGCCGGGCGATGTTGCGGCGGCTGTGGCGTTGGGCGCAGATTTTTGGCCGTTAGCAATGGCGCGGGCGCTTGATGATGCGATTTTGCATTTGCGCACCAATGAGCCGGAGTTGGGTTTGTGGGTGTTGCGCACGCACGGGGATGCGCCGCTGATGCTCGCCTATGATGCGTTTTTGGAGGCGCATCAGGATCATTGGTTGATGCGCGAAATTCGGCATTTCCTGAAGCGGGTGTTTAAGCGGCTTGATGTGACCTCCCGCAGCATCGTTGCGTTGATCGAGCCGGGGAGTTGCTTTGCCGGAACGCTGGCGGAGTTGGTGTTTGCCGCTGATCGTTCGGCGATGTTTATGGGCGGTGGCGCCTCGCTAACAGTTGGGTCGGCAAATTTTGGGCCCTATAAAATGGGGAACGGTCTGAGCCGGCTGGAGACGCGGTTTTTGGGCGAGAAAGCCACTTTAGAGCGAGTACAAAATTCGCGCGATGTGGCCCTGGATGCAGAAGCGGCGGCTTCGTTGGGGTTGGTGACGTTCACTTATGATCAGACCGACTGGGATGATGAAATTCGGATCATGCTAGAGGAACGGGCCAGTTTTTCGCCCGATAGCCTGACCGGCATGGAGGCGAATTTGCGGTTTCCAGGGCCGGAGACCATGGAGACTCGGATTTTTGGCCGGTTGACGGCCTGGCAGAATTGGATTTTCCAGCGTCCGAATGCGGTGGGACCCGACGGGGCGTTGAAGCGATATGGTAGCGGCCAGCAGGCTGATTTCGACCGGCAGCGTGTGTAAATACAACAAAGCGACAGGAGCGTTCGATGCCCGATGGAATGAATATTGATTATGATGGCTTGATTCCTAACAATGTTGGTTTGGCGCAAGATCAACGCGTGCGTAAAGCGTTGGAAACTTGGCATCCGGGCTACATTGATTGGTGGAAGGATATGGGGCCGGAGGGATTCCAGGAATCGCTAGTGTATTTGCGCACCGCCATTGGGGTTGATCCAAAAGGGTGGGCGAAATTCGATTATGTTAAAATGCCTGAGTATAAATGGGGCATTTTGCTGGCGCCTGCGGTTGAAGGGCGGACGATCCCATTTGGTAAGCATAAGGGCGAGCCGGCATGGCAGGAAGTGCCAGGTGAATATCGGGCGTTATTGCGGCGCTTGATTGTTGTACAGGGTGATACTGAACCGGCCTCGGTTGAGCAGCAGCGGCATTTGGGAGCGACCGCGCCATCGCTTTATGATTTGCGCAATCTGTTCCAGGTGAATGTGGAAGAGGGGCGGCATTTATGGGCCATGGTGTATTTGCTGCATAAATATTTCGGCACCGATGGCCGCGAGGAGGCCGAGGAATTATTGCAGCGGCGCTCGGGCCATGCTGATACGCCGCGCATGTTAGGGGCGTTCAATGAAGCCACCCCCGATTGGCTGAGCTTTTTTATGTTCACCTATTTCACTGATCGTGATGGCAAGATGCAGTTGGAGGCACTCGCGCAATCGGGATTTGATCCGTTGAGCCGAACCTGCCGGTTTATGCTCACGGAAGAGGCGCATCATATGTTCGTTGGTGATAGCGGGGTGCAGCGTGTGGTTGAGCGCACGGTGCAGGCGATGCGCGAGGCCGGTGTGACTGATCCTGAGGATCGGGCGGCGGCGCGCCGGCTTGGGGTGATCGATTTGCCGACGATCCAGAAGAAAATGAATTTGCATTTCTCGCTTACCTTGGATTTGTTTGGTCATGAGATCAGCACCAATGCGGCGAATGCATTTAATGCTGGGATCAAGGGGCGCTATCGCGAGGATAAAATCGAGGATGATCACCAATTGATCGGCGCGACCTATCCGGTTTTGCGATGTGTTGATGGCGCGATGGTGCAGGAGGATGTTCCGGCGTTATCGGCGCTGAATATGCGGTTGCGTGATGATTACGTGAAGGATTGCGAGTCGGGCGTGGTGCGATGGAACCGGGTAATTGAGAAAGCCGGATTTTCGTTCCGATTGAAATTGCCACATGTGGCCTTCAATCGGGCGATTGGCGAATTTTCATCGATCAAAGCGACGCCGGAAGGTCAGGTGATTGATGCGGCATCATGGGCGGCGCAGGCGCATGATTGGCTGCCCGATGCCGAAGATGCGGCGTATATTGAGCGTTTGATGGTGCCGGTGCGCGAGGCGGGGCAATATGCGTCATGGATTGCGCCGCCACGGGTCGGGATTGATAATAAAAGCGGTGATTTTGAATATGTGCAGATTGTGGAATAGGGATCGCTGATGTTAGAGACAGCGATCAAGCAGCATCTGATCGATCCGGAAGTTTGCATTCGCTGCAATACCTGTGAGGCGACGTGCCCGGTGGGGGCGGTCACCCATGATGATAATAATTATGTGGTGGATGCCGCGAAGTGCAATTATTGCATGGACTGCATCCCACCATGCCCGACCGGCTCGATCGATCATTGGTTCATGGTGCCACAGCCATTTTCGCTGGAGGAGCAGTTTTCCTGGCTGGAATTGCCGCCGCCACCGGAGAAGGGTGAGGCGGAGCAGGCCGATGCGCTGGATGATGAGGCGATGCGGCTGCTGGAGGCGGCGCATGAGGGGGCGGGTGGGCATGCGCGCGCACCGATCAGTGCGGCGAAGCCACGGATTAATCTGTTTAATCGGGCGCGGCCAGCGATGGCGACGGTGACTGGTAATTTGCGGATCACCGGTGCGGAAACATCATCCGATGTGCGGCATATTATTTTGGATTTTGGTGCCGTGGCGTTTCCGGTGTTAGAGGGGCAGAGTATTGGCATTGTGCCGCCAGGTGTGGATGCGCGCGGGCAAGCGCATGCGATGCGGCTTTATTCGGTGGCGAGCGCGCGTGATGGCGAGCGGCCCAATACCAATAATTTGGCGATTACGGTAAAGCGGGTGCGTGAGCAAGGTGCGGATGGTCAGGTGTTTGCGGGTGTGGCCTCGAATTATTTGGCCGATTTGCCGTTAGGCGCTCGGGTTGAGGTGATTGGGCCGTTCGGGGCCACGTTTTTGATGCCCGATGATTTGGATGCGGATATTTTGATGGTGTGCACCGGCACTGGCTCGGCGCCGTTTCGCGGATTCACCGAGCGTCGGCGGCGCCTGGGGCAGAGTGGACGGGGACGGTTATATTTGTATTTCGGGGCGCGCACGCCGGAGGAGTTGCCGTATTTTGGGCCGTTGCAGCGTTTGCCCGATCGTTTGATTGACAAGCAATTGGTGTTTTCGCGGGTGCCGGGGCAGGCGCGGGATTATGTGCAGGATCGGATGCGCACGCAGGCCGCGACGTTGGCTGGGCTGCTCAAGCGCGACGGGCTGCATATCTATATTTGCGGGGTGCGCGGGTTAGAGCAGGGGGTTGATGCGGCACTCGCCGAGATCGCCGCGGGGGCCGGGCTGAATTGGGCCGAGTTGCGTGCCGCGATGCGCATGACGGGGCGGTTTCATGTCGAGACCTACTGAGAGGTCTTGGAATAGGGGCTTGGTTGGGCCATAGTCCGCGCAGTTTTGGAGCGCGAACATGGCGGATGAATTTGATTTATTTGTGATTGGTGGTGGCTCGGCGGGGGTGCGGCTGGCACGGATCGCGGCGGGGCACGGCGCGCGGGTGGGGGTCGCGGAAGCGCGATTCTGGGGCGGAACCTGCGTGAATGTCGGCTGTGTGCCGAAGAAATTCATGGTGATGGCCGCCGAATATGGGCTGGGGGCCGATGATGCGGTGGGGTTTGGCTGGTCGATCGAGCGCGGGGCGCATGATTGGGCGCGGTTTATCGCCGCCAAGGATGTTGAGATTGCGCGGCTGAACCGGGCCTATACCGGACTACTGGAGCGGGCGGGCGCGCAGATGTTCGAGGGCTATGCCCGGTTTATTGATGCGCATACGCTGGAAATTGGCGAGCGGCGGGTGCGCGCGGTGCGGATTGCGATTGCGACCGGCGGATTGCCGACGCGGCTGGATTTTCCGGGGGCCGAGCTGGCGATTGTCTCGGATGATGCGTTTCACTTGCCGGCACGCCCGGAGCGCGTGGTGATTATTGGCAGCGGCTATATCGCGGTTGAATTTGCCGGGATTTTTGCCGGGTTGGGAGCGCAGGTTGAGCAGGTGTTTCGGCAGGATTTGCCGTTGCGCGGGTTTGATCCAGATTTGCGGATGGGCGTTGCCGATGCGCTCGCGGCCAATGGCGTTTTGCTCCGGCCCAGCGTGACGCCGATGCGCTTGGAGGCGCATGGGGCGGTGAAAAAACTATTTTTGTCGGATGGTACCAGCCTGGAAGCCGATTGCGTGTTCATGGCAACCGGGCGTTCGCCGCATGTGGCGGGGTTGAATTTGGCGGCGGCGGGGGTGGTGGTTGGGCCTTCTGGGGCGATTCCGATCAATGCGCATTATGCCACCAATATTCCGCATATTTACGCGCTCGGCGATGTGACGGATCGGTTGAATTTAACGCCGGTGGCCACCGCCGAGGGCCATGCGCTGGCCGATACGCTGTTTGGCGGGCGCGAGCGAACCGTGTCGCTGGTGGGGGTGCCGAGTGCGGTGTTTTCAATCCCGCCGCTGGCCAGCGTGGGGATCAGCGAGGATCAGGCGCCGGCGGGAACGCGGGTTTTCGTCGCGCAGTTTACGCCGATGCGGCATAATTTGAGCGGGCGGGCGCGGCGCAGCCTGATGAAATTGCTGGTTGATCCGGTGACGGACCGGGTGTTGGGCGCACATATGCTGGGCGAGGATGCGCCGGAGATTATTCAAGGCCTGGCGGTGGCGATGATGGCGGGGGCGACCAAGGGGGATTTCGACCGCACGATTGGAATTCATCCGACGGTGGCGGAGGAATTTGTCACGATGCGGACGCAAACCCGCGTGGTGGGCGGCTGAGGCGCGGCTGGGTTGCATGGCGAGGGTCGCCAAGAAACGGTCGTTGCGATATAAAGGTTCGCTGAAGTGAGTGTTGGCGCAATATCCGAATGGTCGGATCGCGTGACGGGAGTGGTATGATGAGTGCGGAAACCAAGGCGGGTGCATCGATGGCGGCGTGGAGCCCAGACTCCTGGCGGACCCGCCCGATTGCGCAGGCGCCGGTTTATCCGGATGCGGAGCGGTTACAGGCGATGGAAGCGCGGCTGCATCGGTTTCCGCCGTTGGTGTTTGCCGGCGAGGCGCGGCGGCTGAAAAAATCGCTCGCGATGGCCGCGCAGGGCCAGGCTTTTGTGTTGCAGGGTGGCGATTGCGCGGAGAGTTTTGGCGATTTCACCGCCAATGTGATCCGCGATACGTTCCGGGTTTTGTTGCAAATGGCGGTGGTGCTCACCTTTGGTGGCGCGTTGCCGGTGGTGAAATTGGGGCGCATGGCCGGGCAGTTTGCCAAGCCGCGCTCCTCGGATGTCGAGACGATCGATGGGGTGTCGCTGCCCTCGTATCGGGGGGATATTGTTAACGGGCCGGAATTTTCGGCGGAGGCGCGCATTCCTGATCCGGCGCGCATGGAGTTTGGCTATTTCCAATCGGCGGGCACGCTGAATTTGCTGCGGGCATTTGCCTCGGGCGGCTATGCCGATTTGCATCAGGTGCATCGCTGGAATTTGGATTTCGTCCGGCGCTCGCCGTTAGCTGAGCGTTATCGGGATTTGTCGTCGCGGATTGATGAGACGCTGCGATTCATGGCGGCGTGCGGCATGACCAGCCAATCGACCCCGCAAATCCATGAGACCGAGTTTTACACCAGCCATGAGGCGCTGTTATTGCCGTATGAGCAGGCTTTGACCCGCATTGATTCGACCACGGGGGATTATTATGCCTGCTCGGCGCATTTCATTTGGATTGGCGATCGCACGCGCCAGTTGGATGGGGCGCATGTGGAGTTCATGCGCGGGGTGCAAAACCCGATTGGGATGAAGGTAGGACCGAGCTTGGGCGAGGATGAGCTGCTTGCCCTGATCGATCGGCTTGATCCGGCGAATGAGCCGGGGCGGCTCACGCTGATTTCGCGCATGGGGGCGGAGCAGATTGCGGCGAAATTGCCGCGCCTGGTGCGGGCAACACGGCGGGAGGGGCGCAACGTGGCGTGGTTATGCGACCCGATGCATGGCAACACGATCCCGGCGCTGGGGCGTGTGAAGACAAGGCGGTTTGACGCGATTTTGGCAGAAGTGCGCGGGTTTTTCGATGTGCATCAGGCCGAGGGCACGGTGCCGGGCGGGGTGCATGTCGAGATGACCGGGCAGGATGTCACTGAATGCATTGGCGGGGCGCGGCAATTGACCGAGGCGGATTTGTCGGCGCGTTATGAGACGTTCTGCGATCCGCGCTTGAACGCCGAGCAGGCGTTGGAGTTGGCCTTTTTGATCGCGGCGGAGCTGAAATCGCGGCGCGCACCGGCGCGCACCGATGTTGCTGCCGAATAGGCGCGCAAGCCCGTGACGGCGCCGGATGATCGCGCGATTGCGGCGCAGACCGATGCTTATTTCAACCGGACGCGGGCGATCATTGAGAAATTCGGTGATTGCCGCGTTACCTATGCGGTGTTTTTGCGCAGGCCGGTGCTGGCGGCGGCGGGGCTGATGGTGGATTGGCTCCGCACGGTGGCGGCGGCGCGCGGGGCTGTGATTGAGATTGAGCTGCCCCATGAAGAGGGCGCTTGGGTGGGGGCGGGTGAGCCGCTGGTTTTTCTCACCGGCGCGTTTTCGGTGTTAGTCGATCTGGAGACGATTTTGCTCCAGAAATTAGGGGCGGCCTGTGTGGCAGCGCATAACGCCTATCAGATGTGCCTGGCACTGCCGCAGGCCGCGTTTTTGGCGATGGAGGCGCGCCATTGCGCCGGGGCCGAAATGCACGAGATGATGGAATATGCAGCATCCGTTGGCTCGCGGGCGGCGCAGGCGGAGGGGGCGCGCGGGTTTATCGGCGGGGCGAATGATGCGACCGCGCATTATTTTGGCGCAGCGCAGGGTTTTGGCACGATGCCGCATGCGTTGATTGGGTATGCGGGTTCGACGCTGCGGGCGGCGGAATTATTCGCGGCGACGTTTCCGGGCCAGCCAATGACGGTGTTGGTGGATTATTTTGGCCGGGAAGTGAGCGATACGCTGGAGATTTGCCAGCATTTTGCGCCGATGGCGCAGGCGGGTGATCTGTCGATCCGGCTGGATACCCATGGTGGGCGGTTTTTAGAGGGGCTTGATCCGCAAGCGAGCTATGCGGTGTTAGAGCGCCACGCGCCGGGCGCGATTAGGCGGTATCGCAGCGAGCCGGAATTGCGGCATTTGATTGGCACCGGTGTTTCGGCGGCGGCGGTTTGGCGGCTGCGCGAAATATTGGATCAGGCGGGGTATCCGGCGGTGAAAATTGTGGTGTCATCCGGTTTTGGCGTGGAGAAATGCGGGGTGATGGCGGATGTTCACGCGCCGATTGATGTGGTGGGCACCGGCAGTTTTATCCCCGAGCGCTGGAGCGAGACCTACGCGACGGCGGATATTGTGGCCTATGACGGGGTGGCGCGGGTGAAGGTGGGGCGGGAGTTTTTGTTGCGCCCGGCCCCGTAGCGCGCATTTGGGCGCGCATTTGCGATAGATCAATGGCTTGGCGGTCAGGGCGCGCTATCGTCCCTGGAATGCTGGCGCTATGCGGATGATTGGCGTTATGGATGGGTGTTGGTGGAACACGGAGATGATGACACCGCAACATTGATGAGGAGCATAATCATGGCACGCAAGCGCAATCCCATGGCGCGCGAATTGCTGACGAACCCGCTTTATCGGTTAAAACGCGCGAAATCGCGGTTTGAGCGTGAGTCGCAAAAGGATCGCTGGCATCGGCGCACCAAACATAAGGGTGAGCAAAAATCGCTCGAACCGGGCTCTGGTTCGGGCGATTTTTTTGCGCGGGGCTGGGTTTAATGCGAATCAGCGTGCAGCCAGAGCGGCGGGCGTTGCGGCAGATTTATCATTTGTTTGATTTATCGAGCCTGTCGATTTCGAGTGTGGGGCCGATTTTCAGCGTGGCGGCGGCCGGCGGGGCGATGGCGCAGGCGGCGGGGGCGGCGGTGCCGCTGGCGATTTTGCTGATCGCGGTGCCGTTTATACTATGTTCGTGGATTTTTTTATCGCTCAATCAGCATTTTCCCAATGCTGGCGCATCCTATCACTGGTCACGGCGGGTGATTGGAATTGATTTCTCCAATTTTCAGGCTTGGGTGGTGGTGATGGCCTATTTCTGGTCGATCCCGCCGATTTTGATCCCGGCGGCGCGGTTTACTTTGGAGACGCTGGGCAATCCGGCGCCGGGTGCGGGCGCGCTGGTGCTGGTGGCGATGGGCTGGGCGCTGTTTGCGGCCTTGGTGCTGCTGTTTGGCGCGCGGATGACGGCGCGGGTGACGCAGATTTTTCTGGTGATCGAGGTGGTTTCGGTCGGGTTTGTGGCGGTGCTCGGCTATGGCGCGTGGGGGCATGCCGCGCCGGGGGCGGCGGGGTTTTCGCTGCATCATGTGCGCTGGTCCGGCGTGATTGTGTGCATGGTGCTGGCGGCGACGATTGTGGATGGCTGGGAGATTGATTCGTATGCGAGCGAGGAGGCGCGCCGACCCCGCTTGACGCCGGGTTGGGGCGGGGTGATCGGGGTGGTGAGTGTGGTGGTGTATTATTTGCTGATTTGGCCGCTGCTGCTGCATCAGGTGCCGCTGGCAGCACTGGCGCATAGCCCGGACACGCTGAGCCTGTGGGCGCGAACGGTGGCGCCGGGATTTTTGCCGTGGATGCGCGTGGCCATCATTGCCTCGACGGCGGGGGGCTTATGGCTGACGACCTATATTTTGTCGCGCGCGCTGTATGCGATGGCGCGTGATGGGGTGATGCCCCGGCTATTTGGGGTGCTGAACCGGCAGCATGTGCCGGTTTGGGCGATTATCGGGCCGATTGGCGCGGCGGTGGCGGTGGTGATGGTGCAAATGGTGTTTCCGGCGGTGCAGGGATTGTTTGCCTTGGTGCTGAGTGCGGCGGGATTTTTTCTGGTGGCGGAATTTTGGCTGGATGGGGTGACGATGCTGGTGTTTTTGCTGCGCCGGCACGGTGAGGTGCGGCACCGGGTGCGGGGGCATCATCATCTCGGGCTGTTGCTGGCGGCGGTGCTGGTGGTGGTTGGTCTCGCGCTGGTTGACGGGCTGTTTGTGATCGAGGGGCCGGTTTATATCCAGGCGGGCGTGGACCGCACGATTTTGCTCCTGCTGGGGCTGGGTGTGGTGTTTACGCTGGGCTTGCGCGCGCGAAAATCCGGGCGGTTGATGTTCGTGTTTCACGGCGCAGCGGTGGAGGCCCCGAAGCGCGTTGCGCCGGAGTGAGGGAGCATAAACACATCGGTTATTTTCGCCAACGGCAATTAGCGAAATTTAGATCGGCCCTGCCGACCTTCTCAAGGTAAAACGCTTTATACTGGGTTCGACAGGTCTTAATTTTTCATGAATGATGGAACAGTGAACGATTCTAGTCCGATAATTTGTCCGTTTGATCCGCGCCCCTCGTGGTTGTTCGACCATACTCATTACACCACGCAATTCCTGCGCCGTTACGGGCGGGAGTTTGATTCCTCCCAGCTCGGCGATTCCTATGAGCATTTTTTGAATATTGGGCAGTTCCAACGACTTTCGGGTCATCCGTTATTCGATCCTGATGTCTACCAAGCCCTGGCCACCTATGACATCATTTGTAAGATTTCACGGGATGGCCCGTTCACGACATTTTTGCGACATAGCCGCCTGCCTGGGTGCGAACCAATATCCTCCACGATGTTTGACCCTGGGTGGTATCTCAAACGATATCCACAGGTCTTGGAGGATATCGTGCGGGGCGTTTGGACCTGCGCGCTCCATCACTACCTTGCGAATGGCGCGCCTACTGCATTTGATCCATCACCGAATTTTTCAGAATGTGGATATCTCCGGGAGCACCCCGATGTATCCCAAGCCGTGCAGGCAAAACACTTTCGGAACGGCTATGCGCATTTCTTAGTCTATGGACGCGACGAGCAGCGGCGTTACTTTCCGGCAGGCACCGCGGAACGTCCGGGCATTATTCCAGGTATTCCAGCGCTTCGGGACTATCCGCTGGAAACTTCGAGTTATTCGGATGTCACGCTATTACCTTCTCGACGTGATGGCTCCGGACGATATGGACATAGCTTTGGCGTTCTCGACAGTTCAGGTTTCCCTATCGCTGATTTTGAACATCCATGGTTTGTCATGCGTAATTCAAGCGATACCCCTTCGCGAGATGACCGGACCTTCATCTATGGTGGCGTGCTGATGGACCATTTTGGCCATGTCATCCGCGATTCGTTGGCTCACCTTTGGTTTATACGGGAGAGACCCGAGTTGCCCGTCCTTTGGCATTGGATTGATTTGCCCGTGCCGCATCGGGCATGGCCGGGGTGGCTTGATCAGCTCTGGCGCCTTTTAGGATTTGATCAACGAGAGCATGTGTTTGTGTCAGTTCCGCTATCAGTCGCCCAAATTATTTTGCCGCAATCTGGTCTGGTGGCGCCCGATCTACTGCATGAGAGACAAGTGGATGCATTGGCTGCGCGCCGGATAGTGGCTAATGTCGGGTCTCGAGGTCGCCTCTGGCTATCGCGCCGAGGATTGCCGACGCAATTTGGCAGATTGGAAGGCGAGGACACGTTAGAAGCGGTGTTAGCAGCGCGAGGCTGGGAGATCCTACGCCCGGAGACATTGCCCGTTGCGGCACAAATTGACCTGTTCGCGACTGCAGAGGTTATCGCCGGTTGCATGAGTTCTGCATTTCACGCCGCCTTACTGTTAGAGGCACCGCGAGCCAAATTTTTGCTTATAGAACGGCCTGGTATCGAAAAGCCGTTCTATGACGCGGTGGCGCGTGCCAAGAAGCTGCAACAGATCTATATCACGCCGATGTTGCGACCGTACTCGAATGTCTCCGCTTGGACAACTTTTTCCCTCATCGACGCACAGGCCTTGGCCGATGAGATTTGCGTCAGGGCGATTTGAGAGCTTGACCATATTGGTGGCGTCTCAAGGCCATTGATTATCATCAAATAGCAGTTTGAAGAACTGCTTCACGAATCACCCAACATACTATGCGAATATGAATTTACGACTTCCTTCAAACAAATATTTGGCATGACCCAAATAATGTTAACGGCAAATTGTAGACTATTGTTGTGATTGCAGGTAATAAAGTTTGATCCAAGAAATCAGCTAAGTGTCTGATTTAATGTCTATAAAAATATGGTTTTCAAAATAAAGTTTACTCCTGGAGCGTATCCATCCGGTGAGGACCGCGGCCTGATAGCGGTGCGGCGTTCACGGATTGCTGGGGTGGGGTGATCAGGCGGCCTGTGGGACAGGGTTGTGGTTTTGCGGCGCGATCCAGTTCCAGGGCATCAGTTCCTCGATCTG
>JBMFWT010000037.1:0-22196 GCA_049964975.1 Acidiphilium sp.
GCTGCTGGTCACCGTCACCCAGCTTGGTTACGTGCTCGGCCTGCTGTTCATCGTCCCGCTTGGGGACCGATTGGAAAATCGTCGGCTCGTTCTCGGCTTGCTCATCGCCGTCACTGCCGCGTTGGCCCTCACTGCACTGGCACAAAATGCGGTCTGGTTCCTCGTCGCCGCCATCCTGGTCGGCATCGCCTCATGCGCCGTGCAAATCCTGGTCCCCATGGCCGCCAGCCTCGCCACGCCGGCGCGGCGGGGTGAAGTCGTCGGCAATGTCATGGCCGGTCTCCTCCTTGGCATCCTGCTCGCCCGCCCCGCCGCCAGCGTCATCGCCTATATCGCCGGCTGGCGCGCCGTCTTTGCCATCGCCGCCGCCTTAATGGCGGCCCTGCTGCTCTTGCTGCTGCGCTTCCTGCCGCGAATCCAACCCACCGGCACCATGCCCTATCCCGCCTTGATCGGCTCGATGCTGCGCCTCTACGCGATCGAGCCGGTCTTGCGCCGCCGCGCGCTTTATCAATGCGCCGCTTTCGGCACATTCAGCCTGTTCTGGACTGCGGTTCCCTTGCTGCTCGCGCATGATTTTCATCTCAATCAGCTCGGCATCGCGCTTTTCGCCCTGGTCGGCGCGGCAGGGGCCGCCTCAGCGCCCATCGCCGGTCGCCTCGCGGATCGCGGCCATAGTCAAATCGGCACTGCCGCGTCCCTGGGTTCGATCATCATCGCCTTCGCGCTCTCGGCCATCGCCGTCGCCTGGCATAACCTCATCCTGCTCGCCGCTGCGGGCACCCTGCTCGATATCGGCGTGCAAGCGAATAACGTGCTCGGCCAACGCGCCATCTATGCGCTCGCCCCCACGCTGCGCGCGCGCCTCAACGGTGCCTATATGGCCGCTTTTTTCGTGGGCGGTGCCGCAGGCTCAGCACTCGGTAGTCAGATTCTGCTCGATGACGGTTGGGCGGGCATTGCCTTGGCCGGGATCATCGCACCCTCCTGCGCGCTGACCTACCTCACCATTCACCTCATTCAGGCGCGGGTGCCACGCCAGCAGCCCGGATAAACGCCGCACTCTCATCCAGCGTGTGCCGTGCCTCCGGCAAAACCCCCTGCAACATCGGCCAGACATGCGCAACCACCGGCCAAATTCGCAATAAACTCACACCCCCCGCCGCGCGGATTTTCGCATCCAACCGCGTGCTGTCATCGCGCAACACTTCGCGCTCGCCAACATGGGTCAAGACCGGCGGCAAGCCCGCCAAATCCCCCCATAACGGCGATGCCAACGGATCATGGGCATCCGCCCCCGCCAAATACATCGCCGCCCCATCGCCAATTTTGCTGCCATCGAGCATCGGGTCGCGGTCCTTATTCTCCACCGCACTCGCCCCGCTGCCCAGCAAATCAACCCAAGGCGAAAACAGCACCACCCGCGCGGGCAACGCCACGCCCTCCGCTTTCGCCTTCAGCAGCACCGCCATCGCTAGGCCGCCGCCCGCCGAATCGCCCCCAATCGCGAGCCGCTCCGGCGCCACGCCCTGCGCCAGCAACCCGCGATACGAAGCCAACCCATCCTCCACCGCCGCCGGAAACGGGTGCTCCGGCGCCAGCCGATAATCGGCAGCAAACACCCGCACCCCCCGCTTCGCATACCCCCCGGTAATCGGCCGATGGGTGCGCGGCGAACAAGCAATATACGCGCCACCATGCAAATAAAGCAGCGTCATCGCCGGCATCGCCCCATCCGCTGGCTCGGCCCACTCACCGGGCACACCGCCAATCACCGCCTCGGTAAACCGCACCCCGCGCGGCACCGGCAATTTCGCGCCAAAAGCCTTGCGAATATCCTGCGCCGTGCCGGCCTTCACCAGCTTGCGCTTCACCTGCAACCGCATCAGTGGATTGATCAAATGCGCCTGGATACTGGCCATAACGGTTCCTTTATCGGGTTGCAGCCGGAGTTTTCACCAGATTGGCCATCTTGCCAAGCCGACGGTTAATCAACGACCAATAGCGCACCGGCAGCACGCGCTGGATCACATCAATCGCCTGCGCATCCGGCCCAATCAACAAACGCGGACGATCCCGCAAAATCGCCTCCACAATCCGCCGCGCCGCGACCTCCGGCGGCGTCACCAGCGCCACCTCGAACGCCTTAATCCCGGCTTGCGCCGCAATCGGGTCCACCCCGGCGGTCACCCGCGCCCGCCGCGCAATATTGGTGCGAATCCCACCCGGATGCACCACCGTCACCCCTACCGTGGTGTCGGATAATTCATGGCGCAACGACTCGGCAAAGCCCCGGATCGCGAATTTCGATGCGCAATAAGCCGTCTGTCCCGCCGGCGCGATAATCCCAAACACCGACGAGATAAACACAATCCGCGCCTGCGGTGCCGCCAATAAATCCGGCAGCATCGCCCGCGTCAGCCGCACCCCGGCCTCGAAATTAATCCGCATCAGCCAGTCAAACGCCTCCGCCTCGGTCTGATCGAACCGCCCGACCAACGCCACACCCGCATTATTAATCAACAGGTTCGCCGCCCGCCCATGCGCCGCCTTCACGGCATCGGGCAGGGCAGGGATCGCCGCCCCATCCGCCAAATCCACCTCATGGGCCGAAACCTTAACCCCAAACAGCCGCAGCTCATCCGCCAACGCAGCCAGCCCCGCCGCATCGCGATCCACCAGCGCCAAATCCGCCCCCTGCACCGCCAGCAACCGCGCCGTCGCCGCGCCAATCCCGCTCGCCGCACCGGTCAGCAGCCCCAATTGTTGACAAACCTGCATGGTCTCGCTCACTCCCTATTTCTCTCCCGCCCCGTCGGCGCCGCGAAAGAATATTGACAGTAATGACAATCATTACCCGCCTCACGCAAGAGACCATCAACCGCATCGCCGCCGGCGAAGTGATCGAGCGCCCGGCAGCAGCGGTCAAAGAATTGGTCGAAAACGCGCTGGATGCGGGTGCCACCCGCATCGAAATCGCCATCGAAGGCGGCGGCATCGCCCGGATCACCGTCACTGATAATGGGTCCGGCATCGCCGCAGCACAACTCACCCTCGCCATCGAGCGTCACGCCACGTCGAAACTGAACGATGATACGCTGATCCACATCACCACGCTCGGCTTTCGCGGCGAAGCCCTGCCCTCCATCGGCGCCGCCGCCCGCCTCACCCTCACCTCACGCCCCACCGGCCAAGACAGCGCCGCCCGGATCACCGTCGAAGGCGGCGTCATCAGCCCCATCACCCGCGTCGCCGCCCCCATCGGCACCTGCGCTGATGTCACCGACCTGTTCTTCGCCACCCCCGCCCGTCGCAAATTCCTCCGCTCCACCGGCGCCGAAACCGCCGCTTGCAGCGATATCGTGCGCGATCTGGCCCTCGCCGCCCCCGCAATCGGCTTCGCCCTGCGCGTCGATGGCAAAACCCAGTTCGACCTGCCACCCCAAGATCGCCGTGCGCGCCTCGCCGCCCTGATCGGCCATGATGATGCCGCCCAACTGATCCCCATCGATACCGGCGATGCCCCGCTCGCCATCACCGGCTTCATCAGCCCCGCCAGCCTGACCCGCGCCGCCGCCCGCCATAACCACCTCACCGTCAATGGCCGCCCAGTGCGCGATCCCATGCTGCGCATGGCGGTGCGCCTCGCCTATCGCGAAGTGATCCCCCCGGGCCGCTTCCCGATCACCGCCCTCTGGCTCAGCCTGCCGCACGACCAGCTCGATGTGAACGTGCACCCCGCCAAATCCGAACTGCGCTTCGCCGCCGCCGATGCCGTGCGTAGCGCGCTGATCCGCACCATCCGTGCGGGCCTCGCCAGCCCCGCCACCCGCCAAGCCGCCCCGTCGCTGCGCTATTATCCCTCCGCCCAACCATCCATGGCGCTGCAACGCGGCTTCGCCGAACGCGAAATTGCCACCGGGTTCGACCTACCCGCCCCCGCCCTACGCCCGATCAGCGCAGCCCCCGATACCAATAGCTACCCGCTGGGCGCGCCCATCGCCCAAATTTTCGATACCTACATCCTCGCCCTCGCCGCGGATGACACGCTGATCCTGGTCGATCAGCACGCCGCCCATGAACGCCTCACCGAAGAACGCCTGCGCGGCGAGCGCGATCAAACAGGCATCACCCGCCACGCCCTGCTCGCCCCGGTGCCGGTCGATCTTCCCGCCCCGGACATCGATCTGCTGCTCACCGCCGCCGCTGACCTTGCCGCGCTTGGCCTCGAACTCGAAAGCTTCGGCCCCGGCGCCGTGCTGGTCCGCACCATCCCCGCCGCCCTTGACCGCGCCGACCCCGCCGCCCTGGTCCGTGACATCGCCGATAGCCTGGCCGAGCACGGCAGCGCCGTCGCCCTCACCGCAAGGCTCGATGCGGTCTTGATCCGCATGGCCTGCCACCGCTCGATTCGCGCGGGCCGCCGCCTCACGATCGAAGAAATGTCCGCCCTGCTGCGCGCCATGGAGGCCACCCCGCGCGCCCAAACCTGCCCGCATGGCCGCCCCACCGTGCTGCGCCTGAGCCGTGACGCGCTGGAACGCATGTTCGGTCGCGCAGGCCTCTAACTACGCATCTAACCACACCCCGCGCTTGCGCCGGGCCGCGCACAATGTCAGTAAACCCCATGCGCGATACCCAGCCGACCCGCCCGCTCCTCTACACCAATGCCGAGCTTGATCGCGCCGGTCACCATCGCGAAGACCCTGATTGGATCGCCGCCGCCCGCGCCAACCCAACCACCTATTGGATCGCCTATTGGCGCGGCCAATTCCTGATCGAGGGCGATGCCAGCGTCGCCCGCGCCGTGCTCAATGCCGCACCTTCCCTGTCCGCGCCGTTCGTTTTTCTAGGCCTCTGGCATGACCAGCCCGTGTTCGCCGCCGATTTGTCGCCACATCCCGACCCGCTCGCCGCCTTGGCCCACCCGCACGGGCATTTCGCCGAGCTTCGCGCCATCGCGGGCGGCCTGCCCGCCCCTGAAGCCGGCTTGCTCGCCACCGCCCGTGGCCTGCTCTGGTGGCAATCGCGCCATCAATTTTGCGGCGTCTGCGGCGGCGCCTGCACGCCCGAACGCGCCGGTCACGTGATGCGCTGCACCGCCTGCGCCACCGAACATTTCCCCCGCACCGACCCCGCCGTGATCATGCTGGTCCATCGCGAAGACCGCCTGCTGCTCGGCCAATCCCACAAATTCCCGGTCGATCGCAATTTCTTCTCCACCCTCGCCGGCTTCGTCGAGCCGGGCGAAAGCCTAGAGGCAACCGTCCGGCGCGAGGTTTTCGAAGAAGTCGGCGTGCATGTCGGCCATGTCAGCTACGAGGCCAGCCAACCCTGGCCGTTCCCCGCCTCGCTGATGCTCGGTTTCCGCGCCGAAGCCCTCACCGATAAAATCACGCTCGATACCCATGAAATGCGCGCCGCCCGCTGGTTCACCCCGGATGACATTGCCAACCGCCACGCGCTCGGCTTCAATCTCCCGCCACGCGACTCCATCGCGCGGCGTTTGATCGAGAATTTTCTCGCAACCCTCTAAATTTTACGCGCCCGGCTTCGCGCTCAACCCCGCCGCCTCAATCCCGGCAATGGCGCAAATCTCATCATTGTCGGAATTATCACCAGAAATTCCAACCGCACCCATCACCCCATCCGCGCCCAACACCAACACCCCGCCCGGCACCGGCACCATCCGACCCTGCGTCGCAGCAGCGAACCCGGTCAAAAACCCTTGTCCCCCGGCATTCCACCGATCAAACAACGCCCGCGAACCCGCGCCAACGCCCAGCGCGCCCCAAGCCTTCCCGGTCGCAATCTCAATCCGCGCAATCCCGGAATGATCTTCCCGCGCACTCGCCACCACATGCCCACCGGCATCCAGCACCACCACCGTCAACGGCGCCAGCTTCAACGCCCGCCCCTTCGCCCGCGCCGCCGCAATGATCTGCTCGGCCTGTTCCAATTTCAACATAGTTTCGCTCCTTAAGGTTATCAGCGCCAAATTTATCAGCGTCGCACGGGTTACCCCGCTTTGCGCCGTTTGCGAACAGTAGCCCGCTCATTGATGCGCGCGCTCAGCAACGGCGCCAAAAACCGCGCGGTATGCGAACGCGCAGCCCCTGCCACCTGCTCAGGCGTTCCCTCCGCCACAATCTCGCCGCCCCCATCGCCGCCCTCAGGCCCCAAATCAATCACCCAATCAGCGGTCTTGATCACTTCCAGATTATGCTCAATCACGATCACACTATTGCCAGCATCCACCAACGCATGCAAAACTTCCAGCAATTTCCGAACATCTTCGAAATGCAGCCCGGTCGTCGGCTCGTCCAGAATATATAAGGTCCGCCCCGTCGCCCGCCGCGCCAATTCCTTCGCGAGCTTAATCCGCTGCGCCTCGCCGCCCGATAAAGTCGTCGCCGATTGCCCCAGCTTGATATAGCCCAGCCCCACCTCCATCAATAACCGCAGCCGGTCGCGAATGCGCGGCTGGGCCGAAAAATACCCCATCGCCGTCTCGACATTCATATCCAACACATCCGCAATCGACTGATCGCGAAACTTGATCTCCAACGTCTCGCGATTATAGCGCCGTCCCTTGCACGTATCGCAGGTCACAAACACGTCGGGCAGAAAATGCATCTCAATCTTAATCAGCCCATCGCCCTGGCACGCCTCGCACCGCCCGCCCTTCACATTGAACGAAAACCGCCCGGATTTATATCCGCGCGCCCGGCTCTCCGGCAGTTCGGCAAACCAATCCCGGATCGGCGCAAACAAGTCCGTATAAGTCGCCGGGTTCGAACGCGGCGTGCGCCCAATCGGCGATTGATCAATCTCGATAATCTTATCAAGCTGCTCCAACCCCTCGATCCGATCATAGGGTGCCGGCACCTGCCCCGATCCCATCAACCGGCGCGACACCGCCTTATACAGCGTGTCAATCACCAAGGTCGATTTCCCACCGCCCGACACGCCCGTGATCGCGGTAAACACCCCCAGCGGAAACCCCGCAGTCACCGCCTTCAAATTATTGCCCCGCGCGCCAACCAGCGTCAGCATCCGCGCCGGGTCCACCGCCCGCCGCCGTGCCGGGATCGGCACCACCCGGCGGCCTGAGAGAAAATCCCCGGTCAGCGATTGCGGGTTCGCCGCCACCTGATCCGGCGTCCCCTCGGCAATCACCTGCCCGCCATGCACCCCGGCCAGCGGCCCCATATCAATCACATGATCCGCGCTGCGAATCGCATCCTCATCATGTTCAACCACCAGCACCGTATTGCCCAAATCGCGCAACCGGCGCAGCGTCCCCAATAACCGCTCGTTATCACGCTGATGCAGCCCGATCGAAGGCTCATCCAGCACATACAACACCCCGGTCAGCCCCGACCCAATCTGGCTCGCCAAGCGAATGCGCTGGCTCTCCCCGCCTGAGAGCGTCGCCGAGCCGCGCGCGAGCGTCAGATAATCCAAGCCCACATCCACCAAAAACTGCAACCGCTCATTAATCTCGCGCAAAATCCGCCGGGCAATATCCCGGCGCTGCGGCGTCAGCGTGTCATCCACCGTGGCAAACCAATCCCGCGCCGCGCGGATCGAGAGGGCTGACGCATCCGCAATGCTCGATCCGGCAATTTTCACCGCCAACGCCTCAGGCCGCAGCCGCGCCCCCTGGCAACGCTGACAAGGCTGATCGGCCTGATAGCGCGATAATTCCTCGCGCACCCACACACTATCAGTCTCGCGCAACCGGCGCGCCAAATTCGCAACCACCCCCTCGAATGGCTTCTTCACCGCATAAGCGCGCACACCATCCTTGTAAGAAAATTCAATCTCCGCCAGCCCCGCGCCATATAAAATCGCCTGGCGCACCGCATCGGGCAACGCCTCCCACGGCGTTGACGTTTTGACCTTGAAATGTTTGGCAATCGCCGCCAGCGTCTGGTCATAATACGGCGATTGCGCATTGGCCCAGGGCGCCACCGCCCCTTCAGCGAGCGTTTTGGTGTCATCCGGCACAATCAACGCCGGATCAAACACCGTCTCGGTCCCTAACCCATCGCAAACCGGGCACGCCCCGTGCGGCGAGTTGAAACTGAACAAGCGCGGCTCAATCTCCTCAATGCTAAATCCCGAAACCGGGCAGGCAAATCGCGCCGAAAACACCGTCCGCTCCTCGGCATGATCCGCGTTCTCCGCATAAACAATCCCATCGGACAATCCGAGCGCCGTCTCAAACGAATCCGCCAGCCGCTGCTCAGTGCCCGCCCGCACCACCACCCGGTCCACCACAGCCTCAATCTCGTGCTTGATCTTTTTGTTCAGCGCTGGCACCGCGCCAATTTCAAATAACTTGCCGTCAATTTTCACCCGGGTAAAACCGCGCCGCTGCAACTCGGCCAATTCCTTGCGATATTCCCCCTTACGGTCGCGCACCACCGGCGCCAGCAACAACAGCCGCGTGCCCTCCGGCATCGCCATCACCCGGTCCACCATCTGGCTCACCGTCTGCGCCTCAATCGGCAGCCCCGTCGCCGGCGAATACGGCACCCCCGCCCGCGCCCACAGCAAGCGCATATAATCATGAATTTCCGTCACCGTGCCCACCGTCGAGCGCGGATTTTTCGAGGTGGTTTTCTGCTCAATCGAGATCGCCGGTGACAACCCCTCAATCGAGTCGACATCCGGCTTGCCCATCAATTCCAAAAATTGCCGCGCATAGGCCGACAGGCTCTCCACATAGCGCCGCTGCCCCTCGGCATAAATCGTATCAAACGCCAGCGATGATTTCCCCGAGCCAGATAGGCCGGTAATCACCGTCAACTGATCGCGCGGAATCCGCACGTCGATATTTTGCAAATTATGTTCGCGCGCGCCGCGCACCACAATATAGCCGGTCCCCGCCATGATCATCGCCTAATTGGTGAAGCATCGGATATGGCGTCAAACCGGGGCGCTGGAAAGGGGGGCCACAATAGGCTAAGCTCGATCCTTCGATCGCACAACCTTAGGGGGAATTCATGGCTGGCAGCGTCAATAAAGTGATCTTGGTGGGTAATCTCGGCAAAGACCCCGAGATTCGCAACACCCAAGCCGGCATGAAAATCGTCAATCTCGCCCTCGCCACCTCAGAAAGCTGGAACGATAAAACCAGCGGCGAACGCCAAGAGCGCACCGAATGGCACCGCGTTGTCATCATGAATGATCGCCTGGCCGATGTCGCTGAAAAATACCTGAAAAAAGGCTCAAAAATCTATCTCGAAGGCAAATTGCAAACCCGCAAATGGACCGATCAATCCGGCCAGGAAAAATACACCACCGAAATCATGCTCGGGCGCATCGGCGCCGAACTCGTGCTGCTGGATCGCCCCACAGGTGCCAACGCCGGTGCCAGCGCCAGCAGCTACGGTTCCAGCAGCTACGCCGAACCCACCCCAGCCCCCGCCCGCAGCCAAGCCGGCGGCAGTTGGGACACCGGCCGCACCAGCCACGCCGATATGGATGACGACATCCCGTTCTGATTTTTTCGCTCCGCCCCACCCCGCGACAGCGAAGCCGAGCGGGGAGGGCAGGGCACAAAACCACTCTCAAATTTTCCCCTTTCGCACCCCCCTGCTCCTATGCCATGTTAGAGAAATGGAGCAGGCCACTAACCCCCTCGCGCTTTGTCTCGCTGACCGCTTCACCGCAATCGCGCGCATGCTCCGCAAAACCCTCGGCGCCCCCGACTATGCCCGCTTTAATCTCGCCCTCAAATGGACCGTCTGGCACCGTATTTCCGCTCTTGCGCTCCGATTCCGCGCCCTCGCCTGCAATCCCCGCCCCATCCGCGAACGGAAACCCGGCGCGAAATCTCAAACCGCGCCGGAGCCAGCGTCACAGCCCCGCACGGCCAAAAGGCGCGAAATTCCGGGGCAAAAGGGCTGGCTGCTGCAAACCTTCCCCGGCCATCACATCCCCTATGTGCGCGGCCATCTCATCCGCTTCCTCGAAGACCCCGATTTGTTGCTCCTCCACAGCGAAAATCCCCGAATCGGTCGCGTGCTACGCCCGATCTGCCACATGCTCGCGATCCCGCTCCCCGCTTACCTCAAATTACCGCGCAAACCGCGCCAACCGGAGCAAAAGCCGGAGCAAAAATCACGGCGCAAACCAGCGCGGCGGAGCAAAAAACCAGAGCCAACATTTTACGACTATATGCTGGCAAAATACCCGCCCGCTCCGCCACGCCCCACGCTCCCCGGCCATATCTACGCACCCCCCGCCCGCGCAAAAATCAACTTCGAGCGTTAGGCGCGTAATTGCGCGCTAATTGTTACGCGAACAAAATGAGAATTAAGCGGCGGGCACCCAGAGCACATCGTCGCGCCCGTCATGATTGAGCACGCGGGCCAGCACGAACAGCAGATCGGATAATCGGTTCAAATACGGGATCAGCAAGGGCGAAATCGGCTCCAGCGCGCTCAACGCCACCAACTCGCGCTCCGCCCGCCGCACCGACGTTCGCGCCAAATGCGCCCGACACGCCGCCTCAGTCCCGCCAGGCAAGACAAAGCTCATTAATGGTTGCAATCGATGGTTGTATATTACGAGATTTTCATCTAAATAGGCCGCGTACCGTTCATCAATCTGGGGTCCGCTGCGCCGTTCGCCCGGCGTCGCCAAATCAGCCCCCAAATCAAATAAATGATTCTGCACCCGCCCCAGCACATCGCTAATCGCCGCGTGATCCGCGCAAGCCGCCCGCAGCAACCCAATCGCGCTATTGGCCTCATCCAACGCGCCAAAGACCTGAATTCGCGCATGATCCTTGCGCACCCGCGCCCCATTGGCAAGCGATGTTTCCCCGCCATCGCCGCCGCGCGTCGCAATCCGATCCAATTTTACCATATAAGCTCCTGTTTCGGTCCGCTCACCTGAGCAACACCCCTTCGCGCTTCGCCTTACCATCCGGCTCGACATGAATAGTAATCACGACGCCCGGCATTTCCAGCTTCAGCGCCGCCTCGATCCGATCACAAATCTCATGCGCCGCCGCAACACTCATCGTCCCCGGCACCACCAAATGAAATTCCAAAAACCGCGACGTCCCGGCCTCGCGCATCCGCAAATCATGCGCCTCAATCGCCCCAGCCCCATGCGCGCGCAGCAAAGCCTGCACCCGCGCCGTCACCTGCGGTGAGGGGGCGCGGTCGAGCAAAGTGCTCATCGAGCGAAACACCGTCCGCACCCCAATCACCGAAATCTGCACCGCCACCAAGGCCGCAATGATCGGGTCGAAAATCGGCAAATTAAACAAAATCGCCGCCCCCAACCCCACCAGCACCCCCAGCGTCGTCACCGCATCGGCAACCAAATGCGCCGCATCCGCCGCAATCGCCGGATGCCGCCGTGCCGCACCCGATTGGTGCAAAAACAGCGCATACAGCGCATTCAGCGCACCACCCATCCCATTCAAACTCAGCGCCAGCACCGCATGGCGCGGCAACGCCGGATGGCCAATCGCCGAGAACACACGCTGCAAAATCAGCACGGCGGCCACAATAATCATGCCACCCTCAGCCACGGCGCTAAATAATTCCGCCTTGGCATGGCCATAAGGATGCTCGCGATCCGCAGGCTTCGCCGCCGTGCGCAACGCATAAGCCAGCAAAATCGCCGCCGCCACATTCACCAGCGACTCCAACGCATCCGAATAGAGCGCCGTGCTCAAGCTGATATGCCAAGCCAGCAACTTCATCGCGAACACCACAAACCCCAGGGCAATACTCCCAAGAGCCAGGCGAAACGGGGTCAGGGTGCGCATCATCTCCACGCATCCTGATACCAAGAAGCTGCCCGCGATTATAGCCTGCGCTTACAGGCCAAACCGCCCACGCAACCCAAACAGAAAATTCTGCCCCGGAATCTGCAACCCATTCACCGGCTCAAACCGTGAATTGGTCAAATTGCGCCCATTGGCAAACAAAGTGATCGCCCGATTAATCCGGTAACTCACGGTCAAATCGGCAATCGTGCCCGCCTTCGCCAGCCCAATGCCGGACGGATAGCCGTTATTCGCATAAAGATAATCCGAAAACCGCCCAACATACCGCACCACCGGCTCAATCGTCAGGCGTGGCAGCGGTCGAACATCCAACACCAGCGATCCGGCATTTTCCGGCCGGCGCAGTAGTTCCGTCCCCGCCGCCGGATCGCGGGCAATCGTGCGGGTATAATTCAAATGCGCCGTCAGCCACGGGGCGGGCCGCAAATCCAGCGTCGCTTCCACCCCATGGATCTGCGCCTGGGCAATATTCTGCTCGGTCGAATTGCCATTGGCCAAATAGGCAAACTCGATCAAATCCTTGATGTCATCATGAAAATAACTTGCCCCCAGCGTCACCGCCCGTGCGCGTCCCCCTAGTGTCAAATCGGTGGTAAATCCCGCCTGATAACCAAGGCTGTGCTCAGGATGCAGTGCGGGATTTCCCTGATAGCCGTAACTATCCACCCCGTATAAATCATAGAGCGAGGGTGCCAGAAACCCGCTGCCAATCGAAGCGCGAAACCGGGTTGCCAACATCGGCACGGCCAGCACCGCCCCCGCCCGCTCGGTCAGCACATTGCCATAGCCACTCACCGCGTCATCGCGCACGGCCCCTTGCAGCGACACATCCCGCGCGATCACCGTTTGCACCCCCACATGACCGGAGGTGGTCGTCTGCGCGGCATTCACCGTCGATAGATAAGGCGAGCCAAAGAAACTCTCATTCAAATCCTGATAGGCGGTATCGCGTTTGCGCACGATCCCAAACACCACGTCACTCGCACGGAACGCCCCGGCATCCGGCAAATGCACGATATTATTGAACTGGATCGTGGTTCGATCGCCACGATAGGCACTATTCCCCGCAAACCCGTTCGGATCGAGCGGATCAAGCAAGGTCAGATAGCGCCGATCATCCTGGCTATGCGCCACCACCAGCGAGGTCACCCAATGGCGCGCGAACAAATGCGATTTGATCCCAAACCGAATAAACAGGTTCGAATCATAACTATTCTCATACGGATCATCGAAAATCGGATAGCCCAAATCCGGATAGATCGTCCCGTCCTGGCGTGCGCGCACAATTAATGAAATCCGCGTGCCCGCCACCGGGCGATAGCCCAGATTAACCGAGGCTAATTTATACCGAAACGGATCACGATGCCCCGCATAAACATTCAGCCGCCGTGCGGTCGCATCAAACCCCGCCTGCTCAATGGTCGAAAGCGTCAACGCATAATCAAAGCGCCCCGTCGCGCCCGATAAGGTGGCGCTCGCCTCGCCCTGGCCGGGGAACCCGCCACCCACCGTGTAATCGATATGCGCTTTGCCGTGGCCGCGCTTGCTGATTAAATTAATGACCCCGCCAATCGCGCTCGAGCCATAGAGGCTCGACATCGGCCCACGCACCACTTCAATCCGCGCCAAATCGCCAATGCCCGCATTGCCGAAATTGAAAGCGCCATTCGCCACGGAGGGGTCATTCACCGGCACCCCATCGCGCAGCACCAGCACATCTTCCGAATTCGCCCCCTGCACAAACACCGAAGCCTGATTACCCGGCCCGCCCGAGGGCACCACCATTAAGCCCGGCACCGTCTGCAGCGCCTGGGTCAAAGTGGTAATCCCGCGCCGCGCCATTTGCGCCGCCGTAATAATCGTCACATCCGCCGGTGTATCGCGCACCGGCGTGGCCACATAGGAAGCCGTCACGCTCTGCACCCGCACCGAGTATGATGTCGCGGCGGGCGCGGACACGGTTTGGGCTTGTGCCATAACCGTCAATGCAGTAATACTAACGAATGACCACCCCATCACCCGAGGCGATAACATTTTACGCGAGAGAAAAAACATCGATACGCTCCGCATCCATGCGCCCAACCATGGCAGGGCGCATCACCCACAGGACGACCGATGACATTGGGACTTTACCCTTCGCATCTGGTGCACCCCGCCCAGATCCGCGCCGTTGGTCTCGATGAGGGCCGGTCTCCTGGCTCATGGGTCATCGGCCTCTCCCGCCTTCTCACCGGTTCAACACCAAACCGGCAATGGCCTTCAGGGAGCGCCTTACCATTCACAGTTGCGGGGGCAGCCACAGCTTCGCCGCGTCAACGGCGTTCTGTATTCCCGTTTCAACCCTTGCGGGTCACCTTCATCTGCGTCTCCGTTAACCCTTTCTCCACCTCCGGTGCAAGAGGCAGCCAAACCCGGCATTTGGTGCCAACATGTTCCACGCTTTCAATCATAAACCGCCCCCGGTGGCGCGATACCGCGTGTTTTACAATGGCAAGCCCAAGCCCGGTCCCGCCCACCGTGCGGCTACGCCCTTTATCCACCCGATAAAACCGCTCAGTGAGCCGTGGAATATGGTCGCGGGCAATGCCCGGCCCGTCATCGATCACATCGATCAAAATGCCCGGCAACGGCAATTGTTCGGTCGGCGTCAGTGTGGTCTGGATCGTCACCGTCCCACCGCGCTTGCCATATTTGATGGCGTTATCCAGCAGATTGGTGAAAACCTGGGTCAATTGCCCGGCATCGGCGCGCAAATCGGGCAGCCCATCGAGCAAGCTCAGCTCCAGCCTAGTTTCTTGCTGGTCGAGCAAGGGAGCCATAAAGCCCGCCACCTCCTGCAATACCTGTACAATCGACACAAGCTGCTCAGGCGGCTGATGTTCCATCATTTCAATCCGCGACAGGCTGAGCAAATCCGCAATAATGCGTTGCATCCGCTCCGCCTGCTCGGCCATGATCCCCAAAAATTGCTGACTAGCCTCAGCATCCCCCGCCGCCGGCCCGCGCAGCGTCTCGATAAAGCCGATCAAGCTGGTCAAGGGGGTGCGCAGCTCATGGCTCGCATTGGCCACGAAATCTTGGCGCATCCGGTCCAAACCGCGTTCCCGGGTGCGATCACTGAGCAACAAAAACAGCGGCGCGCTTCGTCCGTCCGCCGCCCGGATCAACACCGCATCGAGATCGCGCGGCACCGGCGCCGCCAAATTGATCGATACGCGCACCGGCTGCTCCGCCATCTCCGCGTCAATAATCGCCGCCCGAATTCCAGGGTGGCGCAGCAACGCCTGGGCATCGGCGCCATAGGCCCGTTCGGCGGAGGGGTTTTGCCATACCACGCGCCGCGCCCCGCCCTCATGGTCCAGCCGGAACAACGCATCCGGCAGCCGATCGAGCAACGCCTGGTTGGCCGCCGCCGCCGGCACCAGCCGGTTGAGCTTGTCGCGTTCCACGGTAATGGCGCGAATGGCGTTCAGGGCCAAAATGCTCAGCCCTGGCGTGACAAAATGCAATTGATCGAGCGAAGCATCTTCAATCGATCGCCGAAACGCGGCCAGGTCGCGCGCCAGAATCAACCCCGCCCCGCCCGACCACAAGGCGGTGCCGACCAGCCCGATAATGCCAAGGCGCGGATGCAGCATGCCCGAGACCAGCAAAGCCACAATGGCGAGCGCCGGAATCGCCCCCAACCAGACGGTAATCGTAACGACCGGGCGCGATGGCATGGCGATGGGGGCCGTCTCAGCCGGTCGGCGTGGTCAGGCGCAACGGCGCGGGCGACACAATTGTCGGCCCGCCGGGCGTCACTTTAAACACCGCCAGCCCCCGCCGCACATGCCCATTATCGAGCAACACCAGCACACCGTCCGTGCCCAAAAACCCGGTTGGGTTGGTCAATACGCGGGTGGTGAACCCACCCTCATGGGCCGCCAACACCGCAATCGCCGCCCCATCGAAGGCCACATCATCCAGCGCCGGCGGTGCGCTGCCCCCGTTAGCGGCTTCAAATTTCTGCACAAAGGCTGCCCGCAGGGCCGGGTCCGGTGCCGCATAAATTGCCCCGCGCAACCCATCATGTGTCGCCATCGATGTCGCATCCTGCGCCCACAGCATCGGCCCGGCGAGCTGCACCGCCGGCGCGCCGACATCAAAATACGGCAATAACGTGCCCATCTCAGCGAGTTGTTCGCCCGTGGCGGCAAGCAGCAAGGTATCAAACGGCGGCGGTGGAATCGGCTCGCGCGATAATTTGGCGGCCAGCAGCCGCCCCGCCTGGTTATCCTGATCGCGTGCCGTGCGGATCCGCGCCTCCAACCCCGCACCGCGACCATTGAAATCGGAGACGGATCGCACTGTCGCCGTCAGGCTGGAAAAATTACCATTCTGATAAAACCCAATTTGCGGCGAAGGCTCACCCAAATGCTGCGTCTCGTCACGCAAGGCCGTCGCCATGATCTGCCCGAACGCCGTCTCCGGCAAAATCGCGGCAGTTCGCGTGCGGCCATGCTGAGCCGCAAAGCTGATTACCCGCCGCACCTGCTGCCCCGGCGAAATCCCCAAAGTCCAAAGGCCGGGCGCGTCCAGCGTCTCATCATTGGTGAAGGCCAGCATATTCACATCCGCCTTCTGCGCAATCGGCGCAACGGCGGCGGTTTCGTCCTTGGTGAGTGGTCCCAGAATCAGGCCATCCCCCGCCGCAATGGCCGCCTGCGCGGCCTGCGCCGCACCGGTCGGTGTGCCCCCGGTGTCGCGCACATCCAATTTGGGTGCGCCCGGTTCCGCAAAAGCCAGCTTCGCCGCCTGTTCCATCGATTGCCCAATTGAGGCCAGCGGACCCGACAGCGGTAATAACAACGCAACGCCGCCCCCGCGCTGTCCGGTCTGCGTCGGGCCGGCCATCGAACTTGCCATGGGGGTGCCATTGGCGCTCATCGCGCCAGGCGCGTAATAGGGTGCTTGCGTGCCACAGGCGGCGAGGCCCAGGCAGGATGCAAAACACACACTCAACCGTATCATGGATCGACGTGACAGCTGAACCTCCTACAATCCGTATCAATGAGTCCGAGGCACGTCGCCCCGCACTGGTTCTCGTTTCAACGCCGATTGGTAATCTCGGCGATTTGTCCCCCCGCGCGCTCGCCGCCCTGCAGGACGCCGATGCTATTTTATGCGAAGACACGCGTCATACCATGACTTTGCTCGCAGCGCACGGTCTGCGCCGCCGATTGATCGCCCTGCATGATCACAACGAAGAGCAGCGTAGCGCCGGGCTGATCGCCGCCATGCAGCGCGGCGAGCATTACGCCCTGGTCAGTGACGCGGGCGCGCCACTCATCGCCGATCCTGGCTATCGCTTGGTGCGGGCCGCCCTGGCGGCTGGCCTGCCGATCAGCGCAATTCCAGGGCCGAACGCGGCTTTGATGGCCCTTGCTTTGTCTGGTTTGCCGCCCCAGCCTTTTCTGTTTCACGGGTTTTTACCACCCCGCTCCGGCCAGCGCCGCAGCGCCTTCGCCGAGATTGTGGCGGCCGAAGCGGCGGGTCTGTCAGCGACATTAATTTTTTATGAAGCTCCGCACCGGCTCGCGGGCTGCCTGCACGACGCCGCTGAAATTCTGGGTGATCGCCCTGCAGCGGTTGCGCGCGAATTGACCAAACGGTTCGAAGAAGTTCGCCGCGACTCGCTGGCTGCCCTCGCGCAATTTTATACCGAGCTGGCGCCGCGTGGGGAGATCACCTTGATTATCGCGCCCCCCGCCGGACCAACAGTGCCATCCGAACAAAATCTGGATGAGGCGTTACGGGCCGCCTTGCGCACCCAGCGGGTTCGCGACGCGGCGAGCAGCGTCGCCGAACGCCTCGGCGTGCCCCGCAATCGCGCCTACCAGCGTGCGCTGTTACTCCGTTCAACCGACGATGCAGAACCCGATTGATCAGCGCGCAACAGCCTGAGAGTCAGCGGGAGCGGCGCTCAGGCGCGAAACCAATCGGCGAGTAGCGCCGCGTAAATCGTGCTGAGTTCTCGCAATTCCTGCACCGGCACGGCTTCATCATTGCGATGCATTCGGGTGCCAACCAATCCAAATTCCGCAACCGGACAGTAGCGGCTGATAAAGCGCGCATCGGATGTGCCGCCGCCAGTGTCTAATCGGGGCACCAGCCCGGTGACCGTGCCAATGGCCTTGGTGAGCGTGTCGGTGAGCGGACCCGCCTCGGTGCGAAACGCTTCACCATTCACCTTAATCGCAATTTGCGCCTCTGGCGCATATTCAGTGACTGTGGTGCGTATCCAAGCGTGCAGCGCCGCGCCGGAATGCAGATCATTGAAGCGAATATTCAGCCGGGCGCGTGCCTCACCGGGGATAACATTCCCCGCCGGATTGCCCACATCAACACTGGTGATTTGTAAGCTCGACGGTTCAAAGAATGCCGTTCCTTGGTCTAACGCGGTGCCGCGCAAGGCTTCGAGAGCGGGGAGTAACCGATGCAGCGGGTTATCAGCGCGGTGCGGATAAGCCACATGCCCTTGGATGCCGCGCACGGTAATCTCAGCGGAAATACTGCCCCGTCGCCCGATTTTGATGGTATCGCCCAGTCGGGCCACCGATGTTGGCTCGCCAACGAGGCACGCATCTGGCATCGCCCGGCGCTCGGCGAGGCTTTCAAGAATCCGCATTGTGCCATCAACCGCCTCACCCTCCTCATCCCCGGTGACCAACAGGGTTAGCCGCCCCAATCGTCGCCCGGCATCGCGATGTTGGGTCAGAGCCGCCACAAAGGCGGCAATCGCCCCCTTCATATCAACGGCACCGCGACCGTGCAGCATGCCGTCTGCAATGATGCCCGCGAACGGATCCTGCCCCCATCCTTCGCCCGCCGGCACAACATCGGTATGGCCGGCGAAGCCAAGATGCGGGCCATCCCCGTTTAAGGTCGCGATGAGATTATGCACCACCCCGTCGCGGCGATGCTCGATTGAAAATCCGAGAGGCAATAAGGCAGCTGCCAGCACCTCCTGCGCGCCCGCGTCATCAGGCGTGACGGAGGGGCAACGCAGCAAGGCCTGCGCCAGCGGTAGCGGATCGGGGTTCATTAGGCCCGCAGTAAATCATTGATCGCGGTTTTGGCCCGCGTGCGCTCATCAACGCGTTTGACAATGACGGCGCATGCGAGAGCTGGCCCCGGTGACCCGTCCGGCAGAGGTTTGCCCGGCAAGCTTCCCGGTACCACCACCGAATAGGCCGGCACCCGACCATAGATAATTTCACCGGTCTCGCGATCGATAATTTTGGTCGATGCCCCGATGAATACCCCCATCGCCAGCACCGCGCCGCGTTCGATAATCACGCCTTCCGCCACTTCCGAGCGGGCGCCAATAAAGCAATGATCCTCGATTATCACAGGTGCCGCTTGCAACGGTTCCAAAACACCGGCGATGCCAACGCCACCACTAATATGGCAATGGGCGCCAACCTGCGCACATGACCCGATCGTTGACCATGTGTCGACCATTGTGCCGGCACCCACGCGTGCTCCAACATTGATGAAACAGGGCATCAATACCGCACCTGGCTCGATAAAGGCGGAATGGCGAACGACGGCTCCTGGCACAACGCGGATCGCCGCAGTGGCAAAGCGCGTCCTGTCCCAATCGCTAAATTTCATTGCGACTTTATCAAACACAGGCGCTCCGCCTGCGCCGGGTAATGGCGCATTATCGGCAATCCGGAACGACAATAATACGGCCCTTTTGAGCCAGTCATGGACGATCCATTCATCAGGTCCAGGTTCAGCGATGCGCAGGCGCCCCGAATCAAGGCCCGACAAGGCCGCCTCGATCGCCATGCGATGCGTAGGCTCGGCGCGTAAATCAGGGCTGTCGCGTCGGTCCCACGCGGTTTCGATGGCGGCACGCAAGTCGATGTCGTTCATGGTTCAATCCGTGAAATAAGGTTGTGCCGGACCATGGTGACGCGGCGCCAAACTGTCAATTGCACGCTAACGATCTATTCACTTTTTTCGGTCAGCTTAGGGTGAGCAACGCCACTAAAGGATCGATCTAATGAGTTTGCACCAATATAGGCGGTTGGGATCCAAAGGATGAACAATGTCCCGGATTTTCAACTGAGGCTCGAATCGCTGCATCGGCTGATCTTGAGTCTCGCTGGTCTGCCTGATGCACGAACCGCTGCGTCGGCCTGCTGTGCGTTGATTGCAGCTGATCTTGGCGATGCTGGTGTTGCATTGGTTCGCCATGAGCCGGGCCGCGCTGGGGATGTGGTGTTGGCAGATTATCCGAGTGGGCTTGGCGTTGATGGTGCGGGCCGAGCCGAGACAATTCGTGCGACCTCGATAATGCAATCAGGGGTTGCAATCGAACTGCAAGCATGGCGCAGCGCTGGTGATCGCCGATTCGTGCTGGCGGATCGTCAGCTTTTGACGGCTTTGGTCATTGATATGGTCGGATTTGCTGATCGGATTGAAAGAGTCATCGAGCCGGTTGCCGCTAGCCCGCTGGATGAGGAGACCGGATTATGGCGGTTGCGCCCCTTTATCGATCAAATTGAACGGCGGTTGGACCGGCTAGATGTTGAAGATCGGGCGGGGACCATGCTCGCTTTCGGTTGGGTGCGCAGTGATGGTCTCGGCAAAGTTGAGGCGAATGCGGCTGTGGTGCGGGCCTCTGTTGAATGTTTGCGCGACATGTTGCGGCCAACTGATTTGCTGGGTCGCGTGGCGCCGACGCGCATTGCCGCCTGGTGCGACGGCATTGATCATTTGATTGGTGCTGAACGCGCTGATCGTATTGCAGCTAAGCTACAAATGCTGTTGGCGGAAACGGGACGCCAGGTGGCTGTCGGCATTGCCACGCGCTGGCCGCAATCGGGCGATGACCCCAGCAATGTGCTGATCCGGGCTCGCGCTGGCTTGGAGCGCGCCCGTTTGGCAGCGGCGACAGCGGGGAAACCGGCGATTCGCGTTTGGCAGGACGACGCACGCGAGGGCATCTGACAGCACGCGAGCGGACCAGAGTTTCGCCTGTGCCGATGCCATGTGATCGCATCGGCACCATTATAAAATTATAGACAATGTCGTCCGAATAATTTATATCACGACTCTGTTATGCGTGATCGCGAGCATTGTTATCGATTGGTGTTTGTATCTTCCGCTCATTGTCCTGATCGATGCGCATGCGCGTGTATCCGGTCTTTTTGGCTCAGAGTTGGCTATTAACCGGATCTCTAGAGGTTGAACCATGTCCGAGACGATTACGGGATATCAAACATCGGTCCAGACACTCAGCGCGCTCACGCCGTTTGCCAGTATCGTGGGTACAATTAATGCGTATGGCTCCGTTGGCATCTATCCAATTAATCAAGGTTCCGGGACCAGCGTGCAGGAGACGATTGACGCGGCATTATTTGGCACTGCCGGCACAATTTTTACAATCAATAATAGTGGTATAATTGAGTCTCATGGAGCGAATACAAATAATCCCTATGATCTAGGCGTGTTTTTGGGCGGAAATGGCTCGCTTACCAATGCAGGCACCATTGCGGGCGCCAGTGGTGTTGCGATGCTGGGTACGGCCGCAGCGGATTATCTGAATAATCGTGGCGTTATTAACGGATCGATTGGAATTGGCGCTTATTTGAAAGGTGCTGCCAATTTGTCGAATAGTGGCGTGATTGAGGGTATTCAGGGCGGATTACAAGTCAATGGGTTTGCTACTCTCTCAAATTCGTCGCTCGGCACAATCAGCTCGACACACCATCAAGCTGTGCAGCTCGGTGCGGGTGGTGCGCTGACCAACGCCGGGTTGATCCTTGGTGGTGCTGCGTTCGGTGCTGGTGGCACGGCTAATAATATGGGTCAGATCACGGTTACAGGGTCGGGTTCGCAATCAAATTATGCGGGACTTTATTTTAAGCTCGGGGGAACGGCGACCAATAGTGGCACGATCGTGGCCGAAAACGGCATTGTGTTAGACCATTATACGGGCACGTCCGGGTCAGGCTATGTTAGTTTTGTTGGATATGTTGGCAATCATGGCTTGATTAACGCCAATGGAATGGCGAACGCGACCTCCGGGGCCTCGGCGGGCTTTCTCAATGCGGGTGTCGGCATTTACCTTGCGGATCCGGGTTCCGTGGTCAATGCGGGGGTTATAAATGCCACGCATGCGGGTATCGTGGTTGAACGCGGGCCGGGTCAGGTCACAAATGCAAGCACTGGTGCGATCACGGCGAGTGCAGGTTATGGGGTCTATTTGCAAAATGGGGGTTATTTTCTCAATCAGGGGACGCTGAGTGGCGCAAGGGATGGTGTGATCGCGCAGGGGGCTCTCGCGATTATGAATGACGGATTGATCGAGGCTACG
>JBMFWT010000038.1:0-21751 GCA_049964975.1 Acidiphilium sp.
CTCCGGTGCTTCGCACGACCAGGAATAATGCGTGCGGATGGATCATGAGACGGCAAAATCCATGATAATTCAAGTGGCCGAGCGATCACGCGTTGGTGCCGCCCGCCAACTCGCCACCAATCCCGCCGCCCCCACCAGTAAAATCGCCGCCAAAACAAACGGCGCGCCGGGAAACTGCAACGGCCCGGCCCGGCTGAATAGGTCAAACACCGCCGCGCCGGTCAGCGGGGCGATGATCGCGGTCAATCCCTCAACCGAGGAGAGCGCGCCATTCATCCGCCCTTGCTGGTCCGCCGGCAGCGAGCGCGACAGGATCGAGCGGATCGCCGAATTACCAACCGAGCCGAGCGCCACCAAAATCACACCCAGAAACATGAAATAGGGCAGGGGCGAAATCCCAATCAGCAAAAACCCCGCCGCATTGAACATAAACCCCACCAACGCCGCGCCGCGCTCACCAAAAAGCTGCACGGCAGGCTTGACCAAAAATAATTGCACCACCGAGGAGCTGACGCCGACCACGGCAAAAAATACGCCATTTTGCTCCGGTCCCCAATGAAAGCGCAGCTCGGTAAACAGCACCACCACCGCCTGCATGGTGCCAATGCCAAACCAGCGCGTACACCATGAGGCGGCCAGCCGCCACAGGCGCGGCACCGTCAAAAACAGCCGCATCGAGCCCAGCGGTGTGGCATCACGCAGCCGCAATTCGCGCCGCCGCTCAACCGGCAATGATTCCGGCAGCACGAAAATCCCATAAATCACATTCACCGCGACCAGCCCCGCCGCCACCAAAAACGGCAACCGCAAATCAATCGCGCCCAAAAATCCGCCCAAAGCCGGGCCGATCATGAAGCCAAAACCAAACGCCGCGCCAATCATGCCAAAACGCTGGGCGCGCTGCTCGGGCGGGGTAATATCAGCAATATACGCACTCGCCGCCGAAACATTGCCTGCCGTGGCACCGGCCAGCAACCGGCCTAAAAACAACCAACCGATCGAGGGGGCAAAGGCCAGCAGCAAATAATTTGCCGCCGCCCCCGAGAGCGAAATCAGGATCAAGGGCCGCCGGCCAAACCGGTCCGAGAGCTGACCCAAAATCGGCGCTGCAAAAAACTGCGCACCGGCAAAGGCCATGCTCAGCGTGCCAACCCAGAGGGCGGCATGTTCGGGCGGCAAGCCGGTGAGTTTTTGCACCAGGCGCGGCAAAATCGGCGCCACCAGCCCAAAGCCGAGCGCATCAATGGCCAGCACCGCGAAAATGAATCCCATGATCCGCTGCTCGCCCCTATTTTCATGTGATTATATCGGCGTTCGCCCACGGACCAGCCAAAAATGGCTCCCAGAGTAGGACTCGAACCTACGACCGAGCGGTTAACAGCCGCTTGCTCTACCAACTGAGCTATCTGGGATCCGTGGGCGCGTCATAGCCAACCCGTGCGCGCTTGGCAACATCGCCCCTGCCATGAATTTGCACGCCCGTGCCGCGCACTGGTTGCGCGGCTCTCAGCGCTGGGATACGCCGCAGGAAGCAAAATCAGGAGTGCGCCATGTCCGATATCGTCGACATCATCGCCCGCGAAATTCTGGATTCGCGGGGCAACCCAACCGTCGAGGCTGAGGTCACGTTGGAATCCGGCTCGGTCGGTCGCGCCGCCGCGCCCTCCGGCGCTTCAACCGGCGCCCATGAGGCGGTTGAGCGGCGCGATGGCGATGCCCAGCGCTATGGCGGCAAGGGTGTCACCAAAGCGGTCAGCGCGGTGGAGGGCGAAATTTTCGACGCGCTGAGCGGGCTGGAAGCCACCGAGCAAGTGATGCTCGATCAAATGATGATCGATCTGGATGGCACGCCGAACAAATCGCGCCTCGGCGCCAACGCCATCCTCGCCGTCTCGCTCGCCATCGCCAAGGCCGCCGCCGATGAGCTGGGCTTGCCGCTCTATCGCTATGTCGGCGGGGCCTATGCCCGCACGCTGCCGGTGCCGATGATGAATATCATCAATGGCGGCAAGCACGCTGACAACCCGATCGACATCCAGGAATTCATGATCCAGCCGGTGGGTGCGGCGGATGTGCATGATGCGGTGCGGATGGGCGCGGAAGTGTTTCACGCGCTAAAATCGCTGCTGCACAAAGCCGGACATAATACCAATATCGGCGATGAAGGTGGCTTTGCGCCGGGCCTGCGCTCCGCCGAGGAAGCCTTGGGCTTCATGATGCGCGCGATTGAGGCCGCAGGCTATGAGCCGGGCGCGGACATCGCCTTCGCGCTCGATTGCGCCGCCACCGAATTTTTTAAAGAGGGCCGCTATCACCTCGAAGGCGAGGGCAAAATTCTCGATGCGGGCGGCATGACCGATTATATCGGCCAATTGGCGAAAAACTTCCCGATCATCTCGGTTGAAGACCCGCTCGCGGAAGATGATTGGGCCGGCTGGGCGCATTTCACCAAAACCCTCGGCCACACGCTGCAAGTGGTGGGCGATGATCTCTTCGTCACCAACCCCGAACGTTTGCGCCGGGGCATTGCCGAACGCTCAGCCAACGCAATTTTGGTCAAGCTCAATCAAATCGGTACCCTTACCGAAACGCTCGAAGCGATGGAGCTGGCGCACCGCGCGGGCATGGCGTGCGTGGTGAGCCATCGCTCCGGTGAAACCGAAGACGCAACGATTGCCGATATCGCGGTCGCGGTGAATGCCGGGCAAATCAAAACCGGCAGCCTTGCGCGCTCGGATCGCACCGCCAAATACAATCAATTGATGCGCATTGAAGATGATCTGGGGCAAGCCGCGCGCTTTGCCGGACGCACGATTTTGCGCACGGCGCGTTAGATTGATGTTGGTTTAGGGCAGACTGAACAGGAGTTTTGATGGATGCAGCCGTTAGCGTCCCGCTCGCGGAGGCGCTGGATCTCGGAAAGGTTTACGGCGCGAAAACCGCGCTGCAAAACGTCACCTTGTCGGTCGGGCGCGGCGAAATCGTCGGTCTGCTCGGCCCCAACGGTGCGGGTAAAACCACGCTAATCGGCTGTCTGCTCGGTTTTTTACTGCCCAGTTCGGGCAGTGTGCGGCTCTTTGGCGAAACCGCCAGCAACTTAAGCCCCCGCTTGCGTGGCCGCACCGGCTTCGTGCCACAGACCATGACCGGCTTCACCTGGTATCGCGTCGGCGAGCTGATCAAATATCTGGGCCGGTTCTACGCGGACGCGCCGGGCGAGGTGCCCGCTTGGTTGCTGCAATGGGCGGATTTGGATTTGCGCGCCCGGGTCAAATCACTCTCGGGCGGGCAAAAACAGCGCCTCGCCATCGTTTTGGGCATGCGCCATTTGCCTGATTTGTTGATTTTGGATGAGCCGGTAGCGAGTTTGGACCCGCAGGCGCGGCTCGATTTCATCGCCCTCCTGACCGATTATTGCCGGGCTTCCGAACGCAGCATCATCATCTCGTCGCACATCCTGTCCGATCTCGAAAAATTAGCGACCCGCGCCGTGTTCATGCGGCGCGGCAGCATCGTGCATGACGTGCCGATGCAGCGTTTTCGCACCGCCACGCGTTGGATCGCGCGCAGCGATGGCGGATCGTTGCACGGCCTGCTGCCTGCGCGTCTCAGCGTGTTGGGCGCCGCGCGCGATGACGGTGCCTTGCTGGTCGATGGCTGGGACGCGGCGGCGGAAGCGGATTTGCGGGCGCGCGGCAGTGGCGATTTGCAGGTGCGCAGCCCCGATTTGGAAGCCGCGTTCCTGGAAATGACCCGATGATCGCGGCTTTGCGCAATTACGTCTCGATGGTGTTCCTGCGCGAAAATCCGCTGGTGATCGCCGCCATTTGGATCATTGGCTCGTCGGCTTTGACGGCGGCGTTTCAGCACGGCAACCCGATTGCACTGCTCGATCATGATCGCGCCACGGTCTATTTGCTGTGGGGCGCGTGCTGGATTCTGCCGAGCGTGGTGCTTGCCCAGTATTGGCGCCAAGTTCTGGCCGCCCATGCCCAAGCCGTGCCGGGGCTGCTTGCGGCGGAATTGCGGGCGGCTTTGGTCATGCTGATGATCGTGGTCGCGATCATCGATGCCCCGCTGGCGCGGCTCGGTGCGCCACTCAGCGGGTTGATCGCCCTAACCCTCATCGGCGTGGTGATCAGCGGCAGCATGGTGCCACCGCTCGTCTCGGCGCGCGGCATGCCAGGACCGCTCTGGCTATGGGCAACCCGCCTGCGCCTCGCTTTGCTCGCGGGCGTGGTCTTGTTCGGCTTTGAAAATCACTGGTTCGGCTGGCTGGTCGCGGCCAAGCCGATAATCACCTTGCCGCTGATTGTGCTGATGATCGCGGTGATCATCGGCGTGTTGTGGCGCGTGCCAACCTTCTTGCGCCAGCTCAATGCGCGCAACACCACCCGCCCTGAGTTGCGGCAATCGCGCCCCACGCTCGCCCGCCTGATCGATGTCATCCATTGGCGGCCCCGCTTCTGGCCGGACGCCCCGGTGCCGGCGCAATTCGCGCTGGCCACTGGGCCGCTCGGCCTGTTGATCAATATCACCGTGCAATACGCCATTGTGTTCGGCGTCGATTACGTCGTTTATCATAACATGGCGGGCACCAGCGCCACCGGACTGCACATGGCCGCCGAGCAATCGATGGCCCTGGTCGCAGGCCTAACCGTCGCACAGCTTTCGCAATCGCTGCTCAACCGTTCCGGCTTTGCATTGACTTTCCTCGCCGGGCGCTATGGCGGGCGGATGAATTATAGCCAATCGGTGTTTCGGGTGTTTCTGATCAACGGGTTCATCCGCTGTGCGCTCGTGGCCATTATCGGCATGTCGGTCGCCGCCGCACTGCATATGGTGAGTATCGAGGTCGCGATCATCGATGGAGTGTTGATTTTAGCGACCATGTTGGGCAGCAGCCTGTTCGGAGCCTTGCCCTTGCTCTGGCATGATTTCGGCGGCATTGGCGTCGCCGCCTTCTGCGCCATGAGCGGCTATTTATTTTGTTATAGCGGTGTCTTTGCCGCTCTCACCGCATCCGGCATATTCACCATCGCCGTCCCCGCCGTGATCGCAACCATCGCCGTGATCGGTGGCACCATCATCTGGATTTTCGCGCCGGGCCGATTGGCCACCATGGATTGGCCGGTCGATACCGAAGCGGTTTGAGAAAAAAAGGGCCGAGACTTTCGCGCGAAAATCTCGGCCCCGCGCATCAGACCCGATCGAACCGATCGAGTTCCATCACCTTGTTCCAAGCGGCGATGAAATCATGGACGAATTTCGTGCGCCCATCCTCGCTGGCATAGACTTCGCTGAGCGCCCGCAATTGTGAGTTGGAGCCGAACAGCAAATCAACGCCGGTCCCGGTCCAACGCACCGCGCCGGTTTTGCGGTCGCGCCCTTCGAACACGCCCTCACCGACGCCGTGCCAAACCGTGCCCATATCCAACAAATTGACGAAGAAATCATTGGTCAATTGCTCAGGCCGGTGCGTGAACACGCCATGCTGGCTCTGGCCAAACGTCGCCTGCAGAACCCGCATCCCCCCGATCAGCACCGTCATTTCCGGGGCCGACAGCGTCAGCAGATTGGCCTTATCCACCAGCGCATCTTCGGCCTGACGCACCGTGCCTTTGCGCTGATAATTGCGGAAACCATCCTGCATCGGCTCCAGCACCGCGAATGAGGCGGTATCGGTTTGCTCCTGCGTCGCATCGGTCCGGCCCGGCGTGAACGGCACCTGCACTGCATGCCCGGCTGCCTTCGCGGCATGCTCAATCGCCGCCGCACCACCGAGCACGATCAGATCAGCGAGCGAAACCCGCTTGCCACCCGATTGCGCGCCGTTGAACGCCGCTTGGATCCCCTCAAGCACCGCAAGGATTTTCGCCAATTCCGCCGGCTGATTAGCCTCCCAATATTTCTGCGGGGCGAGGCGGATGCGTGCGCCATTGGCCCCGCCGCGCTTATCGCTGCCACGGAAGGTCGAGGCCGAGGCCCAGGCCGTGGTCACTAATTGCGAAACCGTCAGCCCAGAGCTAAGGATTTTCGCCTTCAGCGCGGCAATGTCCGCGTCATCGATCAGCTTATGATCGACCGGCGGCACCGGGTCTTGCCAGAGTTGCGGCGGCGGCACTTCCGGCCCGAGGCAGCGCGCATGCGGCCCCATATCGCGATGCGTCAGCTTATACCAAGCCGCCGCAAACACTTTGGCGAACTCCGCCGGATTTTCGTGGAACCGCTTGGAGATTTTCGCATAAATCGGGTCCACGCGCAGGGCGATATCGGTGGTTGCCATCATCGGCGCATGGCGCTTGGTCGGATCATGCGCGTCCGGCACCGTGCCATCGGCGGCACCGCCCTTGGGCGTCCATTGATGCGCACCGGCGGGGCTTTTGGTCAGTTCCCACTCATAGCCGAACAAATTATCAAAATAGCCATTATCCCAAAGGATCGGGTTCTTGGTCCACGCCCCTTCGAGACCGCTGGAAATCGTGTGGACGCCCTTGCCATCGCCAAAACGGCTCTTCCAGCCCAGGCCTTGATCTTCCAGCCCCGCACCTTCGGGCTCCGGCCCGACATATTGGCTCGGGTCCGCCGCACCATGGCATTTGCCGAATGTGTGGCCGCCCGCCACCAGGGCGACGGTCTCTTCATCATTCATCGCCATGCGGGCAAAGGTTTCGCGAATATCGCGCGCCGAGGCCATCGGGTCCGGATTGCCGTTCGGCCCTTCAGGATTGACGTAAATCAGCCCCATCTGCACCGCCGCGAGCGGGTTCTCCAACTCACGATCGCCGGTATAGCGCTTATCGCCAAGCCAGGTGGTCTCCGGCCCCCAATACGTGTCCTCCTCAGGCTCCCAAATATCTTCCCGACCCCCGGCAAAGCCGAATGTCTCAAAACCCATCGATTCCAGCGCGCAATTTCCCGCGAGAATCATCAAATCGGCCCAGGAAATCTTCTGGCCATATTTTTGCTTGATCGGCCACAGCAACCGGCGTGCCTTGTCCAAATTCACATTGTCAGGCCAGCTATTGATCGGCGCAAAACGCTGCGCCCCCGATCCGGCACCGCCGCGCCCATCGCCAATGCGGTAGGTGCCGGCGCTATGCCAGGCCATGCGAATGAAAAACGGCCCGTAATGCCCATAATCCGCCGGCCACCATTCTTGCGATTCGGTCATCAGCGCCACCAGATCGCGCTTGAGTTCTGCCAAATCGAGCGATTTGAACGCCTCGGCATAGTTGAATTTCGGCCCCAGCGGGTTGGTCGCGGGCGCATGCTGATGCAGCATTTTCAAATTAAGTTGATTGGGCCACCATTGTTGGGTGGATAGCGAGGTCGAGGTCATGCGCCTGTGCGCGCTGCCCATGACGGGGCATTTGCTTTCGTCGTCCATGATCGCTCCGTTTGGATTGGGTTGGTTGTGACGAATCTTCTACAGCACCTAATATATAGGTCAAATAGATTTTATATGACATCATAATAGGAATTTCCGATTTTTAACCGCCCGCGACCATGGCCGCGATTGCCCTGATCACGCGCGCACTGCTAGCAGACCTTATGATCGTGAACGGCGTGGCAGGCTGGATTGAAGGGCAGGGATCAATGCTGCGCTGGGGCCTGCTCGCACCCGTGGTGCTGGTCGCGCTCGCCGTGCTGATCGCCGCCCCCCGCAGCGCGCGGCTGCGATTATCCGGTATCACCGGCGGAATTATTCTCGGTTTTTGGGCGCCGGACCCCCTCATTGCGGGGTTCGGACTGCTCTTTGCCATCATGCTCGCCGCCTTTTGCGCCGACGCAAAACCTCTCGCGCTGAGTGCTGCACCCGCCCTAATCCTCACCGCAATCTGGGCGCTGATCACCGCACAGCCCGCCCCGCTTGCCGCCATCAGCGCCGCCATCACCCTGATTGTCGCCGCCCTGCTCGCGCCGCTCGGCGCGCTGTTGGCCCTGCGCGCCCCCGATTTTACCGGCTTGGCGCAGGGATTCGGCTTGGGCCTGTTCGGGGTCGCGCTCGGTGGCGCGGGGCTGGGCCTCGCCTCGGTCACGCTCGTCGCCTCGGCGGGCGCGGCGTTCAGTATCGGCGGCTTGCTGCTGATCGAACAGCGTTTGAGCGAACAAGCCGGCCATGTCGCGCTCGATTGGCTCGGCGGGCTGGCGCGCGGCATGCCGGATTTAAGCTTCGTGCTGCTCGCCTTGATGCTGGGCGTCTCCGCTTTGCCGCCCGGCCCGGCTTTCGCAGCCCTGGTGCTGATCGCCCATGGGCTTGGCCCCGCGCCATCGCTCAGCGCCGGTGCATTCTTTCTCGGCGCCGCCCTCTGGGCCGGACTCTCGGCGGTCGCCGCCTTGCGCGGTTTTGCGCTGGTCGCCCTCGGGCGGCCGCGCAGCCTGCGCGCCGCCGCCGCTGAAGATGCGCGCGACCGAATTTTTGCCGCCATGGCCGGGCTTGCCGCCGCCATGGTGCTGCTCGGGCTGATCGCCCTGCCAAGCAAGCTCACCCTCATCGGCGTCATTGGCGGCCTGGGTGGCTTGGTGGCCCTGCTCCTGGGCTTGGTGCGGCAGCGCCGCCGCCTCGAACAGCCGCATTGGACCGAAGGCTTCGCCAAGCCACCTTTGTGGCTGCCGTTCGATGATCCGAAAACTCAAATGACCGCCACCGGATTTTCCGCGATCACGCTGGGCGCAGGATTTTTGCTCCCCGCCTGGCTGGATGATCAGACCAAGGCGCTGCGATTATGGCTGGCCAAGGTGCTAGCGCCATGACCCTGCTCAGCGCCGTCCTCGCCGAATTAATCGGTCTCGTCTTGATCGTCCTCGCCATACTGATCCCGCCCGCGATGATCACCGGCTGGTCCGGCTGGCGTGCCGGGCTCGGCTGGCGTGGCTTCGCCCAGCCTTTGCGCGATTGGCGTAGCCTCTGGCAGCAATCCCGGCTGGAGCCAGATTTCGCCTCACCCTTAGCACGCCTATGGCCCGCCATCGCCCTCGCCGCCACCATCCTGGCCGGGGTGCTGGTGCCGAGCTTTGCCAGAAATATCTGGACCGGCGTGCCCGGCCTGGCGCTCTGGATCATCGGCCTGCTCGCTTTGGCCCGGATGGCGCGGCTGCTCGCCACGTTGGATGCCGGGCAGGGCGCACGCGGCCTAGCAGCGGCGCTGGCCGCCCGCAGCTTCTGGATGGTGCAAACCATCTTGCTGATCGGCACGCTCGCTGCGGCCAGCGCGGTCGGCTCGGCATCACTCGGCGTCGGCCTGCCATTGGGCGGGGCCGGGTTGAACCGGCTGGTGCTGCTGCTCGCCCTCGCCGCCGCCATTGTCGGTCTCGCGAATGATCAAACCGCGCCCGGCACGGCCCCCGAGGGCGATTTGGCCGGCCCCGATCTCGCGATGCTGCGCCTCGAAGCCCAGCTTCGGCCCGTCATCATCCTGCTTCTGGTCTTCGCCTTGTTCGCCCCGCTCTGGCTCGCCACGGCCAACCGGCTCTCAAGCTGGCCAGTGGGGCTACTCGGCTTCTGGCTGCGCTGGGGGCTGGGCATGATCGCCATGGCCATCGCCCCGCGCGGCGTCTGGCGCGCCAGCCTGATCGCGATGCTGCTGATCGGCCTCGCCGTGGTGATGGTGCTGCCGCGATGACGCCATCGCACTCGACGCACCCGATGCGCATCGCGATCACCATCGCATCCGTGCTCCTCGCCCTGGCGCTTGCCCCCAGCCGCGATTTGGTGCTGCCCTTGGCCGCGCTCGCGGCAGGGCTGGTGCTGCTCTGGACCGGGTCAATTGCCGGTCTGCGCCTCGCCGCCCTCGCCAGTATCACCATTTTGATCCTGCATTTTTCCTCCGGCAGCGCCACGATGCTGATCGTGATCGCCGCCCTCACCCTGAATTTCCCAGCTACCGCGCCGCGCGGGGCGCTGGCCGAACCGGCTTGGCGCATCATCGCCTACGCCGCCGCCCTCGCCGCCATCGCCGCACCAACCGCCAGCCTCGGCACCGCCCTGCTCGGCGTGACGCTGCTCAGCCTCGGCGCGCAATCGTCTGCTCGCGCCACCCTGCGTGCCGGCGGCGGCGTGATGCTGATGGCCGTCGCCCCTCATATCGCTACTCATATCCCAACTGGAGCAAACCCATCGCTCGCCGCCCTGCTCTGGCTCATCGGCGCGACCGGCTATGCGCTGATCACGCTCGAAGCCGGGCCGCGCGCCGCCTTGGCGCCAGTCGCTGCCCTGGCCTTGCTGTGGCGCTGGCATCCGCCGGGCGGGTCCGCAGCGCTTGATGCCGCATTCGGGCTGATCCTGGTGCTCAGCGCCTTGATGCTGTTTGCGTTGCGTCCGCGTGGCGGTCAGCACTCGCCCTGGTCCTATCTGGCCATGGCGCAAATCGGCATCATCGTCGCGGGCGCGGGGCTGGATCACGCCTGGCCTGAATTTTGTCTGCCGGTCGGCTTCGCGCTCACCCAAATCTGGCGCGCCCGCGCCCCCGATCAAGCTTGGGCGTTGCTCGCGCTCGCCGGCTTTCCGCCCTTTGCCCTGTTCGTGGGTGACGTCATCACGCTGCAAGCCGTGCGGGTCCAGCAAAGCGGCATGGCCATCATGATGGCGATTGGCTGGCTCACCATGGCGATGATCGCGCTGATCCGCCTGCGCGGGGTGCGGCAATGACCGCGCCGCCGGATGATCTGATCGCGCTGCTCGCCCGCGCCGCCATCGAGCCCGCCGCCCCCGAGCCGTTGCGGGTGCTCACCCCACCCGATTGGGCGAGGCTCGCCTCGCTGCCCGGCTACCAGCTCGCCGCACTCTGGGCGGAGCAAAACCGCGTCATGGGCCTCGTGCGGCGCGATGATTGGGTCTTGCCGATTGCAACCGATGGCGCGGAACCCGCCCTCGCGATCATGCTCAGCGCCCATCCGCACTTGGGCCTCGCCCAGCGCAGTGGCGAGTTCGCCGATGCGCCGGGCGAGGGGGTCTATCAAATCGGCGAAGGGCCGGTGGGCGGCGCGATTGCCGAGCCGATGCATCGTCGCCTCCATCTCGCCGGAGATCATGTGCTGCGCGTCGATCATCGCTTCGGCTATGCCCATCGCGGCATTCTCACGCTGATCGAGGGTAAATCACCCCGCGCCGCCGTGCGCTTCGCCGCCCGCATCGCCGGGCTGAGTGCGGTTGGGCATAGTCTCGCCTTCGCCCGCGCCGCCGAGGCCGCCAGTGGCGCCGCAATCCCCGCGCCGGTCGAGACGCTGCGTGAGGCGATGGTGGCCACCGAACGCTGCGTGGCCTGTTTGCTTGCCCTCGCCCGGCTCGCTGACATGGGCGCGGTGCCCCGCTTGGCGGCAAAATTGATCGCCCTGCGCACCGACTTTGCCGACGCTGTAGCGCCAATCTTTTTTCATCGCCTGATGATGGATATGGTGGTGCCCGGCGGCATCGATACCGCGCCACGCCTCACCGCGCTGCCCGCCTTGATCGCGCTGCTGCAATCCGTGCGCGCTGCGCTGCAGCCGTTCGGTGCTTGGCGCTGGCGGCGGCGCTGGGCCGATCTCGCGGAACCGGTGCGATTGCGCGTCGGACAGGCGATCAACGACGCCGCGTTCGCCAGCAGCGCCTTTGCCCCCTTCAGCGCGGCAGAGCGCGCCGAACCCTGGTCGGTGGCGTTGCCCAACCAGAGCGGCGCGGGCCTTGGCCACGCGCACGGTCTGGATGGCCCGATCGATTGCTGGATGCGCCTTGATGGCGGCTTCATCACGGTCTGCACCATCGCCAATCAAGGCCTGACCACCATCGCCGCGCTGGAAGCCGCCGCACCCGGACAAACCCGCGCCGCCTTCGCCCGCCGCGCCGCTTTGCTGATGCCGCCAATTGGTATGATCGATCTATGAAATCCCCGCACCCCGATCCCGCCATCCGCACCGCCTTGGCGCAACGCCTCGCCGCCGAAGGCCGGGAGCACCCGCGCTTGGCGCTGACCATCCGTCATCTCGATGCGGGCAGTTGCGGGGGCTGCGAGCTGGAATTGCGCAGCCTGCGCGCCTGGCAAAGCGGCCTCGCCGCCTATGGCATTCACTTTGTCGATGATCCGCGCACCGCCAATATTCTCCTGGTCACCGGCGTTGCCACCCAGAGCATGGCCGAGCCGCTGCGCCGCACCCTGGATGCGATGCCCGATGCCCGGCTGGTGGTGGTGATCGGCGATTGCGCGGTCGATGGCGGCGTGTTCAAAGACAGCCCAGCCGTGCTCGGCGGCGTCGTCCGGCTGGTCACGGTCGATCTCGCGGTCACGGGCTGCCCGCCCGCGCCCGAACACATCATCGATGGTCTGCTCGCGGCTCTGGACCCATGACCACCGCGCGCCGGATCAGCCTTGCCTATGAACAAGCCTGCGGCGGCCGCGTGGCTGGCGTCGATGAGGTCGGGCGGGGACCGCTCGCCGGCCCGGTGCTGGCCGCCGCCATCATCCTACCCGCCGCCCTCGATCCTGCCCTGGCCGACCGGATCGATGATTCCAAACGGCTCAGCGAGGCCGAACGCACCGCCATCAGCGACGTGCTCCGCGGCTCGGGCGCCATCTGGGCGGTTGCCAGTGCCTCGGTCGCCGAAATCGCGGCGCTGAATATTTTACAGGCCAGCCTGTTGGCGATGCGCCGGGCGGTGTTGCGCCTCGCCATCGCGCCCGATTATGTGCTGGTCGATGGTAATCGCACGCCTGATTTGCCAATGGCGTGCCGCGCCGTGATCGGCGGCGATGGACTTTCGCTCTCGATTGCCGCCGCCTCGATCATCGCGAAAACCCACCGGGATCGGCTGATGCACCGGCTGGATGCCCGCTATCCGGGCTATGGCTGGGCGCGCAACGCGGGGTATGGCACGGCTCAGCATCGCGCCGCGATCACAAAATTGGGAGCAACCCCGCATCACCGCAGAGGCTTTGGCCCCTTGCTCTCGGGTTGATTAACCCACCGCGTCAAACTGTGACGCAAAAATCTTAGCCGTATTTCCGCTCCGGGTGGCGTAAATGCCATAAACGCTCATGCGCGGCGACCAGGCTTTCAATGCCTTTGCGCCGGTTCGCATCAACCGGCACGGTGCGCCGCGTCAGCATTTGCTCAAGAATACCCAAGAGGCGCTCAGCGACTTCAAAATCCTCCTGATCACACGCATGATGGAATGCAATCAAAATTTTGTCTGAAAGGCGCCGGGTATAGCGCGTCGTCGTGGCGGCAGTTCGGCTCGCCATGGCGGAATCGTCATCAAAATCAGAGTCGTCGGTCACATTATGATCCTGCTGGCTAATTGGCTTTACTGTGCCTCATCGGGGCATCAGCGAAACGTATGAACGAATTTGTGGTAAATTGCCAGCGTAATTAAATTGTTAACAGTTGCACGCTGGTGGAGGCGGCAATGTGCCGAGCGAGGCTGCTTTGCACCCCGCATCACCCCGCCGCGCCAAGCAAGCCCTCAAAAAACCGCCTAACCGCTCGACCCATCCAACGCTGATCGCAGTCGGCGTGCCGCGTCCGGCGCGAAAAATTGTTCACGGATCAACCAGTCAATCAACACCAGATTGACATTAAATTTGAAATCATCCCCCGCCAACATCACCTCCACAATGCGTTTCGCCGGCCACAAAGCAAAGGATTCAACTTCGCCATCCGCAGCGCGCGGCGTAAAATGTTCCGGCAGCACCAGATCAAAGCAATAAAGCCGGTCCCGGCGCAGCCCTTCCGGCCGCTCCATCGCGTAATCAATCTGGGCGGAAAGTGTCGCCGCCGCGATCAACGCAGCCGGAATCGCCGCCTCTTCCGCCGCCTCTTTCGCCAAGGTTGCGGTCGGCGTCAGCCCGGCGGACACGCCACCGCCGACCAGATTATCAAACTTGCCCGGATCCAATTTTTTGCTGGCGCTACGCTTGGCAATCCACAGATGCGGCCCATTCGCCCGGCGCACCACGCCGTTCAAATGCACCCCCGCGCCAATCACCCCAAAGCTCGGCACCGCCCCCCGGTCCAACACCGCCAAGCTCTGCGCCGAGTCGGGCGCGCGCACGTCAAAATCTTCGCCCCGGAGCGCAAAGCCAAATTGCGGTGCCAACGAAGCCGCCGCCGCATTTAGCCGCCCCGCCGCGCGCGGCGCTAGGCTGATACCACCCGCCGAGCGCAACGCCTGCGCGCCAAAATAGCCGCAGAAGGCTTCGGCAAAATCAGGTTTGAGAAATCCCACCGGCACATCGCCGATGCGCCATTCCAGCCGATCGCCGGGCAGAATGGCGGTCTGGCAGGCCGCAATATGGCGGAGCAGGGGGGTAATGCTGGTCAGGGTCAAGGGCAGGTCCATTGGCAATCAAGGGATCAAGTGCCATGTCCGGTCAATGGACCCGCGATCACAAAATCAGTTACCCAGCCCGCAATCGGCCACCACCCAGACGCAAACCCCCACGCCAACCCCCACACAAGCGCCGGGGCAAACGGTCGAAATCGCGCGCACCCGCAATAGTTGGCAAACCGTGCGCGCCTTGCTGCCTTACCTCTGGCCCAAGCGTGAATGGGGCTTGCGGGTGCGCATGGTGCTCGCCATCGCCGCCCTGATCGCCGCCAAGCTCGCCATCGTGCTGATCCCGATCCTCTATGCCCGCGCGGTCAACGATCTTTCGCCGAAAGCGGGTGCCTTGCTCCTGCCGGTCGCCTTGATCATCGCCTACGGGCTGGTGCGGGTGATGTCATCGGGCTTTGGCGAATTGCGCGATGGCCTGTTTGCCGCCGTGCAGCAGCGCGCCGCCCGTGCCGTGTCGCGCGAAACCTTTGAGCATTTGCACCGGCTTTCGATGCGCTTTCACCTCGATCGGCAAACCGGCGGCCTGTCGCGGGTGATTTTGCGCGGCGCCACCGGCATCCAAACCGTGCTGCGCCTCGCCACGTTCCAAGTCTTGCCGACCATCCTCGAACTCACCTTGACCATCGGCATCCTCTGGCATTTGTTCGGCTGGCTCTATGCGGCGGTCACCTTGTTCACCGTCGCGACCTATATGGTCTTCACCCTGTCCTTCACCGCATGGCGGATCAAGTTTCGCCGGCAGATGAACGAGACCGATAACGCCGCCCAAACCAAAGCCATTGATTCGCTCCTCAATTTCGAAACCGTCAAATATTTCGGTAACGAAACCCACGAATCCCGCCGGTTCGATGAAAGCCTAACCTCCTACGAAAAAGCCGCCGTGCGCTCACAAGTCACGCTCAGCATGCTGAATTTCGGCCAAGCAGTGATCATCGCCACCGGTGCGGTCTCGCTGATGCTGATGGCCGCATCCGGCGTGGTCGCCGGGCGGATGAATGTCGGGCAGTTCGTGCTGGTCAACGCCTATTTGCTGCAATTATACCAGCCGCTGAATTTGATGGGCTTTGTCTATCGCGAATTGAAACAAGGGCTGGTCGATATGGAGCAAATGTTCGCGCTCCTGCGCACCGAGGAAGAAATCGCGGACCGGCCCGGCGCCAAAATCCTGCCCGCCCACGGCGCGCCGGTGGCCGTGCAGTTCGATAATGTGCGCTTTGGCTATAATCCAAACCGCGAAATTCTGCATGGGGTCAGCTTCACCGCCGCCCCTGGCCGCAAAATTGCCCTGGTCGGCCCCACCGGCTCTGGCAAATCCACCATTTCGCGCTTGCTGTTCCGCTTTTATGATGTCACCGGCGGCGCTGTGCGTATCGATGGCGTGGATGTGCGAGACATTACCCAAACCAGCCTGCGCGCCGTGATCGGCGTGGTGCCGCAAGACACCGTGCTGTTCAACGACACGATCCGCTACAACATCGCCTATGGCCGCCCCGGCGCCACCGAGGCCGAGGTGGAACAAGCCGCCCGCCTCGCGCAAATCCATGATTTCGTCCTCTCGCTGCCCGAAGCCTATGCCACACGGGTGGGCGAGCGCGGCCTCAAACTCTCCGGCGGCGAAAAACAGCGCGTCGCCATCGCCCGCACCATCCTGAAAAACCCGCGCCTGCTGATCCTCGATGAAGCAACCAGCGCGCTCGATACCGCGACCGAGCAAGATATCGGCACGGCGCTGCGCCAAGTCGCGCGTGATCGCACCACGTTGGTCATCGCCCATCGCCTGTCCACCGTGATCGATGCCGATGAAATTTTGGTGCTCCGTGAGGGCGAAATCGTCGAGCGCGGCACCCATATCTCCCTCCTCGCCGCCGGCGGCGTCTATGCCAACATGTGGCAGGCGCAGTCCGAGGCCATCGAGGCCGCACCCGCCGTGCGCGCCGCAGAATAAATCCCGCCTACTGTAACAATTGGAGCGAAACGACATGGAAGATCAAATGGATGACCCGATCGATCACGATATGGTGATGAAAGCCGGGGTCATCGTCGATCGCCTGATCGAGAGCATGGTCAAACAGGATATTCCCCAAATCGCCATTGCCTCCGCCCTGCTCGGCGGCGCGCTCAACGTGCTCTCGGCCAATTTACCCGACGAGGCGGTGCTGCGCATTTTGCAAAGTGCGATGGATAGCGTCGCCAATGGTGAGTTGCGCGAAATCGACGAGCCACGGCAATAAAATACCGCGCCGCCGGGGGCTTGCGTAACCCGCTCGCCCGGCGCACGCTTGGCGACGACGCATCGGATGAGGAGCAGAAAATCATGCGCATTAGCACGATACAAATGGCCCCCGGATCGGACAAAGCGCAAAATATTGCCCAAGCGCGCCGCCTGATCGAGCAAGCGGTGGCGGCAGACCGGCCCGACATGGTCGCCCTGCCCGAAATCTGGACCTGCCTCGGCGGTGACCGCGCGACCAAATTTGCCGCCGCCGAAACCCTGCCATCCCCAGGCTCATCGCAGTCTGGTCGTGTCGCCCCAGGCGGCGAAGCCTACGAGTTTCTGCGCATGATGGCCCGCACCCACAATATCCATGTGCATGGTGGCTCGATTGGTGAGTTGGGCGGCGAGCACCTGTTCAATACCAATCTGATCTTTGCCCCCGATGGGCGCGAGATTGCGCGCTACCGTAAAATCCATCTCTTCGATATCGTCACCCCCGACGGCCAGGGTTACCGCGAAAGCGCGGTCTATGGCGCGGGCGATCAAGTGGTGACCGTTCCCATCGGCGGCTATCGCGTCGGCCTGACCATCTGTTATGATGTGCGCTTCCCTGAGCTATACCGCGCGCTGCGCGAAGCGGGGGCCGAGATTATTTTCGTCCCCGCCGCCTTCACCCTGCAAACCGGCAAAGACCATTGGGACGTGCTGCTGCGCGCCCGCGCCATCGAAACCCAATGCTATATCGTCGCCCCCGCCTGCACCGGCACCCATTATGACGGTTCGAACGAACCGCGCGTCACCTTCGGCAACAGCCTGATCGCCGATCCATGGGGCGCGGTGATCGCCCGCGTCTCCGAAGGGCCAGGCTTTGCCACCGCCCGCATCGATCCCGCGATGATTGCCCGCATCCGCCGCGATATGCCAATTCTGGAGCATCGGGTGCTCGGCATGCCCGCCCTCGATCATCGAAAACGCGCTTGATCGCCCTGCATTTCGCCGCCGCCCCAACCGATGCCGCCCGCGCGGCGTTCGACCGGCTAACCGCGCGCTACGGCCAAGCCTCGGTCGAAGCCGCCGAAATCATCGTCGCCCTCGGCGGTGATGGGCTGATGCTGGAAACCATCCACGCCACCCTCGCACGCGGCGTGCCGGTCTATGGAATGAATTGCGGCTCGGTCGGCTTTTTGATGAATGATTACGCCGAAGCCGGCCTGATCGAGCGGGTGGGCCGCGCCCTCGGCAATGATATTTTTCCGCTGCGCATGCATGTGGTCACCATGTCCGGTGCGGTCGAAGAGGCGCTGGCCTTCAACGAAGTCAGCCTGCTGCGCCAATTGCGCCAGGCCGCAAAAATCCGCATCGCCATCGATGGCACGGTGCGCCTGCCCGAACTGATCTGCGATGGCGTGCTGCTCGCCACCCCCGCCGGCTCCACCGCCTATAATCTCTCCGCCCACGGCCCCATCGTGCCGCTTTCGGCCAATTTGCTGCCCCTCACGCCAATCTCAGCCTTCCGCCCCCGGCGCTGGCGCGGCGCGCTGCTCGCCAGCAACAGCGATGTGTTGTTCGAAATCCTGGAGCCAGAAAAACGCCCGGTCGCCGCCGTCGCCGATTTCACCGAAGTGCGCGATATTCTCACCGTCGCCGTCAGCGAAGACCGCGCGGTGCGCGCCCGCATTCTCTCCGACCCCGACCGCGCCCTCTCCGAACGGATCATCCGCGAGCAATTCACCGTTTAGCACGCGCCAAAGTTCAATTTGAACTATTCAACGCTGATCATCCACTTACGGCGTCGCACCCATCAAGCGCGTCACCGTCGGTGCCAAATTCTGCGCAATCAAGGTCATGCCGCGCCGGTTCGGGTGCAGCGCCGGCTCCGGTTTGGCGAAAAACGGATCAATGAACAAATTCCGATCTACCCGCCCATGCCGCACCAGCACCACCCCCGGATTGCGGAACGTCACCAGCGTGTTATGCCGATAAATCCGCGCGAGTGCTGCATTAATCTGCACCGTCTGCGCATCCACCCACGCGGATCGGATCGAGGGCAGCACCCCCAACAGCAAAATTTTTGCTCCCGGCGCATGACGATGCACATCATTCACCACCGCCTCGATCCCCGGTACCGTTCGCCGTGCGCCCCAATGCGGCAAGCCAAGATTATTCGCGCCGATCAAAATCACGATCAATTTGGGATGCAGGCCGATCAATTGCCCATGATCCACCCGCCAGATCACACTCGCCGTGGTATCGCCAATAAAACCGAAATCCAGCGCGTTATACGGCGCGTAATAATGCTGCCAAACCGGTAAAATCGTCTCTGCCGCTACAGGGGATTTGCGGGTCCAATATTGGGTGATACTATCGCCCAGCCAGATCAATTTGGCACCCGGATCGGCCCGTGCTTGGTCCAATGTCTGCGCAAAGCGCGCCCGCCACCAGGGCAAATCCATCCGCCCGATCGGCACCGCCGCCAAATTAACCCGCAGACGCGGGGCCGCTTGCGCGGTGCCCGATAGGCCAAGCAGGGCCAGGATAAAAATAACGATGCGCAAACCAGTCATCACGGCCTCGATTGATCATGGTTGGAAAAAGCCAGCGGATACAGCACCAAATACGCCCCCTGAAACAGCCCGGCGATCAAAAACGGCGCCACCAGCGCCCCCTCGGCGAACAACGCGCCAGCAAAGGCCGGCGCAATCCCGCGCGGTGCCATCGTCGAGAGCGTGTTAATACTCGCGGCCAGCCCGCGCCGTTTGCCGCGCACCAGCCCCAGCGCCACGGCTTGCCGCGCCCCCGCCGTGCCGCGATTTAACGCCGAACGCAGCGTATAGAGCAGCACCGCCGCCGCAAAACTCGGCATGAACGGCATCGCGACCAAACTCGCCAAACCGAGTGCGCGCATCACCACCACCGTGCGCACCGCGCCATAACGCGGCGTCAGCCGCCCCGCGACCATGGACGCACTGCCCGCCGCGATGAACCCCAACGCAAAAGACGGCCCAATGGCCCCCGCGCCAACCCCAAAGCGCGCCGCAAACCACCAGGACATGAACGGCCCCACCATCCCAATCCCGGTCCCGTTCAGCAAATTCAGCCCCGCCAGACGCCAAAGCAGCCCGCGCTCCACCCGCGCCGTCGCCGCCTCGGCCTGTTGCGCGGGTCCGGTGAAACGCTCCACAAGCCGTTGCGGGTCCGGGCTCAGCCATAATAGCGAAAAAGCGATCAAGCCCGCCCCGAGCGGGAGCCAAAATATCGGTTGCACCGGCCCGATCAACCCCGCCACCACCGCTCCCACCGCCATGCCGAAAAATCCAAGGCTCGCATTCAACGAGAGCAGTGCGCCCAATTGCTTGGGGGCAATCAGCACCGACATCCATGATTGCTCCGCCGGCGCAAACGGCCCCGCCGCACCATTCGCCCCCCGGCCAAACCCGCCAATGATCGCGGCCACCGCGAGCGGCAAAAAAATTCTGCTCTCCAATGCGATAATCGAAGTCGCCACCGAGAGAATTTCATAGACCAGCAAAAACTGCCGACGCCCAAACCGGTCGCTCGCCGGGCCAATGCCCGCCGTCAGCACCACCGAAAACCCAATTGCCAGCGCAAACACCAAGCCCAGCCGCGTCGCACTCCAGCCAAGCGTGCGCGCATAAAGCGCAAAATCGGTGACCAACGCCCCCTGCGCAATACTGCGCGCGAGCCGCGCCGCCATCAGCCGCAGCACCGTTGGTGCTAAATCCTTGATCAAATCCCCGCCGATAACAGCACCAGGCTCAGCACGCCCATGCCAGCGCAATATGCCGCGAACGGGCCGAGCGCCCAGCGTTCATGATCGCGAAAATAGCGCATCAAAAACGCGGTGGAGAGAAACGCCACAATCCCCGCCACGACGGCGGCCAGCACCGAGAGCCCCAAAATCCCCCCGCCCAACGCCTGATGCTGATGCCATAATTTTGGCACCTCCACCACCGTCGCCCCGGCAATCACCGGGGTTGCCATCAAAAACGCAAATCGCGCCGCCCCGCCATGATCGACGCCGCGCGCCAACCCGCCCACCATCGCCGCCCCTGAGCGTGACAAGCCGGGCAAAAACGCCAAACATTGAAACAACCCAATCACCAGCGCATCCAGGGCCGTCAGCCCCTCCACGGTCTTGCCGTTCACCCGCCGCCGCAGCCGGTCACCCGCCAACAGCAACCCCGCATTCACAATCAAAAACCCCGCCGCAATCATCGGCGAGGCAAATAAATGCTGGATCGGCTTTTTCAGTGCAAAACCAATCACCACCGCCGGCAGTGTGGCGATCACCAAATTCACCAGCAAGCCCCGCTGCGCTTTCGCTCCCGGGCTTTGGTGTCGGCTGACCAGCGCCAACGCCATATCCCACCAATCGCGCCAAAAATAAGCAAGCAACGCCGTCGCCGTGCCCACATGCAGCATCACCACAAACGGCAAAAACGATGGCGCATGCTGGTTGACCCGCCAATGCAGTAAGCTCGGCACAATCACCGCATGGCCCAGGCTGGAGACCGGGAAAAGTTCGGTTGCCCCTTGCATAATGGCAAAGAGAATCGCGGCAATCAGCGTCATGCAGGCTCCATCGATCAGGCGAATCGCCCCAGGCGGGGCGCTCAGTTGGGTTTATAGCCGATTTGCGTCACCAGGATACCAACCAGGATCAAGGCCACCCCCACCCAAAACCACGGGCCCACCCGCTCGTGAAACAGCTTGATCGAGAGCATCGGCACCAGCGCAATTCCCACCGCCACCCACGGATAGGCCCGGCTCAGCGGCACGCGCGAGAGAATCCAAATCCACAGCACCGTCGCCACGCCATAGAGCAACCCCGCCGCATAAATCGAAGGCTGGCTCAGCACCGTGCTCACGGCCTCCAAGGGGGGGCGTCCGCGCAGCGACAACCCCACTTTCTTGAACAAAAGCTGGCCGCTCGCCAAAATGACCGTAAAGAGCAACAACGCAATCGTATTAACCATGCCGGCCAATCTCCTCCTGCTCAAACCCCACCCGCTCAGACCCCAGTGGCCCTGGCCCCACCCGCTCAGGCCCCACCCGTTCAGGCAGCGTTGGAAAAATCGCCCGGCTCGGCACGCTCGCAATATCATAGCCAATAAACGACAATAAAAGCTGCAAACCCAAAATAATCGGCAGCGCCGCCAACATCACCGTGCCTGAACTGGTAGTGACATTGAGCAAACTAT
>JBMFWT010000039.1:0-21729 GCA_049964975.1 Acidiphilium sp.
CATGAGCAAGAGCGCAGCCAACGGGTGCGGATTAATTTAGATTTAGCTGTTGAGGATGATGGCGCGGTGGGCCTGTCGCGCCCGGCGGTGGGCCGGGATGATTTGGCGCGGGTGGTCGATTACGAGCGGATTGTGGTGGCGGTGCGCGCTTTGGTGGCGGCGGGGCATGTGCAGCTGGTGGAGACGCTGGCGGAGCGGCTGGCCGAATTATGCCTCGATGACCGGCGCGTGGCACGGGTGCGGGTGATGGTGGAAAAGCTCGACGTGTTCGCCGATGCGGTATCCGCCGGCGTGGAGATTGAGCGGCGGCGGTAGGGTGAGACAGAAAGAGTCACTTTAAAGAGCGAAAGTTTTTGTTTCTTTTTTCAAAAAGAAAAATTTGCTTCCCTCTCGCACCCGACATTCAGTGTTTTCGGACACTCTCATAGACCAGCATTGGCACGCCGACGCGGAGGAAGCCGGTGGCTTCCACCATGCCGATGGCGCCGAGCACCGTGCGGGAGGCGAAATTATCGGCGCGGGCGACGGCGACGATCCGTTCCAATTTTGCTTGTTCATGGCCGTAGCGTAGGGCGGCGCCTGCGGCTTCGCGGGCGAGGCCGGCGCCGCGCACTTCGGGCCAGAGGGCGAAGCGGAGCGCAACGCCGAGGCCGTCGGGGCGCTCTTGCAGGCCGGTGATCCCTAAAAACGCGCCGAGCCGCAGGCCGCGCACGCCCCAGATGCCAAAGCCGTCACGCCCCCAATCTTTGACTTCGGCGGCGAGTTCTTCGCCCACCCGCTCGCGCGTGCGCACGCCGCCCAGCATCAGGCCGAAGGCCCGAGGATCGGTTTTCAGCGCGACCAAATCCTCCAAATCCGCCCACCCCACCGGCGTCATGCGCAGCCGTGCCGTGCTGATGGCCCAGGACGGATTCATTTACCCATCCTACCGGCACCCATCCTACCGGCTGAGGGGCCGATATTTGATCCGGTGCGGCTCGGTCGCGTCAGCACCCAGGCGTCGGCGCTTGTCTTCTTCGTAGTCTTGGAAATTGCCTTCGAACCATTCGACGTGGGAATCGCCCTCAAAGGCGAGGATATGGGTGGCCAGCCGATCCAGGAACCAGCGATCATGCGAGGTGATCACCGCGCAGCCGGGAAATTCCATCAAGGCTTCTTCCAGGGCGCGGAGCGTATCGACATCCAAATCATTGGTCGGCTCGTCAAGCAGGATAACATTATGCTCGCCCTTGAGCATTTTGGCCAAATGCACGCGGTTGCGCTCACCGCCTGAGAGAATGCCAACCTTCTTTTGCTGATCTGAGCCTTTGAAATTGAACGCGCCGACATAGGCGCGCGATTGGACGGTGCGCTTGCCCAAATGAATCACATCGGTGCCGCCGGAAATTTCTTCCCACACGGTTTTTTCACCATCCAGACTATCACGCGACTGATCGACATAGCCAAGCTTGACCGTATCGCCGACATCGAGCACGCCGCCATCGGGTTTTTCCTTGCCGGTAATCATCCGAAACAAGGTGGTTTTGCCGGCGCCGTTCGGCCCGATCACGCCGACGATGCCGCCGGGTGGCAATTTGAAGCTCAGATCATCGATCAATAAATTATTGCCATAGCCTTTGCGCAACTGCTTGGCTTCGATGACGATGCCGCCGAGGCGCGGGCCGGGCGGGATGATGATTTCGGCAACCCCGGAGACCTGTTCTTGGGATTTGGCCAGCATGTCTTCATAGCGGGTGATGCGCGCTTGGCTTTTGGCCTGGCGGGCTTTCGGGCTCGCGCTGATCCATTCGCGCTCCTCACGCAAGGCGCGCTGGCGGGCGGATTCTTCCTTCTCCTCCTGCGCCAGACGCTTTTGCTTTTGCTCCAGCCATGAGGTGTAATTGCCCTCGAACGGATAGCCGCGCCCGCGCTCAAGTTCGAGAATCCAGTTTGTGACATTTTCAAGAAAATACCGATCATGGGTCACCACGATCACGGTGCCGGCGAAGTTTTGCAGCGTCTTTTCGAGCCAGGCGACCGATTCCGCGTCCAGATGGTTGGTTGGCTCATCGAGGAGCAAAAGATCGGGCTTTTCCAGCAGCAACCGGCAGAGGGCCACCCGCCGCCGCTCGCCGCCGGACAGGTTGGTGACGGACGCTTCCGCCGGTGGGCAGCGCAGGGCATCGAGCGCGATATCAATACGCCGATCAAGATCCCAGCCATCCTCGGCGTCGATTTTTTCCTGCAAGCTGGCTTGCTCGGCCAGCAGATCGTTCATTTTATCGTCATCCATCGGCTCGGCGAATTCTTCGGAAATCGCGTTGAACCGGGCGATGGCGCTGCGCAGCTCGGCAAAGGCCATCGCGACATTGTCGCCCACGGTTTTATCCGCATCGAGATGCGGCTCTTGCGATAAATAGCCAACCCGCACGCCCTCGGCGGCCCAGGCCTCGCCGCCAAATTCTTTCTCGATGCCGGCCATGATTTTCAGCAGCGTCGATTTACCCGCACCATTGACGCCGAGCACGCCGATTTTGACGCCGGGCAGGAAGGAGAGCGTGATCCCTTTGAAGACTTCACGCCCGCCCGGAAAGGCTTTGGTGAGGTCTTTCATCACATAAACATACTGATAAGCGGCCATGCTGCGGTGTCCCAATCGTTAAAGGCGTTGATGCCGGTATAGAAACACGCCGCGCGCGGGGCAACCAAGCCGCGAGGCAATCGACCGACACCCCTTGCGCTTCATCCCCGTGACTTGATATGTAATTATATTACAAGAACCCCAACGCCGGTGATGTCCATGACCGATTCTTTCGCGCCGCCTGCCCAACCGGGCAATACAATGCGAAATACTGCCCCGCAACTTGACGATATTGATCGCCGGATTCTGACCGAGCTGCAAAATGACGGGCGGATGACCAATGTGGAGTTGGCGGGCCGGGCGGGCATTTCACCGCCGCCCTGCTTGCGCCGGGTGCGCCGCCTTGAGGAATCTGGCCTGATTCGCGGGTATCACGCCGATACGGACCCGCAAAAACTCGGCTGGCAAATCCAGTTTTTCGCCATTATCGGCCTTGAGAGCCAACGGCAAACGGTGCTCGATAGCTTCACCAGCATGATCGCGACGTGGGAAGAAGTGCGCGAATGTCATATGATCCGGGGTGGCGGCGATTTTCTGATGCGCTTTCTGGCCCGCGATGCCGCGCATGAGAATGAAATCACCGAAAAGCTGATCGCGGCACCGCAAGTCGCCAAAGTGCAAACATTGCAAACCATCCGAACCTTGATCATGCAGCCCGGCGTGCCGCTGTAACTCATGATCACCACCCGCCGCATCGCGGCGAACGGCCTTGAGTTTGCGGTTGATTGCTTGGGCGAGGGCGAGGATTTTGCGCTGTGCCTGCATGGTTTTCCGGAATCGCGGTATTCTTGGCGCGATCAACTCCCGGCCCTGGCGCAGCTTGGCTATACGGTCTGGGCGCCTGATTTACGCGGCTATGGCCAAAGTTCGCGCCCCGACGGCGTGGCCGCCTACCGCGCTTCCGAACTGCTGAAAGATGTCGCGGCCTTGATTGATGTGGCCCGCGCCGAGGGCAAAACCGGCAAGCTGGTTTTGATCGGCCATGATTGGGGCGGTGCGCTCGGTTGGTTTTTTGTGCTGAACCATATCCGCCCGGTGGATCGTTTCATCGTGATGAACCTGCCGCATCCGGATATTTTCGCGCGTGGGCTTAAAACGCTGCGGCAATTGCGCAAATCCTGGTATGTTTTTTGGTTTCAAATTCCGTATTGGCCGGAGCGGACGCTGGCCGCTAAAAACGCCGCCTGGATCGCCCGGGCGTTTCGCAGCTCCGCGATCAACAAGGAGCGATTTTCAGACGCGGTGCTGGATGTTTATCGCACCAACGCCTTGGCACCCGGCGCGCTGACCGCGATGATTAATTGGTATCGCGCCAATTTCCGCAATCCGTTTCGCACATTGCCGCCCGCGAAAACGCTGGACACGCCGACCCTGATGATCTGGGGCGAACATGATACCGCGCTCGGGCTCGAACTTACTGAGGGGACTGAGCAATTGGTGAAAAATTTTACCCTTCGCACCATTCCCAACGCCTCGCACTGGGTGCAGCAAGACACGCCCGATCTGGTCAATCGGATGATGACCGCCTGGCTGAGCGATCAGACGGTGCCGATGGCGTGAATGGCGCGCTCACACGACAAACCGCCTTGACGCATTGCTTGGGCGAGTGGCCTTTGATCAGATGATCCCAAGAAACCACAGAATCAGAAGTATGATGACAATTGTTCCCAATCCACCGCTCCAGTAAAACATTTAAATCTCCTCTGATTGATAGTGCTCATCAGAGATGGGGGTTGACGTGACGGTATTCATCGTCTGTTTCATTACCAATCGTGCAAAAGGATCGACCCGCTATGTCTGAGCCGTCTCGTCACATTGATTATTTCTTCTCGATGTCGTCGCCTTGGACGTTTTTTGGTCATGGCCGGTTCATCGCGCTGGCGCAGCGCCATGGGCTGCGTGTGGTGCTGCGCCCGACCCCGTTGCTACGGCTGTTTCCGGAAACCGGCGGCCTGCCGGCGCCGCGCCGACACCCGACGCGACAGCGTTATCGGTTGGTGGAATTGCAGCGTTGGTCCGCAGCGCTGGGGATTCCGCTCAATCCTCGGCCACAATTTTTTCCGTTCGATGTGTCGCTCCTCGATCGCGTGGTGGTGGCGATGACGCTGGCCGGGCAGGATGCTCATCGCTTCATGGCGCTGGCCTTCGCGGGCATTTGGCAGGAGCAGCGCAATTTGGCGGACCCTGCGGTGATCGCTTCGTTGTTGGACGCGGCCGAAGCGCCGGCCACGCTGCTCGCGGCGGCGGACGCGCCCGAGACTCTGGCGCGCTATGAGGAAAATCTGGCGGCGGCGTTGGAAGCAGGTGTGTTTGGCGCGCCGACCTATGTGTTGGATGGCGAGTTATTCTGGGGCCAAGATCGGCTGACCTTGCTGGATGCGACGTTGGTCAGTGGCCGGGCGCCCTATCGCGCCGATTAGGCGATAAAATGTTTTGCCGATTTATTGATATCGTTTACAGGGAAACACCATGGCTGAGACCATCAACACCAAATTACTGATCATCGGCGCGGGGCCAGCCGGCTATACGGCGGCGATTTATGCGGCGCGGGCGAATTTGGCCCCGGTTTTGGTGGCGGGTTTGCAGCCAGGCGGGCAACTGACCATCACCACCGATGTCGAAAATTATCCCGGTTTTGCGGAGGCAATCCAAGGCCCCTGGCTGATGGATCAAATGCAGGCGCAGGCGGCGCATGTTGGCACGCGGATTATTCAGGATGTGATTGTCTCGGTCGATTTCTCGACAACGAAGCTGACCGCAATTGGTGATTCTGGCACGCTCTATCAGGCGGACGCGGTGGTGATTGCGACCGGTGCGCAGGCGCGCTGGCTTGGCTTGCCCTCGGAGCGGCAATTTCAGGGCGGCGGCGTTTCGGCCTGCGCGACCTGCGATGGGTTTTTCTTTCGCGGCAAGCGCGTGGCGGTGATTGGTGGCGGCAATACGGCGGTTGAGGAGGCTTTGTTCCTGACCCATCACGCCGCGTCAGTGACATTGATCCACCGGCGCGATCAGTTGCGCTCGGAAAAAATCCTGCAAGACCGGCTCTTCGCCAATCCCAAAGTCTCGGTGATTTGGAATGCGCGGGTGGAGGAAATTCTCGGTGAGCAAAATCCGCCACGGGTGACGGGTGTGCGGCTGGCCGATACCAAAACCGGGGCGCTCAGCGCGATTGAGGTTGATGGTGTGTTTGTGGCGATTGGCCATGATCCGGCAACGGCGCTGTTCCGGGGTCAGATCGATATTGACGCGGATGGCTATATCAAAATTGTTCCAGGCTCGACGCAAACCTCGCACCGGGCGGTGTTTGCGGCGGGGGACGTGGCGGATCGGGTGTTTCGCCAGGCGGTCACCGCCGCCGGAACCGGATGTATGGCGGCGCTCGAAGCTGAGCGCTATTTGGCTCACACGGCGGGTTTAGACAGGGGCGCGGCGGTAGCCGCTTAAGGGATGGCACAGGGTATGACCAATAATCATATGGATTGGGATAAGTTGCGGGTGTTTCACGCGGTGGCTGAGGCGGGCAGCTTCACCCATGCCGGCGATACGCTGAACCTCTCGCAATCGGCGGTTTCGCGGCAGATTTCAGCGCTGGAAGAAGCGCTGGCGGTGCCGCTGTTTCACCGCCATGCCCGTGGGCTGATCCTGACCGAGCAGGGCGAGCAGCTCAACCGCACGGTGCGCGATGTGTTCGCCAAGCTGGCGATGACCGAAGCCTTGCTGACGGAGAGCAAAGAGCGGGCGGCGGGACGGCTTAAAGTCACCACCACCCATAGTTTCGGCGTTGCGTGGTTGACGCCGAGGCTCAAACGCTTTCTGGAAGCCTATCCGGATGTCAGCATTACGCTGTTGCTCGATGATGTTGATCTTGACCTTGCGATGCGGGAAGCCGATGTCGCGATCAGGATGCACCCGCCGCGTCAGCCCGATTTGGTCCAGCGCTCGCTGGGCGAAATTCGCTGGCAGATTTGGGCGTCTGACGCGTATTTGAAATCGGCGGGGCATTTGCCGGAAAAGCCCGAGGATTTGGATAAGCACCGGCTGATTTTGTTTGGTGACCGGAAACCGCCGGTTACCGATGTTAACTGGCTGGCTGATTTGGGCCGGGCGGATGGCTTGCCGCGCCGGGCTGGCGCGCTGGAGGTTAATTCGCTGCAAGCGATGTTGATTGCCATTCGCAGCGGCCTGGGCATTGGCGCGGTGCCGGAATATCTGGTGGATCATACCGAGGGGATGACCCGGATTTTACCGCATGCGCGCACCCCGAAAATTGATATGTTCTTTGTTTATCCTGAAGAATTGCGAAATTCAAAACGGGTTGGCGTGTTCCGTGACTTCCTGGTGAGTGAAATCGGGCGTAGCTGATCGCGCCCAGCGTGTCCCGGGTTGCGGCCAGGATGATTGGTGCATCCAGCCTCAGATCAATATGGGTTTAGCTTTGATCGGCAGATCGAGCTAAGCCGATAAAATTGATTGGCAACCAAAGGCTGGAGCGTGATGGATGATAACCAACCACGCTCTAGCGCCCACGCTTTAGCGCGTGGTCAACCATGCAGCAATTTCACATGATGGTAACGCTGCGGGGCCTTTAACTGCGCTATAGGATGCTTAAGTTAAGTGACGATCTAAGGTTGATGCGTGCGCGAAACCCTCTCCCCGGTTCTCGCCGCATGGTCAATCTCCGAGATCCGGCCTTGCACGGCCGGATAGGGGCTGGTTTTCCGGCCCCGACGTCTCCCAGACGTGAAGCCTCCCTGTTGACTTGCCCCGCCGGTTCGCCGGTGGGGCTTTTTCTTTGCCAACGGCCAAACCGCGCCAGGGCGTGGTATCCGAAGCGATGCTTCGGTGCAATGTCACGCGATGGTGACGGGAGAAATTCTGATTTTATGTTGTAAGAGCGACACGCTGCGCGGGCCCAACTGAAAGCGGCCCATAAAAAACGGCCCACAAAAAACGGCACGGAGCGAAACTCCGTGCCGTTTGATCGAAAGCGCGATTAGTCTGCGCGATCCTGATGATAGGCTGAGACGATCGCTTAGCCCTTGGGCGCCCAGAGGGTGCACCAGCCGGTCGGCGCGATCGGGCCGGAAACGGCCTTGCACTTGCCAACCGCCGTTGCGGACGCGCCCGGAATGTAAAGGGCGCAGCCATCGCACTGATGGCCGTCCTTCGGCTTGGTCTGATACTGCACCGAAGCCGGTGCCATGCCAGCGGCTTGCGCCGTGCCAGCACCCGCCGCGACGAGGCCGGCGGCAACAGCGGTTAAGCCAGCGGCCTTCTTGAGCAGACCACGACGCGATTCATTGAATTCGTTGGACATGAGCGTTCTCCTAAAAGTTATAATCACACGGCACGAAAGCACGAGTACCAGGCAAGAGATTGGTCACTGCGCCAGAATGGCAAGGAGCCAACAATCTGCCTGATCGGCTCATATATACAAGAACCATTCAATCATGGCGTCAACGTGGCGATAACGGGAAATTGATGTGCTGCTTAGGATTTTTGCCGTGGCGCCCGGCGGGTGCGTGGCGTGGCGATGGTGGTGCGCAGCAGCGGATAGATTTCCTGCGCCCAGCGCGAGCCGCTGAACACGCCGTAATGGCCAACGCCTTTTTGCAGATGATTGAGTTTGCGGCTCGCGGGCAATTTGGCGCATAAATCAATCACCGCTTCGGTTTGGCCGGGCGGGCAAATATCATCGCGCTCGCCTTCCACCGCCAGAAGCTGGGTCTCGGTAATCGCGCCGACATCGATCACATCGCCGCGATGGGTCAACCGCCCGAGGGGCAAATCATGGCGCTGAAACACCCGCTCGACCGTTTCCAGATAGAACTCGGCCGGCAAATCCATCACGCTTTGATATTCGGCGTAGAAACTATTATGCGCGGCTTCGGCCTCCGCATCCTCAGTGACGATGGAGCGGAATTGGCGCACATGCGCGCCGATATGCCGGTCCAAATTCATCGACATGAACGAGGCGAGCTGCACAAAGCCTGGATAAACACGCCGCCCCGCGCCTTGATGCTGCCAGGGGACGGTATCGATCAGGTTTTGTTCAAACCAGGCAATATCGCGGGTTTTCGCGAGTTGATTGACTTTTGAGGGGTTGCACCGCGTGTCAATCGGCCCGCCCATCAGCACCGTGGCGTGCGGGCGCGCCGGATCGCTATCCGCTTCCATCAGCGCGGTTGCCGCCAATACCGCAACCGCGGGCTGGCAGACCGCAACCACGCTCGAGCCGGGGCCAAGCTCACGCATAAACAGCATGATATGATCGACATAATCATCAAAACCAAAGCGCCCCGCCGCCAGCGGAATATCGCGCGCGTTGAACCAATCGGTGATGAACACGTCATGATCCGCGAGCATCACCTGCACCGTATGGCGCAGCAAGGTGGCGAAATGCCCAGACAAGGGTGCAGCAATCAGCACGCGGGGCCGCTCAACCCGATCATCCGGTGTCGCGAAATGCAATAACGCGCCGAACGGTGTGGCGCGGACAACTTGCTCCACCACCGGAATTTCCCGGCCATCGCGCAGCACGACATCAATGCCGAATTCGGGCCGCTGGTGGCGCATGCCACCCCGGGCGAATAAATCGAGCAAGGCGCGGGCTTCGCGGGCGACTGCCCCGAACGGCCGCATCGGCGTGAATAATTCGACCAGAGGGGCCAGATTACGCGCCGCACTGCGCCAGGGCGCGAGCAGATCATCTTGTGATTGATAGAAACTATATTTCATGGCGTGGGCCTGACACTGAGTATCTCGGAACGATGAGCCGCCAATGGTAAATAATTTATGAGCGCGCCCCAGCCATGATCTGTCAGCATCCACCGGTCCTTATGGTTCGTCCCTGTCAACGACGCTCGCCTGCCGACGAAGCTCGCCTGTCAACCAAGCTGGACAAAATCCTGCTCCAAAATGCCGCGCTGCGAAAGAGCGCCGCAGCGCACAATGATCGATTTAACCGACAATGACCGTCCCGTGACAAGAAAAACTTTCGGCTCCGTGCATATATGGCGCCGCTTGATGAGATAACGCAATGACTTTATCCTGGATAATGCGAAGAAATGCAGGAATGATGCGGATGTGCGTGCGTCTTGCTCACGAGGTTAGATCATATCAGCTATGCGAATTAAGGGTGGCTGATCCTACCGCCTTGGGTGGCCGGTTGCCAAAAGCGTGATCGGGGCTTGGATCGGCGCGAATAATGCGCGATCAAGGGCGTAACCATCCCATTCATTGTTTGAGGAGCGAAAATGCGCGATTTTCATCAACCTGGCCGTAGCCCCGTTATGGCCACCAACGCCATGGCCGCGACCTCAATGCCCGCCGCGACGTTGGCCGCACTCGATGCGCTGCGCGCGGGCGGCAATGCGCTGGATGCTGCGGTCACCGCCGCCGCCGTGCTCGCGGTGATTGAACCCCAATCAACCGGGATCGGCGGGGATTGTTTTTGCTTATATAAGCCAGCGGGTAGCGCCGATGTCATTGCGCTGAACGGCTCGGGCCGCGCCCCGGCAGCGGCAACGCTCGATTATTATCAGACACACGGCATCACGGCACTCGACTCCACCTCGCCCCATGGCGTGACCATTCCCGGCGCGGTCGGCGCGTGGGAAACCTTGCTCGCCGCCCATGGCAAGCGCGATCTGGCGGCTGCCCTCGCCCCGGCCATCGCCTATGCCGAGAACGGTTTTCCGGTGCATCCGCGCGTCGCGTTCGATTGGGCGTTGGTGGGCGAAAAACTGCGCAAAACCGGCGCGACGCTGTTTCTGCCACACGGTAAGACGCCGGACGCCGGGCATATTTTGCACCAGCCCGATCTGGCGCGCACGCTGCGCGCGATTGCCCAGCACGGCGCACGGGCGTTTTATGAGGGTGAGATTGCGGCGAGCATGGTCGCGGAGCTGCGCCAGCGCGGCGGCTTGCATACCGAGGCGGATTTTGCCGAAGGCCGCCTCGCTGCGAAATTCGTGACACCGATCAAGCGCGATTTCGATGGTTTGACCATCTGGGAATGCCCGCCGAACGGGTCCGGCATTCTGGCCCTGATGTTGCTGGGCATTTTGGAGGGGTTTGGCCCGGCACCCGATGGTCCGCTTGGCCCGGTGCGGTTGCACCGCCATATCGAGGCGGCGCGGCTGGTCTATCGTGATCGCGATGCGCTGCTGGCCGATCCGGATCAATCCCCTGTTCCGGTGGAGCATCTGTTGAGCGATGCGTATCTCGGCGGGTTGCGGCATCTGATCAATGATGACCACGCGCTGATCAATCTGCCACGGGCTGGCGAAAATCTGCTGCCCAAGCATCGTGACACGGTGTATCTCGCGGTGGTCGATGCCGAGGGCAATGCCTGCTCGTTCATTAATTCGACCTATGAAAGCTTTGGCTCGGGCATTCTCGCCCCGAATACCGGGGTGATTTTGCATAATCGGGGACTGGGTTTTTCACTGCAAGCCGGTCATCCGAACGCGATTGCGCCGCGCAAACGCCCGATGCACACGATCATCCCCGGCATGGCGACGCAAAATGGCACGGCGATCATGCCGTTTGGCGTGATGGGCGGGCATTATCAGCCGATGGGTCAATCCTGGTTGCTCACCAATTGGCGGCAATACGGGCTTGATATCCAGCAATCGCTCGATCTCGCGCGGGTGTTCCCCTATGCCGGGCAGGTTGAGGTTGAGCGCGGCGTGCCGCAGGCCAGTATCGAGGGCTTGATCGCGCGCGGTCATAAAATTCATCACATTCCGGTCACTGACCGTCCGCATGGGGGCGGCCAAGCGATTGTGATTGATCCGAAAACCGGCCTGCTCATCGGCGGCTCTGATCCGCGCAAGGATGGCTGCGCGATGGGCTATTGAGCATGGTCGAGGCCTGTGATCTCAGCGCGATTGAGGCGCGGCGGCTGATTGGGGCCAAAGCGTTGTCGCCGGTTGAACTGGTGGAAAGCTGTATCCGCCGGATCGAGGCCATCGATCACGCGATCAATGCCATGGTCGCGCGCGATTTTGACCGCGCCCGCGCCGCCGCCCGTGCGGCGGAAGCAGCGGTGATCAACGGTGCGAAGCTAGGCGCGTTGCACGGCCTACCCATCGGCATCAAAGACCTCGAAGATACTGAGGGTTTGCGCACAACCTATGGCAGTCGCCGCTTCGCGCATCATGTGCCACGCGGGGACCAGCTTTTGGTGAAAACCATCCGCGCTGCCGGTGGCATCGTGCTGGGCAAAACCAATACGCCAGAATTTGGCGCGGGCGCGAATACGATCAACGCGGTCTATGGGGCGACTGGCAACCCGTTCGATCCGCTGAAATCCGCCGCCGGGTCCTCCGGCGGGTCCGCCGCCGCGTTGGCGACATCGATGGTCAGCCTTGCCACCGGCTCGGACATGGGCGGCAGCTTGCGCAACCCCGCCGCTTTTTGCGGCATCGTCGGGATGCGGCCATCCCCGGGCTTGGTGCCCTCCGAAAAGCGCTTGCTCGGCGCCTCCGGCCTTTCGGTGCTTGGTCCGATGGCGCGTTCGGTTGATGATCTTTCGCTCCTATTGGGTGCGATCGAGGCCATCGACACACGCGATATGCTCAATCCACCCGCAGGCGAGCGCTGCATGGGCGGGCCAATCGATCTTTCGAGCCTTCGGGTTGCTTACAGCCCGGATCTCGGTTTTGCGCCGACCAGCCAGGCGGTGCGGCATTGTTTCAGCGAAAAATTCGCGCTGTTGGCCCCGTTATTTCGTGCGGCGGAGGCAACGACGCCGGATTGCGCGGGGGCGGATGAGAGTTTTGCGGTGCTGCGCGCCGTCAATTTCCTCGCCGCGTTTCTGGAGCCGTATCAGCGCGATCCCAACAGCGTGGGCCCGAATATCCGGGCGAATCTTGAAGAAGGCTTGCGCTACAGCGCCACCGATGTTGCCCGCGCTTTGGCCTTGCAAACCGCGCTTTATCAGCGCTGGCAGCATTTTTTCGCGGATTATGATCTGCTGATCACCCCGACCGTCACCATCACGCCGCGCCCCTGGACCGAGCTATTCCCCGCCAGCATCGATGATGTGCCGACGCGCTCTTATTATCACTGGCTGGCCTTGGTGTACGCCGTCACGCTGGCGGGGCATCCGGCTTTGTCCTTGCCGCTGGGGTGCGATCAGAACGGGATGCCTTTTGGCATCCAACTGATCGCGCCACGGCATCAAGACCATCGTTTGATCGCCATAGCGCGGGCGATTGAGGCCGCGACCGCGCATCAGCCGACGCTGCGCCGCCCGCTGCCCGATATGCAAAAATTGGCGCAAGCCGTGCCGCTGAGCAGTGTTCCCGGCTTCAAAACCCTATGATTTAGCCGCCGATGACCTCAAGGCCAATTTCGCCATCCGCAACCCAGCGCACGGCCATGCGCTGGGTGGTGCCGTTCGCCAATTCGACCGTCACTTCATCGGCGGGTGCAACGGCCGGTAGCGGCGCGCCGGACAGACGGTAGCCGTGATCGGAGGCTTCGAGCAGCAAATATTCATGGCTCGGCGCGCCGGGGGTGTTCAAAATCAAGCGGACACGGCCAACAATCGAACGCCGACGCTCACGGCGACGATCCGCATTTTTATGCCCGAATTGATGCGCATTGCTCTCAAATTCAGGGGTAGGTTCCTCGTTCGACGTGTCGTCAGCCATGATGAATGTCCATATCCGTCTGATCTAATTGCATTAATTTAGGCTAAAGCGCCTCACAAGTCCATTACATTTTGTCAGTGTCACACCCAAGAAGCGTGAGTGCTTACCACCAACCAGATTACAGCCTTGGTTAGGCAATGAATATCATTGATTTTGCGCGGATCTATCGATCCGACCTCACCCAACCTTGATCTAGCATTATCGCCGAAACAAGGGCAAAATATGGTCAATCATTAACAAAATTGATCGGAACGTCTGATGACCGGCATTAATGATTGGATCAAAGACCTTGAGGCCGCGTTTAATGCAGCGCGTCAATCCAATGATATTCCAAAAATTTTACGCCTCGCGGAGCGCATCATCGGCCAGATCGACCAACGACGCGCGACGGACATGGTAACGGATGAGGAGAGTGTCAATTGTCTCAAGAGCATCAAACGGATCGCCTATAATGCTGCCGCCGATGCTTGGCCGGCGTGGAGTGACACGGCGGCGGCGCGAACCGATGAGGAGCTTGCGCACGCGATTAAACTGGCCGAGCGCTCTTGGGCTTGCGTGCAACAACTGAACCAATCGCCAATGCAGCGGGGCAACGCGGTGTGGCTCATCGGCGCGTTATGCCTGGCACAGAATAATCGCACCGCCGCTTATGCGCATTTTGCCCAAGCCGCCAATGATTATGGGCAGGCCAGCGCCCGCGCTATGCAGCTTATGGCCGAGGGTTATTGTACCATCGCCCTGAACCCTGCCGGTCTGGCGATTATTTTGGAACAACTCGCGGTATCGACCGAGCCGCATAGCGCTGAACTCGCGGGGCAACTACGCATCGCGCAAGGCATTTTCAATCGCTGAGCGTTACGATATTTTCAAGGCTGCACAACCACCATAATCACGATGATCACCATCAAAATGGTCGGCACTTCATTGGCAATGCGGTAAAAACGCTCGGGCTTGGTATTTTGGTCACTCAGAAAATTCTTGCGCCATTTTGAGAGAGCGCCGTGAAACCCGCTCATGAGAATGACCGAGATAAATTTCACCCACCACCACGGGGCGGACCATGAGATGGCACCGGGGGTGAGGATGAGTAAAATCCCGAAAAACCAGGATGAAATCATGGCCGGCGTGGCGATTTGCTTCAGTAACCGCCGCTCCATGATTTTAAATCGGGCTGATTCCGCCGAGCCGGGTGCGACCTGGCAGTGATACACATAGAGCCGGGGTAAATAGAATAAGGCCGCCATCCATGCGATCACCGACATGACATGGAAGGCAAGTTCCCACCGGTAAAACGGCGCTAAGGCGGCAAGGGTCATGCCGACTGCAATGCCCGATAGCGCGCCCATGGGCAATCGCCATGCACCAGCGAACACGCCCGGCCACCTTGATGCGAGCAGAGGCCATCACCGCCTGCGACGGCCCGCTGCACGATCTGGCCCAACGCCGCGATGAAGGCAGGGTCCGAATTGGGTGCCGGCACCCGGTAATAGCCGGGTATGTGCAAATGCTCGGCCACTTCGCGATATTCGATGTCCAATTCGACCAGAGTTTCGATATGCTCAGAGACAAAGGCGATCGGCACCACCAGCACCGCGACCTGATCCTTGGCGGCGCGTTCCAATGCCTGCTCGGTCGAAGGTTCCAGCCATTGTTGCGGGGTCGCGCGCGATTGGTAGCAAACTTGGTAATCCTCGGTGCGCCCGGTGCGCACGAGCAAAGCCTTCATCACCGCCTCGGTGCTGCGTTCAACCTCTTCCTGGTAGGGATCACCCGCCTTGACAATGCTTTCGGGCAAGCCGTGGGCTGAGAATAACAGCCGGATTTTTTGGGTCGGCGGCAATTCCGCGCGGGCGGTTTCCAGGGTTTTTTGCACCAAACCGGCAATCGCATCGGCAAAGGCTGGATCATCAAACCAGCAGCACAGCGTGGTGGTGGGCGCGACCAAGCCGATTTTTGCCGCTTGCTCATGCCAATCGCGCAGCGAAGAACCGGTGGTGGTGGTGGAGAATTGCGGATACAGCGGCAGCAGCAAAATACGGTCTGGCGCAAATTGCTTTACCGCCGCCGCGGCTTCGGCGGCGAAAGGATGCCAGTAGCGCATGGCAATGAAGCATTTGGCCCCTGGCACCGCCGATTCTAAGGCATCCGCCTGGCCTTGGGTCAATTCCAGCAATGGGGATTTGCCACCCATCAGCGCGTAGCCGGCTTCTGCCTTTTTCTGCGCCGAGGCAGCGATGAGCCGTGCCAACCAAAACCGAATGAAAATCGGCGCACGAATAATGGCGGGGTCGGAGAATAAATTCACCCGAAACGGCTTGATCGAGTCAGCGCCATCAGGCCCGCCCAAATTGAACAGCACGATGGCAACGCGCTCGGCGCCAACCGGTCCCGAATCGCGCGGGTCCTCGGCCAGCCCGTCGCTGGATAGTTCGGTCATCGGAATCATGTTCATCGAGCAGAAATAAGGTCGGGCGGCGAATCCTCAAGCGCACGAAGCCATTTAACCAAATCTGCCACATGTTCGGGCGGTGTTTCGGGCACGATGCCGTGACCGAGATTGAAGATATGCGGCCGACCGGCCATGCCGCGCGCAATCCGCTCGACCGCATGACGCAACGCCTCGCCGCCCGAGCGGAGCAAAAGCGGGTCCAAATTCCCCTGCAAGGCCATGGGTTTTTCGAGCAACGGGGCGACTAAAGCCGGGTCTGCTGCTGTATCCAGCGCCAAAGCAGAAATGCCGGTATCGCTCGCGTAGGGGAGTGCCATGATGCCGGCGAGGCGTGGAAACCCGATGATCCGCACATCGGGATGCGCGTTGGTCACCGCATCAACAATTCGTGCGGTGGGGTGGATTACATAAGCGCGGAATAAATCAGGCGGCAGCATGCCGGCCCAGGAATCGAACAGCATGACGCAATCGGCCCCGTGCTCGATTTGTTTGCCGAGATAGGTAATGGTCGCGGAGGTGACCAACTCGATTACGGCTGTGAGCAAAGCGGGGTTTTCATAGGCCATCGCCCGGGTCTTCGGGAAATCGCCACCACGCCCATCGATCATATAGCACGCGACGGTAAAGGGACTGCCGGCAAAGCCAATCAGCGTGGTTTCGTCGGGCAATTGAGCACGCACTCGTGAGACCGTTTCCATCACCGGCTCGGTGGCCGGGATCAGCCGTTCCGCTGACAAGGCCGCGAGATCCGCCTCGGTTTCAATCGGCGCGAGGCGCGGCCCTTCGCCTTCCGCAAAGCGCAGGCTCTGGCCCATTGCCCAAGGCAGGATTAAAATGTCGCTGAACAAAATCGCAGCATCAAAGCCATAGCGGCGAATCGGCTGCAACGTGACTTCCGTGGCCAAGCCGGGCGTGGTGCAAAGCGAGATGAAATTACCGGCCTCCGCCCGCAATTTTCGATATTCGGGCAAATACCGGCCCGCCTGACGCATGAGCCACACTGGCGGCGGCCATACCGCCTCACCCGCTAAAACCCGCAAAACTCGTCGATCCGCTGTTTTCCCGTTCATCTCACCCTCACTATAGAATGATTATATGACTTAAAAGGAGTAGCGAAGACTCTAGGGTTGTTAATCACGGGGATTATCGTGGCTCCCACCCAATCCACAGAGTTTTCCACATCAGAAACCAACAGCTAAATATATGATAATAATCAATAAAAATATGTTTTCCCCTCTTATTATCATCAGGCTGTAAAAATTATCCACAGGGATTTTGTGATTGAACTTATCCCCGCTATCCGGCGCTGGGGGACAAGCTGCGAAACTTATCCCCGCTTTGCAGTCAGTAGCGATTTCTCATCCACAGGGTTTTGCGCCATTCTATCCCCATGCCTGAAAAGCGCCTTAACCTGCATCTCGTTTCCGACGCCACGGGCGATACGCTCAGCGCGGTGTCACGGGCGGCCCTTGCCCAATTCGAGGGGGCCGACATTCATATTCATCGCTGGAGCCTGATTCGCTCCCGGTTGCAGCTTGAGCAGGTGTTTGAGGGGATCCAGGCGGAGCCGGGACCGGTATTGACCACCTTGATCGATCCGGCGTTGCGCCATGCGCTCGAAGAATCTTGCGCGCGGCTTGGCTTGCGGCTGCTGCATATGCTCGACCCGGTATTTTCGCTGCTGCAAGATGAGCTCGGCGCGCCGGCGGCACAGCGCCCTGGAAGGCAATATGTGCTCGATGCTGATTATTTTCGCCGGATTGATGCGATGCATTATGTCTTATCGCATGATGATGGCCAGGCGAGCCGGGGCCTGGCTAAGGCGGATGTGATTTTGGTGGGTGTATCCCGCTCCTCAAAAACGCCGACTGCTTTTTATCTGGCCAATCGCGGGGTGAAAGCCGCGAATATCCCGCTGGTGCCCGACACCGCGCTGCCTGAGGCGTTGAGTGCGGATAGCTGCCCGGTGATTGGCCTGTTCGTTGATCTTGCGCCGTTGATTGAAATTCGCCGCCATCGCCTTCGTTTGCTGGGCAGCGGTGAGCTTGGTGCCATCGCGGGTCAATTGCAGGATCGCTATATTGACGAGGATAATGTCAAGGCCGAATTGCTCTGGGCGCGGCGGCTTTGCACCCAGCGCGGCTGGCCGATGATCAATGTCACCAGCCGTTCGATTGAAGAAACAGCGGCGGCGGTGTTGCGCTATATGGAAATTTGGCAGCAACGCCATCATCCGAGCGTGACCCCTCCCGGCTGATTGATCGTTGATCGATAACCTCGCGCAGTTGCGATCATACCCTGATTGTAGCAATGCTGGCGCGCAGTCCAGACGCTTTCACACGGAGACCCAGCATGAGCAGCAAGGCCATACGGATTCATACCCAAGGCGGACCCGAAGTTCTTCAATGGGAAAATGTTCCTACCCCTGAACCGGGTCCGGGTGAAGTTTTGCTGCATCATGAGGCGGTGGGTTTGAATTATATCGATGTTTATTTTCGCACCGGCCTGTACAAAATCCCGCAGCTACCCGCGACCATCGGTCTCGAGGGGGCTGGCGTGGTTCGGGCGGTTGGCCCGAATGTGACGGATCTCGCGGTGGGTGATCGCGTTGCCTATGCGGGTGGGCCGCTGGGCGCTTATGCGACCGAACGGGTCATCGCGGCTGACCGCGTGGTGAAATTGCCCGACGCGATTGATTTTCAAACCGGTGCCGCGATGATGCTGCAAGGCATGACCGCGCAATATCTGCTCCGCCGCACCTATCGCGTGCGCGCCGGCGAGACCATTTTGGTTCATGCGGCTGCGGGTGGCGTTGGGCTTATTTTATGCCAATGGGCCAGCCATATTGGCGCGCGGGTGATTGGCGTCGTTTCCACCCCGGAAAAGGCCGAACTGGCTCGCGCGCATGGGGCTGCGCACGTGATTGTTGGTCATGATAATCTTGCCGCTGAAATCCGGCGGATCACCGAAGGGGCGATGGTGCCGGTGGTGTATGACAGCGTCGGGCGCGATACCTTCACCGCAAGCCTTGATAGTCTCGCACCGCTGGGCTTGATGGTCAGCTATGGCAATGCCTCCGGCGCGGTGCCGCCAGTAGATGTTGGCATGCTCGCGGCCAAAGGCAGCTTGTTTCTCACCCGCCCAACGCTTGCGACCTACACCGCCAGCCGGGCGGATTTGCTGGCGGTGACCAGCGATTTGTTCGATGTGGTGGCGCAAGGGGCTGTGAAAATCCGCGTCAATCAAACCTTCCCGCTCAGCGAAGCCGCTGCGGCGCATCGCGCGCTTGAAGCGAGGCAAACCACCGGCAGCACCGTTTTGCTTCCGTGACCGACCGGCGCGACACGCCACCCGGCCATCATTTGTTGATCGCCGGGACTGGGCGTTCGGGCACTTCGTTTCTGGTCAAATATTTCGATGCGCTCGGCTACGCCACGCATTTTTCGCGGTTTGGTGACTATGCGAGTTGGGATGAGGCGGCCAATGCCGGTGCGGAAAACCTGCCGTTGCCCGCGCTCGACCCGGATATGCCGTATGTGGTGAAATCACCCTGGGCCACGGAGTTGATCGATCAGATCATCGCGGACCCCGCCATCACGCTGGATGCGGTGATTATTCCATTGCGCGACTTGGCGAGTGCGAGCGCCAGCCGCACCATTGTCGAATTGCGCGACATGGCCGAGAAAAGTGATTTCTGGACTGTGCTTGATCGCCCCTGGGCGCATCGTGGTTCGGCACCCGGCGGCGTGGTTTTTTCGCTCCATCCGCTTGATCAGGCCCGGATTCTGGCACTTGGCCTGCATCATCTGCTGGAACGCGTGATTGAAGCTGATATTCCGGTGGTGTTTTTGTCATTTCCACGCCTGGTGCAAGACGCGATCTATCTCCATCAAAAACTCGCGCCAATTTTGCCGCACCCGATACCGGCGGCGGAAGCGCTGGCGGCGCATGCGCGGATTGCGGACCAAGCGAAAATCCGGGTTGACCGCGCCATCGCTGATCCGACGATTGATCAGCTCGATCGGGTTGCGCTGCGCCGTGAGATTGAGCGGCTGCAGGGCGAAATTGCTGCGCTCAACGCCAAAACAAGCCTGCTCGCCGCGCAGAGCAAAGACCTCGCCGATCACGCGCACGCGATTGAAACCAGCCGGATGTGGCGCGCACTCGCGCCGCTGCGCCACGTGCTGAACCGGTTGCGGCGGAGAGGATCAAAACCAGCGCGGTTGCCACCGGCCTAGCCGGACAATCTCGCTCGCCAACGCATATTCAAATGTATCATTTGGAGTCATGACACCGGCAATCCATTTCGAGAAATCGAGATGATCATCGGCCAAAAGCTGTAAGGCGGTCACCAGATTTGCTGCTGTTGGCTTATAATGGCCGCTGCCATTGGTGATTTTCATCCAGCCGATATATTTGCGAGGAATGTCACTCGGGCGATCGCCCACGTCGTTTTGACCAATTTTCACGATTTCGCCGGCACAAATCACATCTTTGCCCGCATTCATAGTGGAATGATTGATATTGGTCGCACCTTGAGCGGATGCATCAGTGTTCGAAGCCGTCGCAAAGATCGATCCATATTGGTCCATCGCCCAGACGATCATTCTGGTGCCCGGATCGAGAGGCTGATCAAAACCTGTGTAAAATTCACCATTTTTTACGATCAGCATATTTTCCAGCCGCGTTTGCTTATCCATCATATAGACGCGGGTATCAGCATCACCGGCCCCACGTGTTGTTAGATATGCGCCAATCGCCGTGTAATCCGCCTGTGTCAGTTGATCGAACGATTTTTGCAGCGCGGTGATCACCGGCGGTGGCGCCCCGGGAAACTGATTGGCATCGATCGCATATGTTTCTTGTTGCTGATGCACAAAGGTGCCGCTGACTGGCATTTTATTGACGGCGTTATTAGCCTTCAACGCCACGCGCTGCGTCCGCTCAATCGCGTAACCCGGTTTCAGCCCGATAGCGGGGGCCTTTGGGCCCAGGGCGGCGAATTCGGCCTTACGTTTGCCGAATGAAACCCACGCCAGCCATTTGAATGCCTGCATGCCAAGTGCGTTGACCTGCGGCAAGCGCACAGCGCTCGTCGTGGTCGCTCCTTTCGCGACATGTGCCGTCTTGTAGCCATCGCAAATCGCGATCAGCCACTTCAACGCGCTGATCTTTTTCTTATCATCATTGCCGGCCATCTGCGTCAGGCAATGTTCGAGCGCGACGTCAACAACGGAAATATTTTTGCGCGGCCGGGCGAATGGTCCTTTTCTGACCGTGGTGGCGATTTTGAAGGCTTGCACGGTCGGTAATGGGGGTGGCGGATTGGCAGCCATGGTGATCCTCCTTAATTTTTACGCTTTTGAAATTTACTGCGATAGCCTAGCCCGATAATACGTCCAACGCAATGAAATCTTCACCCCCCGCCACGCTCTGCTCAAATTGCGGCCATTGGTGATTTATTGCCAGATAAACCACAGTTGACAGCATATTATTCCAAGTATTATTCTGCTCCTATTAAAGCCCGTGGCCGCAGGATCACACTCAGATTCTGTGATTGGTGATTTGTGTGTTTTCATTCAACCGCAACCAAACTGTCATTCCCCTGTCATGTAAACTGGTTACACGGCCCCTCACCAAAATGGATTGAGGGGATCGTGATGACAAAGTTTTCGCTCTTGCTCGGCACGGCGCTGAGTGGCTTGATTATTGGTATGGCGCCCAACGCTTGGGCGCAAACTGTGGTGAGCGACAACGCTAAAACACCGGTTAAAATCGGCACGATTTCAAAATCAGCGTCTCGTGCCGCACAATCGCGGATCCCGAAAAAGGCGCCCTATACGGTAAGCATTATCGGCAAGCAGCAAATCAAGCTCGCCTCACCGGCCACCAATGCCCAAACCTTGCTCAATCAGCTTCCCTCGGTGGTCGCGGTGTCGGCGGGGCCGAATGGCATGCGCACCAATATCCAGTTCCGTGCGTTCAATGATGGTCAG
>JBMFWT010000040.1:0-21637 GCA_049964975.1 Acidiphilium sp.
AGCCGGGTCACCCCGGCCATTTCCGTCGGCGGAATAATATAAAAACAATCGCTCAACGTAATGACAGCCAGCACAATCAGACCAATCAAAATAATCAATCGCGCCGAATGGCCCGCGCGCGCAGGGCCAGCACCCATCGGCGGTCGCGGTGGCCGGTTGTTAAAAAGATTGGAAATCGGATTCTCAGCCATGGTTCACTCCCTGAGCAACAACGCGTTAAAACGCCTTAATCGGCCCCTTGATCATAGGTCGTGCCTTGATCGTCGAAACGGTGATTGTCAAAGCCCCAACCGGGCGACCTCAATCACCGGGCAACGATCCATCACCACAATCAGCCCCGCCGCCCGCGCCAACGCAGCCGCCTCCTGATTAATCACGCCAAGCTGCATCCAAATCACCCGTGCGCCCAGCCTAATCGCCTCGCGCACCGGCGCCAAAACCTGATCGCTCGCCCGAAATAAATCCACCATCTCTAACGGCGTCGCTTGATCAAGCCCGGCCACCACGGTCTGGTCATATAATTTTTGCCCCGCCAACCCCGGATTAACCGGCGTCACCGCGTAGCCGCGCGCGACCAAGAACCCCAATACCTCATGCGAAGGTCGATCCGGATTGGCCGACGCGCCCACCAGCGCAATCCGTTGGGTGGTGGTCAGCACGTGCCTGATCGTCGCATCATCAAGACCATCAACCGCGAGCGGTGGCTCGTGCATTTAATCATCGCTCCTATGGTCTGTATCGGGTCCGTCTTGTAAGTCAGTTCGCATGCGCGCCGCAAGATTACCCATTCTCCTCCTGCTCATCCTCGCCAGCCTCGCAGGCTGGTATTGGCCAAACCGGCCCCAGGCGGCCAACATCACCATGCCGGATGCCCGATTTCACTCGGTTTCCTACGCGCCGTTTCGCAACGGCCAATCGCCCTTGACCAAAAATTTCCCCACCGCCGCGCAAGTCGCGCAGGATTTGCACCTCATCGCCCGTCACGCCAACGGCATTCGCACCTATTCCTCGCTCGAAGGCAATTACGATATCGGCGCGCTCGCCAAGCAAGCCGGCCTGAAAGTCTGGGTCGGCATCTGGCTGGGCCCCAACCCGCGTGACAATGCCCGCGAAATGGCCGCCGGCATCGCCCAAGCCAACGCGCATCCCCATACCGATACCCGCGTTGTGGTCGGCAATGAGGTGTTGCTCCGGCGCGATTTATCGCCCCAAGCCCTGATCGCGGATATTGATTACGTCAAAGCGCGCGTTCACCAACCCGTCGCCTATGCGGATGTTGCGAGCTTCTGGTTCCAATTCCCCGACGTTGCCAAACATGTCGATATCGTTATGATCCATCTGTTGCCCTATTGGCAAAACCATCCGGTCAATGTGAACGCCGCCATCGCGCGGATCGGCCGCACCATTGCCAGAACCAAAAAACTCTTCCCCGGCAAGCGGATTTCGGTGGGGGAAACCGGCTGGCCCAGCCGGGGACGCTGGCGCGGCGATGCGGCCCCCTCGCGCGTCAATGAAGCCATTTTTCTACGCAAATTCGTCACCTTGGCGGACCAGGATCATATCGATTACAATTTGATCGAGGCGTTCGATCAAAGCTGGAAATACCATGACGAAGGGATTGCCGGCGCCAATTGGGGTATCTGGAATGCCGAGCGCCAGCCGAAATTTCCCCTGGTCGGCCCGGTGGTCGAAATGCCGTACTGGCCGACCGACGCGGGCCTCGCCATCGGCCTTGGCCTGCTGCTCACCCTCAGCGCCGCGTTGCGCGATGCGCGCAGCCTGATCAGCGCCTTCGCCCTCGCCAACGCCATCATCTACGCAAGCGCCAGCACCTGGCACGTGCTCTATGACAATTCGCTGTTGCTCTGCGCCGCGATCAATCTGCCCGCGCAAATCTTGCTCGCCTGGCTGTTCCTGCGCCGAGGCACGGGCAGGGCAGGGCCCATCCCGGCGGCGCGCACCATCAATCTGCTCCGCGCGAGCCTGTTCGGCCATGCGCCCCTGCGCGCTTGGTGGGCCGATCTATTCGATCATCTCTGGTTTTTATTCCTGATTACGGCCACCATCATGCAAATGATGTTGGTGTTCGACCCGCGCTATCGCGATGCCCCCTTCGCCGTCTTTGCCGTGCCGATCGTGGTTGCGGCATTTCGGCTGTTATCCAGCGATGATCCTGCGATCCGGGATTGGCGCGATGCGCTGCCGAGTGCTGTCTTGGCACTCGGCGCCGTGGCCAGCGCCATCATCGCCGGTTGGCTCAATACCGAATTTATCATCTGGAGCGGCTGCGCGCTGCTGCTTGCTGCCCCCGCCTTGCGCAGCGTCATTGTCACCCTCATCAAGAAAACAGGAGAGAAACATGTCCATTTACGCGCTTGACGGTCTGGCACCCGAACTTCCCGCCGATGGTAGCGCTTGGGTTGCCCCCAATGCTCAAATTATCGGCAAAATCCGCCTCGGTGTTCAATCCAGCGTCTGGTTCGGCGCGGTCCTGCGCGGTGATAACGAGTTGATTTCGCTCGGCGCGCGCAGCAATATCCAAGAAAATTGCGTGCTGCACACCGATATCGGCTCCCCCCTCACCATCGAGGAGGATTGCACTATCGGCCATTCCGTCACCCTGCATGGCTGCACCATTGGCCGTGGCAGCCTGATCGGCATGGGTGCGATCATTCTGAATGGCGCGGTGATCGGCGAAAACTGCATCGTCGGCGCCCACGCTTTGGTCACCGAGGGCAAGAAATTTCCACCAAACTCCTTGATCGTCGGCTCACCCGCCGCCGTCAAACGCACCCTGCCGCCCGAATCCGCCGCCCAGCTGCGCCAATCCGCTCTGCACTACGTCAAAAACGCCCAGCGCTTCGCCAAAGGCCTCACCGCAATCGGCTGATCGATCATTCGGTCCCGCCAACGCCACTCGCCATGGCGGCGATCAGCTTTTGCCGCGATGCACCAACAGCGCGAGCGCGTAGGAAGCCGCCGCCGTCCCGAGTAACGCAAGAGCCGGCTGGCGCTTGACGAAGTCAAGAATCGGCTGAGCAAAACCCCCTGCCGATGTCGCCTCGCCCGGCGCATCCACGGCGGATCGCACAGCGTCAGCCGCGCCATGGATTGCGTCTTTGGCCGCGGCATAGGCTTTCTGCGCCTTGCCGGTGACTTGATCAGCCAGCCCTTCGGCCTGCAAATCATCATCACCAATCGCCGACCCTAAACCTTCCTTGATTTTGCCGCCAAAATCCTTGGCCGCACCAGCAATTTCATTATCGTCCATCATCAACTCCTGAATATTTTCTCTTGTTCAAAATGGACGCCCGAATTGCCCAAACAAGCGGCACCCCGCGCCTCAAGTGACGTCGCACGTTCCCATACCGCCGGCAGGTCACAATAAAAATTAACAAAAACAATCCAATAACCTTTTCGCACCCACAAATTCGGTAACGGCATTAAAAATGCATAACCTCGAACCGTGATCGATGCGATTTGCCTTAAAGTTGACATGATCGTTGAATGCTGGGCTGATATTCATTGCGCCTAGGGGGCTTGGCGCATCGATCCGTAATTTCCAATAAGGAGACCACAATGGCCGACGGAATGAATATCAAACTCAAACGTGATGCGGGGATCATTGGCTTATTATTCGCCAGTCTCGGCGGCATCATCGGCTCAGGCTGGCTGCTCGGGCCACTCACAGCGGCAAAAGTTGCTGGACCCGCCTCATTGATCGCCTGGGCCATCGGCGGCTTCGCGGTGCTGTTGCTCTCCTTTGTTTATGCCGAACTCGCCACCGCATTTCCGCGTGCAGGTGCGGTGATTGCATTCCCAAAATTGTCTCACGGCAATTTGATGGCGACCATGCTCAGCTTCGTGGTGTTCCTCGGCTACGCCTCGGTCGCACCTGCCGAAGCCTCTGCGGTGATCACCTATGCCAGTAACTACATCACGGGTCTGGTTGATAAAGCCGGTGTGCTCACCACCGAAGGCTTCATCGCGTCAGCCGTTCTGCTGGCGATTTTTGCCGTGGTGAACATGCTCGCCATCAAGCTGGTGCTGCTGATCAACAGCACCCTCACTTGGTGGAAATTAGCGATTCCAGCGCTGACCATCATCGTGTTTTTGTTCGCGGGCTTTCACATCAGCAACTTCACCTCGCATGGTTTTGCGCCCTCCGGTGCCTCGGGCATTTTCTCCGCCGTCGCCACGTCGGGCATCGTTTTCTCGTATCTCGGCTTTCGCCAAGCGGTGGAACTCGCCGGTGAATCCTCTAACCCCAAGCGCAATCTGCCCATCGCCATCGTCGGCTCGGTGCTGATCGGGTTGGTCATCTATGCTGGCCTGCAAATCGTCTTTATCGGTGCTGTTTCACCGGCGGATCTGACCAAAGGCTGGGCCAATGTGAATTTCACCGGCGCCTTCGGCCCGTTCGCCGGCCTCGCCTCACTGCTCGGTGTTGGTTGGTTGGCGGTGCTGCTCTATATTGATGCCTTCATCTCGCCCTCAGGCACCGGCATCATTTATTTCACCACCACCTCGCGCGTGCTCTATGCCACCGGCAAGGAAGGGCTGATCGGCGGCAATTTCTTCGCCAAACTCACCAGCGTCGGCGTGCCCGTCGTCGGCGTCATCGTCACCTTCCTGGTCGGGCTGCTGTTCCTCGCACCGTTTCCGTCCTGGCAAGGCATCGTGACCTTCATTTCCTCGGCCACCGTGCTCTCCTACGGCACCGGGCCGGTGGTGTTGTTAACGCTGCGTAAAACCATGCCGGAGGGGAAATTCCCGCGCCCGTTCCTGCTTGCGGGCGCACCTGTCATCGCCGGATTCGCCTTCATCATCTCCAATTTCATCATTTTCTGGAGCGGCGCCCATACCGATAATTTCTTGTTCGGCCTGATCGGCGTGTTTGCCGTCCTCTATATCGGCTACGAGGCGATCCTTGGCGTCGGCCTACAAAATCTGCACTGGCGCGGCGCGTGGTGGCTGGCGCCCTATTTCTTCGGCATGTGGCTGCTCACCTATCTCGGCCCGAAAGGCCTGGTGCAAGGCACCGGCACGCTCAACCAAGTCACCGACTCGGCAATCCTGGTCGTGTTCAGCCTGGTGATGCTGTTTGTCGCGATGAATTCCGGCATGGTCGATCCGGAAGAAGCCAAAGCAACCATTCTCGCCGGCGAACCCGAAATGTTTGGCGCGGAATAAACCACCCAACCGGGCGGCGGCTGCAATCAACGCGGCTGTCGCCCGGCCTTATTCTACTCATCACCAAACGGGAGCGAAAATGTCTCAAAATTACGAAATCCGCGTCATCGCCCATGTCCAAGCCCAACCCGGTGCCGAAGCCACGATTCGCGAGGCGCTGATCACCTTGGTTCGCGCCACCCGCGCCGAGCCGGGTTGCCTATCCTACACGCTGCATGAAGACCCCGCCAAAGCCGGTCAGTTTTACTTCTACGAAGTGTATCGCGATCAAGCGGCGTTGGATCAACATATGCAATCACCGCATCTCGCCGCCGCCTTCGCTGCCGTCGGCCATCTGGTCGCCGCCGCACCGGTCATCACGCCGGTCAATGAGGTTGCGATTTAATCCGCGTCAGCCGCCCGCGCCGCGTTACCGCGTGGCGCCGGCGGCCTCCAGGGCGCGCAAATAGGCCGCCCACCGATACTCCATCTCCCGCCCCAGCCGGTGCAGATAATCCCAGGAATAAATCCCGGTCGCGTGCCCGTCATCAAAACTGATCCGAATCGCGTAATGCCCGTTCGGCTCAATATGCGTAATGCCAACCTGCTGCTTGCCACTCACCAATTGCCGCTGGTCTGGACTATGCCCCTGCACCTCGGCACTCGGGCTTTCCACCCGTAAATACTCCGCCGGCAGCGCAAACACCGCGCCATCGGCAAAACGGATTTCCAGCACCCGCTCCGCCCGCTTGAGCCGAATTTCGGTGGGTTCCGGTGCGTCGCTCATGCGTCGAGCTTTCGCGCCTCATCAACCAGCATGATCGGAATGCCATCGCGCACCGGAAACGCCAGCCCCGCACGCTCGCTGATCAATTCTCCCGCCGCCCGATCATAGATCAACGGCCCCTTGGTCAGCGGGCAAACCAGCAATTCCAACAATTTCGGATCGATCGGCGCAGTCTCGGTCATGCGCATTCCCAATAAGAGAAAGATGGCGCACCCGAAGAGACTCGAACTCCTAACCCCCAGATTCGTAGTCTGGTGCTCTATCCAATTGAGCTACGGGTGCGCGATGTCGGATCGACTAGCCGATACCGTCGCACTCGGCAAGACCCACCCGATTGCCATCAGCCATGGCGTGCGCCCGCTTGACCTGCCCCGCATCGCGTTGCGCAAGCCATGCATAAATGACGCTGGTTGATCATGCCTCAAAACGCGTAATTTTAGGCTGAAAAAGTCTTCCCATCCCGCCAAAGGAGACGAAAATGTCCATCAAGCCGCTCAGCGCCGCCCTCGCGATCATGGCTGCGATCACCATCGCCCCCAAACCAGCCCTGGCCCTAGCCCCCAACCCCACAGTCATTGACGCACCGGGCCTCCCCGCCACCTGCGCCACCACCACCTATCAAGACCACGGCACGCTCGCATTCCCGGCCTTCTGCGAGAATGTCGAGCGCGCCTTGCTGAGCAATGGCCCGTTCAAAGCGGCCTTGCAGCACGCCCGCCGGGTCAACGCGGTGATTTCCTTTGCCGCCCTGCCCAATGGTCGTATTTTCGCCACCTTGCTGGACCGCTCAACCGGCAATGTGCTGATCGATCGCTCGCTTCTCTCGTCGCTCCAGGGCGTGCGCGCCCCGGCAACCGGCAGCCACCCGCTGATTTTCGCCATGCCCATCGTGCTGCGCGCGGTTGATAATTCCCCCGCCGTCACCTTCCACGTGATCGTCAAATAACCCGACTATCGAAGCAGATAAACCGCGAATAACGCCTCATCGTCGCTCCAAACCTGCGCGGTGCGCCAGCCCGCTCGGCTGGCCAGCGCCTGGAATCGCGGCACCGCATATTTGTGACTATTCTCGGTGTGAATCGTCTCGCCCGCCGCAAAAGCAATCGCCTGTCCCGCCACCATCACCGTCTGCGCGATCAAACTGCGCAAATGCATCTCGATCCGATGCTGCCCAGCATTCCACACCACCTGATGCGCAAATCGCTCCAGCACGAAATCAGCCTCGGCTTCCCGGTTCAACCGCGTCAGCATATTCAAATTAAACCGCGCGGTCACACCAGCCGCATCATCATAGGCTGGGATTAACCGCGTCGGTGATTTTTCCAAATCAACCCCAATCACCAGCGCGCCGCCCGCGCCCAAATCCATCCGCGCCCGGCGCAAAAACGCCAAAGCCGCCTCTGGGTCCAAATTGCCAATCGTCGACCCCGGAAAAAACCCAACACGCGGCTCGCCCACCACACGCGGGATCACCAAAGGCTGCATGAAATCGGCCATCATCGCCTCAACCGCTAAGGTCGGATGGCTCCGCGCCATGCGCGCCCGTAAATCAGCCAAAGCGCCACCGGCAATATCGATCGGCACATAAAGCCGAGGCGCCAACGCCGCGATCAAAATGGCCCCCTTCGCCTCATCGCTCGCGCCGTACTCGATCAAGGCCGAGCGTGCAGGCAGCAACGAGGCCAAATCCGGTGCGATGCGCCGCAAAATCGCGGTCTCGGTTCGCGTTAGATAATATTCCGGCAACGCGGTGATCGCGCCGAACAAAGCGCAGCCCGCCTCATCATAAAACAGCTTCGGCGGCAAGGTTTTCGGCATCGCCGTCAGCCCCGCCAACACCTCATCAACCAAGCCCCGATCCGCAGCGCCAACATCGCGCACCCGCCGTGCCAAATCCATGCTCAGCAATCCCGCGCCAGCCGCAATCCCGAAAACTGCCAGCGTTTGTCAGGATGAAAGAAATTCCGATAGCTCGCCCGCTTATGCCCCACCGGCGTCGCCGCCGAAGAGCCGCGCAGCACCATCTGATTAATCATGAATTTGCCATTATACTCGCCAATCGCCCCCGCGACCGGCCGGAAGCCCGGATAAGGCCGATACGCGCTCTCGGTCCATTGCCAGACCACCCCGGTCATCGCCGCCAAGCGTGGATCGCCATAAGCCGCCTCCCATTCCGCCTCCGTCGGCAGCCGCGCCCCCGCCCAGCGGGCCAACGCATCCGCCTCATACCATGATATATGAACGAGCGGCGCCTGCGGGTCGATCGGCGCCGACCCGCCCGGCCCGAAACCCCAATATTGATCGTCCAATTGCCGCCAATAAAGCGGCGCCGTCCAGCCTTGCGCCTGCACCTGCGCCCAGCCATCGGCCATCCATAATGTCGGCGTCTGATAACCACCATCAGCGATGAAATCGAGCATGGTCGCGCAGGGCACCAAATGATCCGCGAGCGCATAGGGCGCTAACCAAACCGAATGGCGCGGCCCCTCATTATCGAAATGAAAATTTTCACCGCGATAGCCAATTTCAACCAAGCCACCGGCAAATTCCACCCAACCCGGCGGATCACGCCGCGCCTGCACCGGTAGCCGCCAGCCCGGTATCGCCGCCGGCAGCAGCGGGTTCTGCGCAAAAGCATGGGTGATATCGGTAATCATCAATTCCTGATGTTGCTGTTCATGGTTCAGGCCCAACACCACCAAATCAGCCAGATCAGCCAAATCATCCAGATCAGCTGGGGCCTCGGTCAGCACATCGCGCATCGCACCATTCACATGCGCACGGTAATCACTCACCTGCGCCGCACTCGGTCGGGTAATCATGCCGCGCGCCACCCGCGCATGGCGCGGCCCGACCGCCTCGTAATAGGAATTGAACAAAAACCCGAAATCCGGATCGAATATTTGATAATCAGGCCGGGCCGTCCGCAGCACAAATTGCTCGAAAAACCACGTCGTATGCGCCAAATGCCACTTGATCGGGCTTGCATCCGGCATCGATTGCACCGCCTGATCCTCGGCGCTGAGCAAAGTGGCCAACGATTCACTGTGCTGCCGCACGGCATCAAAGCGACGCAGCAATGAAGCATTCACCGCCGCATCGCTCGCCGCATCACCGGTCACCATCGCGTCCATGCCGTCAAACCCCTTTTTCCCTCAGCCTTATAATAAGCTGCGGGCTGGGAATGTCAGCACCTTGTCATCAATTCAGTCGTTACGGTTTGATGTACGCAAAACCATGCTGCTCAAGCTGCACAATGCGAATCACTCCGGCCGGCACAATAACCGGCTGTGGCAACAAGACCGGCATATGGCCCAATTTCCGCGCCATCGCTTCCATCGTATTATGGCAGGCATCGAATTCCACACCCTCTGCCGCCATCGATTCGATCCGCTTGGCCTCCGGGCTATGCGCCAGTAACATCTTCAAGCCCGGACCAAACCCCACCACGATGATCTGGATTTTATCGCTGCCCATATCATCGAGCATGTTCTGCACATTATTCAGCGCCAACCCCCAGCGCTGCGGATTATCCTGATCAACCTGGATCACCACATGCGCCTTGGCAAACGGGTGCGGCTGCAAATAGCTCGGCTCATCAAACTTAAAGCTCTTCATCATCGATGGATTAGCGTGTGCCAGCCCCGCCCACCCCAACGCCAGACAAGCTAGTCCCAAAGCGCGTATCTTTTTCATGGTTCGCTCCCCTTTTTTATAGCCAGCTCGAAACATATCGAGATTTTTACGCCGATGCAAAGCAGCTCGGCGCCCGCGCCAATGGCGAGATCGCAAAATTCACGGTAGGCGGCGATGATGAGCGAGGCGCCCAAAATACCCAACCCCCCTAATTCAGCGCTGCGCAATGCCGTGCTGCTCGCCGGTATCTTGCTGATCGCAGTGAATTTGCGCCCCGCCATCGCTTCGGTCTCCCCGGTGCTCGGCACCGTGCGCACAGCTCTCGGCCTCAGCGCCTATGGCGAAACCGCCCTCGCGACGATTCCGGTTTTTTGCTTCGCCGCCCTGGCCCCCCTGGCCCTGCCGCTGCAACGCCGCCTCGGCGTTGAACGCACCACCCAACTCTTGCTAATCGCCCTGGTCGCGGGCTTGGCACTGCGTCTGCTCGGTGATGCGCCGGCACTTTATCTCGGCACCGCGCTCGCCACCGCGTCCATCGCCATCGGCAATGTTTTGCTCCCCGCCATCGTTAAGCGCGATTTTCCGCACCGCGTCGGGTTGATCACCGGGCTCTACGTCACCGCGCTGAATGCCGCCGCCGCCCTCGCATCGGCCATCGCCGTGCCGCTGGCCAGCAATCTCGGCTGGCGCGGCGCGCTCGGCTTCTGGCTGATCCCCGCGATCATCGCCGCCTTGGTCTGGCTGCCGCAATTGAGCCATGGCGCGCATCGCCTCAAGCTCGCCCATCGCTCCGGCGCGTTTCGCCAATTGATCCGCCAACAGCTCGCCTGGCAAATCGCCCTGTTCATGGGCATGCAATCGCTGGGCTTTTACTCCATCCTCTCTTGGCTGCCGAGCATTCTGCGCGCCCATGGCATCAACCCCGCCCTCGCCGGGCTCATGCTGTCCTCCACCATGCTGATCGCCATTCCGGTCTCGCTGCTCACCCCGGCCATCGCCGCCCGCCGCCCCGATCAGCGCGGCTTTCTGCTCGGCGTGCTCGCCCTCTGCGCCCTTGGCTATGGCATGATCTTGTTGGCCCCGCGCGCGCTCGGCTGGCCGGCCATGCTGTGCATCGGCGCCGGCCAAGGCGCGGCCTTTCCGCTCGCCCTCACCTTGATCGTGCTGCGCAGCAAAGACGGCACCACCGCCATGGGCGTCTCAGCCTTCTCGCAAGCCATGGGCTACGCCATCTCAATCGCCGGCCCGCTCGGCATGGGGGCGATTCACGCCGCCACCGGCCATTGGCAGCCCGCACTGCTATTCCTAATCGCCACATTGATCCCGGCTCTCTGGAGCGGCCTCGGTGCCGCCAGCAACCGAACACTCAGCCTGTAGATCAATATTGGTTTAGGTCTCGCCCACCGGATCAATCCGCGCCAATTCCACGCCGGCCTCAATCAAGTCACCCACCGCGCCATCAACCAGCGCGACCACCCCATCCGCCGGTGCAATAATGCGCATCTGCACTTTCATCGCCTCGAGCAAAAACAACACATCGCCCTTGCGCACAGAATCCCCCATCGCAATCGCCACGCTCAAAATTTTGCCCGGCATCGGTGCGCGCACGGATCGGTCCTGCGCCGTCTCGCCCGCAGCGCTCGCATAGGGATCAATCAATGTCAGCGCGCTGCGCACCCCCGCCTCATGCACGATCAGCTCATCACCCAACCGCACCACGCTCACCGGCCCGGCCTGCCCCTGCAGGGTCAGCGCGAACCGCCCCTCAGCCAGCGGTGCCGTCATCACCGGATAAACCTGCCCCTCAAATTCAAGATCAAACCGCGCCGCATCATGCAGATAAACCCGCAACGCATAGCGCTCAGCACCTGCTCGCAGTGAAAAATCCTGATACCCGGAGCCATTCAGCCGCCAAGCCGTCGTCAGCCCCCAAGGCGAGTCCGGATCGGCTGTGTCCACCGGCCCGGCATGCCCCGCCGCCAAATCCGCCAAATACCGCGCCGCCGCCGCCGCCAACACCCGTAGCGTGGCGGGCACATCAGGCGCCAATAACACGGCCTCATGACGGCCGATAAAGCCGGTATCCAACTGCGCCTGCGCAAATTCCGGTAAGCGCGCAATCCGGCGCAGCAGCGTCAAATTGCTGCGCACGCCTTCAATCTCGGTTTCAGCCAGCGCTTGCGTGAGCATCCGCACGGCGGCGGCGCGGTCCGGCCCATGCACAATCAGCTTCGCCAACATCGGATCATAATGAATGCTCACCGCATCGCCCGCGCGCACGCCACTATCGATCCGCGCCTGTGCGGGCCAGCGCAAATGCTGAATAACCCCGGTCGAGGGCGCAAAATCCTGCGCCGGGTCTTCGGCATAAAGCCGCACCTCAATCGCATGACCCTCAATCCGCACATCATCCTGGCGGCAGGGCAGGGGCTCACCCGCCGCCACCCGGAATTGCCATTCCACCAAATCCAGCCCGGTAATCGCCTCCGTCACCGGATGCTCAACCTGCAGGCGGGTATTCATTTCCATGAAATAGAACGCATCGTCCTCGACAATGAATTCCACTGTGCCCGCGCCCACATAGCCAATGGCGCGCGCCGCCGCACACGCCGCCTCACCCATCGCGCGTCGGCGCGCCAAGGTCATGAACGGGGCAGGGGCCTCCTCAATAATTTTCTGATGCCGCCGCTGGATCGAGCAATCGCGCTCGAACAGCGAAATCACATTGCCCTGCCGGTCGGCAAAAACCTGAATCTCGATATGCCGGGGCCGCGTCAAATAGCGTTCGATCAACACACGCTCATCACCAAATGCCGCTAACGCCTCGCCCTGCGCCAGCGCCAGCGCTTGGGCAAAATCCGCCGCCCGCTCGACGATGCGCATCCCCTTGCCGCCACCCCCCGCCGAGGCTTTGATCAATACCGGATAGCCAATCCGTGCGGCCTCGCGCTCTAACAAATCAGGCGCCTGATCGGCGCCATGATAACCCGGCACCAGCGGCACGCCCGATTGTTGCATCAAAGCCTTGGCTGCAGCCTTTGAGCCCATCGCGCGGATCGCAGCGCCCGGCGGGCCAATAAACACTAGCCCCGCTGCGGCACAGGCCTCGGCAAATTCGGCGTTTTCACTGAGAAATCCGTAACCCGGATGCACCGCATCCGCCCCCGCCTTCAGCGCTTGCGCGATAATCCGCGCGCCATCCAAATAACTCTCGCGGGCCGGTGCCGCGCCAATCAAATAGGCCGCATCCGCCTCTTGCACATGCGCAGCCCCCGCATCGGCCTCGGAATACACCGCAATACAGCCAATCCCCAATTGGCGCGCCGTGCGCATCACCCGTCTGGCGATCTCACCACGATTGGCCACTAACACCGAGCGGATCGGGGTAATCGTCATGCGGACCTCCAAGACGGCGCCCGCCGCTCCAAAAATGCAGCAATCCCCTCACGCCCCTCAACCGAAGCCCGCTGCTCGGCAATCAATCGCTGGGTCTCAGCCACCAACCCATGATCGATGGACCGGCCCGCCACGGTGCGGATCAACGCCTTGGACGCCGCCTGCGCGCCCGGACCGCCTTGCCCCAAGCTCTCCAGTATCGCCTCGGCGGCCAAATCCAACGCCTCCACCTCGATCACCCGATGCACCAAGCCCAAAGCGTGCGCCGTCGCCGCGTCAAAAATTTCTGCGGTCAGAAAATAACGCCGCGCCGCCCGCGCGCCAATCGCTGCCACCGCATACGGGCTGATCACCGCCGGGATCAGCCCTAATTTCACTTCCGAGAAGCAAAATTTTGCGCTGGTCGCCGCAATTGCAATGTCGCAACACGCCACCAATCCCACGCCGCCACCAAACGCGGAGCCTTGCACCAACGCCAAAGTCGGGATCGGCAATTGATCAAGCCGGTGCATCAATGTTGCCAATCCACCGGCATCAGCGACGTTTTGCTCCATCGAATAGCTGGCCATTCGGCGCATCCATTCCAAATCAGCACCCGCCGAAAAACTTTTCCCCGCCGCGCGCAGCACCAAAGCCCGCAATGACGGGTCCGCCGTCACGCGCACCAAATGGTCGTTGAACTGCGCAATCATGGCATCATCGAACGCATTATGCACCGCCGGGCGGTTCAGCGTGATGGTGGCAATCGCCTGCTCGATCGTCAGTATCACAGCATCATTCATCGCATCACATCCGAAACAAGCCAAAGCGCGTCGGCTCCGGCGGTGCATTCATCGCCGCTGACAAGCCCAAGGCGAGCACCATGCGCGTATCGGCAGGATCAATCACCCCATCATCCCAAAGCCGCGCACTGGCATAATAAGGCTCACCCTGCGCCTCATATTGTGCTTCAATCGGCGCGCGAAACGCGGCTTCCGCAGCCAGATCCCACTGCCCGCCCTTCGCCTCGATATTATCACGCCGCACCTGCGCTAACACCGAAGCCGCCTGCACCCCGCCCATCACCGAAATCCGGGCATTCGGCCACATCCATAAAAATCGTGGATCATAAGCCCGCCCGCACATGCCATAATTCCCCGCCCCGAACGATCCGCCGATAATCACGGTAAATTTCGGCACGCTCGCCGTCGCCACCGCCGTCACCAACTTCGCCCCATCTTTGGCAATGCCGCCGGCTTCATATTTCCGCCCCACCATAAACCCAGTGATATTCTGCAAAAATACCAATGGAATTTGCCGCTGGGCGCAAAGCTCAATGAAATGCGCGCCTTTCAGGGCCGATTCGGAAAACAACACGCCGTTATTTGCAATAATCCCTACCGGATAGCCCCAAATCCGGGCAAAGCCCGTCACTAACGTCGTGCCATAGCGTGGCTTGAACTCCTCCAGCGCACTGTCATCGACGATGCGGGCAATCACCTCACGCACATCAAACGGCGTGCTCAAACGCTCAGGCACAATGCCATATAAGTCCGCCGGATCATAAAGCGGCGGGCGGGGCGCTTGGCGATCGGGTATTGGATATTTCGCCCGGTTCAATCCGCTAACAATCCGCCGCGCCAGCCCCAGCGCATGGGCATCATTCTCCGCGAAATGATCGGCCACGCCGGAAATGCGGGTATGCACATCCGCACCGCCCAATTCCTCCGCCGTAACAATCTCGCCGGTCGCAGCCTTCACCAAAGGCGGGCCGCCCAGAAAAATCGTGCCCTGCTCGCGCACAATAATGCTTTGGTCCGCCATCGCCGGCACATAAGCGCCCCCCGCCGTGCAGGAGCCCATCACCACCGCGATTTGCGCAATCCCCGCCGCCGACATCGTCGCCTGATTGTAAAATATCCGGCCAAAATGCTCACGATCCGGAAACACCTCATCCTGATTGGGCAAGTTCGCTCCGCCCGAATCCACCAAATAAATGCACGGCAACCGATTTTGCGCGGCCACCGCTTGTGCGCGCAGATGTTTTTTCACCGTCAGCGGAAAATAGGTCCCGCCCTTCACCGTCGCATCATTCGCAACGATCACGCATTCGCGCCCCGCCACCCGGCCAATCCCGGTGATAATCCCCGCCGCTGGCACCTCGCCGCCATATAATCCATGCGCTGCCAACTGCGAAAATTCCAAAAATGGCGAGGCCGGGTCAATCAAGCTGCGAATCCGGTCACGCGGCAACAATTTGCCGCGCGCCAAATGTTTCTCACGCGCCACCGCCCCGCCGCCCTGGCGGATCTGCTCAACCGTTGCGCGCAAACGCTCGACCAAGTCGGTCATTGACGCCAAATTGGCGCGAAATTCCGCACTGCGTCGGTCAATCGAGGTCGGGATCACGGTCATGGCTCTGAACACCGCCTCGCTGTTTTTTTGCCCATAGTTATTTTATTGCGCGGATCGCCGCCGCCGACAAGAGCACCAATGCCAGGCCAACGCCAGCAGCACCGGCGGCCCGTCCAGCCCATAGCGCCGTGCCAAGCGCCGTGGTTCCAACACGAGCCGCCACAACCATTCTAAGGCCCATCGGCGCATCCAAACCGGCGCCCGCCGGATGCGCCCGGCGGCAAATAAAGGTGCCGCCCCCACGCATAATCCAAGCCCGGTCGCATCGCCCGCCTGCCAAACCGCGTGGGCCAATCGCTCTTGCCGGGGTGAACCAATCGCCAGCAGCACCAAGGCCGCACCGCTTGCCCGCACCGCATCGCGCGCCCGCGCAAACGCCACCGGATCATTATCCAGCCCCATCGGCGGTGCATGATGCGCAATCACCAACCCGCCAAACCGCGTTGCGAGCGCCGCCGCATCCGCAGCGTCCAGCCCCACCAGCAACACGCGTGAACCGGCGGGCAGCCCTTCCAACACATCGCGCGTCAAATCCGCCCCGGTCACCACCGGCAGCGCCCCCTGGCCGCAGAACCGCGCCAGCCTGGCAATCACCTGCGAATCGAGCAAACACAGCCACGCCGCCTGATAAATGGCCCGCAACGCCGGATCGCGCCGCAGCCGCGCCAAATGATCGGTATTCGGCGTCACCACAAACTCAAATCGCGCCGCCGGATCACGCGCCAAACACGCCGTCACCGTCTGATCAAGCCCGATAGCGGCAAAACTCACCCCAAACGCATCGATGGTCATGGTGCCACCCGCAGCGCCAGCACCGCACGAAATTCGCGCGGTGCCAGCCCCGGCACGTCGCGGCGCCATCGCTCGCTCACATGCGGCGCCACCGTCACCATCCGCCCGATCCGCCAGCGCACGGCCAACTGTACTGCCCATTCGCGGGCAACGCCCCCCGGCACTACCGCCTGGGTGCCATGCAGCCGCGCCGCCACCACCACATGCCGGTCAACCCCAAGCGCTGCCGCCAAACCAGCCCGCTCGATCGGATGCCCCGGCAGGCTCAGCCCCGGATTGCCGGTATCGGTGCGGCTGAGCGATACCCCAACGGCACTGAGCCGATCCGGCATCCACCCCATCGCCAGCACAAAAACCGGCACCACCCCGCCGGTCGGCGATACCAACTCCCCACGCTCCCTCACCACGCGCACCTGCGCCCCGCCCACTAAAGCCCGCAGTGTGAAAATCGCATCGCGTGGCGTCGCCACACCCGCCTGCAGCGCCAGCGCCCGGGTCGTGCCAAAGGGCGCGCCCACCAACACCCCGGCATAGTTCGTGCGTCGCCCATCGAGTTGTACCACCCAGCGCAGCGGTGCATGCCGCGTGGTGATCGCCCGCAGCCGCCCCTGGAACGAGGTCGCCTGGCGAAATCCCGGCGCCACGCCGTGCGCGCTGATCTGGCTCTGCGTGGCCCCCACCCCGCCATCGAGCGTCACCACCCCGAATTGATGCCGCCACGCGGCCCGCATCGCGCGCAGCTGCACCCGAAATGGCAGAGCGCTGCCCGCACCACCATCACCCCCCGCAAGCCCCAGCGCATCTTCTTGCAGCGCCGCGCGCGCAACCCCCACATCCAGCCGATCCGGGCCGATTTGCACCCGCCAGCCCAGCGCCGCCGTCACATTGGTGGTGTCTTGCTGCGGCGCGCGCGCATAACGCTCGGCATTGAGGCGCACCACCCCGGCAATCCCGATAATCGGGTCAATCAACCGCACTTGCGGCGTGAGCGCCACAAGCGGCGATCCCGGTCCATCCAAACCCGACGCCGCCAGCCCGGAAGCGCGATCATACCCCACGCCCAGATCAATCGAGGGTAGAATCTCCAACGATTGCACCGAAAACCCCAAAGGCTGCGCCATCGCCCGCCGTGCGGTAATCCGCGCCAATCCCGGCGCCACTTGAAAACCTGGAATATCGCCCGGCAGCGCCGAGTCCAGCACCTGCCCACGCGCCCAGCCGCCGCACGCCCAGCTTCCGCATGCCAGCATTCCCATCAGCGTAACCAGCGACAAAAGGCGGCGTCGGGACAAATTTCTATTCCAACGGGCTGAAACTTCCATTACACAACCAGTAATTGCATACCTCCGTCAACCGGTGAATAAAACGATGATCCGCATCGCCCGCCGCCACCCCGATCTTGACCGCGCGCGGGGCCTCGCCATTGCCCTGGTGGTATTCGGCCATATCGTCGCCCGCCAACCGCCCACCGATGCGCATTGGTATGAAATCATCCGCCGCGTGATTTACAGCTTCCACATGCCGTTTTTCTTTTACCTCAGCGGGCGCGTTGCGATTCTCTCCGGCCAATTCGCTACGTCGCGCGCGGGCCTACCCGCCCTGATCAAATCGCGCGCGCATCGCCTGCTCGTGCCCGCCTTGCTGCTCGGCCCCCTGATCATTCTCGCCAAACGCCTCGCCGCCCCGTTCATCGCGGTCGATAACGTGCCGGTCAGCATCCAAGCCGGCCTGATCAACCTCGTCTGGCACCCCAACCACAGCCCGGCCTATGATTTATGGTTCCTGATCGTGCTGTTCGCCCTCAGCATCGCCGCCCCGATCCTGCATCTTGCCACCGGCAACCGGCTTTGGCCGCTCCTGCTGCTGGCAAGCGCGCTGTATCTCACGCCACTCCCCTCGCATCTCTACGCGGCCCTGATTGGCCGCTACGCCATTTTTTACGCCGTCGGCCTCGCCACCGGTGCTGCCGGTGCCGCCTGGTCCGCCTGGATCGATCGGTACGGCCTCGCCTGTCTCGTTGTCTTTTCGATGGGCGGCCTGCTGGTCGCCCGCTTGAACCTGCCCTTCGCCGTTACTTTGCTGCCCATGGGCCTGCTCTCAATGCCCGCTCTCAACGCTTTGGTAAGATTTCCGCGCCTAAACTCCGCATCATGGTTGGAAAATCTTGGGCGCTTCTCAATGGCGATCTATCTGCTGAACACCATTTGCATCGGCCTCGCCAAAGCCGGCCTGCTCGTCCTCGCCTCATGGAATGGCTGGCATTTCTTTGCCTTCGCACCGCTCCTGCTCGCCGCCGGCTTACTCGGGCCGATCCTGATCAAACGCCAAGCCCTCTCCGCCATTCCGGCCCTCGATCGGCTGACCGACTAGCTACCCCTTTATCGCGCTTTCTTGAACGCCTGCCACCCGCTTTGGCCGCCAGCTTCACCCCCGAGCAACTCGCCGCGATCCATTGGCATTTCGCCATGCGTTACCGCGCGAGTCACGCCATCGATTATCGCTGGCGTCGCTTCGGCCTCTATCTGGTGCTCCTGGTCGGGCGCGATCACCGCGCCGAGTAAGCTGCAAGCCGCCCTCATCTCACAGCCGAAAATACCCGCCCAAGCGCGGATGATATAATTCAGAATCCACATAACCCGCGCGCGCATGCCGCGCACTATTCACCCGCGTCAGCACCGAGCCGGTGAGCACACAGCCTGATTCCGCGAGTAACGAGGCCGCCGCCAGCGCAATGCGCTTGGGCGTTTGCTGCCAACGCACGCATAAAATCGTCTGCTGCGCCAAGCGCCCGAGCACCCGCGCCTCCGCGAGCGCAAAAACCGGCGGCAAATCCAAAATCACCACCGCATAGCGCTCCGCCAACCGCTCCAACAAAAGCGGCATCGCGGGTGATAAAAACAGGCTGAGCGCATCGGTCGCCACCGCCCCCGCCGGCATCAAATCAAGCCCGGCAATCCGGCTCGGCTGGATCGCCTGCGCCAAATCGACCCGCCCCGCCAAATAATCGGTCAGCCCCGCCGCCCCCGCCAAATCGAACAAACTATCGAAACTCGGCTGGCGCACATCGCAATCAATCGCCAACACCCGGCCACCCGCATCATCATCGTGCCCGGTTATGTCCTCCCGCCGGCCATCGCCAGTCGCCAAACGCATGGTCATCGCGAGGCTCGCGGCCAAACTCAGCGCCAAGGTGGTCTTGCCCTCACCCGGTCGCGCCGCCGTCACCGCGATGCTGCGCGGCGTGCCCTGCTCCAGCGAAATCCCGATCCGCAACGCGCGCAATTGCTCGCTAAACGGCGAAAACGGATTGCGCACGGCATAATCCGCGGCCAATAGCCCGCCTTGCGCCCGGCGGCTCAATTCCGGCAACAGCGCCAAGCATGGCACCGCCAAAGCCGCCCGCAAATCCTCGCCACTGCCAATATTCCGATCGAGCGCCGCCCGCGCCAGCATCGCCAAAACCGCCAGCGCCACCCCCAGCGCCCCGGACCCGGCCAAAATCAAAGTCGGATGCGGCGCACTCGGGCGCGTCGGCACCGCCGCCGGCGATAAAATCCGCGCATCCGGCGGCGTCAGCAGGCTCTGACTATCCAAAACGCCAATTTGCTTGGTCAATTCCTGCAACAAGCTGCGATCCGCCGCCCGCTGCCCCTCCAGCTGCGCCATCGGCGCCGCCCGCACCGACGCCGCCGTTGCCTGATCGCGCGCCGCCGCCAGCCGGGCGCGCAACGCCGCCACCTGCGCCGCCGCGCCGGTCACGGCGGCACGATCATGCGCCATCGTCCGCGCCATCGCCGCCCCAATCGCCTGCTGCACCGCCGCCAACGCCGCCCGATCCGCCCGCATCCCCGGATAATTCGGCCCCTCAGTCGCCGCGTGCGCCGCCAAGCGTGCCGCAATCTGCGCGGCCTTCGCCCGCAGCGGATCAAGCGATGGGGCCACCGCCGCCCCGGCTGACGCCGCCGATACCCCGCCATCGCGGGCAATTTGGCTCTGCGCCGCCGCAAGCCGCGCCTCCGCTGCAATCAGCGCATCGGTCAATTGCCCCGCCGCCTGGTTGGTCAAGGGTGCATTGACCCCCCGCTCGGTGCCCGCCCGCGCCCGCGCCTGCACCAGCGCCAAATCAGTCGCCGCTAAATCATGGCCAATCTGGCGCGCCCGCGTCTCCAACCACAGCCGCGCATGATCCAACAGCTTCTCGCGCCGCTGCTGCTGGGCTTGCAAATAAAGCCGCATCGCCAAATTCGCCGCCGCCGCTGCCCGCGCGGGATCAGCATCCGAAAACCGCACCCGAATAATCTGCGATCCCGGCTCCACCGTCACCCGCAAAGCCTGCCGCACCCGCTCCAGCGCCGCCGCCCGACGCACCGCCTGCGCATCCGCCGCCCGCCGCTGCCATGGAAACCAGCGATCAAGCCAAGAGCCGCGCCATGATGGCCGGGGCGCAACGCCGCTCACGGGGGCGGCGGCCAGCCGCTTCGCAATCCCCGTCAACACGGGCCGATCGGTGAGCAAATTGACCTGGCTATCCATCAACGCATGGGTCACCTGATTGCGCGCCACCACGCCGCGTAGCAACTTCGGGTTGAAGTCCGCCGGCGCATACAGCAAAATTCCGGTCGCCGTGTAGGTCGGTTGCATGCGCGTCAGCGCCAGCAAGGCCAACCCCGGCACCATCACCGCCACCAACAGCCCCAATCGCCAATGCCGCCGGATCGCCCAAAACGCTGCGAGCGGATCGCCCTCCTCAGCCATCATCGCGTGATCGATCCTGGTCATTGCCGCCTTTTGCCCAATCCCGAATTGACCTATACTGATCGTTGATGGAATCCGGGCAAAAGTCAATCTTAAGTTGTATGTCGCGCCGCAGCCTAATGCTGGCCGCCCCGCTCACACTCGCATCCTGTGCCACGACCGATCTGCCGCCGCTGCCGCCGACCGGCGCCTATCGTCTCGGCCCCGGCGATGAAATCCGCGTCGCGGTGTTCGGCCAAAAACAGCTCAGCGCCCGCTATCGCATCGCCGCCGATGGCCATATCGCGATTCCACTCCTCAAACCCATCGACGCAACGGGCCTCACGCCCGACGCGCTGGCCCAACGCATCGCCGCTCGCCTCACCCACGCCGGCCTGCTCGCCCATCCCGCCGTCGCCGTCGAAATCCGCCGCTACCGGCCGTTCTATATTCTGGGCGAAGTCCGCCGTCCCGGTGCCTACCCGTTCCAACCCGGCATGACCGTGCTCACCGCCGCCTCGATCGCAGGCGGCTTTACCGATCGTGCCGCCGAGCAGCGTTTCTTGGTAATTCGCACCCGCAACGGCCAGCCGCACCGTTTCAGCGCCCGCGCCGAATCCGCGATCGCCCCCGGCGATGTCATCAAGGTGCGCGAGCGGCATTTCTAGCAGCCTGTCGGACTTAACGCGACGCGAAGTGGTCTGATAGAATCGGTGCATGAGCAAT
>JBMFWT010000041.1:0-21419 GCA_049964975.1 Acidiphilium sp.
GATATGCCCGCGCCAAACGCCGGGCGTGCGCGATGGCACGGCGGGTTGCAGCAGCGGAAAATCGCACTGGCTGTCACCCATATAATCGCGCGGCATGCGCGTGCCCCGATTAAGCTTGATGCCCACGAGCCGACCGCACAGCGCGTCGGTGGGCAACGCCTGACCGGCTTGGGGCGATCCCGGCTGCGCGCGGCAGGTGGTGATTTGCACAACAGCGCCGCCCTGCGCGGTGAGCCAGTTTCCCACCGGCCCCAACGCATGCGCGCGGGCGGACGCTCCATGAGCGGGCGCGAAACTGGCGAGGGTGACGCCGATCATGATCAGCGCCCGAGCGAAAATTCGTTGATTGATCATGGCAGTCATGTTGGGCTTATGTTGGCGCGCAGCGTGTGACGATTAGCGCACGCCTACGCACGGCTCGCATACGCAAATTGGCGGACTGACTGGCCATTCCGCACGCTTCGATACAAACTCGCCCGGCCCCCGGCAAGCCAGACGAGCACGATTAGCCATGGCTGTAACTTGTTCGATACAGCGGACGTAACATATAGACCGGAGAGGTTCACCGGATCGGGCGGTTGTGTTCACCCCCGCCAGCAGGATGAGGTTGTTCACATGCGTCTTTCATGGATTGGCTCGGCTGTGATTTTGGCCTGCCTTGCCAGCACCCGCTTGGCCCACGCCCAAAGCCTTAGCGGGGGCATTTGGAGCTTGCAGGATGAAAACGCCTCGATCAGCTCGCAGAACCCGACCGATCGGGATTATGTCAACGGGTTCCGGCTGAACTGGACCTCGCCGCGCGGCGATGTGCCGGGCGCGCTCGCCGGGCTGGGCCATGCGGTGTGGGGCGATGGCAGCCAGCGCATCAGCCTGGGCATTACCCAGAAAATTTTTACGCCGACCGATACCACAGTGACCAATCCGCCGCTCGGTGATGAGCCTTATGCCGGCTATTTGGCCGCGACGCTCGGGCTGATCCAGGACAGCTTCAATACGCGCTCCGTGCTGGCGGTGAGTGCCGGGGTGATTGGGCGCGATGCGGGTGCGGAAATTGTGCAAAACGGGTTTCACAGCGTCATCGGCCAGCATGGCACCCATGGTTGGGCCTATCAGTTGCCGAGTGAGCCGGCGTTTGACCTGCTGGCATCGCGCACCTGGCGGGTGCCGGTGGGCCAGCTCGGCGCGTTATCGGTAGATGCGCTGCCGCAATTGGCCGCGATGGTTGGCACCACGGAAATTTATGCCCAACCGGCTTTGACGCTGCGCATCGGCCAAGGGCTTGGCTCGGATTACGGCGCGCCGTTGCTGCGCCCTGGCCCCTCCGGCTCGACCGCCTATCGGGCGACGCGGCCTTTGGCGTGGTATGTGTTTGCCGGGGTGGCGGGCAAGCTGGTCGGGCATGATGAATTTTTGCAAGGGGCTGATTTCCAGACCAGCCGCAGCGTGCGCCCGTATCGTGCGGTTGGGCAAATCGATGTGGGGGCGGCGGTGCTTTGGCGCGGGCTGCGTTTCAGCTATACACAGGTTTTCCAAACGCGGCGCTATTATGGCGAGGTGGGGGCGATCCATGAATACGGGTCGTTCGCGATTTCCGGGCGATTCTAGAGCGTGACGTCACTCTATTTTCCGCTTCCCCACCATGGCTTGAATTGGATATGTTGGACCCGGAGGTTGAGGGTGCGATGAGCGACAATGATCGGCGAACCGGAACGGGAATTGGCACGGGGGTGGCAACCCGTGAGCGGGCAAAAACGCGCAAGCCCGCGCTCTATAAGGTTTTGATGCTGAACGATGATTACACGCCGATGGAATTCGTCGTGCATGTGCTGGAGCGGTTTTTCAGCAAAACACGCGAGGAAGCGACGCGGATCATGCTGAATGTGCATCGCCGGGGCGTGGGCGTTTGCGGTGTGTTCACCTATGAAGTTGCCGAAACCAAGGTGACGCAGGTGATGGACCTTGCCCGGCAAAGCCAGCATCCGCTGCAATGCACGATTGAGAAAGAATAATGCGCAGCCCCGGGGGCTGGGCGGTGTCTTGAGCATTTTTGTCTGGACAAGCGCGCGAATCGGCACAAGGATGCGGCCATGACAGGTTTTTTGCATCGGTGCCCCGCTTTTTTCCCGGCTTCGCTCATCATTGCGAAACTTTTGCCCGATATCATCTATCCTGCACGACGCTTGAGCGGCCCTTTTGCCGCAGCGGGCTTGACCGGAGCGGCGTGGGCCGCTCGCCGGAAGCCCGAATAAGGATCAATGCCATGCTGTCTCGGAATCTAGAACAAACCCTGCACCGCTCGCTGGCTTTCGCCGCCGAGCGTCGGCACGAATATGCCACGCTGGAGCATTTGCTGCTCGGCCTGATCGACGATGCAGACGCCACCACGGTGCTGCGCGCCTGCGGGGTCGATATTGAACGGCTGCGCCGCGAGACCACCGAATTTCTGGACAAGGATTTGGCCGGCCTCGCGATTGACCGGGCGGGCGATCCGAAACCGACCGCCGGATTCCAGCGTGTGGTGCAGCGCGCCGCGATCCATGTGCAATCCTCCGGGCGCGATGAGGTGACGGGGGCGAATGTGCTGGTGGCGCTGTTCTCCGAGCGCGAAAGCCATGCGGTGTTTTTCCTGCAAGCGCAGGACATGACCCGGCTGGATGCCGTGAATTTCATCAGCCATGGCATTGCCAAATCGCCGGGCCGCTCAGTGCCGCGCACACCGCAAGGCCAATCGGAGAGCGAGGGCGGCGAGCCGGAGGCCAAACCAAAGCGCGGGGCGGATGCGCTCGCGAATTATTGCGTGAATTTGAACAAAAAGGCGCAGTCCGGCAAAATTGATCCGCTGATTGGCCGCGAGTCTGAGATCGAGCGTACGATCCAAATTCTCTGCCGCCGGAGCAAAAATAATCCGCTCTTTGTGGGTGATCCGGGTGTCGGTAAAACCGCGATTGCCGAGGGGCTGGCCAAGCGCATCGTTGATGGCGAAGTGCCGGAAGTGCTGGCCAAAGCCACGATTTATGCGCTCGATATGGGGGCGCTGCTCGCGGGCACTCGCTATCGCGGTGATTTCGAGGAGCGACTGAAAGCGGTGGTGACCGAGCTGGAAGCATTGCCCGGTGCGGTGCTGTTCATTGATGAAATCCACACCGTGATTGGCGCCGGCGCGACCTCGGGCGGGGCGATGGATGCGTCCAATCTGCTCAAGCCGGCTTTGGCGTCCGGGGCGCTGCGCTGCATCGGCTCGACCACCTATAAGGAGTTCCGCACCTATTTCGAGAAAGATCGTGCGCTGGTGCGGCGCTTCCAGAAAATCGACGTTAACGAGCCGTCGATCGATGATGCGGTGAAAATTCTGCGCGGGCTGAAATCCGCTTACGAAAAACACCACAAGGTGCGCTACACTGACGAGGCGATCCGCGCTTCAGTTGAGCTATCGGCCAAATATATCCATGATCGGAAATTGCCGGATAAAGCGATTGACGTGATTGATGAGGTTGGCGCCTCGCGCATGTTGCTGCCCGAAGGTAAGCGGCGCAAGACCGTGACGTTGCGCGATGTTGAAGAAATCGTCGCGAAAATCGCGCGCATCCCGCCCAAATCGGTCTCTGCGGACGACAAAGAAACGCTGCGCACGCTGGAGCGCGATCTGAAATCGATGGTGTTCGGCCAGGACGGTGCGATTGAGGCGCTATCGGCGGCGATCAAACTGGCCCGCGCCGGGCTGCGTGACGCGGAAAAGCCGATTGGCTGTTATTTGTTCTCTGGCCCAACCGGTGTGGGCAAAACCGAAGTCGCGCGGCAATTGGCGAGCACGCTGGGGATTGAACTAACCCGGTTTGACATGTCCGAATATATGGAGCGCCATTCGATCAGTCGATTGATCGGCGCGCCGCCGGGCTATGTTGGTTTCGATCAGGGCGGGTTGCTGACCGATGCGATTGATCAGCATCCGCATTGCGTGCTGCTGCTCGATGAAATCGAGAAGGCGCATCCAGATTTGTTCAATATTTTGCTGCAAGTGATGGATCACGGCAAACTAACCGATCACAACGGCAAAAATGTTGATTTCCGCAATGTCATTCTGATCATGACCACCAATGCTGGGGCGGCGGACATGGCGAAGGCGGCGATTGGCTTTGGTCGGGTGTCGCGGCTTGGCGAGGATGACGAGGCGATCAAGCGGATGTTCACCCCGGAATTCCGCAACCGGCTGGATGCGATCATCCCGTTCGCAGGGCTAACGCCGGAAGTGGTGGCGCAAGTGGTCGAGAAATTCGTGATGCAGCTCGAAGCGCAGCTCGCGGATCGCAATGTCACCATCGAGCTCTCCTCGGCGGCGAAGGAGTTCTTGGCCGAACGGGGCTACGACCCGCTTTATGGCGCACGGCCGCTGGCCCGCGTGATCCAGGAATTGATCAAGAAAAAGCTTGCCGAGGAGCTCTTATTTGGCAAGCTGGTCGCGGGCGGCTCGGTCAAGGTCACGATGCGCGATGGCGAATTGGCGTTCGATTTCGCCGAAGCCACCAAGCCCGCTTTGCCGCGTCCGGAAAGCGGCGAAGAAGAACAGACGCCGCAAGAAGCTCAGTGAGGTTACGTTAACCGAACCCCTCGCTCGATCAATATTGATCGGCGCATCATGGCCGGGGCGTGATTGTTCCGCAGCAATCACGCTCCCAGCGCCGCGCCAATGGCGCGCGGTAGCGCGGCGCGGTTGAGCGTGTAGATGTGAAAATGTTTCACACCCTCGGCGCGGAGCCGTCGGCACAATGTGAGGGCGAAATCAATCGCGAACTGATCGCGTTGCTCGGGAACCTCATCGAGCCCGTCAAGCTGTTGGTCAAAGCCAGGCGGAATGGTCAGGCCGCAGCGCTGGGCGAAATTGCGCAATTGCGCGACATTCACAATCGGCATGATGCCGGGGATCATGGGGGCTTTGATGCCGACCTGGGCGGCGCGGTCACGCAGGCGCAGGAACGCGTCCGCGTCGAAAAAGAAATTGGTGAGAATTTGGTCTGCCCCCGCATCGATTTTTGCTTTGAGATAATCCAAATCGGCATCCGTGCCGATTGAATCCGGGTGGCCATCCGGATAGGCCGCGACCGAGATTTCAAACGGCGCGACCATTTTCAGCGCCGCGACCAAGTCGCGGGCGTTGGTGAACCCGTTTGGGTGCTGGACAAAATTTTCTCCGCCGCGCGGCTTGTCACCGCGGAGCGCCACGATATGGCGCAGCCCCGCCTGCCAAAAGCGCCGGGCGATGGCGAGGGTGGTGGCGCGATCGGTATCGACACAGGTCAAATGGGCAGCAGCGGGAATGCCGGTTTGCGCGGCAATCGCCGTAGCGGTGCTTTCGGTATGATCGCGCGTGGTGCCGCCCGCGCCATAGGTAACGGTAACCAAACGCGGCGCCAGCGGCGCCAATTCGGCGACCGTGCTCCACAGGGCGGCGCGTGCGGCCTCGGTTCGGGGGGGAAAAAACTCGAATGATAAGGCGATATCACGCATCGTCTTGCACCTCCGCGCCGCCATCCGGCGGTGCCGATAGGGCGGGGAGCGGGTCCGTCGGCGCGTGCGCCAGCCATAAATTGATCGTGAGTGAGCCGCCGGCGAGTGGCGTTGGCGGTGCGGGCGTCAGCCCGGCGGCGGTGAACCAGGCGCTCATATGAGCATCGCTGAACCCAAGCCGGGCATGGGCATGGCGCGTGCGCAGCGCTTCATGATCATGCGGCGCAAAATCAATGACCAAGAGCCGACCGCCCGGCGCCAAAATCCGCGCCGCCTCGGCAATCGCGGCTTGGGGCTGCTGGGCGTAGTGCAACACTTGGTGAATAATCACAACATCCGCGCAGGCGCTCAGCAGCGGCAGCGCGAACATATCGCCCTGGCGCAGCTCGACATGGGCGAGCGCTGCGGCCAGGTCTGGCCTCGCCAACTTGGCGCGAGCGTGACGCAGCATTTCCGGGCTGCGATCAATCCCGATCACGCGCTGCGCCAGCCCGCCGAATAATTCGATCATCCGGCCGGTGCCGGTGCCAATATCGACCAAACACCCAATCGGCGCGGGTCCGAGTGCGGCACGGATCGCCCCCTCGACAATCGCCTCGGCGATGTGCAGGGCGCGCATCGCGTCCCATTCGGCGGCATGAGCGTTGAAATAATCTTCGGCGGCCCGGGCTCGATCCGCACGAACCGCCGCCAGCCGCGCATGATCGGCGCGCACCCAATAATCCTCGGCGGCGCCATGGCTCCACGCATCGAGCGCCGCGAGCAAGGGCGTGATCACGCTGGGATCACCCAGGCTGAGGAACACCCAGCTCCCCTCCTTGCGCCGCTCGATCAACCCGGCATCCGCCAGAATTTTCACATGGCGCGAGACCCGTGGCTGGCTTTGTCCGAGCACTTGCGCCAATTCGCCAATTGAGAGCTCCATGGCGCGAAGCAGCCAAATCATCCGCAAGCGGGTGGGGTCGGCGAGGGCGGCGAAAATATCGAGGCTGGTTTTCATGATATGATTATAAAAATATCTTTATATATGTCAAGATACAGAGAGAGCCTAGTTTATCGGGCCAAAACATCGATATTTCGCTGGAATCGCTGGCTTTAAGTGCCCTGATAGCGGCAATTTCATCCAGATATAATATAACAATATCAGCATATCCATATTTTGTGAGTTGACTCGGCCATAAAACTATTCTCAAAGACGCATGTCGCGAGGCTACCGCATCGGGTCGGTTCGATGCCCACGGGGCCTCGACCGCGTCAGGAGGACAAAATTAATGGTTGAAATTGCCGTCGCTACGCTTGGTTTTCCCCGCATTGGCGCCAAGCGCGCCCTGAAGGCGGCCCTGGAGCGATATTGGTCCGGCGCCAGCGACGCAGCGGCGCTGCTCACCACCGCCGCTGCGCTGCGGGCCAACGCTTGGCAGCAACAACAGGCGTGCGGGGCGACGATCATCCCGTCAAATGATTTCTCGCTCTATGATCATGTGCTCGACATCTCTGCCATGGTGGGTGCGCTGCCCGGCGCGCCTGATCTCGACGCTTATTTCACCGCCGCACGCGGCTCATCGCGGGACGAAACCGCGTGCGCCCACGCGCATGCCCCAACCACCGGGCAGGATCACCAGCCCGCCGCTGAAATGACCAAATGGTTTGATACGAATTATCATTATCTGGTGCCGCGCTTTCACCCCGCGCAATCATTTCGCCTCAGCAGCACCAAGCCGCTCGATGAATTTCGTGAAGCGCAGCAGCTCGGCCTGCATACCCGCCCGGTTCTGCTGGGGCCAGTGAGCTATTTATTACTCGGCAAGAGCGAACAGCGGGATTTTGATCCGCTCACCCTGCTCCCCGGCCTGGTTGCGGTATACGCCGAAATGCTCAGCGCCCTGGCCGATGCGGGTGCGGACTGGGTGCAAATCGATGAACCTTGCTTGGTGCTGGACCTGACCGAGCCAGGCAGGGCCGCCTATCGCAGCGCCTACGCGTCCTTGCACGCCGCCGTGCCGCACCTGAAATTGATGCTCACCACCTATTTCGGCGCGCTCGATGATAATCTGGCCACCGCGCTCGCACTCCCGGTGCAGGGGCTGCATATCGATCTGGTGCGCGCGCCCGAGCAACTCGAACCGGTGCTGGCGGCAGCGCCGACCGATTGGGTGCTGTCGCTCGGCGTGATCGATGGGCGCAATATCTGGCGGGCGGATTTGGCGGCGATTCTTGATTGGCTGGAGCCGGTGGCGCAGCGCCGATCGCATCTGGTTCTCGCCCCCTCCTGCTCGCTGTTGCATGTGCCGATCGATTTGACCCACGAGACCAAGCTTAATCCTGAAATTCGCGACTGGCTGGCCTTCGCCACCCAAAAAATCGGCGAATTATCGGTGCTGGCCCAAGCGCTCACCCAGGGCCGCGCGCGCGTCGAGCCGGCGCTGCGCGCGGCCAGTGCTGCACAAAGGGCGCGGCGCCATTCCCCGCGCATTCATCAGCCAGCCGTCAAGGAACGCGCTGGCCAGACCGATCCAGCGCTGAGCCGCCGTGCCAGTCCTTACAAGCTGCGCCAAGCGGTGCAAGCGGCAAAGCTGCGCCTGCCCCCCTTCCCCACCACCACCATCGGCTCATTTCCGCAAACCACCGAAATCCGCCAGGCCCGCGCCGATTTTGCCAAAGGCCGTATCGATCAAGCGCAATACCAATCGCAGTTGCAGGACGAAATCGCGCGCGCGGTGCAGTGGCAGGATTCGATTGGCCTTGATGTGCTGGTGCACGGCGAATTCGAGCGCAATGACATGGTGCAGTATTTTGGCGAACAGCTCGATGGCTTCGCCTTCACCACCCATGGCTGGGTGCAATCTTATGGCTCGCGCTGCGTGCGCCCGCCGATCATTTATGGCGATGTTGCGCGCCCGCACGCGATGACCATCGATTGGTGGCGCTATGCCCAATCGCTCACCCACCGCCCGATGAAAGGCATGTTGACCGGGCCGGTCACGATCCTGAACTGGTCCTTCGTGCGCGATGATCAGCCCCGCGCGCAGACCTGCCGGCAAATTGCCTTCGCCATCCGCGATGAGGTTACCGACTTGGAAGCCGCCGGTGCGGCGATCATCCAAATCGACGAAGCGGCGTTGCGCGAAGGGTTGCCGCTGCGTCGGCGCGACTGGTCATCCTATTTGGCCTGGGCCGTCGAGGCGTTTCGGATCAGTGCGTCCGGCGTGGCCGACGCCACGCAAATCCATACCCATATGTGCTATTCGGAGTTCAACGACATTATCGAGGCGATTGGCGCGATGGATGCCGATGTCATCTCGATTGAAACCGCCCGCTCGCGCATGGAATTATTGGACGCGTTCGCCACCTACCATTATCCCGCCGCGATGGGGCCGGGTGTGTATGATATTCACTCGCCCGCAATCCCCACGGTCGATGCCATGACCAGCTTGCTCAAGGCCGCGACCCATCGGCTGCCCGCCGAGCAAATTTGGGTCAATCCCGATTGCGGGCTGAAGACGCGGCATTGGCCGGAAGTGCGTGCGGCCCTCGATCATATGGTGCAAGCAGCTTCTCTGTTGCGCGCCACCGGGCATACGCCGTGATCGCTGCCCTATTTTGATCATATTGATCGTTCACTTGATGGGAGTGCGGCGGGCGGCGATCAGCACTGCCCGCCCAACTTGGCCTCATCGCTCAAATCATTGTGGAGATCCGTCATGCCCCGCACCACCCGCATCCTGCGTCAATCGCTTCTCGCCGCCGGTTTGATCGGCATCACGCTCGGCCTGTCCGGCTGCGGCTACACGCCGGGCCAGCGCGCTTTGTCCGGCGGCGCCATTGGTGCTGGCACCGGCGCGGTGATCGGCGCGGTCACCGGCACCGGCCCGGCCGGCGGCGCGTTGATCGGCGGTGCGATCGGTGCGGTCGCTGGTGCAGTCACCAATCCGAGCACCATCAATCTCGGTCGCCCGCTGCGCTAAACCTGCCGCTACCCGCTTTGATTGATCGGCTGCGGCGATTGAATTAATCGGCGCACGCCCCTCCCCCAGCGCGCCCTCTATGCCGCATAAATCGGCATAGAGGAGCAATCATGCCCGAAGACTCAATCCATTATGACAAGCCGATTGGCGATCAGGTGGCCTACACCACCTGCTATATGTGCGCGTGCCGTTGCGGCATCAAAGTTCATCTGAACGACGGCAAGCTGCGCTATATCGAAGGCAATCGCGATCACCCGATCAATCGTGGTGTGCTGTGCGCCAAAGGCTCTGCCGGGATTATGACCGCCTTGTCGCCCGCGCGGCTGCGTAAGCCGCTCAAGCGCGTGGGACCGCGCGGGGCGGGTGAGTTCGTCGAGATCGAATGGGACGAGGCGATGGATATCGCCACCTCTCGGCTGGCCCATATCCGCGCGACCGACCCGAACAAGCTCGCTTTGTTCACCGGGCGCGATCAGTCGCAATCGCTGACCGGTTATTTTGCGCAAATGTTCGGCACGATGAATTTTGCCGCCCATGGTGGTTTCTGCTCCGTGAACATGGCGGCGGCAGGGCTGTATTCGATGGGCGGCGCGTTCTGGGAGTTTGGCGAGCCTGACTGGGACCATGCGAAATTATTTCTCCTATTTGGCGTTGCCGAAGATCATGATTCCAACCCAATGAAATTGGGATTGGCCAAGCTCAAGGAACGCGGCGCCAAAATCATCACCATCAATCCGGTGCGCACCGGCTATTCAGCGATTGCCGATGAATTTGTTGGCATCACCCCCGGCACTGACGGGTTGTTTGTGCTCTCCTTAATTCATTGCCTGCTGCAATCAGGAAAAATCGATACCGAGTTTCTGGTGCGCTACACCAACGCCCATCATCTGGTGATCGATGCGCCCGGCATGGCCGATCATGGCTTGATCGCCCGCGATGAAAATGGCGCGCCCCTCGCTTACGACCGAATCGGCAATCATCTTGCACCGGCCAACAGTCTCGCGATTGACCCGGCTTTATTGGGCCGGTTTGCCTTGGCGGATGGCCGCATGGCGCAGCCCGCCTTCGCCCTGCTCGCCGCCCGCTATACCGATGCGGCCTATGCACCGGAGATAGTGGCGGAACGCTGTGGTATTGACGCCGCCACGATCCGTCGGATCGCCGCAGAGATCGCTGAAATAGCCTTCAACCAAGCCATTTCAATCGATCAGCCCTGGATTGATAGCGCCGGGCGCCGCCATGAAACCATGACCGGACGCCCGGTGGCGATGCATGCGATGCGCGGCATCTCTGCCCATTCCAACGGGTTTCATACCTGCCGGGCGATCCATGTGCTGCAAATGCTACTCGGCGCGGTCGATACGCCCGGCTCCTGGCGCTATAAATCGCCCTATCCGAAGCCAATTCCCGCAGGTCCGCTGCCGGGCGGTGCGAAGCGGCACGCAAATGGCAGCCTAACCACGGCCCCGCTTGGTTTTCCCACCGGCCCTGCCGATTTGCTCGTCGATGATGACGGCGAAGCTTTGCGTTTGGATCGGGCATTCTCGTGGGACGCCCCGCTTGGGATTCACGGCCTGATGCATATGGCGATTGCCGAAGCGCATGCGGCTGGGCCTGAAAAAATCGACACGTTATTTTTGTTTATGGCCAATATGGCGTGGAACTCGGCGATGAATCCCGGCGAGACCACGCGCATGCTCACCGATTGCGATGAGAAGGGTCAATATCGCATCCCCTTTGTGATTTATGCCGACGCCTTCTTCTCGGAGACCGTTCCGTATGCCGATTTGGTGCTGCCCGACACCACCTATTTGGAGCGGCATGATTGTATTTCGTTGCTGGATCGGCCCATCGGCTCGGCCCATGGCCCCGCCGATGCGATCCGCGCGCCGGTGCTGGTGCCGGATCGTGATGTCAGGCCATTTCAAGATGTGTTGATCGACCTCGCCGGTCGGCTTGCACTCCCGAACTTTGTTGATGACCAGGGCAATAAAATCTATACGAGCTATGCCGATTATATGGTGCGCCATCAACGCAAGCCCGGCCTTGGCCCCCTCGCGGGCTTTCGCGGCGAAGCGGGCGATGCGCCGGGGCGCGGCGCGCCCAATCCTGAGCAGATCAATCGATATATCGAGAATCGCGGCTTCTGGCAGTATCATCTGCCCGCCGAGCAGCTTTACTATAAGCACCATAACCAAGCCTATTTGCAGGGCGCGAAGGCGATGGGCTTCATTGAGTCTGATGCGCCGATCACGCTCAATCTCTATAGTGAAATTCTACAGAAATTTCGTCTCGCCGGCGAAAATCATGGCCCCCGGGTGCCCCCGGCACGGCTCCGCGCCTCGATTATACGCTTCATGGACCCGTTGCCAATCTGGTATCCGCCGGTTGAAGAGGCGCTGAGTGATCCGCACATGTTTCCGCTGCATGCAATCACGCAGCGGCCAATGGCGATGTATCATTCCTGGGGATCGCAAAATGCTTGGCTGCGTCAAATTCTTTCAGAAAATCGGCTTTATCTGCATCGCAGCCTGGCCGCCAAGCACGGGCTGGTTGATGAGGATTGGGTGCAAGTCACGTCGCGCAATGGCACGTTGAAATGTCAGGTGCGATTGATGGACGGGCTGAACCCTAACACGGTTTGGACCTGGAATGCGATTGGCAAACGCGCCGGGGCTTGGGCGTTAGTGAAAGATGCGCCAGAGGCCAAGCGTGGGTTTTTGCTCAATCATTTGATCTCGGAATATCTGCCGGCCAGCGAGGCCGGCCATCGCGCCAGCAATTCCGATCCGGTGACCGGTCAGGCGGCGTGGTTTGACTTGACGGTGCGCTTGGAAAAATGCGCAGCCGACACCGATCCAGTTACCGAGCCGAGCATGCCTGATCTCAGCGCGCCTTTTGCCCTCAACCATCCGATCATTTTGCGCCACGGCGCGCCGGAGCACGCGACATGACCAGTCTGCCACAACCCCTGCCCGGCGCGACCAAACTGGGGCTGGTGATTGATTTGGACACCTGTGTCGGGTGTCATGCCTGCGCGGTCAATTGCAAAGAATGGAACACGGGCGGCCATCATGCGCCGTTGCCCGATCACCAGCCCTATGGCGCCGAGCCGGACGGGGTGTGGTTCAACCGGATCCATTCCTATGAAGCGCAAGCCTCCGGGTGCGGCGGGCGCACCGTCAATTTCCCGCGCTCCTGCCTGCATTGTGAACAGCCGCAATGCGTCACGGTCTGCCCCACCGGCGCATCCTATAAGCGCGCTGAAGATGGGATTGTGCTGATCAACACTGATATTTGCATCGGCTGCAAATTGTGCTCCTGGGCATGCCCGTATGGCGCGCGCGAGTTTGATGAGGATGCGGGGGTGATGAAGAAATGCACACTCTGCATCGATCGGATATATAACACCGCGTTACCCGAGGCCGAGCGTGAGCCGGCCTGCGTGGCGACCTGCCCGTCACGCGCACGGCATTTTGGCGATTTGGGCGATCCTGACAGCACGGTTTCGAAATTGGTCGCGGCGCGTGATGGTGTCGCGCTGATGCCTGAATTGGGGTATCAGCCAACCAATCGTTATTTGCCGCCGCGCAAGGCGCAGATTGCACTGCCCCCTGCGGAGGCGCCAATGCCGCCGGGGGCTGGGGTTGGGGCTGCATTGTTATCCTTGCTCGATCGGGTCTTATCGCGATGAAGCCGGCCAACTCCGTTTTGCTGCTAACTACCTTGACCGGCTTTGGGTATGGGTTGCTTGCGTGGCTTGGCATTTTTGCCGCACTTGGCCTGTTGCCGCATCGCGCCTGGCTGGTTCCTGTTGGCATCGCCGTAGCGTTGGGCTTGGCGAGTGCCGGATTGATCGCCTCCACGCTGCATCTTGGCCGACCGGAACGGGCTTGGCGGGCGTTCAGCCAATGGCGCTCATCCTGGCTGTCACGCGAGGGGGTCGCGGCCATGTTGACCTATCTCCCGGCGCTGGCTTTTGCGGCCTTATGGTGGGGGGTGGGGCCGAGTGCGGCGAGCACCCGGCTGATGGGGTTGTTGGCCGCTGTTGCTGGGCTGGGCACGGTTTATTGCACGGCGATGATTTATGCGAGCCTCAAGCCGATCCGCCAATGGCATAATCAGCATACCGCACCCGATTATATGATCTTTGCGCTATTTTCTGGCGGGTTGCTGTTTGCTGCCGCCTTGGCATTGACCGGTGCTGCGCTGGGCTTGGCCGTGTCACTCGCGCTGGTGATGACGATCATTGCGGCACTCGCAAAGAATGCTTATTGGCGCTTCATCGATCAACAAACGCCGCTAACCACGCTCGCCTCGGCGACTGGTCTTGCGGCCTTTGGTCCGGTGACCACGCTCGATCAGCCGCATTTTACCGAGAATTATATTCTGCGTGAAATGGGCTATCAGATTGCCCGTAAGCACGCGGCCAAGCTGCGGCGGTTGGTGCTGCTGATCGGCTTTGCCGGCCCTGCCTTGCTGCTGCTGATGGCGCTCACCGGGATTGCGCCCGGCTTTGCCATCCTTCTCGCCGTGATCCTGGCTGCGATTGGTTTATTTGCTGAGCGGTGGCTCTTCTTTGCCGAGGCGACCCATGTGGCGGCGATGTATTATGGGCGCCCCGGCTAGAGCGTAATTGATGATCAGCAATTACGCTCTAGCCTTTGTTTGCCGATCAATTTCATTGGTTAAGCTTGAATCTGTCAATCAGACCTCAACCAATATTGATCTGAGCGTTAGGCGGCGGAGCGGATCGCCGCTTCGCGCACCCGATCATCGACCAAATCGGCAAAGCTTGCGAAATTAGCTTCAAATCGCGCGACCAGATCAGCAGCCATGCGGTCATAGGCGGCAGGATCGGGCCAGGATTGGCGCGGATCGAGGATCGCGGAGGGCACACCCTCAACCGCGACCGGCACCATCAGCCCAAAGACCGGATCGCGGCGGAATTCACCGCGATCAAGCGCGCCGGAAAGTGCGGCATTGAGCAAAGCGCGGGTATGCTTGATCGAGATGCGCTGGCCGGTGCCATAGGCGCCGCCGGTCCAGCCAGTATTGACCAGCCAGCACGAGGCTTGATGCTCGGCGATCAATTTTGCCAGCAATTCGCCATAGATTTTCGGATGGCGCGGCAAGAACGGCGCGCCAAAGCAGGTGGAAAACGTGGCTTGCGGCTCGCGGCCCAGGCCCTTTTCGGTGCCGGCGACCTTGGCGGTGTAGCCGGACATGAAATGATACATCGCCTGCTCGGGCGTGAGTTTGGCGATGGGCGGCAACACACCGAACGCATCGGCGGTGAGCATCACCACATGTTTCGGCTGCCCGCCCCGGCCGCTGAGCTCGACATTGGGGACGAAATCAATCGGGTAGCAGGCGCGGGTGTTTTCGGTCAGGGTGCGATCCGCGAGATCGACCACGCCACGGGGATCGGCTACGACATTTTCCAAAACGGTGCCGAAACGATGGCTGGCCGCATAAATTTCCGGCTCGGCCTCGGCGGAGAGATCGATCACCTTGGCATAGCAACCACCTTCGAAATTGAACACACCATCAATACTCCAGCCATGCTCGTCATCGCCGATCAGGCGGCGTTGGGGATCAGAGGAGAGGGTGGTTTTGCCGGTTCCAGACAGGCCAAAGAACAGCGCGACATCATCCGCCTTGCCAATATTCGCGCTGCAATGCATGGGCAGCGTGCCGCTCGCGGGCAAAATCCAGTTCATGACGGTGAAAATCGATTTCTTGATTTCGCCCGCATATTGCGAACCAGCAATGATGATTTGCCGCTCGGCGAAGGAGAGCGCGATGGCGGTGCTAGAGCGCACCCCATCGATCGCGGGGTCGGCTTCGAATTCGGGGGCGTGCAAAATCACGTAATCCGGCTCGAAATTCGCCAGTTCCTGGGTGGTCGGGCGGATGAACATGTTGCGGGCGAACAAAGCTTGCCAGGCATTGGTGGTGACCAGACGCACCCGGATGCGCTGCTTGGGGTCTGCGCCTGCGAATAAATCTTGGGTGAAGAGTTCGCGGTTTTGCAAATAGGCTTGCACCCGCCCGCGCAGCACGGCGAATTTTTCGGCGGGCAGGCGCTGATTGACCTTGCCCCACCAGATGTCCTGGGTGGTGGCTGGTTCATCGGCCACGAATTTATCGGCGACTGACCGGCCCGTATGCACGCCGGTTTCCACCATCAGCGCACCATCCGCCGATAAGCGCCCCTCACCGCGCCGCAGCGCATGCGCCACCAGCGCAGCACGGGTCAGATTGGCGTGGACTTGGTTTTGGCCGACCGGCTGATGCGCGGGGCCGCAATGCAGGCCCGTGCCAGCGAGCGGACCAAAGCCGTGCGCGGCGCTGGGCGGGGTGGTCGTTGCATGCGGCGCGGTCGCGCCATGGGGTGCGGTGGTGTTCATGGTCGGTTTCCTCTCGCGGTCTCAAAATCAGCCGCAGCCCGGTTCGATTTGAGCGGCGAACGTCTCAGCCGAGACGCCGCCCAATCCGATCCGATCTGGCAATGCGCTGGGCAACTGTCAACCATGCGCTGCAGCATCGCCGCCTTGCGCCAGACGGACTATTTCTTGCCGCAATTCGGCTGGATTGGATAATTTTCGGTCAAACTCAACGCGCAGCACTGTCTCATCCTTGGCGAGATCCAAGCCATCCGGATCGATGGCCGCGAGGCTCCAGCCGGATTGGGCATGACCATGCCGGGCGGCAATTTGATCAAGGAGGCCGGGATCGAGCAGGCCCAGATCGAGCGTGGCCGGCTGATCGCGCAGGCCCGCGAGCCAAGCCGGGTCTGGCCGGAGGTGGGCGGGATCGAGCGTGGCGGCGCGGGCGAAGCCGCCGACGAAGCGGGCTTCGGTGATTTCGATCCGGAATAAGCCGAAATCGGTGAAATCGGCATAGAGCCGGGCGTAAGGGTGAATCGCGAGGTAGCGGGCGCGGTCCGTCGGGTCATCGCTGCGCCGGGCGTGGCCGGTCAGGGACAGGCGCGGGCTGGTTTGTGGATTGGCATCCGAGGCCGGGCCGACCAGCAGCAGGGCGCAGGCGCTGTGCTCGGCCAAGGCGTTGGTATGGGCCGCGAGGGTGGAGAGCAGAAGCAACGGCGCCCCATCCGCCGCGATGGCGGGGGTGACCAAGGCTTGCAGGGGTCGATGATCGGCGATGACGGCCAAACTGGCGACGCGGCAGCCGCGCAACAGGCGGCGGGCGGCGCGATCGATGGGTTCGGATCCGGGTACCACTTGCGTTGTCCTTCCATTCAAGTCACGTCTTAGCCAGATTCCTGCAAGACCCATTCCGGCAAAGCGAGCTCCATGAAACATACCATCGCCCTGGTCGATGACGACCGCAATATCCTTGAGAGTGTGCAAATGACCCTGGAACAAGAAGGGTTCATTGTACGCACCTATACAGATGGCGAATCGGCCCTGCAGGGTCTGCTCGCCAAACCAGCCGATCTGGCGGTGCTGGACATTAAAATGCCCCGCATGGATGGCATGGAAGTGTTGCAGCGGCTGCGCACCCGCTCGGCGATGCCGGTGATTTTTTTGACCAGCAAGGATGACGAGCTTGATGAGCTGATGGGGCTGCGGCTGGGGGCGGATGATTACATCACGAAGCCGTTCAGCCAGCGTTTGTTGCTGGAGCGGATTCGCACCTTGTTGCGGCGCAATGAAACCTCGCGTGCCGAAGGGTCGGGCGCGGCGCCGAGCGGGGTGATTACCCGTGGGCATTTGACGCTGGATGAGACCAAGCATCAATGTTTGTGGAAAGGGTTGGATATTCAGCTCACGGTGACCGAGTTTTTGCTGGTCAAGGCCCTGGCGGCGCGGCCCGGCATGGTGAAGTCGCGCGATCAATTGATCGATGCGGCCTATGGTGAGAGCGTTTATGTGGATGACCGAACCATTGATAGTCACGTCAAGCGCCTGCGCAAAAAATTTCGCGCCTGCGATGAGGAGTTCGATCAGATCGAGACACTCTACGGCATTGGCTATCGCTATAAGGAGGCGTGAGCATCGTGCATTTGCGGCGCCGCCTTTCGCCGCTGCTGCTGCGGATTCTATTGGTCAATGTGTTGCCCATCGCATTGATTGTGGTGTCGCTGCTGTATCTCGATCAATATCAGCGGGGATTGCTGACCGCTGAGGTGACGGCGTTGCGCGAGCAGGCGCGGATTTATGCCGGCGCGCTCGCGGAATCGGCGCTGGAGACCAATGCGGCCAATCAGCAGGTGCTCAACCCAGATTTGGCGCGGCCTTTGCTCTATCGGCTGATTGCGCCCACACCCAATGCGCTCGCGCTGATTTATGGGCCTGATGGGCAGGTGGTGGCCAATTCGCGGGTGCGCGAAGGGCCGGGCGGGGCGATTATCACCGAGAAATTGCCGCAGGCCGCGCCGCGCGGCTGGTTCGCCCGGCTGGTGAGCACGGTCTATGACCAGTTTTCCAGTTTTCTGCCACGCGGGCGTGAATTGCCCTCGGGGAGCGATGAGGCGCTGAAATCCGGGTGGCAGCCCGGTGTGCGCGAGACGTTGCGGCTGACCACCAAAGCCACGCCGCATCATGAATCGCCGCCCTTCATTCGCCGCGCCCCGGATGGGCGGTTGCTGGTGACGGTGGCCGAGCCGATTGTGCGGGCCGGGCATGAGATGGGGGTGGTGCTGCTGACCCGCGAAGCCGGCGGGGTGGACCGGGCGGTGTTTTCGATCCGGGTGTCGATTTTGGGGTTGTTTGGCGTTGCGATTGCGCTGACGATTTTGCTCAGCCTGTATTTGGCCCGCACGATTGCCACACCGCTGCTGCGGCTGGCGCAATCGGCCACGCGGTTGCGCGAGGGGCGGGTGGCGATGGCGGAGCCGGTGCCGCCGAGCATTGCCGCACGGCAGGATGAAATTGGCGCGCTGGCCCGGGCGCTCGAAAATTCGGCGCAGGCGCTGTGGGCGCGGATGGATGCGATTGAGCGGTTCGCCGCTGATGTGGCGCATGAGATTAAAAATCCGCTCTCCTCGATCCGCTCGGCGATTGAGACGATTGGGCGGATGAATGATCCGGCCCGTGCCGCGCGGCTGCTGGAGATTATTGCGCAGGATGTGCGGCGGTTGGACCGGCTGATTTCGGATATCAGCGATTCCTCGCGGTTGGATTCGGAAATGTCGCGGGTGGCGATGGAGCCGGTTGATCTCGCGCCGGTGCTGGCGGCCTTGGTGGAAATTCATCAGGCGACGCGCGATGCCGAGGCCCCGATTTTGGAGCTGGATGCGCCGCGCGTGGGGCTGGTGGTGCGCGGCGCGGAGGGGCGGCTGGTGCAGGTTTTGCGCAATTTGCTGGGCAATGCGATTTCCTTCAGCCCGCCGGGCGGCGCGCATATTTGGCTGCGCGGGCGGGCGACCGGCAATGTGATTGAAATTGCCATTGAGGATGAGGGGCCGGGGATTCCGGATGCGAAATTGGACCGGATTTTTGACCGGTTTTACTCCGAACGACCGCAGAGCGAAGGGTTCGGCAGCCATTCGGGGCTTGGCTTGTCGATCAGCCGCCAAATTATCGAAGCGCATCAAGGCCGGATTACCGCCGAGAACCGGCGGGCGAGCGATGGGCGGATTATCGGGGCGCGGTTTGTGATCAGGCTGCAAAAATTCACGGCCTGACGGCGGGATTTTGCGCCGCTACCGCCAAGCCGTGCGTTAAGGCTCATGTTAGGTGAGGTGATGCACCGTCTGCAGGCCGTAAACCGGCGTTGGTATGCCGACCTGCCGGGCTTTGAGCTGGAGCGCCAGATAGAGCGAGTAATGGCGCGACTGATGAAGATTGCCGCCATGGAACCAGAGATTTTGCTGCTGGGTGGGTTTCCACATATTGCGCTGCTCGCCCTCCCAGGGGCCGGGGTCTTTCGGGGTGTTCGACCCAAGGCCCCAGACTTTGCCCACTTTATCGGCGACCTCTTGGCTGATCAGATCGGCGGCCCAGCCATTCATCGAGCCATAGCCAGTAGCATACACGATGAGATCCGCCGGAAGCTCGTCGCCATCGGCCATTTTCACGCCGGTTTCGGTGATTTCATCAATCGCGACGCCGCTTTTGAGCTTGATGCTGCCATCGATCACCAGATCACACGCGCCGACATCGATATAATAACCCGATCCACGGCGCAGATATTTCATGAACAGGCCTGAGTCATCGGCGCCGAAATCGAGCATGAAGCCGGCCTTTTCGAGGGCGGCGTAGAAAGAAGCATCTTTTTCGCGAATGGCGTTATAAACCGGGATTTGAAACTCATGCAGAATCCGGTAGGGCAGCGAGGCGAAAATCATGTCCGCTTTGCGGGTGGTGACGCCATTCGCGACCGCTCGTTCGGAATATAAATCGCCAAGGCCGATTTCCATCAGCGACTCTGAGCGGACGATATGGGTGGTGGAGCGTTGGACCATGGTGACGTCCGCGCCATGTTCCCAAAGCGCGGCGCAAATATCATGCGCGGAATTATTCGACCCGATGACGACGACTTTCTTGCCGGTATAGGCATCGGGGCCGGGATGTTGGGAGCTGTGATGCTGCTCGCCCCGGAAGCGATCCATGCCTTTGAACGACGGAATATTCGCCTTGCCGGACATGCCGGTTGCGAGCACAAGCTGGGTTGGGCGGAGTTCGATGCTCTCGCCATCGCGGTCCACCATGACGCGCCAGGTGTTGCTCGTGTCATCGAACGTCGCGCTTTTGACGGTTGTGCGGGACCAGTAATTAATATCCATGACTTTGGTGTACATTTCCAGCCAGTCGGCAATTTTGTCTTTGGGGGAAAAGACCGGCCAGTTGGCGGGAAAATCGATATAAGGCAGGTGGTCATACCAAACCGGGTCATGCAGGCAGAGCGATTTGTAGCGCTTGCGCCATTGATCACCGGGGCGGTCATGCTTATCGGCCACGATGGTGGGCACGCCGAGTTGCCGCAGCCGCGCACCAAGGGCGATGCCGCCCTGCCCGCCCCCGACGACGAGGACATAAGGCTGGGTTTCATAACCCAGCGTGCTCGCTTCCGCCGCGCGCTGTTCCTGCCAGCTCTGCCGGCCCCGGCGCACGCCATGTTCGGCCCCCATCGGCCGGCGCATGTTTTTGGGTTCTTCATGGCCTTTGAGTTCGGCAAGGGCGGTCAGCAGCGTCCAGGCTTTGCCGTCTTGCAGGCGCAGCAGCCCCTCGCCCCGACCGATTTTGGTCTCAAAGGTCAGCCAAGCCTCGATCACGCCGCCGGACTCGGTTGGCGGTTCGGCGAGGGCGAAGGTGACCGGGCGGACATTATCCAGCGTTGCCGCCAGCATGTCATGCACGCCGCTCGGGTTCTCGACGGTTTTGATGTTCCAGGTAAAGGCGATCAGGTCACGCCAAAAGCTGACTGGTGCAAACAGGTTCGCGGCTGCTTGCGCATCGCCCGCGTTCAAGGCTTGATTAAACTGATCGAGCCAAGCTTGGGCGGTGCGTTGGGCGGCGGTGATCGGGCTTGGTTTGTCAATGATCATGTCGTTCATGGTTTGCGTTCATCCCTTGGTTTTTTGACGCCACGTTAGGCAGCGTTTTCGGCGATAAGCGGGGTGGTTTCGCCGCGACGATCAAGCGATCCCTCAATCGTGCGGGCCATCAAATCGGCGAGCCGCGTGCGGGCCGTAACAAGCCTTGAGGCGAACAGGGCATGGCGTGTTATCATTCGCGCCTCGATGATCTATGATAGATCGGAGCGAAATCATGTCAAGCTATTGATGAACCGATACGCGCCTTGCGGCGCTCATCACCAACACACCCGAATCCAGATTTTCGCTCCTTTTGCTTTTTCGCTCCTTTTTATTTTGAAAACGCAACGACTTGGGCGCAATTCTGCGCCTAGCAGCCTGTCGGAGTGAGATTGGCAGCAGTTTTTTGTGTCCGGGCTGAATTTGTTTGTCTGGTGTTTTGTTGT
>JBMFWT010000042.1:0-21347 GCA_049964975.1 Acidiphilium sp.
GCATGGCGTGATGTTTTTAAAGCGCCATCTCGGCTTTGCGCGATTTTACACACTCGGCCCGTTTGGGCCTAACTATCCCGCCGCGTTTCATCTCGCCTCAATCAACGACAATGCTTTGCCGGTTGCGCAGAATTGGAATCAATATATCCATAAAAATCTCGACCGGTATGCTAACGTTGTGCTGTTGACCGGCGATTTGCCGCGGCGGCCAAATCAGAACCACCGATTCGATGCCCTGCATCACACAGTACAAGGCGCCCCCAAGCAACCGGCCGAGCTACGGCGTCATTTGCAAGCCTACGAAAATATTGGCGTTCGCTATGTCGCCGCGTTGAGTTATCAGAACCCATTCATCCATTCTGTAATTTTTGCTCAACGATTTGGCCCCCTAACCCCGCTCCCTTTGGCACCGGGTGGCGTTTTGCAAGGCGATATTTCCGCGACCGCCATCAAAAATTTGCATCATATCGATCAGGTCGATATCCTGATCGGCACTTATCACGGCGCCGCCAGCGGGCACTTGGTGGTCACATTATGCCGGGGCCATCACTGCCGCTCAGGGCGCGGCGACCTCAAAACCGCGAGCGATGGTGCCTATCTTGCAATCCCTCTCGATCAGCCGCTCGCGATGCGTCGCAGTCCATCATTGTCAATTAAAATAACACATCCGCGTGGCGGCACTGTCGCCATTTGGTTCGGCGCCCCGCAATCCTCGGGCATGGTTTTGGCCAGCACGCCGCCCGCTTTGCACGGCTTGAATCCGGTTATCCGGCTGGTTTCCTTGCCAGCGCCGCCGCGACCGACATTGGTGTTTCATAATGCGGTCATGCGCCTCTACCAATTGCCGCACACCAGAGCGTTATTTTCAGCCTCCAATGCCTGTCAGTTGACCATACGCACCTGGCACCGCGTCGATGCACATTGCCCGGTGGCCGCCACACTAACTTGGCTGGAAGCTGATTTCCCAGGATGGCACGCAACGATCGATGGCCGATCAACACCGATCAAACCGACAGGGGATATTTTTCAATCAATTACATTGCCGATCGGGGCAAGCCACATTAACTTCTTCTATCGGCCACCAGGGATACGCCGAAGCTGCGCCATAGCGTTTGCTGCACTGGTGATTTGGCTCGCTGCCATCGCTCACGCCAAATTAGGCGTAACACGACGGCGCTGAAGCCTCGATCAGACGAGTTTTCTCCGTCCTGTCACTGACAGGCCAGACATTCCTCATAATTGGTCGAACTCACCGGCACAGCGGCCAACGGCGCAGGAATATCGGCGGCGATATTAATATCATTGACCCGCGCCACTTTCTCGCTCACCGTGTCCGCCCGCTGGATCGACAGCGACCGGCAATAATAGAGTGATTTAACCCCGCGCTTCCAAGCCTGATAATGGATTTGATGCAGGTCCCGCTTATGAACATTCGCCGGCAAAAACACATTCACCGATTGGCTCTGACAAATATAGGGCGTACGATCCGCCGCATGCTCGATGATCCAGCGCTGATCCAGCTCAAAAGCGGTTTTGAACACCGCCTTCTCATCGTCGGTGAGAAAATCAAGATGCTGCACTGACCCTTTGGTCACCGTGATGTTCGACCAGGTCTCATCATCATCGCGCCCCTTGGCCGCCAGCAATTTTTGCAAATGCCGGTTGCGCACCGAGAAACTACCCGACAATGTCTTTTGCAAAAACACATTGGCCGCAATCGGCTCGATCCCAGGGCTGGAATTGCCAGCGATGATTGAGATCGACGCGGTCGGCGCTATCGCGATTTTATTGGAAAACCGTTCCATCACCCCATAATCGGCGGCATCGGGGCAGGGGCCACGCTCCTGCGCCAGCTTGCGCGAAGCGGCATCAGCACCGGCGCGGATATGTTTGAAAATGCGCAGATTCCAAGCTTTCGCGAGCGCACTTTCCAACGGAATGTTGAGCGCCTGCAAGAAGGAGTGAAATCCCATCACCCCCAGCCCAACCGAACGCTCACGCATCGCCGCATATTTCGCCCGCCCCATGCTGTCGGGCGCGCGATCGATGAAATCTTGCAGCACATTATCGAGGAAGCGCATCAAATCCTCAATGAATTGCGGATTATCATGCCATTCCAGCCAAGTTTCCAAATTGATCGAGGACAGGCAACACACCGCCGTGCGCTGCTGGCCATGCTGATCAAGCCCGGTGGGCAGCGTGATTTCCGAGCATAGATTCGAGGTTTTCACCTCCAGCCCCGCGAGCTTGTGATGCTCCGGGCGGGCGTTATTGACGTGATCGGAAAACACCAAATAGGGCTCGCCAGTTTCGATCCGCGCGGTCAAAATCCGAATCCAGAGCGAACGGGCCGAAACATTGCGCACATGCGCGCCATCCTTCGGCGAGGTGAGCGACCAGGTTTCATCCGCCTCAACCGCGCGCATAAACGCATCCGAGATCAGAATCCCATGATGCAAATTCAGCGCCTTGCGGTTCGGATCACCGCCGGTCGGGCGGCGGATTTCGATGAACTCCTCCACTTCGGGATGCGAAATCGGCAAATAAACCGCCGCCGAGCCGCGCCGCAGCGAGCCTTGCGAAATCGCCAGCGTCAGGCTGTCCATCACCCGAATGAACGGCACCACCCCAGAGGTTTTGCCGTTTTGCCCCACTTTTTCGCCAATCGAGCGCAAATTGCCCCAATAAGACCCAATGCCGCCGCCCTTGGAGGCCAGCCACACATTCTCGTTCCAGAGATCAACGATGCCCTCAAGACTATCTGAGGCCTCGTTCAAAAAGCAGGAAATCGGCAAACCCCGGCTGGTCCCGCCGTTCGATAACACCGGCGTCGCCGGCATGAACCACAGGCGGCTGATATAATCATAAAGCCGCTGCGCATGCGCGGCATCATCGCCATAATAGGATGCGACCCGCGCAAACAAATCTTGATAGCCTTCGCCGGGCAGCAAATAGCGGTCATCCAGCGTCGCGCGGCCAAAATCGGTCAACAGCGAATCGCGTGACCGGTCGACTCGAACCTGGAATCGACCATGCATCTGCACGGTATCATCGAGCATTGACGGCTCGGCCGAAAGCTCGGCCGTTGCGGATTTCGAAATTGCGTTCATTGCCTCGTCAGCCTTCCTTAATCTCCCCCTATATCAACATATAGAGGGCGGTTCGCGCAATCGCATACTAGATGCAGTGATAAAGATTTTTTGCAGAATATTCATCGAGCGCCCCAGCAAGCTTGGGCGCCGCTTCATGTTCGCTTTATGTTCTGTATCCCAGAAGCCACAGTGACGCAAGACGGACTCGCCGCGCCGCCGCATCCCAGCGCCGCCATGACCGATTCGATTGGCTTGGACCAGTCGCCGAGCCGCTCCTGCCGGTGCAGCCGCACGCTGCGATACCAGGGCGAATCGGCGCCCGCTTGGCCCCAGCGCCAATCACAGGCCGATGACAGCATAATATGGCACGGCACACCGAGGGCCCCGGCCAGATGCGCAACCGAGGTATCGACCGTCACCACCGCATCCAACGACGCGATGAGCGCTGCGGTATCCGCATAATCGCGCACCATCGTCATCGCATCCGGGATCGGATACGCGCCGCGCTGCGCGCCAAATTGCAGCGCAACTGCGTTCAGGCCGGGCGCGTTCAGGCCGGGTGCGTTCAGGCCGGGCGCGCTCAGGCCCGGTGCGGCCAGCAGCGGCGCGAAAGCCCCCGCCGGCAAGGATCGCCGCCGATCATTGTCATGGCCGGGATTGCCCGCCCAAACCAACCCGATCCGTGGTCGTGCCGGTGCAGCATGCTGCGCCAGCCATGCAAGCGCGCCCGCCAGCAAGTCAGGATCGGCGCGGAGATACCCTGCCGCCCCGGGAATCGACGATGGCGTCAGCCCCAGTGCCAGTGGCAAACTCATTTGATCAATCGCGTGATCAAAGCCGCCAGCCTCATCCGCCGCCGCGAGATCGATCAGGGTTGCGGGCAAATCTTGCAGCAGCCGATGCAGTGCTGGCGCGCAGGCGAGGGTGATGCGCAGCCCGCGCGCGGCAAGCTCCGGGATGAAACGGGCCAACATGATGGTATCGCCCATGCCCTGCTCGGCGCGGATCAACAGGCTGCGCCCGGCAACCGCCTCACCCTGCCAAATCGGCGCGGGCAGCCGCGTGAACGCGCGCCCATGCAGCGGATGGCGCTTGCGCCATTCATAGGCAGCAAAGCCGGCGGGATAATCGCCCTTCAGCAGCAGCGCGATGCCCCGATTCCAATGGGGCTGCGGATGCTCCGGCTCAAGACTGATCGCCCGATCTGCGCAAGCAATCGCCTCATCAAGCCGCCCCGCCAAGCAAGCCGCATAGCCTCGCGTCACCCATGCTGGGAACCCCAACGGGTCCAGCTGGGTCGCCATAGCGAGGTCTTGCTCCGCCGCCTCCAGCGCATCAAGGTCAAGCTTCGCCGCCCCGCGATTGAGCCAAAACCCGGCATTGCCGGGCTGAGCCGCCAGCGCCGCATCATAAGCGGCAATCGCCCCGGCGAAATCCGCCCGCGCCGCCAAGCTCGCCGCCTTGGTGCCCAAGGCATGCCAACAGGCCGGATCGAGCGCCAACGCTACGTCCGCCTGTGCTTCAGCCCCCGCCGCATCGCCCTGCGCCAGCAACCCGGCGGCGAGACCCGCATGGCCCGAAGCCGCCGCCGGTCGGCTCGCAACCGCCGCCCGATAGGCCGCAATCGCCCCCGGCGCATCGCCCCGCGCCAGCCGGATCGCGCCATTAATCATCCAAGCCTCAAACAAAAGCGACTCCGCACCACCTGCGGGCGCGCCGATCAATGGCTCCAGCGCCGCCTGCGCGATAAGTGCCGCCTCATCCAGCGCGCCGGACGCCCACAGCGCGTTGGCAAGATTAATCCGTGCCGCCTGATCCACCGGGTTTAACCGCAGCGCCTCGGTAAAATAATGCGCCGCCGCCGCAAAATTTTCGCACCGATAGGCCTCAAGCCCTGATCGCATGAGCGCAGTCCCGGCCTGATCATCAGGACGCGAAATATCGGGGTGCGAAATATCCGGGCGGTGCATCACCTTCATGCGACCGTCCCTAGCCGATAAACCTAAATTTTCAGTGAACAACGCCCCGGCACGATTGCCTTACCATCACCGCCCGATCCGCTGAGCCGGACGGGCGCAAAATCTCAGCGCGCCGCGAGCTGCGTGCCCTGATAATGGTTCAAGCGCGGAAAATGCCCCTCCGCCAGCGCGTTCAAACTATCCGGCGTAATCCCCAGCTCATCGGCGTAAATCCAGCTCTCGGTCAGCACTTCCCGCACGAAATGCCGCGTCTGGCCGTTTGGGATCGATTCCATGAAAATCAGCGGATCGCCGCCATGCCGATAGCGCTGCGCCCAAGCCACGGCTGCCGCCGGCCCGGCATTATAGCTGGCCAGCACATCGAGCAAATTGCCATCCACCCAATGTTGATTTCCCAAATATTGCAAATAAGTCTGCCCCAACGCCAAGCTGACCGCCGGATCGCTGAGATTACCCTGCACCCCGCTCAGCCGCGCCATGCTTCCCGCCGTCGCCGGCATTAGCTGCATCAACCCGCGCGCGCCCACCGGCGAGACCGCATTGGTGTTAAACCCGGATTCGGTGCGGGCCAGGGCATACATGAGGGCCGGATTAACCTGAAACCCGCCGCTCGGCTGCAAGCCCGGCAGCGGCAAGCGCGCCGCCGAATAAATCGTGGTGGGGGCCTCGGCGTTGAAGGCAATCGCCACATCCATCAACCCGGCTCGGCTCGCTACCCGCGCCACCGCCCGCGCCATCGCCGGATTGCGCTGCACTGACGGCCAAAGCGCCCGCAACGCCGCATCGGCCTCTTGCGGTCGGCCCGCCTGGATCAAGGCAAAAGCAAGCTTACCCTCCGGCTGCGCCGCAACCGCCTCGACATCCGCTTCCGATAGCGCCCCCGCCGCGCCAAACCGGTCAAACCCCCGGCCCAGCAGCCGCCCGGCTAGCATGCCATAAAAACTGGTATGGCTGCGCGCCGCCCGGTTCAGCCAGGATAAATAGGTCGTCGGCTGGCGCAGCCGCAACGCGGTGCGCGCCGCCCAAAACGCCCCGGCCGCATGCTCGCCCGCCGTGCCGCGCGCCGTTTCAGCCGCCGCGACAAAGCAGGGCAGGGCGGCCGACAAATTGTGCAATTGCCAGGCCGATAGCCCGGCGACGTAATCCGCCAGCCACGAATTTTTCCCCGTCGCCAGCATCTGCTCATGGGCAACCCGATAGGCGCTGACATAATCGCCCTGGGCAAATAAATGCCGCGCCTGGATGACCTGCGGGTTCGAGGACGCGCGCACCGAGCCGCTCGACCCGCTGGCAACCAGCGGCGGCGACGGCACATCGCTCACCATCGCCGCTGGCGGCGGGGCCGCGCCGTGGGGCAGGCGGCTGAGCAGCAACGCCCTGATCCGCCGTGTATAAGGCTGGCCGTTATAGTGCGAGAGCCAAGCGGCGAGCTGGGCGGGCGTCGCGACATGATACGGGCCGAGATATTTCTGCGCCTCGACCTGACCGATCAGCACCTGGCTCTGCAAGCGCGATTCCAGCGCCGCCGCCTGCGCCATCCGCCCGTTATGCTGATCGGCAAAAATGCGCCGATACAGCACCACATCGCTGGGCGCGAGTGGCCGCGCCAATACCACCTCAGCCCCGTTGGCCGGGGTTGAACGCGGTATCGCATAGGCAACACTGCCGGAGGATGAAACCCCGGACTGCCGATCTGGTGACCCCCTTTGCCCGGCTAGCGCCACGGAAGGAACTCCGGCGGTAGCGGACCATGCGATCGTGGCGATCAACGCGACGATGGCATGTCGGCGGGAGAGCGTTTTGAGTGCTCCTCGCATGGGTCGAATGGCTACACGGGGAGTATCCGGGTGGGCAACCCCTTTACGTGAGACAAATCTTATTATTGAGGCAAAATATCGCTTTAGAATGGGTTCTGGGGCGGTGTTAATATCACAATATCGTTACCGGATGCGTTTTTTGTGATGCAGCATTGCGCCAAGCGCCGTCGAACACCGTTCAGCGGTTGATTTCGCGCCGCAGCGCCAGCAAATCGGTCCAGGCTTCGCGTTTGGCCTCTGGTTTCCTTAATAAATAGGCCGGGTGATAGGTCGGCAGCATCGGCAGCGCGTGATTAAGATCAGGAACGATAATCTCCTGCCACTGCCCACGAATTTTGGTAATCGGCGCCGGTCGGCCCAGCACCGCCCGCACCGCCACCGCCCCGAGCAGCAGCACCGCGCGCGGGCGCACCAGCGCAATATGGCGCCATAAAAACGGCAGGCATTGATTGATTTCCGCCTCTGAGGGCGTGCGATTGCCCGGTGGCCGCCACGGCACCGTGTTAATAATCCGCACCGTGCCGCGATCCAGCCCAATGCTACCCAACATCCGATCCAGCAATTGCCCCGCCGGGCCAACAAAGGGCCGGCCAATCCGGTCTTCCTCCGCGCCGGGCGCTTCGCCGATCAGCAACACCAGCGGCGTCGCCGCGCCATCGGCAAACACCAATTGCGTCGCCGTGCGCTTGAGCGCGCATCCCTCAAACGCCGCCAATGCCGCGCGCAGCCCATCCAGAGTATCAATCGTGCTCAGATCGACCGACCCGCCAATCGGCGCAACCGCAGGCGCTGGCGCAACCAATGGCGCTGGCGCGACCCGTGCCACTGGAGCGGATGGCCCACGGCGGTCCTGCGCCGTGTCCAGCAACGCCTCATCGGCGCCCCAATCGCATTGGAGCTCCAAGAGTTTGATCCAGTCCGATCGCGGCACCACGCTCATAAGCTGATTTGGGCTCATAAGCTGATTTGGCCCGCCTGCCCCCGGTAATGCAATGGGGCCCATCGCCAAAGACACTTTACGAACGGACTGCCCTTTCCGTATACGTCAATCGACGACAACCCTCGATTCACTCTACATCATCGCTGAGCCGATCCATTCAGCCCGTCACGGAGCCACTTTATGACCGATCCAACCCAAGACACTGGCGAGACCGATATGCGCACCATGCCACGGGAATCGATGGCGTTTGACGTGGTGGTGGTCGGTGCCGGACCCGCAGGCCTTGCCACCGCGATCCGGCTTAAACAGCTCAACCCCGAGATCAGCGTCTGCGTGGTGGAAAAAGCCAGCGAAGTCGGCGCGCATATTCTCTCCGGCTGCGTGCTCGAGCCGCGCGCCTTCGCTGAATTGCTGCCGGACGCGAAAATCACCGACATCGAATTTGCCGTCCCCGCCGGCGAAGATCGGTTTTTGTTCCTCACCGAAAAATCCAGCTACAAAATGCCAACGCCGCCGCAAATGCATAATCACGGCAATTACGTGGTCAGCCTTGGTAACGTCGTGCGGTTTCTCGGCGCGCAGGCCGAGGCGCTGGGTGTGGAAATCTATCCCGGCTTCGCCGCCGCCGAAATTCTCACCGAGGCGGGCCGCGTGGTCGGTGTGGCAACCGGCGATATGGGGATCGGCAAAGATGGCCAACCCACTGAGCTGTTTCAGCGCGGCATGGAATTGCAGGCCAGCTACACCGTGTTCGCCGAAGGCTGCCGGGGCAGTCTCGGCAAACAGCTCATCGCCACGTACGGCCTCAATCAAGGTGTTGATCCGCAAACCTATGGCATTGGCATCAAAGAACTTTGGGAGGTGCCCGCCGCGCAGCATCGCCCTGGCCTGGTGATGCATAGTATCGGCTGGCCGCTGGACCGTAAAACCTATGGCGGCTCGTTCTTGTATCATCTGGGCGGCAATTTGATGGCCTATGGTTTTGTGGTCGGGCTGGATTATGAAAATCCGTATTTCTCGCCGTTCGAGGAAATGCAGCGTTTCAAAACCCACCCCGCCATCCGCCCATTTTTTGAGGGTGCCAAACGCATTTCCTACGGCGCGCGCGCCCTCAATGAAGGGGGCTTCCAATCGATCCCGAAACTCATCGTTCCTGGTGGCGTGCTGGTCGGTTGCGAAGCGGGCTTCCTCAACGTGCCGAAAATCAAAGGCACCCACACCGCGATGAAATCGGGCATGCTCGCCGCCGAAGCCATCGCGGACGCCCTCGCCGGCAGCAAGCCCGATTTGCTCGAAGCGTTCCCCGCCAAAATTCGCGCGAGCTGGCTGTGGCCCGAGCTTGAAGCCGTGCGCAATATCCGCCCCGGCTTTGCCAAATTCGGCCTGTTTGGCGGGCTGATGAACGCCGCCTTCGAGACCTATATCACCCGGGGCAAATCCCCCTGGACGCTGAGCCAGCACGCCGATAACACCACCCTCAAACCCGCCGCCCAAAGCACGCCCATCGCCTATCCCAAGCCCGATGGCAAATTAACCTTCGACCGGCTCTCTTCGGTGTTTATTTCCAACACCAATCACGAAGAAAACCAACCCGCTCACCTAACATTGCGCAATCCCGAAATCGCCATTTCGGTGAATTGGGCGCAATATCGCAGCCCCGAAACCCGCTATTGCCCCGCCGGCGTCTATGAAATTATCGGCGCGGACGAGCAAAAACCACGGCTGCAAATCAACGCGCAAAACTGCGTGCATTGCAAAACCTGCGACATCAAAGACCCCACGCAAAACATCAACTGGGTGACCCCCGAAGGCGCGGGCGGGCCGAATTATCCTGGCGGCATGTAATCATCCATCATCCGCCGGAGCGAAACACTCACATGCGGCGTGTGCGCGCCGCCGCCCAAAATCACCCCGCGCACCGGGCTGATATCGGCATAATCGCGCCCCAGCGCCAGGATCACATGATCGCAATCCACGATCACGTTGTTGGTCGGATCAAAATCGCGCCAACCCAAAGCCGGACCCAGCCACACCGAAACCCAAGCATGGGTCTGCTCCGCCCCCCGGCTGCCATCGGGCACCACCAGGTCGGAGGCGCTGCGCAAATAGCCTGACACATAACGCGCAGGCACACCGCAAGCGCGCAGCGCCGCGATCATCACATGCGCATAATCCTGACAAACCCCCGCAAGCCGCGCGAACGCCGCCTGCGCGGTGGTGGCAATCGTGGTCACGCCCTGCTCATAGGAAAACGCGCTATATATTTGCTGCATCAACGCCGTCACCCCCGCCGCCGGCATCGCACCATCCATCAAGGATGCCGCACCCAGCGCGCGCAACGCCGCATCGGCCTCGGTGAGGGCTGTCGGTTGCAAAAATTCCACCAACGCCGGATCGCCAAGTGCGCGCGCCCGCAGCGCATCCAATGCCAGCGGGTTTCGCGCCTGCGCCACCGCCAGCGTTTCTGTCCAAGGCTCAATCAGGATCTGCGCGTCTAACAATGTTTCGAAAAACTGATGCGCCGCCAAACATTCAACGGAAATCAGGCTGTTGCCGAAATAATCCTGCTCGTCGATCCGCTGATCGGGCAGCGGGGTGATCTCCAGCATCGCCATCACCACCTGCTGCCGGCCCAGGCTGCGCGGCAAAAGATGCAGCAAATGCCGCGCATGATGCGCTGATGCCGAATAATCATAGCGCGAACGATGGGTCAGCGCATAGCGGATCATCGCAACCGTTCCTGGCTTGATTGACCCAGCTGATGCCCCGCCGGGCGCGGCGCAAATAAATCGCGCATCATCCGGTTCGAGAGCTGCCGCAACGCTTCCGCCTGCGCGCGCAGCGCGCCGATCAGCAAACCCGCCTCCACCCCAGCGTCCACGCCTGTCGCAAGCTGCTCTGCCGTCACGTCAGGCGCGAATTGGCTCGCCGTCTCTAACATCGCAAAAGCCCGCTGCAGGGCTTGGGTTTGAAACGCGAGGCTGCGCGGATGATCCGCCGCATGCAGCAAAAGCTGCAACGCTGCCTCCGGCGCGATCGCCCCGCCATATTCCGTCTCATAGCTCAACCCGGCATCCGCCAGCTCAATCGCCAGCGCAATGCCCAAATCCCGCCGCGCTGGTTTGCCCGCCATCAAATGCGCGAGCGTATCGGCAATCGTAATCCCGCGTTCTAACCGCCTGCCGATTTCAACAAATAAAAACGCCCCACCCCCCGCCGCATCTTCTGCCATCACGCCACTAAAACTCGCTATCGCTTGCGCCAAAATCGGCCAAGCGCGCTCGTCATCATCTTGGGCCGCCAGCGCATCCCGCGCCGAGGCGAGGGCCGCTTCCACATTGCGCAGCATGCGCGGACTAAATCGTTCCGCCGCCACCGAAACCAACCGCGTCACCTCCTGCACGAACGCTGAGAGTGGCCGATGCCGCGCCAACGCCTGGCGCAGCGCCGAAGCTGGGCGCAAACTACCGCTCCATTCCTGCGGCAGCAATTTGGCCGCCACTAACAATTCAGTGAGCAAGCCCCGCTCCGTCGCCTCATGCGCGAGGCCGCTAACATCGGCAAAATGCACCATCGCCACGGTGAGCAAACGCTGTGCCTGATCCAGCCGCTCCACCATGCGCCCGAGCCAGAATAATGATTCCGCAATCCGGCTTGGCAAATCCAAGCGCGGGCGCGATTGGGCGGGCGCTTGCGGCGCCGTGCGTGGCGGCGCGACCGACGAGGCACTGGCATCGCCCGCTTCAATCACCCAAATATCCTGCATCACCGCCGCCCCTGTGGCGTCATGGCTCAGCTTCAACCCGCCCGGCAACACTTCCCAACCGCTCGCGAGCCGCACCGCAAAAAACCGATAATGCGCGTCCGCACCGTGCGCCGCACCCATCGGCAAATCCACCGAATCCGGCAAAAACCCCGCCAGCGACTCGGCTAATCCCGCCCCCGGCGCATTCAGCATCACCGCCCGGTCACGCCGTAACGCTGAAAACAACCCGGCAATCCCGCGATCGGGCGATCCGCCTTGCTCTAACGGGTCAATCGCCGCATCATCCATGCAGCGCACAATTAGTCGCAAAGGCTGCCCACCGGCCAGCGTCTTGACCTGCATCGCATCGCCAATCATCGCCAAATCGCCAGGCCGCAGTACTAACGCACCCAAAAGCCGTGCCAGAAAATGAATATCGGCCAAATCACCCTGCCCATCGGTGAGCACCGCCATGGGCTGGCCCCCGGCCAGCGCGTGCAAATCCTCGCGCAGCCGCTCGATCAAGGGATTCTGGCTCACCAGCGTCACCGCCGCGCGCATTTCCGGCATCATCTCAGCGGTCAAGCGGCGCAGCATCACCGCATGGCCCAGGCCAGCGGGCGCGGCACAATGATCGCGCAGCATCGCATAACCGCCCGCCGGATCGCGGATCAAATCAACCGCGTAAAATCCCAGCCGGGGTGCGGCCAACGGCCCGGTCACCATCGGGCGGATGAAATTCCCCGCGCGAAACAGCGTCTCCGGTGGCACCGCCAGCGCACTCAGCGCGCCGCTGGTATAGGAAGTTTCAATCAACGCCTCGCATGCCCAGGCCCGCGCCACAATCGAGCGCGCCAAGCCCGAAAACGCCGCCGCCGCCATCGGCACCGGCATCGGATCATAGCCACCGGCCAAGGCCCCCGTCTTTTGCATCGGGCTGATCAACCCCGCCCGCCGCCGCAGCGCCACCCCGCGCGCCGCAAATTCCTCAGCACCAATCCGCTGCAACGCCTCGGTCGCAATCCGCGTCGCTGCCCGTTCCGCCGCCCGCGTCGCAACGGTCGGTCCGCGTTGATCGATCATCGGGGAGGGCAGCGCATCGTGGCTCATCGGGCGATCATAGGCGAGCCTGGGGTCGGGGGGAATCAGCGTCACCACATTCTTTTATACCCCAGTATGCGAATAATTCGTAAGCAAATTTGCGCACCACCCCAAGCCGCGCTCGGAATCTGCGACTATTTTGACGCCAACCAGCGTAAAAATCAGCGCGCCGTTCGATAAATCTGCCTAAAATCACGCCGAATCGTCACCAAGCGCTATTTTTCGGTTGCATCGCGCCGCCGCACCGTTGAACATAAGCCCCGATAAGAGGAGTGCCTTGGATGGCTACGCACGCGACCGATTTATTCGCCGCCTACCAACCCGGACGATTTTTTTGCGAATTGACACGCGAGCGCCCGGATGATGCCGGCGTCTCGGCGCTGATCCGCCAGCGGCTCGAACAAATCGGCGGTGCCGCCTTGCGCGCCCGCGCCACCGCCGCCGAGAGCGACCTGATCGATCTTGGCATCACCTTCACCGTCTATTCCGATGCCCAGGCGATCGATCGAATTTTACCCTTCGATTGCATCCCGCGCATCCTCACCGCCGCCGAATGGGCGCGCCTCGAAGCGGGCTGCCTGCAGCGCGTCGCCGCGCTCAATGCTTTCCTCGGCGATATTTATCACGACGGCAAAATCGTCAAAGACGGCATCATCCCCGCCGATCTGGTGTTCGGCAACGCGAATTTCCGCCCCGAAATGCGCGATTTCCCAGTGCCGCACGGCACCTATGTCCATGTCTGCGGGATCGACATCATCCGCGATGAATTCGGCGATTTCCGCGTGCTGGAGGATAATGCCCGCACCCCCTCTGGCGTTTCTTACGTGGTGGAAAACCGCCATCTGATGCTGCGCGCCTTCCCCGATCTAATGGCCGGCGTGCGGCTGCGCCCGGTCGATGATTACGGCTATCGCCTGCGCGCCGCGATGAACGAGATCGCGCCGGAGGGCACCGATAATCCCGAAGTCGTGCTGCTCTCGCCCGGCATCTATAATTCCGCCTATTTCGAGCATGTGTTCCTCGCCCGCGAAATGGGCGTCCCACTGGTGCAAGGCGCGGATCTGACCATCGAGAATGACCGCGTCTTCATGCGCACCAGTGCCGGCCCGCGCCGGGTCCACACGATTTATCGCCGCCTCAATGATGATTTTCTCGACCCCGAAATTTTTCGCGCCGATAGTCTGCTCGGCGTCCCCGGCCTGATCCGCGCTTGGCGCGCCGGCCATGTCGCCATCGCCAACGCGGTGGGCACCGGCGTCGCCGATGACAAGGCGGTCTATGCCTATATGCCGCGCATCATCAAATATTATCTCGGCGAAGACCCGATCATCGAGAACGTCCCCACCCGTATCTGTCGCGAGCCTGACGCGCTGGCCTATACGCTCGATCATCTCGATGAGCTGGTGGTCAAACCCGTCGGCGAATCCGGCGGCTACGGCATTACTATCGGCCCGCGCGCCAGCCACGCCGAGCTTGATGCCGCCCGCGCCGCCCTGCGCGCCGACCCCGCGCAATGGATCAGCCAAGATTTGATCGGCCTATCGGTCGCGCCCACCCTCACCGATGACGGGATCGGCGCGCGCCATCTCGATTTGCGCCCGTTCATCATCACGGGCCGCGATAGCTGGGTGCTGCCCGGCGGCCTCACCCGCGTTGCCCTCAAGCCAGGCAGCCTGATCGTCAATTCCTCGCAAGGTGGCGGCTCGAAAGATACTTGGGTGCTCGCGGAGCCACGCCGATGATGCGCGCCGATCCGATTTTGCTGGCGCGTGACGCCGAAAACCTGTTCTGGGTCGCCCGCTATATGGAGCGGGTGGAAAATCTCGCCCGGCTGATCGATGTCGCGCAAAGCTTCGAAAGCCCCGGTCGCGAAGCCGAATCCTGGGCCGCCCTGGTCGCGATCAACGCCGATGAAGCGAATTTCGCAACTTGGCTCGGCGTCGGTGCCGAATCCGACCCCATGGCGGTCAAACGCTTCTATCTGCTCGCCCGCGAAAACCCAACCAGCATTCCCGCCTGCGTTGAACAAGCGCGCACCCTCGCGCGCACCTTGCGGCCCCTGATCTCCACTGAAATGTGGCGCCATATCAACGTGATGCATCGCTTCGTGCTGCGCATCCAGCCGCCCGACCTGGAAGGCGATTCGCTCTCGCGCCTCTGCACCCGCCTCAAGGAAGCGGTGCAAACCCATACCGGCGTGACCGAAGGCACCATGTATCGCGATCAAGGCTGGCAATTCTACCAGCTCGGTCGCCAACTCGAACGCGCCGATCAAACCACCCGCCTGCTCGATATCAAATACCGGCTGCTGGTCCCGCGCGAGCACGAAGCCCGGCGCGTCACCGAACTCACCCAGTGGAACGCCGTGCTGCGCGCCGCCGCTGGCTATCACGCCTTCAAACGCCTCTCGCGTGGCGCTTTCAACGTGCAAGACGTCGCTGAGTTTTTGCTGCGCGATCCCTCTTTCGCCCGCTCGGTGCTGCATTGCGTGCGCCGCTGCGAAACCCATCTCGATGATCTGCGCCGCATGCATCATCTGAGCGGCATCGCCCCCGCCATCGAGCGCGCCGAATATCTGCGCGCCACCCTGCTCGACCCGCCAATGGCCGGCCTGCTCGCGGGCGACCTGCATCTTTATCTCGATCGCGTCCAAATCCTGCTGATGGATGTCGCCAGCGCCATCGGTCGCGGCTTTTTCCGCAACTGGCAACCCCCGGCCTTGATCGACCAGTTGGACCAATATCAGGGCTAACCGCCGCCGCGCGCCCCGCCGGAAATCAGCGTCACGCGCGGTTCGGCAGCCATTACGCGGTGCGGTCCGAAGCTGCCCCAATCGCCGCTTGCGCCGCGGCGAGCCGGGCCACCGGCACCCGATACGGGCTGCACGAGACGTAATCGAGGCCAATCTCCTCGCAAAACGCAATCGATGCCGGATCACCGCCATGCTCACCGCAAATGCCCAATTTCAAATCAGGCTTCACGCTCCGGCCCTTTTCCGCCGCAATCCGCACCATCGCGCCCACCCCTTCAATATCCAGCGTCACGAACGGGTCTTTGGCGAGAATGCCGGTCTCGATATAGCGCGGCAAAAACTTGCCGGCGTCATCGCGTGACAAGCCAAACACGGTCTGGGTCAAATCATTCGTGCCGAACGAGAAGAAATCCGCGGCCGTGGCAATCATATCCGCCGTCATCGCCGCGCGCGGCAGCTCGATCATGGTGCCGATACTATACGCAATTTTCGCACCGCGCTCAGTAAACACCGCCTGCGCCACCGTCTCGATCTGCTTGCGGGTAATTTCCAATTCCCGCTTCAGCCCCACCAGCGGGATCATGATTTCCGGCACCGGCGCATCGCCGGTTTCTGCGGCAATATCCAGCGCCGCCTCAAAAATCGCCCGCGCCTGCATCTCATAGATTTCCGGGAACGAAATCCCAAGGCGGCATCCACGATGGCCGAGCATCGGGTTGGTCTCGGCCAGCTCCGCCGCCCGCTGATGGATCGCGGCACTATTCATCCCCAGCGCCTCGGCAATCTCGGCTAGCTCCGCCTCGCCATGCGGCAAAAATTCATGCAACGGCGGATCGAGCAGCCGGATCGTCACCGGCAGCCCGGCCATAATCCGAAACAAATCGGTGAAATCGCGCCGCTGAAACGGCAGCAACCGCTCCAACGCCGCCCGGCGCCCGCGCTCATCGCTGGCCATAATCATTTGCCGCACCGCGCCAATCCGCTCCGGATCGAAAAACATATGCTCGGTGCGTGACAAGCCAATGCCCTCAGCGCCAAATTTGCGCGCGGTCTCGGCATCCAGCGGCGTCTCGGCATTGGCGCGCACTTTCAAGCGTCGGAACGCATCGGCCCAGCCCATCAGGATCGAAAACTCGCCCGACAAAGACGGCTCGATCATCGGCACCGCGCCGACAAAAATATCGCCGGTCGCGCCATCAATGGTCAGCATCTCGCCGGCCCGCACCGTCACCCCGCCCGCCGAGAGGGTCTTGGCGGCATAATCAACATGCAAACCGCCCGCCCCCGCCACGCAAGGCCGGCCCATGCCACGCGCCACCACCGCCGCGTGGCTGGTCATGCCGCCGCGCGTGGTCAAAATGCCGCGCGCCGCATGCATGCCATGAATATCCTCAGGGCTGGTCTCGATCCGCACCAAAATCACCGATTCGCCCTTTTGCGCGCGCATCTCCGCCTCATCGGCGGAAAACACCGCAATGCCGCTCGCCGCCCCCGGTGACGCGGGCAGACCGCTCGATAATTTCCGCCGGGGCGCTTTTGGATCGAGGGTCGGATGCAGCAATTGATCGAGCGATTGCGGATTAACCCGCCGCACCGCCTCGCGCTCATCAATCAAACCCGCCTGCGCCATCTCCACCGCCATGCGCACACTGGCCGCCGCCGTGCGCTTGCCGTTGCGTGTCTGCAACATATAAAGCTTGCCGCGCTCAATGGTGAATTCAATGTCCTGCATGTCGCGATAATGCCGCTCCAGCACATCGCGCACCCGCACCAAATCGGCATACGCCTCCGGCATCGCCCGCTCAAGGCTGGTCTCCCCCGGCTTGGCATAGGTCTCTGACAGCGGCAGCGGGGTGCGAATGCCCGCAACCACATCCTCGCCCTGCGCATTGAGCAAATATTCGCCATAAAACGCATTCAACCCGGTGGAGGGATCGCGGGTGAAACACACGCCCGTGCCGCAATCATTGCCCATATTGCCAAACACCATGGCCTGCACATTCACCGCCGTGCCCCAATCGGCGGGAATATCGTGCAACCGCCGATAGGTCACCGCCCGCTGGTTCATCCACGAGCCAAACACCGCGCCAATCGCGCCCCATAGCTGGTCATGCGGGTCTTGCGGAAATGGCTTGCCAGTCTCGGCATGCACCACATCCTTGTAGCTCTCCACCACCCGGTGCCAATCCTGCGCGGAAAGCTGGGTATCTTCCGAAACCCCCTTATCCTGCTTGACATGTTCGATAATGTCTTCAAACCGATGATGCGGCACATCCAACACCACCGAGCCATACATCTGAATGAACCGCCGATAGGAATCCCACGCAAACCGCGCATCGCCAGCGCCTTCGGCCAGCCCCTGCACCGTCACATCATTCAGCCCCAAATTCAGCACCGTATCCATCATCCCCGGCATCGAAACCCGCGCCCCGGAGCGCACCGAGACGAGCAACGGCTTGTGCTTATCGCCAAATTTCCGCCCGGTCTTGGCCTCAATCGCGGCCAACGCCGCATCCGCCTGCGCTTGCAACGCCTCAGGATAACGCTGCCCATTTTCGTAATAGGCGGTGCAAACCTCGGTGGAGATGGTAAATCCCGGCGGCACCGGCAGGCCGATGCTGGCCATCTCGGCCAAATTCGCCCCCTTGCCGCCCAACAAATTACGCAACGCCGCACTGCCATCGCTGGCACCAGGACCGAAACTATAAACATATTGAGTCATGGCAGACCTACCCTTCGAGTTTCGAGAAATCGGCAACGCGATGCATCACGTCCCGCAATTGAGCCAGCAACTGCAACCGATTCCGGCGCACCGCCGGATCAGCCGCATTCACCGTGACCGCATCAAAAAATTTTTCGACCGGCTCGTGCAATGTTTCAAGTTGCTGCAAAACAAAATCAAACCCATTGGCTCCGGCGAGAACACTCAACTGACCACCAATTTCATCCAATCGTCGATTCAGCGCCGCCTCTTCGCCATCGGGCCGCTCGAACTGATCAGCATGAACTTCGGGCGCATATGGCCCATCCTTGGCCTCTTCAATGCGCAAAATATTTGCCCCGCGCCGATAGGCCTGGACCAAACGATTGCCCGCATCAGTAGTGATAAAACCCTCTAACGCCACAGCCCGCTGCTCAATCCGCACCAAATCATCATCCGGCGCCGCCGCCAGAATCGCATTCAACACATCAAACCGCTTGCCCTCGCCCCGCAACTTTACCCGCAGCCGTTCGATGATAAAATCAAACACCGCGTCGCTCTCCAGCAAACTCCGCAACGCCACGCGTAACCCATTCTCCAGAATAATCCGAATGACCCCGAGCGCCGCCCGCCGCAACGCATACGGATCGCCCGAGCCGCTGGGGATTTCACCAATCCGAAAAAATTCCCGCAGCGTATCGATTTTATCAGCCAGCGCCACCGCGCACGCAACCTCTCCCACCGGCGCCGCATCGCCCGGCCCTTTAGGTTGATAATGCGTCCGGATCGCAGCACCCACATCGCGGTCATCAGCGTAATACCCGCCGATAATCCCTTGCAACTCCGGAAATTCGCCCACCATGCCGGTGACCAAATCCGCCTTGCATAACCGCCCCGCTTTCTCAGCGGTCTCTATTTGTCGCTGTCTTAGCAGAGCTATTGGCACCATCGCGCCGTCAACTTCGTTCGGGTCCGAAAGCGGATCTTGGTCAAAAATATGTTCAGTAATCTTGCGCGCCAACCCCGCAATCCGCTCCGCCCGCTCAAACTGCGTGCCCAATTTCGCGTGAAACACCACCGATTGCAGCCGGGGCAAATAATCCTCTAACGCCGTTTGCCGATCCAAATTCCAAAAATGCTCCGCATCCGCGAGCCTCGCCCGCAACACCCGCTCATTCCCGGCAATAATCGCAGCCCCGCCATCATCCGCCGCAATATTCGCGACAAACGCAAAATACGGCGCCGGCGCACCCGCCGCATCACGCGTGGCAAAATAACGCTGGTTGACCTTCATCGAAAGCTCGCGCACCTCCGGCGGCAACGCCATCTGGCGCGGCTCAATCGCCCCCACCAACGCCACCGGCCACTCCACCAGCCCGGTCACCTCATCGAATAATTCATCATCCGCCACCAGCTGCACGCCATGCGCCTCAGCCTGCGCGCGCAACCCCTCGGCAATCATCGCCCGCCGCCGCGCCGCATCCGCCACCACATAATGCTGCGCTAAATGCGCCTCCCACTGCGCGGCCCCGGTCACCCGAAACGCCCCCGGTGCCATAAACCGGTGCGCCTCGCTCTGGTCAGACGCCGTCACCGGCCCTAACACCACCGGCACCACCGCCCCATCGAGCAAACACACCACCCGCCGCAAGGGCCGCACCCAGGTGAACGCACCGCTACTGCCCCACCGCATCGATTTCGGCCACGGCAACCCCGCCAAACTCGCGGCAAAGGCCGCACTGCCAATCACCGCCGCCGCCGTCATCGGTGCTACCGCCCGGCGCAAATAATAAAACTCGCCCTCCTGCACCACCTCCGCGCGGGTGGCCGCATTCTTGCGCAAAAACCCATCCAACGCCTGCGCCGGCGCACTCACCCGTGGCCCGCGAATATCCTCCGCCCCCGCTGCCGTCGCCGCACCAATCCGTGCTGCAAACGCCAGCCGCCGAGGCCCATACCAAACCCGCACCTCTTGCGGATCAAGCAGCGCCAACTGCGCCAGCATCCGCCGCTGCAGCTCCGCCGCCGCCTCCGCCTGCATCCGCGCCGGGATTTCCTCAGAAAAAATTTCCAGAAAAAACTCAGCCATCACCCGGCAACCCCGGCAACCCAAGCCTCCGCACACGCCTTCGCCAACGCGCGCACCCGCCCGATATACGAAGCCCGCTCCGCCACCGAAATCACTCGCCTCGCATCCAGCAAATTGAACAAATGGCTCGCCTTGATGCAATAATCATACGCCGGCAACGCCAAACCCCGCGCCACCAACGCCCCACATTCGCGCTCCGCATCCCCAAAATGCCGGATCAACATCGCCGTATCCGCAAATTCAAAATTATGCGCCGAATATTCCCGCTCCGCTCGCAGAAAAACCTCGCCATACGTCACGCTCCGCCCATCCGGCGCGTCATTAAACCGGAGCGAAAACACATTCTCCACCCCCTGCACATACATCGCCAGCCGCTCCAGCCCATACGTCATCTCAAAGCTCGGCAGCGTCACCGCAATCCCGCCAACCTGCTGGAAATAGGTAAATTGCCCCACCTCCATCCCATCACACCAAACCTCCCAGCCCAACCCCCACGCCCCCAGCGTCGGGCTCTCCCAATCATCCTCCACAAACCGAAAATCATGCCGCTTCGGATCAAGCCCAATCGCCCGATAACTCTCCAACAGCAAATCCTGCGCATCCGCCGGACTCGGCTTGATAATCACCTGATACTGATAATAATGCTGCAACCGGTTCGGATTCTCGCCATACCGCCCATCCGCCGGTCGGCGCGAGGGCTGTACATACGCCGCCCGCCACGGCGTATCCCCCAACGCCCGCAGCGTCGTCGCCGGATGGAACGTGCCCGCCCCCATCTCCATGTCATAAGGCTGCAAAATCACACAGCCCTGCCGCGCCCAAAACCGATGGAGCGTCAGAATAATATCCTGGAAACTCAAAGCCGATGAAATCGGCGTGTCATTTGTCTCGGCCATGCTCGCGTGCTTGAACCCGTGCTGATGGATTTTCACGTATGGAAAGGCGTTTTCGCAATGCACCATTACGAGGCAGCCGCCCGAAGGGCAAGGCTCCGCTCCCCCAACCCCCACACACCCAACTCGCGCCCCGAATCACACCCATGATCCCCCGCCCCAACCGTGGCGACCTGATCGGCATCGCCATCACCCTGCTCATCAGCGTCGCCGCTTACGCCTTCCGCGACGCCACCAT
>JBMFWT010000043.1:0-19592 GCA_049964975.1 Acidiphilium sp.
CACGGCCCGGCGCCACCTCAACCAAATCAAACCCCACAGTGCGGCCAATCCCCGGCATTTTGCCCGCGCGCATCAACGCCTGTAACTGCTCAAGGCCGGTGGCTTTCGCGGCACCATCATTCATCACGCGCTCCTGATTATTTTGCTCCGCACCTTATCACAGGCATGACGCCCGCGTCCGCGCACGCCACACCAGAAAATCCTTGGCGGTGTCGTCCATCAATAAAATCTGAGAGGAGCAGGGCAAGAATGGCGCGGCCTGAACCAACACCGGGGGGGCCAACGCCCAACGACCTGAAAATATGGCGGACCTGACACGATTCGAACGTGCGACCTTTGCCTTCGGAGGGCAACGCTCTATCCAGCTGAGCTACAGGTCCTTGTTGCTCCGCTTAGCCCGGTTCTGCGGCGAACTCAATGCTCGGCTAGGAAAATAACCGCCTCGGTCGGCGCGGATGACGGGATCGGCCAGTTGGGATGGCGAATGAACGACAAAATATCGCCCAGCGGCACCGCGCGCTGATGATCCAGCACCATTAAATGATAATCTTGCGGATAATACGCCAGCACCACGCCAGGATCGGTCGGCATCGCCCGCCAGCATTGCGCCATCGCCGCTTTCGGGATCAGTTGATCATGCCCGCCATACAGCACCAACGCATGGGCCGGCGCGAAACGCGCACAAGCCGCCTGCGCACGGCCCATCAGCCGCACAATCCCGGCCACGGCGGCCAAGCGCGTATGCAAAATCGTCAACGGGTCCCGTGCCAGCCGGATCAAGGCGGCGATATTGTCCGAGGCCAAAATATGCGCCTGCCGCCCGGTTAGCCGCACATTAGGCGCAACCGCACCGCCCAACGCCGCCGCCCAGCGGGTCGGTGGTGCCATCGCCCGGCCACCCCACACCGCCGGCGAAATCAACACATAGGATGCCACCGCCCGATCCCCCGCAGCACCCACCATCAGCGCCTCCGCCGCCCCCATGCTCTCGCCCATCAACGTAATCGGCGTCTGCGGATAGCGCCGGTGCAACTGCGCGACCATCTGCCGCGCATCGCGCAGCAGCGTCGCCGTGCCCGGCCAGAAACCGCGCCCCGGCGCCGCACCAAAGCCGCGCTGATCGGGCGCGATGAGCAAAATCCCGTGCCGCGCTAAAATCGGCCCCACCGTCACCCAAGCATCGCGGCTATCATCAAACCCATGCAACGCCAGCACCACGGCGCGTGGCCGCCCCGCCGGACGCCAATCGCGATAGGGCAGCCGAGCGCCCGAAGCGAGGGTGAAATACCCACTCGTCACAATTGGATATCCGGGCTTGGCCTGCGGCGCAGAATCGCGCACAGCACAGGAGGCCAGCAGCAAAATCGATATAAAACCCAAAATTGCGCGCAGCCTCTGGTCGATCATCGCTGCGCGCCATATCATGAGGGTGAAAAATTCCCCAATGAGGTGCCCATGAGCCAGCCCAGCATCGCCAATCCGCCCGACGCCCCCGGCCATGCCGGCCAAGGCAGCCAGCCGATTGAGATCATCACCGTCACCCAACGCACGGTTTCATGCGATGGCGGCGTCGGCCCGCTCGGCCATCCACGGGTCTATTTGCGCATCGAATCCGATCATATCGACTGCCCCTATTGCACCCGCCGCTACACGCTGTCGGAGCACGCCGCTTGAACCAGCACCGCCTGGTGCTGATCGATGGTTCGGGATTCATTTTCCGCGCCTTCCACGCCCTGCCGCCGATGACCCGCGCCGATGGCACGCCGGTCAATGCCGTCTATGGCTTTTGCGCCATGCTCGCCCGGCTGCTGAAAGACCACACGGACAGCCATATCGCCGTCATTTTCGATGCCGGGCGCACCACGTTCCGCAACGAAATCGACCCGAATTACAAAGCCCACCGGCCCGACCCCCCGCCCGAACTGATCCCGCAATTCGCCCTAATCCGCGAAGCCACCAGCGCCTTCGGCGTCCCCGCCATCGAGCTTGAAGGCTTTGAGGCCGATGACCTGATCGCGAGCTACGCGGCCGCCATGACCGCCACCGGCGGTGCCGTCACCATCGTGTCCTCCGACAAGGATTTGATGCAGCTTCTCACGGATCGGGTCGATATGCTGGACCCGATCAAATCAACCCCCATCGGCCCCGCCGAGGTCATGGCCAAATTCGGCGTAACACCCGCGCAAATGATCGACGCCCAAGCCTTAATGGGTGATAATGTCGATAATGTCCCCGGCGTCCCCGGCATCGGCCCGAAAGGTGCCGCCCAGCTCATCGCCGAGTTTGGCACGCTGGAAAATATTCTCGCCGCCGCCGCCGCCAGCGGTGCGATGAAACCCTCAAAACGCCGCGATGCGCTCATCGAACACGCCGAAGCCGCACGCCGCTCCCGCCGACTGGTCGAATTGCGGCGCGATGTTGCGCTCCCGCTGCCGATCGAAGCACTCACCACCAGCATCACCAATCAAGCGCACCTTACCGCCTTTCTCGAAGCCCAAGGCTTCAAAAGCATTTTGCACCGGCTTGGCGCCACACCCGGCATCACCGCACCATCCCCCACCCCAGCGCCCATGCCGGTCCTCGCGCCCCCGGCCACCGGGCGCGAAACCATCCCGTTCGGCCCCTATGAAACCATCGACACCCCAGACGCGCTGGATCGCTGGATCGCGGACATCCAAACCACGGGTTATTGCGCGCTCGATACCGAAACCACCGATCTTGATGCCCGCCACACCCGCCTGATCGGCATTTCGCTCGCCACCGCCCCAGGCCGCGCCGCCTATCTGCCACTCGGCCATGTCAATGGCGAACAATTGCCGCGCCCCCTGGTCTATCAAAAACTAACAGAAATCCTCACCGACCCCGCTATTCTAAAAATTTTCCATAACGCCAAATTCGACATCCATGTGCTCTCCGGTGCCGGTCTGCCAAACGAGGGCTTGCCGGATGCGACGCCGTTCGATGACACGATGCTCATCTCCTACGCCCAAGATGCCGGCGCGCACGGCCACGGCATGGACGAGCTGTCGCTGCTGCATCTTGGCCATCGCCCGATCAGCTTTGATGATGTCACCGGCACCGGGCGCAACCGCGTCTCCTTCGCCGAAATCGCGCTAGACCGCGCCACCGCCTATGCCGCCGAAGACGCAGACGTTACGCTCCGACTCTGGTTAGCGCTGCGCCCCCGCCTGCGCGAGAAACAAGCACTTTCGTTATACGAACAATTGGAGCGCAAACTGGTCCCCGTGCTGATCGGCATGGAACGTGCTGGAATCAGCGTCGATCGTGATGATCTGGTCGCGATGTCCGCCGAATTCGCACGGCGGATGGATCATATCCAGCGTGAGATCGAACAATTGGTCGGCCATGCCTTTAATCTCGGCAGCCCGAAGCAATTGGGCGAAATCCTGTTCGATGAAATGAAACTCCCCGGCGGCAAACGCACCAAAACCGGCGCCTGGGGCACCGATGCCGCTGTGTTAGAAGGCCTCGCCGAATCTGGTCATCCCCTCCCCGCTCGGATTCTCGATTGGCGGCAACTGCAAAAACTGAAATCCACCTACGCCGATGCCCTGGTCAATGATATCGATCCGGCAACCGGGCGCGTGCATACCAGCTACGCCCAAGCCATCGCCGCAACCGGTCGGTTATCGTCCAATGACCCTAATTTGCAAAATATCCCGATCCGCACCGAGGAAGGGGCGCGTATCCGCCGCACCTTCATCGCAGCACCCGGCCATGTGTTAGTCTCAGCCGATTATTCGCAAATCGAATTGCGCCTGCTCGCCCATGTCGCTGACATTAGCGCGTTGAAACAAAGCTTTGCCGATGGCGAAGATATTCACGCCCGCACCGCCTCCGAAGTGTTCGGCGTGCCGATGGCGCAGATGGACCCGCTCACCCGCCGCCGCGCCAAAGCGATCAATTTCGGCATCATTTACGGTATTTCCGCCTTCGGCCTCGCCCGGCAGCTCGGCATCGAAAACGGCGAAGCGCGCCGCTATATCGAGGCCTATTTCGCCCGCTATCCGGAAATTCGCCGCTATATGAATGAAACAACCGAATTTGCCCGCACCAACGGCTATGTGCTCACCCCCTTCGGTCGACGCTGCTATGTGCCCGGCATTACCGATAAAAACGCCGCCCGCCGCAGCTATGCCGAACGCCAAGCCATTAACGCGCCGTTACAAGGCGGTGCCGCCGACATCATCAAGCGCGCGATGATCCACCTGCCCGCCGCCCTGCACGCGGCTGACCTCAACGCCGTGCTGCTGTTGCAAGTCCATGACGAACTCGTCTTCGAAGCCCCGCAAGCCGAAGCCGCGCGCCTCGCCGAGCTTGCCAAAACCACCATGCGCAACGCCGCTTTTCTCTCCGTGCCGCTCGAAGTTGAGGCGGGGATCGGCCAAAATTGGTCAGAGGCGCATTAGACGTTGCAAATGTGCGCCCACCCAGGGCACTTCACCATTCATTAATCAATTGCGGATATGCAGGCGGAATGAAAGGTCGCTGATGGCAATACCCCAAGCCCCGTTAATCACCCTGGTTCGCACCCCAATGAGCCAGCCCAGCTCAGCACAGCAGCCTCTGCCGCCGCCATGGCGCGCCTTGGCCGGGTTTGACCAGCTCTTGGCCGCACCATCGAACCCGTTGGAATTCATGACCCATCTGGTGGTCATGCTGCGCACCGTTCCGGGGATCGATGGGGCCTGGATCGGTCGACCCAATGATGACGCCTTATTGATGCCTGAGGCCGTCGCCGCGCCGGATATGCCGGCTCTGCGTGATCCGCACCGGATGATCAGCCTGCGCCAAGGCGCGCACCCGCTCACCCCCGCCGGGCGCGCCTGGCTGCATAGCCGCACCGAACTTTCGAGCGATATTCAGCATGATCGTAGCTTGCAGCCTTGGCGCACGGACTGGGAATCGCACGGTCTGCGGTCCTGCGCCTGCGTGCCCCTCACCGGGTTGGACGGCCCGCATCGCCTGCTGGTTCTTTATAGTGCCGACCCTGATTTTTTTCACACCGCTTGGTCGCGCACCCAGCTTTGCGAATTCGGCGCGATCATCGGCACCGCCATCGAAAACCGCCTGCGCCATCACGCCTTGCAGCGCTCCAAACGCCTGCTCGATACGCTATTGATCGGCTCGGAAACCTTGCTCGAAGCCGACAATGCCGATGCCGCTTTGCGCACCATTTGTCAGCGCCTCAGCGAAACCGGCCTGTTCACGGCAGCCGCCATCGGCACGGTCGATCAGCAAGGCCGCTTTGGCTATCGCATTGCCGCCGGGGCCGATGCGGCGGGCGTGCGCCGTCTGCGCCAAGCGATTGATGATGACAGCGATCAGCAATTGCTGGGCGTGCGCGCCTGGAAATCCGGCATAATCCAGACCGCCAACGGCTACGCCTCGCTGCTCAAGCTGCGCAAATGGCGCTCAATCGCCACGCGCGGCGGCTGGCAATCCGCCGCCGCCGCCCCGATCCGAAGGGGGGCGGCCATCCATGCCGTTTTATTCGTGGTCTCCAGCGATACGGCGGTGATCGACCCGGAAACCCAGCGCCTGATTGAACAAATTGCGCGCACCATCGGGCGCACCCTTGATGATCTGGACGTCAAATCCGCCTTGCGCGCCGAGCGCGAGGCGCAAAGCCGCATCGCCCGGCATGACGCGCTCACGCTCCTGCCCAATCGCCGCGCCTTTGAAGAAGCGCTCCCCGCCGCAATGGCCGAAACGCGGCGCACCGGCAGCGCTATTGGCATCGGCATGCTCGATCTCGATGGATTCAAGCCGATCAATGACCGATTCGGCCACGCCGCCGGCGATCACGTGCTGCGCTGCCTCGCCAAACGGCTGCGGGGCACGCTGCGGGAGCGCGATTTCATCGCCCGCCTCGGCGGTGACGAATTCGCCCTGATTATCCATGATGTGCCGAATAGCCATGCGCTGGAACAGCTCTGCGATCGGCTGCACACCGCCCTGGTCGCGCCGATCACGTTGGAAACCGGCGACATTATTACAATGAACGCGAGCTTCGGCATCACCCTGCACCCGGCAGACCCGTCGGAAGCGGATACGCTGGTCCGCCATGCCGACATCGCGCTTTATACCGCGAAATACGCTAAAGCCACCCGCAACCAATTCTGGACACTCTATTCCGGGCTGAATAATCCGAGCACCGAACCCTCCCGCCATAGCGCCCTGATCGCCGCGCATCAGGTCGAGTTTCACTATCAGCCCGTCATCGCCATGCATAACAGCGCTCCCGTCGCCATTGAGGCTCTGGCCCGCCTGCGCGATGGCCAAACCCTGCTCAGCCCCGCCGCTTTTCTGGATACGCTGACCCTCGCTGACCGGGTCACCCTGTTCGAAGCAGGCCTAACCCAAGGCCTCGCCTGCCTGCAACGGCTCGATGAAGCGGGCCACACGCTGAATTTATCGATCAATCTTGATGCCGAAGTGCTGAGCAAAGCCCCGATCACCGCGCTACTGGCCGCCGGCCTCGCCGAGAGCGGCATAGCACCACGGCGCATCATCATCGAAATCCTCGAAAGTCACGAATTCGCCGATTTGCCATCAGCGCGCCATCACCTAAACGCCCTGCGCGCCGTCGGCGTCAAAATCGCGCTCGATGATCTCGGCGTCGAATTCACCACCCTGCGCCGCGTGCAGCGCCTGCCGGTCGATTTCGTCAAAATCGATAAATCCTTCCTCGCCGAAATCCTGGCCGAGCCGAATGATTTACTCCTGCTCGCTAATTTCTTGACCATGAGCACCATGTTATCGCTGCAAGTCTGCGTCGAAGGCGTCGAATCGCCAGACGTGCTTGATGCGCTGCGCATCATGGGCGTGCCCCTCGCGCAAGGCTTTGGCATCGCCCGGCCGATGACCGAAGCCGCCTTGCGCACCTGGCTTGCCCAGCCCCGGCCAAGGCCGCTGAAAGGGCCGCCGCAAACCTGGCTCGGCGCTTTCGCCCTGCATGCGCGCTGGCTGCGCGTGCTCGCCTTCGCCCCGCGCGAGGCGTCGCTCCGCCCCTATATGCGCCGCTCCGGCCCGCTCTCGATCCAGGATTTTCTCGCGGCCAACGCCCTCACCACAACCGAACTTCGGCAAAATTACGCGGCCCTGATGGCCTGCATCGACCAGCCCGACCCTGACGTGACCCGGCTCCAAACCCTCGCCGACAAAATCCGCCGCCAACTCGCCGCCGCCATCATCGCGAACCATGCGTGATCCGCCTCAGCCCCGCCGCCCGTCACGCGCCAAATGCCAGCGCAGCCGCGTCAACGCCGCCTCTAACGAACCATCGACTGGCGGCGGCGCATCGCTCACCCGCGCCACTCCTGCACCCGACCCCGCACCCGGCGCCAGCACGGGCGCTGCGGCCACGAATTTCACCCGCGTCACCGGCGCGCCGCCCAAGGCCTGATTAATCCGCGCGATCAAGGCGGGCGCACGGTGCTGCAACTCCAGCGCATCCGGCCCCGCGCACGCCAAGGTCAAGCTCCCCGCTGCAAGCTTCACCGGCTGGCTGCGCGCGGCAATCTCCGGCCCCACCAGCGCCTCCCAATCCTCCAATAAAGCGGCCAAAGCCGGCCCGCGCACCCGCAACGCCGGGCGCACCACCGGGGCGAGCAAGGTGCCGATGCCCCGCGCTGCATAATGCCGCGCTGGCTCGACAGGAGCGGTATTTCCCGCCACATCCTTCTGCTGTGAACGCCGCACCGCCATCCCTCGCCCTACTCCGCTGGTATTATGCGCACCGGCGCGATTTGCCCTGGCGCACCGCACCCGGCCACCAAGCCGACCCGTACCGCGTCTGGCTGAGCGAAATTATGCTCCAACAAACCACGGTTACCACGGTCATACCCTATTTCCTGCGTTTTCTCGAGCATTTTCCCACCATCGCCGATCTCGCCGCCGCACCGGATGAGCAGGTGCTCAATCTCTGGGCCGGGCTTGGCTATTATGCCCGTGCGCGCAACCTGATCGCCTGCGCCCGCGCCGTCAGCGCCCAAGGCGGCTTCCCTGCCACGCTCGATGGGTTACGCGCTTTGCCCGGCATTGGTGCCTATACCGCCGCCGCCATCGGCGCGATTGCGTTTGCGCTCCCGGTGGTCCCGGTCGATGGCAATGTCGAGCGAGTCACCGCCCGCATGTTCGCGATCAACGAGCCTTTGCCCGCCGCCAAACCGGCCATCGCCGCCGCCGCCGCAACCCTCGGCGCGCAAAAAGCCGCCCGCGCCCAGCCCGGTGATTTCGCCCAAGCCTTGTTTGATCTCGGCGCGACAATCTGCACCCCGCGCACCCCCTCCTGCCTGCTCTGCCCCTGGCAGCATCACTGCGCCGCCCACGCCCAAGGCATCGCCGCAACCCTGCCGCGCAAAGCCGCCAAAACCCCGCGCCCAATCCGCTATGGCACCGTTTTTCTACTCCGCGACGCCCAGGGCCAAATCGGCCTGCGCCGCCGCCCGCCCCGCGGCCTGCTCGGCGGCATGTTCGAACTGCCCGGCAGCGCCTGGACCGAGCAACCCAACGCCCCCGCCGCACCCCCGATCACGACGACTTGGCACGATGCCGGCGCGATTATTCACGTCTTTACCCATTTCGAACTGCGCCTCGCCGTGCGTGCGGCCCATATCCGCCACCTGCCCAATGACCTCACTGCCGCACCGCCGGATGCCCCGCTCCCCACCGTGATGAAAAAAGCCGTCGCCGCCGGGCTCGCCGCCTTGCTCAGCGCAAAGCGGTAAAATCAATGCGCGGATCAACCCATCGCGCCAGCAAATCCCCCGCCAAATGCGCAAGCAATCCGGTCAAAGTATAAATATACAAACTACCCAATAACACCGGCACATCCCGATCCAGCGCCGCCTGATAGCCTAACAACCCCAAACCCGGCAGCGAAAACACAATCTCCACCAACAACGCCGAGGTAAATAACATTGCCACGAAACTCTGCGGCAGCCCCGCCACCACCACCAACAGCGCCCGCCGCCCGGCATGGCGCAACGCAATCTGGCGCTCACTCGCCCCGCGGGCGCGCATCGCCATCACATAACTCTGCCCCAAAGCCTCCAGCGTCGCATGGCGCACTAACAAGGCCAACCCGGCCAATCCGCCCGCACTCACGGCAACCACCGGCAACACCAAATGCCACGCCATATTGAGCGCCCGCACCGCGAGCGGTGCCGCGCTCAAGCCACCGGAGAGTAAACCCCGCAGCGGAAATAACGGCAGCACACCCCCCGCGCCAAACCCCACCACCAGCAAAATCGCCACCAAAAACCCCGGCAACGCCGCACCGCTCAGCATCGCCAGCGTTACGCTCCGATCAAAGCGCGAGCCCGCCCGCATCGCCTGCGCAATGCCCAGCGGCACCGCCAGCCCATAAACCAACAAGGTCGAGCCAACCCCCAACCCGATTGAAACCGGCAAACGCTGCGCAATCAAACCCGCAACGCTCTGCCCGGTCACCAGCGAATGACCCAGATGAAATAGGCCATAGCGCAGCATCGCCCGCGCAAACGCGCTCACCCCCCAGGACGCCCGATAGGCAGCCCTAATCGCCGCAATATCCGCCTGGCTCAGCACCTGCCCATGCTGCGCCGCCGCCGCCGCCGCGCGCGCAATCGCCGCACTCGCCGGCCCACCCGGCGCCGCATGCAAAATCGCAACCGTCAGCGCTAACACCGCCAGCAATGTTGGCACCATCAAACCAAGCCGGATCAGCACATAACGGGTCATCGGCATTGCCAGGTGCTCAGATCAAACCCCCGCAACGGCACCCGCGCGGGCGGCACCGCGCAACCCCGATACGCCACCATAATCTGGCGCTGATACCACCCCGGCACCACAATCCAGCGCCGCCGCAACGCCCGATCGAGCCGATGCGCCGCCACCAGCCGCGCCGCGCGATTCGGCGCCGCCCGCAATTGCGCAATCAACCGATCGATCCGCTGACTGCACAGCCCGGCCAAATTATAGCTCCCTGGCCGTGCCGCCGCCGCACAGCCAAAATAATCCGCCTCCGCCGCGCCAGGATGCCGCGATTGCGGAAAATCCGCATAGGCCAAATCGTATTGGCGCGCCTGCAAACGCGCCTGATAGGAAGCCGGATCGAGCGGATCGATGCGCAACCCAACCCCAATCCGCTGCAACATCGCTCGATACGCCACCAACGGCGCCATCAACCCTGGCTGATCCACAATCACACTCAGCCGCAACGGCGCGCCATTCGGCCCCACCATCACCCCGCGCTGCAGCCGATACCCCGCCTGCCGCAACAGCCCAATCGCCGTGCGCGCCGCCGCATCATCAAAACCCGAGGCCCCGCCCGTCGGCAATGCCGGCACATCGCGGCGCGCCGCCAGCGCCGAATTGGCAAAAAAACTGTCGCTCCGCCGCATCGCCCCGCCCAACAACACCCGGTTGATCCAGCGAAAATCAAACATCACCGCCAGCGCCTGACGCAACGCCACCGCGCGCAGCGCCGGGCGGCGCAGATTAAACACCAGCCCATGCATCCCCGCCGGCTCGTGGATCGGCAAGTTGGCGATCCGCACGCCTGCGCGCGCCCAAGCCTTGGCCCGGCGCGGGTCATGCACCACCCATATATCAAGCGCCCCGGCCCGAAACGCCTGACGCGCCACCGCCCGATTGCGAAAATACACATAGGTCAAACGCGGCGCCTGGGTTTGCGCTGGCATCGCGTCGCGCCCCCACCAATGCGCCACGCGTTGATAGGTGATCGATGATCCCATCCGCACTGAGCCAATCCGATACGGCCCCGAGCCGGGCGGTGGCGTGCGCAGCAGCGCATCAAACCGCCGCCCCCGCCAAAATTGCGCAGGCAAAATCGGCTCCCCGGCAATTTCCATCGGCAACGCCCGCCCCGCATCAGCGCGCAGCCAAAACACCACCCGCCTCGGCCCCGAAGCGGTCACCGCCTTGATCCCGCGATAATAGGAGCGAAAAAACGGCTGCCCCTGCGTCACCAAAATATGAAACGTCCAAATCACATCAGCCGGCGTAATTGTCGCGCCATCGGCAAAACGCGCCGCAGGATCCAGCGTGAAAATCACCCGCCTCGGATTTTGCTCCTCCTGCATGCTGAGCGCCACCGCCGGATGCAGCACGCCCGCGCGAAACGCGGATGCGCGCAGCAGCGGCATCCAAAGCCGATAAATCCCGCGCGGCGCTGTGCCGCGCAGCACAAACGGGTTGAAACTGTCAAAACTGCCCATCGCCGCCACCCGCAGCCCCGCCGCCGAACACGGCGCCCACGCCCCCAGCCACAACGCCGCAATCATTGCCACCAGCATCAGGATCGGCACCCTGGACCAACGGCGCATCATGATCGGGTGCGTCATATCAAGGCGGAGCGGCAAAACTCGCCTGCAACCGTTCCAAACTATGCTGGCTCACCTGCAATAACCCGTTGCGCGGCGTATCAAACTCGCCAATCAAACCGAGCAGCAGCGCAAACGTGAGCGGCAACACCAGCAACACCCACCAACGCTGCCCGCGCAGCGCAGCGCCGGTGAAAAAACTGGCCACCAGCGTCACCAAAAACAATCCGCCCCACATCACCCATGGCAGCCGATCACGCCGCGCCGCATCGCGCTCCGCCTCCAAATCGATCATGCCATTCAGCGCGCGAATAAAGCTCGCGGTGATGCTATTGGGTGCCGAAACCGCCGCTTTGGTGGCAATCGCCCACAGCGCGGTTTGCAAATGGGCCGCCCGCGCCTCAGCCTTGGCAATCGCCGCCGGATCGTTACCCGCCTGAAAAAATGCGAGCCGTGCGCCCACATAGCGCTCCAGCAAGGGCCGCGCCGCTTGATCCATCGGCGCTGGCAACAGGCTGGCGCGCAACCAGGTCGTGCCAATCGCATTGGCCTCATCGACAACCAAAACCCGCCGATGCTCATACCGGCTCAACGCCAGCGAAATGCTAAAGCCCAACAGCAACCCGGTCAGCCCCAGCACCGCCCCTTGCACCGGCGCCAATTTGTACTCGCCCGGCTCCGCCGACGCGGTGAGAAATCCGAGTGCCGAAGCGCCAACCAATCCCACAGCCGAAACCGCGATCAGCACCACCACATGATCCAGCACAAAACCCATGCCGCCTTATGCCGTGCCGATCAGCACGAGGCAAACGAAAAGGGCTGCACAGCAGGGAATGTGCAGCCCTTTCGGACAATGCCGGATCAGAGGAGCGAAGGCCCTTCTTTTTTGTGAACAAAAAAGAAGCAAAAAAAACTTTGCGCCTCTGGGTCCATGCTGGTTTCGCCGCCCGCGCGCCGATTAAGACAAGTTTTTTGCTGCTTTTTTTCAAAAAAGCAGTTCTTGCTTGCCTTTATCGGAAGCGCAAAGACGGTCTGCCGATCAGCCGGTTATTAGCCGCGCGGCTTGGTCACCGGCGCAACGGCGGCATATTCAACCGTCGAACCCGTCGCGTTGGTGCCGGTGGCGGGCGCGAAGGTCGGGTAGTTCTGGCCGGTCGCATTGGCCGCGAACTGCAGCGACACCACAGGCTGCGCTGTGCCGGTAAAATTCGGGTAGCTCTGCCCCATCACGCCGGTATCAGTCTGCGCGACAATCGGCTGCGCAGGCAGATTGGGAATGCCCTGGCCTGCATAGGCCACCGAGCCCGCACCCAAAATGGCCGCCAAAGCGCCCGCAACAATGATCTTGTTCATCGAAATCTCCTTAAGGTCCAGGCGATTGGCGGCCTCACAGCGGGGCCGTCTTCTGGATCGCCTTGGTCTGAACCTCAAATAGGTCGCCCGCACCCCTCAAGCATGGTGCATTGCAGCATAGGTGTCATATTGATCAATCATGAATATATCGGATTGCGTTCCGCGCCTGACGCACCATGCGCCGCACGGCGGGTGTCACCCCATAATCGTCAAATTCCGCCTCCGCGACCCAGGCCAGATCCGCCGCATCATCGCCGCGCTGGGCATCGCCCCCGCCATACCGGGCTGCGAAATCCAGCACCGTATAATGAAACTGCACCCGGCCCTCTTCATCGTGATGAATTTGATCCGCATAGCCCGCCAGCACCATCGCCCCCACGGTCAGGCCGGTTTCCTCGCGCAATTCCCGCCGCGCCGCCGCTTCCGCCGTCTCGCCCAGCTCCTGCCCGCCACCCGGCAAGCTCCATTGCCCCAAACCCGGCGGGCGACCCCGGCGGATCAGCAGCACCGCATCACCGCGCAGCACCACCACGCCAATGCCCACACGCGGCGCGGTCGGAAATTCCCGGCTCATCCCGCCACCAACGCCCGCATCGCCCGCGCATGATCGAACAAGCGCAGCAATAATCGCACCGCCTGCCCACGTGGTGCCGCCAATGTCGGGTCGGCCTCCAGCAGCATCGTCGCATCCTGATGCGCCATCGCGATCAAATCAGCGTCACGCTCCGGATCGGCCAGCCGATAGCCCGGAAACCCCGATTGTTTTGCGCCTAACACATCGCCGCCACCCCGGATCGCGAAATCCTCATCGGCAATCCGAAACCCATCATCGGTTTCCCGCAAAATCGCCAGCCGCTTGCGCGCCGCCGCACTCAACCCCGCATCATGCAGCAACAAACAATAGCTCACCGCCGCCCCGCGCCCCACCCGCCCACGCAACTGGTGCAATTGCGCCAAACCAAACCGCTCCGCATGTTCAATCACCATCACCGTCGCATCGGTCACATCCACCCCCACCTCGATCACGGTCGTGGCCACCAAAATATCAAGCCGCCCCGCCGCAAAATCCGCAAGCGTCGCCGCCCGCGCCTCCACCTTCTGCCGCCCATGCACCAACCCCACCTTGCCGCCAAAACGCTGCGCCAAGGCGCTAAAACGCAACTCCGCCGCGGCAATATCGAGCATTTCACTCTCCGCGACGAGCGGACAAACCCAATAAACCCGCCCGCCGCGCGCAATCATCCGCGCCACCGCATCGGTAATCGCCTCCATCTGATCAATCCGATGCAACGTGGTCTTGATCGGCGTGCGCCCCGCCGGCTTGCCGGTAATCCGCGATACCGCCATCTCGCCCCAATGCGATAACAGCAAGCTGCGCGGGATCGGCGTCGCCGTCATCACCAACATATCCGTGGCCGCCCCTTTCGCGCCCAACGCCAAACGCTGATCCACCCCGAAGCGATGCTGCTCATCCACCACCGCCAACCCCAAATCATGAAAATTCACCGATTTCTGAAAAATCGCGTGGGTGCCAACAATCATCGGCACCGAGCCATCGGCGATTCCCGCCAGCGCCGCCCGTCGCTCTTGCGTTTTCAGCGAACCGGTCAGCAACACCACCGGCACCGGGCAAATCCGCGCCAGAGTGGCATAATGCTGACGCGCCAATAATTCGGTCGGCGCTAACAACGCCGCCTGCGCCCCGGCCTCGACCACACGCAGCATCGCGAGTGCCGCCACCAAGGTCTTGCCGGAGCCAACATCGCCCTGCAACAGCCGCAACATCCGGTGCGGGGCGCGCAAATCCGCATCAATCTCCTCCAATGCCCGCGCCTGCGCCGCCGTCGGCTGATGGCCAAACCGGGCCAAAGCCTGCGCCCGCAACCGCCCCTGCGCGATGAAGGCGCGGCCCGGCCGTTTGCGCCTGCGGTTGCGGATCAGCGCGAATGCAATCTGGCGCGCCAACAGCTCATCATAGGCCAGTCGGCGCGCCGCCTTGTCATCCGGGATCTGCTCTGGATGCTGCACAATGTGCAAAGCCGCCGTGAAACCAGGCCAGCCCCGATCCGCCAAAATTGTGGGGCGTTGCCATTCCGGAAGTTCTGGCAACACCGCCAACGCCCCGCGCATCGCCCGCGCCACCACCCCACGCGTCAAACCCGCCGTCAGCCGCCACACCGGCTCAATCGCGGGCAAGGACGCCGCTTGCTCGGCGGGGAGCACATAATCAGGATGCCGGATTGATACGCGCGGCCCAAATCGCTCGGCCTTGCCCGCAATCAACAACCGCGCGCCGATGGGAAATTGCACCAGCCGTCCGGCATGAAACAGCACCACCTCGCCAAAGCCGCTCGCATCGCGGATCACCACCCGATGCGGCTGGCCGCGCCGCGCCGGCGCTTCATGGCTGACCACCTCGATGATGAAATTACCCAACTGCCCCGCCTCGGCCTCGCTCAACAGCTTGCGCCCGCGCCGGTCGATATAGCCCTCCGGCAAATGAAACAGCACATCCAGCACCGTCTCGCCATCCACCGCCCGCGCCAATAACCCGGCCAGCCGTGGCCCAATGCCGGGCAGGCTGGTCAGCGGTGCGCGCAGCGAATCGATGATCTCGGGGGTCACGGGCTGACAGTGCCGCTTTGGCACTCTATATCGCAACCCATCATGATCTCTGATCCCACGCCGCCCGATCCCAGCCAACCCCAAACCGCCCTGATCCAGCGCCGCAAACGCGTGCTGTATCGCGCCACCCATCGCGGCACCTATGAAAATGACCTGATGATTGGCGGCTTTGCGCACCGCCATATCAACAGCATGGACGATGCCGCGTTGGACGCCTTCGAAGCGCTGATGGAGTTCCCCGATGTCGAGCTGGCGGACTGGCTCACGGGCCGGCTGCCGATCCCCGATCACGCCGATTCTCCCTTGCTGCGCCAAATCCAACAGGAAGCGCCGGACGTCGCCCAAGCCAAAACCGGACGCTGAGCCATGGGGCTGATCACCGTTCATGGCGCACCCGAAGGGTTCGATGCCAATCTGATCGCCCGGCGCGCGCAGGAAAGCGGCGCGGTGATCCATATCGCGCGCGATGATGCCCGCCTCGCCCGCCTGGCCGATGCCATCGGGTTTTTCGCCCCCAAACTGCCGCTGTTGCGCTTTCCCGCCTGGGATTGCCTGCCCTATGACCGGGTTTCGCCCAACCCCGCGATCATTGCCGAGCGCGTCGCCACCCTCACCCGCCTGCAAGCGCGCCGCCCCGGCCCGCTGGTGCTGCTCACCACCATCAACGCGGCCATCCAACGGGTCATGCCCGCCGCCCAATTCGCCGGCGTGTCGCGCCACATCGCCCCCGGCACCGTGCTCGACCCCGCCGATTGGGCGCGATTCCTGGAATCCCAAGGCTATCACCGCGTCGGCACCGTGATGGAACAAGGCGATTTCGCGATTCGCGGCGGCATTTTCGACGTCTGGCCGGCCGGTGACGCCACACCCGCGCGCATCGATCTGTTCGGCGATCAGGTGGAATCGCTCCGCAGCTTCGATCCCGTCACCCAGCGCAGCGCCGAGCCGCTCACCAAGCTCGAATTTCACCCCGCCTCCGAAATCCCGCGCGATCCAGACTCGATCAGCCGGTTTCGCAGCGCCTATCGCGACCTTTTCGGCGCGGATGCGATCAATGATTCCCTCTACCAAGCCATTTCCGCCGGCCACCGCCATCCCGGTATGGAACATTACGCGCCCTTATTCACCGAGCGCATGAGCACGGTGTTCGAGGCCCTGCCCGACGCCTCGATCAGCCTCGATCATCAAGCCCCAGCCTCCGCCGCCGCCCGGTTCGAGATGATCGCCGATCATTATGACGCACGGCGCACCCCCACCCGCCCCGGCGATGTGCCCTACCGCCCGATTGCCCCCGAGCAGCTTTATCTCAGCCCCGCCGCGTTCGACGCGATTTTGGCGCAGCGCCCCAGTTTCATATTCGACCCGTTCGCCGCCCCTGAAAGCACCCCCAATAGCACCGGGCATGACCGGATCGATGCCGGGGCGCGCCCCGGCGCAGTGCTGACCCAAAGCGGGGCCACCAGTTCGGTGTTTGACGAATTCCGCCTGCTGGTGCGCCGCTGGCAGGATGCCGGGCGTCGCGTGGTGCTCGCCGCCTGGAGCCAAGGCTCGCGTGACCGGCTCGCCACCTTGCTGCGCGATCACGGGCTGAGCGCCATCCCAATCGACCACGCCGATGAGGTGCGCATCGCCCAAGGCAGCGCCGTGCTGCTCGCCGTGCTCGGGCTGGAGCGCGGCTTCGTCGCCGAGGATATGGCGGTGATCGCCGAACAGGATTTGCTCGGTGCGCGCATCGCCCGGCCCAAGCCGCGCCGCCCGCGCGCCGACCAATTCATCGCCGATGCCACCGAAACCGCCGAAGGCGACCTCGTGGTGCATCAAGAGCACGGCATTGGCCGCTATGATGGCCTCGTTACCCTCACCGTCGATGGCGCGCCGCATGATTGCTTGCGCTTGCTCTATGATGGCGGCGACAAATTATTCCTCCCGGTCGAAAATATCGAGCTGCTCTCGCGCTTTGGCACCGAAACCGCCGGCGTCTCGCTCGACAAGCTCGGCGGTGCCTCCTGGCAGGCCCGCCACGCCCGCGCCAAAAACCGGATTCGTGACATTGCCGCCGGGCTGATCCGCCTCGCCGCCGAGCGCAAACTGCACGATGCCCCCTTGCTCGCCGCCGAAGAAGGCAGTTTCGCCGAATTCTGCGCCCGCTTCCCCTATACCGAAACCGAGGATCAATCCCGCGCCATCGCCGATGTGCTGGAAGACCTCGCCGCCGGCAAACCGATGGACCGGCTGATTTGCGGCGATGTCGGGTTCGGCAAAACCGAAGTCGCACTCCGCGCCGCCTTCGTCGCCGCCATGGCCGGCACCCAAGTCGCAGTCGTGGTGCCCACCACCCTGCTCGCCCGCCAGCATTACCGCCTGTTCGCCGAACGCTTCGCTGGTCTGCCGATCAAAGTGGCGCAACTCTCGCGCCTCGTCTCCACCAAAGACGCAAACGCCGTGCGCGCCGGCCTCGCCGATGGCCAGATCAATATCGTCATCGGCACCCATGCGCTGCTCGCCAAATCGATCAATTTCGCCCAGCTCGGCCTGTTGATCGTCGATGAAGAACAGCATTTCGGCGTCGCGCACAAAGAGCGGCTGAAGCAGCTCAAAGCCGATGTCCATGTGCTCACCCTCACCGCCACCCCAATCCCGCGCACCCTGCAACTCGCCCTCACCGGCGTGCGCGATCTGTCCCTGATCACCACCCCGCCCGTTGATCGTCTGGCCGTGCGCACCTTCATCATGCCGTGGGACCCGCTGGTGATCCGCGAAGCCCTGGCGCGCGAGCGGTTTCGCTCCGGCCAAATTTTCTGCGTGGTGCCGCATATCGAGGATATCGATCGGATGCGCGAGCGCCTCGCCGAAATCGCCCCCGAGGCCCGCTGCGCCACCGCCCATGGCCGCCTGCCACCCTCGGAAATCGAACGGGTAATGACCGAGTTCAGCGAAGGCAAATACGATATTCTGCTCGCCACCAACATCGTCGAATCCGGGCTCGACATGCCCGCCGTCAACACCATCCTGATCTGGCGCGCTGACCTGTTCGGCCTCGCCGGGCTCTACCAATTGCGCGGGCGCGTCGGGCGCGGCAAACAGCGCGGCTACGCCTATCTCACCTGGCCCGCCACCCATAAACTCGCGGCCTCCGCGCAAAAGCGCCTCGAAGTGATGCAAACGCTCGATACGCTGGGCGCGGGCTTCACCCTCGCCTCGCATGATCTGGATTTACGCGGCGCGGGCAATTTGCTCGGCGATGAACAATCCGGCCATATCCGCGAAGTCGGCATCGAACTTTACCAACAAATGCTCGAAGACGCGGTGGCCGATTTGCGCGCCGAAGGTGGCCAAAAATCCCGCGAGCATAGCCGCGATTGGACGCCGAACATCTCGCTCGGCCTGCCGGTGCTCATCCCCGAAAGCTACGTCACCGAACTCCCGGTGCGCCTTGGCCTTTATCGGCGCATCGGCGCGCTCACCACCGATGCCGATAGCGAAGCCCTCGCCGCCGAGCTGGTGGATCGCTTCGGCCCGATGCCGAGCGAAGTGGAAAACCTGCTCGCCACTGTCGCCCTCAAGCGCGCCTGCCGTGATGCCGGCGTCGAAAAACTCGAAGCCGGGCCAAAAGGCATGGTAATCGGCTTTCGCGGCAACCACTTCGCCAACCCCGCCGGCCTGCTCGCCTTCATCGCCACCCGCAACACTCTACTCCGCCTGCGGCCCGATCATAAATTGGTGATGATCCGCGATATGAATGTCGAGGCCCGCTTAGCCGCCGCGCGCGATGTGATCACCAATTTGCAACGCATCGCGACGCAAAAACATGCTGCGTAATCGGGTGACCGGTTTTGCGCGGTTGATGACGATAACGAAAATCTGCTTTTTTGAAAAAAAGCAAAAAACTTATTGAGTTGGTGCAGTAGCGTCGAAACCAGCACCGACCCACAGGAGCAAAGTTTTTTTTGCTTCTTTTTTGTACACAAAAAAGAAGTTTTTTCTCGTCTACCCTACGCCTGCATCAGTGGCTAAGCCGAAAAACCGGTCATATGCCACATAGTTTGGTATAACGCGCTGCTAACACCCGCACGCCACAACTCGTTTGGCATTGCTATACAGCCCCCAGCCCATCAGCAGGAGCGAAAGCGCATAAATCAAGAGCGTATGGGTCGCCAAAAACCCCTGGATCGGCAAGCCAAGCCCGCCCGCCGCCGGAATGATCGAGGCCAAAGCCGCAATCCCCAGCGGCAAAATCGGCGAGCAGCATAATAACGAGGGCGC
>JBMFWT010000044.1:0-19001 GCA_049964975.1 Acidiphilium sp.
GTGGGGTTGGGGGCTGGTGTGGGCGTTGGTGCGCCATCGCGCAATTGGCGGAGCAAATCACCGGGGGTGGGGGCGTCGGCGACGAAGCAGAGGCGGATCAGCACCATGTCAGCGCAGGTGCGGCGATCTGTCGCTTGATCGATGTCGGCCAGGCCTTTTTGCAGCATTTGCCAGAGGCGACCGAGCCAGGGGATTGAGAGTTGGTCGGCCAAGGCGCGGCCCCGGGTGCGTTCCAGCTCGGGCAGGGCGCTGCTGGTGGCGAGGCTGGGGATGGATTTGAGGCGCGAGAGCGTATGGGTGAGGCCGAGCAAATCCTGCATGATCTGGCCGGGTTCGGCGCCGTTATCATGCGCGTGATCGAGCACGCCGAGCGCTTGGGCGGTGTTGCCGGCGGCGATGGCATCCATCAGGTCAAACACGATCGAGCGGTCGGCAAGGCCGAGCATGGTGGCGACGGCGTCACTGGTGATGGTGGAGGCATCTGGGCCGAGGGCGATGGCTTGGTCGAGCAGGGACAGGCCATCGCGCACCGAGCCATCGGCGGCGCGGGCGATGGCTTCGAGCGCGCCGGGTTCAATGGTGATCGCCTCGGCGGCGGCGACTTTGGCGAAATGGGCGGCGAGGGTTTCGATGGGGACGCGCTTGAGGTCGAAGCGCTGGCAGCGCGAGAGGATGGTGATCGGGACTTTGCGGATTTCGGTGGTGGCGAAGATGAATTTGACGTGCGGGGGCGGTTCTTCGAGGGTTTTCAGCAGCGCGTTGAAGGCGCTGCGCGAGAGCATATGCACTTCATCGATGATGAAGACTTTGGTGCGCGCCATCATCGGTTTGAACTGGGTGGCATCGATGATCGCGCGCACATCATCGACGCCGGTATTCGAGGCGGCGTCCATCTCGATCACATCGGGGTGGCGGTCTTCGAGGATCGAGCGGCAATTGGCGCAGACGCCGCAGGGATCGGCGGTGGCGCTGCCGGTGCCATCCGGGCCGATGCAATTCAGGGCGCGGGCGATGATGCGTGCGGTGGTGGTTTTGCCGACGCCGCGCACGCCGGTGAACATGAAGCCATGGGCGATGCGGTTCATCGCGAAGGCGTTGCGCAGGGTGCGGACCAGGCCGTCTTGGCCGATCAGATCATCGAAATGGGTTGGGCGGTATTTGCGGGCGAGGACGCGGTAAGCGGGGGCGGATTCGGGGACGGGATCGGAGGCGGCGTCATCGCCGAACAGGGACGGGCCTGTTTGCGGCGGCGGCGGATCATCGTCGAATAAACCGGCCATGGGCTCCGAACGCTGTTAGGTTGAAGAAAATGAGGGGTGGGAGACCGGATCAGCGACCCGTGCGGAAACTCGTTGCGGCTGCTGCCTTCCGGCCCTGACCGGGTTGGCGAGACGCCCGTCCGCGACCGATCTCCCGCCCGTGGTATCCGATGTTTGGGCGCGATTGGCAAGGCTTGGGGTGAGATCAATATTGGTTCAGGCCAAATCGGCAGATTCGAGCTCAATCAATGAAATTGATCGGCAAACAAAAGCGGGAGTGTGATTGATGCTAAGCAATCGCACTCTACGGGGAGGATTGGCTGACCTCGACGGCGACTTCGTTGCGGCGGAATGGCGGCAAGGTCCAGGGTGGGTCGTAGAACCAGGCATCGGGCGTGCCGATCGGGTGCCAGGGGGTGTTGGCCAGGGATTTCAGCAGGAGCGCTTGCTTGGCGGCGATGGCGCGCGGGCTGCGGCTGCCGGAAAAGCGCAGCACGGCGTAATCGGCGGCGGGGATGGTGACGAGATGGACGTGCGGGTTGTTGGGGACGGGCAGGGTTTCGAGCGTGTATTGCGCGGGCATGTAGAAGCGGATGGTCCAGCCTTTCGCGCTGTGCGATTGCGCGACCGGGGCGGTCATGGCGATTTTGGTTGATTCGGCGGGGGATTGCGCAACTGATGATTGCGCACCTGATGATTGCGCAACCGATGATTGCGCAACGGGGGCGGTCATCGCGATGGTGTGGTCGCCGTGATTGGCGCCGAAAATATAGCCGGCGAGGCGACGGAAGCCTTGGTAGCGGGCGGTTTCGGCACTGGCATCGATCGTGGTTTCAGCGGCGATGCGCGGCGCGTACTGGCGGATTTCGACGGGACCGACCTGGGTGATGACGCTGAATTTTGGCTCGGGCGTGCCGGAGCGAATGCCGAAGACCGAACAGCCGGAGAGGAATAAGGTGGTGAGCATGGGGAGGATGAGGATTCGTTTCATGATGAGATTGTGAATTGGGGATGCATGGGGCGCGGGGCAAGGGCGCGAAATACCAGACGGCCTGTAAGCCGGGTTTTGTCCGTGCGTTGCCGCACGGGGCAGCCATTCCTCTGGGATGCGCATTGCTGCGCACCTCACGCGACCAACCCGGGCGGCGGGCCGAAACATCCCTGCGGCCATGAGGGTTCATGCCGCCGGCCACCCCTATTCGGTCTTGCTCCCGGTGGGGTTTACCCTGCCGCGACCGTTACCGGCCACGCGGTGCGCTTTTACCGCACCGTTTCACCCTTGCCTGCGGGCTTGCGCGCGCGGGCGGTTTGTTTTCTGTGGCACTGTCCCTGGGGTCACCCCCGCCGGCCGTTAGCCGGCACCGTTGTTCCGTGGAGCCCGGACTTTCCTCCATCGTGATTGGATCACGACAGCGGCTGCCCGGCCGTCTGGTGCGCGGTTCATGGCGCAGGCGGGCGGCTGCGTCAAATGGCGGTGCGGCTGGGCTCTTGGCGCTGGGGCGATTGCGGCGTTTAGTAGCGGGGTGCAGCGATGAGGGAGGCGGTTGCGATGGGCGAGGGGCAAGGGCGGGGTGCGCGGGTGATGGCGCGGTTGGAGGCTTTGGCTGCGCATTCGGCGAATTCGGATGGCTTAACGCGGCTGTATTTGACGCCAGCCCATCGGGAAGCGGCGTTGCGGGTGGCGGGGTGGATGCGCGAGGCGGGGCTGGCGGTGCGGTTTGATGCGGTGGGCAATGTGATCGGTCGGCGGGATGGTGGGCCGGCGGATCGGCCTGTTTTGGTGCTGGGCTCGCATATCGATACGGTGCGCAACGCTGGGAAATATGATGGGGCGTTGGGGGTGGTGGTGGCGATTGAGGCGGTTGCCGCGCTGGAGCGGGATTTGCCCTATGCGATTGAGATTGTCGCTTTTGGCGATGAGGAGGGGGTGCGGTTTCCCGTCACGCTGACCGGATCGCGTGCGCTGGCGGGCACGTTGGCGGCGACGGCGCTGGAGGTGCGGGATGCGGCGGGGATTTCGATCCGCGAGGCGCTGGTCGCGTTTGAGGCGCCGCCGCTCGGCGATGTTGCGGCACTCGCTTATCCGCCAGAACGGGTGCTGGGCTATTGCGAGGTGCATATTGAGCAAGGGCCGGTGCTGGAGGCGGCGGGGCTGGCGGTGGGGGTGGTCAGTGCGATTGCCGGGGCGTCACGCCATCGGGTGACGGTGGTGGGGCGGGCGGGCCATGCGGGGACGGTGCCGATGGCGCTGCGTCATGACCCGGTCTGTGCGGTGGCGGAGATGATATTGGCGGCGGAGGCGATGGCCCGTGCGACCGTGGGGTTGGTGATCACGACCGGGATGATCGGGGTGGCACCGGGGGCCATCAATGTGATTGCGGGGCAGGTGGATTTCACCCTCGATATTCGCCATGGCGAGGATGCGGCGCGCGAGCGCGCGACGGCGGCGCTGCGCACGGCGATGGCGGAGATTGCGGCGCGGCGCGGCGTCCAATTGCGGATCGATGATGTTTATCAGGCGCAAGCGGCCCCTTGCGCGCCGGCGATGGTGGCGGCGTTATCCGCGAGTGTGGCGCGCTGTGGCATGACGCCGATGATTTTGCCGAGCGGGGCGGGGCATGATGGGCAGGCGATGGTTGATTTATGCCCGATTGGGATGCTGTTTGTGCGCTGCCGAGGCGGGATCAGCCATCATCCGGATGAGTCGGTGACGCTTGCGGATGTTGATCGGGCGGTGGCGGTGTTGGTTGATTTTTTAGAGCATTTTCCAAGCGATGGGGTGGTGTAGTGAAGCAAACGGAGCGAGCGGCGATGGCGGCGTTTTTGCAGGGTGAGCAAGCGCGCCAGACCGCGTTTTTGGCGGCTTTGGTGCGCGCCCCGTCGGATAATCCGCCGGGCGATTGTGCGGCGCATGCCGAGATGACAGCGCGGCTGTTGGAGGGGCTTGGTTTTACCGTTGAGCGCTATCCGGTGCCGCAGGATTTGGTGACGGCGAATGGCATGGTGAGTGCAACCAATTTGGTGGTGCGCCAGCGTTTTGGGCCAGGGCCGGTGATTGCGCTGAATGCGCATGGCGATGTGGTGCCGCCGGGTGCGGGGTGGCAGCATGATCCGTATGGGGCGGCGGTGATTGATGGGTGGATGTTCGGGCGGGGGGTTGCGGTCTCGAAATCGGATTTTGCCACCTATAGCTGGGCGCTGCTGGCGTTGATGGCGTTGGGAAAGAAGTTGGCGGGAACTGTGGAGTTGCATTTCACCTATGATGAGGAAGCGGGTGGGGCGATTGGGCCGGGCTGGCTGTTGCGCGAGGGGATTTCCAAGCCGGATTTGGCGATTGGCGCGGGTTTTTCGTATGCGGTGGTGACTGCGCATAATGGCTGCTTGCATTTGGAGGTGCAGGTGACCGGGCGTTCGGCGCATGCGGCGATGCCGTTCACCGGCATTGATGCGTTGCAGGCGAGCACGGCGATTTTGACCGCGCTCTATGCGCAGCGCCCGTTATTGGCGAAAAAGGTTTCGGCGATTGAGGGGATTGGCAGCCCGCAACTCACGGTGGGGCTGATCCATGGCGGGATTAATACCAATGTGGTGCCGGATCGGGTGCTGTTTCGGCTGGATCGGCGGATGATCCCTGAGGAAGACCCGGCTGTGGTTGAGGCGGAATTGCGTGCGCTGATTGAGCAGGCGGTGCTGTCGGTGCCCGGAACAGTGCCGGGGGCGGTGGTGCAAGTGCGGCGGATTTTGCTGGCTGAGCCGTTAGTGCCGGATGCGCGCAGTCAGATTTTGACCGATTTGTTATGTCAGCATGCCTCGGTGGTGATGGGCGAGATCGTGCGCGCGACCGGGGTGCCGCTGTACACCGATGCGCGGCATTATGCGGCGTTTGGCGTGCCGATTGTGCTCTACGGTGCGGGGCCGCACACGATTGAGCAGGCGAACGCGCATCGTGCCGATGAGCGGCTTGCGCTGAACGATTTATATCGGGCGACTGAAGTGCTGGCTTACACGCTCGCTGATTTGTTAGCGTTGGATTGAGCATCGGATTGAGCGTTGGTTGGCGCTTGGTTAGCAAGTAGCGTCAGGCTGTGTTCGGCGATCATGGCTTCTTCATCGGTGGGGATGACATAGACGGCGACTGGGGTGGTGGGGCGGCTGACGAGCAGGGCGTTTTGATTGTTGGCGGTATCATCGAGCGTGATGCCGAAATGGGCGAGGTTGGCGCAGATGCCCGCGCGCACTGGCGCTGCGTGTTCGCCGATGCCGGCGGTGAAGATCAGCGCATCAAGCCCGCCGAGGGCGGTGGTGAGCGCCGCGATTTCGCGCGCGGCGATGTGGCAGAACAGGGCGATGGCGAGCTTGGCTTGCGGGCGGGTGCTGGCGAGCAGGACGCGCATATCGGAGGATTCGGCGGAGACGCCGAGTAATCCTGAACTGTTATAGAGCAGATGGCTGATGGCGGCGGCGCTGCGATGCTCCTGTTCGAGCATATAGAGCACCACGCCCGGATCGAGGCTGCCGGTGCGCGTGCCCATCATCAGCCCATCGAGCGCGGTGAAGCCCATGCTGGTTTCCACCGATTGGCCGGCGCGCAGGGCGCAGGCGCTGGCCCCATTGCCGAGATGGGCGGCGATCACCCGGCCACCGGCTCGGTGCGGATCGAGATTTGCGAAGCGGCGGACGATATATTCGTAGGATAATCCGTGAAAGCCGTAGCGGCGCACGCCGGCTTGGTGATAGGCGTCGGGCAAAGGCAGGCGGGTCGCGATGTCGGGCATGGCGTGGTGAAAGCCGGTATCAAAACAGCCGATTTGCGGCAGATCCGGGCGCAGGGTGGCGATGGCGCGGATCGGGGCGAGGTTGTGGGGTTGGTGCAGGGGCGCGAGGGGGGTAAGTTTTTCTAACGCGTCAATAATTTGGGCGGTGAGGCGCACTGGCGCTGCGAACTGGGTGCCGCCATGCACGATGCGATGACCAACACCGATCAGACGATCACCTTGCAGGTGATTTTCTGCCCAATCGAGCAGGGGTTTGAGCAAATCTTCATGGCTGAGGCTGGCACCATCGTGCCAGGTGCGATCGATCAGGGTTTGGCCCGCTTGGTTATGCGCGAAGAAATGCGGGGCTTCGCCGATGCGCTCGATTTCGCCCACAGCGAGGCGCTGACGGGTGGTTTCGATCAGGGCGAATTTCAGGCTGGAGGAGCCGGCGTTCAGGACCAGAACGGCATCATTCATGGGGTGGTGGTCCGCGCGGTGTTGCGTTGCTCGTGGGCGGCCAGCAGGATTGCGACGGCGCAGGAGGCGAGGCGGGTGCGCGCATCATCGGCCCGGCTGGTCAGCACGATGGGCACGCGCGCACCGACCACAATCCCGGCGGCATCCGCGCCGGCGAGGAAGGTGAGTTGCTTGGCGACCATGTTGCCGGCCTCGATATCGGGGACCAGCAGAATATCGGCGTGGCCGGCCACCGGCGAGACGATGTTTTTTTCACGGGCGGCTTGCGGGCTGACCGCGTTATCGAAGGCGAGCGGGCCATCGATGATGCCGCCGGTGATTTGACCGCGTTCGGCCATTTTGCTCAGGGCAGCGGCATCGAGCGTTGCTGGCATCGCGGGGTTGATGGTTTCGACGGCGGCGAGAACGGCGAGTTTGGGTGTGTCGATGCCGAGCGCATGGGCGAGATGGATCGCGTTTTGCGCGATGTCACGCTTGGTGGCGAGATCAGGCGCAATATTGATCGCGGCATCGGTCACCAAGAGCGGGCGCGGGTAGCTGGGCACATCCATGACATAGACATGCGAGAGGCGCCGATCGGTGCGCAGCCCGGTGCTGGCATCGACCACTTCATGCATCAATTCATCGGTATGCAAAGCCCCTTTCATCAGGAGTTTGGCGTCGCCGTTGCGCACCAGGGCGACGGCGCGCGCAGCCGATGCGTGGCTGTGCGGGGTCGCTTCGATCCGCAGGCCGGTGAGATCAAGCTGTGCGGCGGCGGCGGCGGCGCGGATTTTGGCCTCTGGACCGACCAGGATCGGGATGATCAGCCCGGCGGCGGCGGCCTCCAGCGCGCCGGTGAGCGAGAGTGCATCGCAGGGATGCACGACGGCGGTGGGGATGGGGCCGTTGGACCGGGCTTGTTGTAACAGCGTGTTAAAACGCTCATGGCGGCTTAATCGGATGTCGGGCAGGGCCATGGCGGGGCGGCGGATTTTTTCGGTGGGGGCTTGCACCAGGGCTGTGCCTTTGAGCACCACGATTTGGTTTTGGTTGACCGCCAGACATTCAAGGCTGAGCCGGTGTTTTTCGGGGATGCGCTCGCTCACCGTGACGGTGGCGGTGATGGTGTCACCGGGGGCGACCGGGGCGCGGAATTGCAGTGATTGATCAAGATAGATGGTGCCGGGGCCTGGGAGTTTGGTGCCGAGCAGGGCGGAGATTAGCCCCGCCGTCCACATGCCATGCACGATGATGTGGTGGAACATGTCGGTGCGGGCATAATCCGGATCGAGATGGGCGGGATTGATGTCACCGGAAAGATAGGCGAATAACGCAATGTCATCATTGTTTAGGGTGCGGCTCAGCGTGGCCGAATCACCGATGGCGATTTCATCGAAGGTTCGGTTTTCCAAGCTGGCGGCGTGGAGCATTGCGGGGGGTGGTGCCTGGGTATCCATCAGCTCATCTCACATTTCATGAACGTAACGACCGGGGGCGGGTTCGAGCTGTTTATAGCCAGCGTCATCGCGGCCTAATGGGGGTGGGGCGGTTGGCGCGCCTGACAATGCATCGAGGAATTTGACCAGCTCTGGCCACCAAGACCCTTCTTGCACCGGGGCTTCGCGCTGCCATTCCTCCGGGGCGCGATAAGGCCCGTCAGCCGGGCGGTGTAGGAGCGCAAAATGCCGGTGTGGATGGCCGGGTTCGCTGACAATGCCAGCATTATGGCCGCCGGAGGTGAGCACGAAGGTGAGTGGGCCTTGATTGAGGAGATGCAGCTTATAGACCGAGTGCCAGGGGGCGATATGGTCACGCTCGGTGCCGACCACAAACAGGGGAACCGCGATGTCGCTGATCGCGACCGGCTGATCGCCCGCATTGAGGCGTCCTTCGGCGAGATCGTTATGGAGGAATAAATGGCGCAGATATTCGGCGTGCATGCGATAGGGCATGCGGGTTGCGTCCTGGTTCCAGGACATCAGATCATTCGGGTGGTCTTGTTCGCCGATGAAATAACGGCGGATCATGCGCGACCAGATCAGATCGTTCGAGCGCAGCATTTGGAACGCGCCAGCCATTTGGGTGGTATCGAGATAGCCTTGGCGCCACATAATATCGTCGAGGAAGGCGAGTTGCGATTCGGTGATGAAGAGTTGTAGCTCGCCGGCTTCGGTGAAATCGGTTTGGGCGGCAAACAGCGCGACCGAGGCGAGGCGGTTATCATGATCGCGGGCCATGGCGGCGGCGGCGATGGAGAGCAGGGTGCCGCCGAGACAATAGCCGGCGGCGTGGATTTTCGCAGCGCCGGTGATCGCGCTGATGGCATCGAGCGCCGCCATCACGCCGTTTTGGCGGTAATCATCAAGGCCCAGATCGCGATCCGCTTCGGTGGGGTTGTGCCAGGAGATCATGAAAACGGTGTAGCCCTGGTTGGTGAGATAGCGGACCAGGGAATTTTCCGGCGAGAGGTCTAGAATGTAATATTTCATGATCCAGGCCGGGACGATCAGCAGCGGTTCGGGCCGGACTTTGGCGGTGGTGGGGCTGTATTGGATCAATTCGATCAGGGCGTTGCGATAGACCACGGCACCTTGGCTGATGGCGACCTGCTTGCCCGGCTGCAGCGGCAGGTCGGTCTGGTGGCGCAGGGCGATGGCGCTGTCTTGCAGCCAATTTTTCAGGCCCGCGCGCACCGATTGGCCGGCACTGGTGCGGGCGGCTTCGGTGACTTCGGGATTGAGCAGCGGGACATTGGTGGGGGCGATGGCGTCCAACGCTTGGCGGGTGATGAAGCTGACGATGCGCTCATGCGCGGGATCGACCCCGGCGATGCCGGTGGTGGCGTCATGCCACCAGCGTTCGGTGCGCAGGAATTGTTCTTTGTATAGGCTGTAGGGCATGTCCTGCCAGCGCGGATGGGTGAAGCGGCGATCATCGGGGTTGGGTTCGGTGCCGGGTTGATCGAGCCCGAGGGCGACGCGGGTGATGCTGGCGGCGTCCTCAAGGGCTTGGCGGGCGAGATCCATCTGGCGGGCGGGTTGATTGGCGAGATGCACCGCCCAATCGCGCCAGGCGAGGGCGAGGCCGGCAGGGGATAGGCCGGCGGTGAGCCGGGCTTGCGCGGCGTGCAAGGTGCGATCGATCGCATCGGTGTTGGAGACGCGCTCGCGGGTGATTGGCGGGGTGGGTGCGGGGGTTCGGCTGGGTTTTTGGGTGGTTTTGGGGGCGGTTTCGGAGGCGGTTTTGGGCGCGATTTTGGCGGTGGTGGATTGGGTTTCGGTGCTCATTAGGGTTACTCCTGATCGGCGTGGATCACGCCATGATATGCTGCCCGCCATCGACGGGAATGATGCTGCCGGTGATGCGCGCGCCGGCATCGCTGGCGAGGAAGGCGGCGAGGGCGCCGACATCCTCGATGGTGACGCGTTGATGTTCGGGGGCGGCATGGGCGGCGCGCTCCAATAATTCATCGAACCTGTCGATACCGCTAGCGGCGCGGGTGGCGATCGGGCCGGGCGATACGGCGTTGACCCGGATATGGCGGGGGCCGAGTTCGGCGGCAAGGTAGCGCACGCTGGATTCGAGGGCGGCTTTCACCGGACCCATCAGGTTATAATGTTCCACCACCCGCTCGGCGCCGTAAAAACTGACGCTGAGCAGAGCGCCGCCTTGGGCCATTAAAGGCTCGGCCAAGCGGGCGCAGCGAATGAAGGAATGGCACGAGACATCCATGGCCAACGCAAAGCCGACGGCGGAACAATCGGTGACGCGGGCGTGCAGATCCTCGCGCGGGGCGAAGGCCATGGCGTGGAGCAGAAAATCGAGCCGACCATAGCGATCGCGGATCGCGGTGAAGACCGATTCCAACGCGCCGTTCACGCGCACATCGCATGGCAACAGCAGATCGCACGGCAAGGCGCGGGCGACCGGTTCGACGAAAGGGCGGGCTTTGTCATCGAGATAGGTGGCGACGAGATGCGCACCGGCATCCACAAAGCGCTGCGCGCAGCCCGTCGCGATGGAATGTTCGTTGGCGATGCCGAGCACGAGACCGATTTTGCCGGAGAGATCGATGATCGGCCGGGCCGAGGGGATTGGCATCGGATTAGGATCGAGCGCGTTCGGGTTGGCGCAGATCGATATGGTGGGTGGCGGGTTTGGCCGGCGCCGGGCGATCGGCCTCGGTGCGATGGCTCGCGCGCATCATGGCATCGAGCAGGCCGAACTGGGCTTGGGCGATGGTTTGGGCGAGGGCGAATTGCGCTTCGATCAGGCGCATCATGCCGCCGGTCATTTGCTCGAACAGCACGGGCGTGAACCCGAGTCCGCTGAAATTTCCGGCGAGATCAAAGAACGGCGATGGCGTCGTTTGGTTGGTCATCGTTTGGTTAGTCATGGCAACCTCCTGGTGATGGGGAACCAGGGCACGCTAGGGGCTGCGGCGATGCACGTCATTGATCGAGATCAAGCCGCCTCGTGATGGGGGGCTAAGACTTGGCTTGGCTTTGTTCGCGGATTTTGGTGATGATGGCGGAGAAATCATCACCCCCGCCGCCCGCTTCAACGAAGCGGCGATAAATCTCGGCGGCGTGGGCGCCGAGGGCGGTTTGCGCGCCGACGCTGCTGGCGGCGTCTTGGCTGAGGGCGAGGTCTTTGAGCATCAGGGCGGCGGCGAAGCCGGGCTTATACTCATGATTGGCTGGGCTGGCCGGCACTGGGCCGGGGACTGGGCAATAGCTGGTGAGCGCCCAGCATTGGCCTGAGGAGGTTGAGGCGACATCGAACAGGGCCTTGGCATCGAGACCGAGCTTCTCGGCGAGCACGAAGGCTTCGCTGACGCCGATCATGGAGATGCCGAGGATCATGTTATTGCAAATTTTGGCGGCCTGGCCGGAGCCGGCGGGGCCGCAATGGACGATTTTTTTGCCCATGGCGCTGAGGATCGGCTCGGCGCTGGCGAAGGCGCGTTCGCTCCCGCCGACCATGAAGGTGAGGCTGCCAGCGATGGCACCGCCAACGCCGCCGGACACCGGGGCATCGAGTGCCGGGCAGCCCGCCGCCTCGGCGCGCTGATGGGCGAGGCGGGCGCTCGCGACATCGATGGTTGAGCAATCGATCAGTAAGGTGCCGGGGGCGGCGGTGGCAAGGATGGTTTGCCACACATCGAGCACCAGGGCGCCGTTGGGCAGCATGGTGATGATGATCTCGGCATCGCGAACGGCTTGATCGGGCGTGTCGGCGAGGGCGATGTTCGCCGCTTGCGCGTTGGCGCGCGCTGGAGCGGACAGATCGTAGCCGGTGAGCGCATGGCCGGCTTTCAGCAGGTTCGCCGCCATGGGCAGACCCATATTGCCGAGGCCGATGAAGCCGATTTTTGCCATGCGCGCGCTCCGGGTTGCGGGTTGGGCTTCAACCCATGGTGGGGATGACGAATTCCGCGCCGTCTTTCACGCCGGAGGGCCAGCGCGAGGTGACGGTTTTAGTTTTGGTATAAAAACGGATCGAATCCGGGCCGTGCTGGTTCAAATCGCCAAAGCCAGAGCGCTTCCAGCCGCCGAACGTGTGATAGGCGATGGGCACCGGGATCGGCACATTGACGCCGACCATGCCGACCTGGACGCGCGAGACGAAATCGCGCGCGGCATCGCCATCGCGGGTGAAGATGGCGACGCCGTTGCCATATTCATGTTCGGTGGGCAGGCGGATGGCGTCTTCGTAGTTTTTGGCGCGCACGATGCTGAGCACCGGGCCGAAGATTTCGTCTTTGTAGATCGCCATGTCCGGGGTGACATGATCGAACAGGCAGCCGCCGATGAAATAGCCGCCCTCATAGCCTTGCATTTTGAAGTTGCGGCCATCGACCAGCAATTTGGCACCTTCTTGCACGCCGGTATCGACGTAATGTTTCACCCGCTCCAGCGCGGCTTTGGTGACCAGCGGGCCGTAATCGGCGCTGGCATCGGAGGATAGGCCGATTTTCAGGGCTTCGACGCGGGGGATTAGTTTTTTCACCAGCGCATCGGCGGTGGCCTGGCCGACCGGGACGGCGACCGAGATGGCCATGCAGCGCTCGCCGGCGGAGCCGTAGCCGGCACCGATCAGCGCATCGACCGCTTGATCCATGTCCGCATCGGGCATGATGATCATGTGGTTTTTGGCACCGCCGAAACATTGCGCGCGTTTACCGTTTTGGGCGGCGGTGGCGTAGATATAATTGGCGATGGATGAGGAGCCGACAAAGCCGACGGCGGCGATGCGCGGATCATGGAGCAGGGCATCGACCGCGACTTTGTCGCCATTGACGACGTTGAGGATGCCGGGCGGGCCGCCGGCTTGGATGAAAAGTTCGGCGAGGCGCAGCGGCACCGAGGGATCGCGCTCGGAGGGTTTGAGCACGAAGGCGTTGCCGCAGGCGATGGCCGGTGCGAGCTTCCAAAGCGGGATCATCGCCGGGAAATTGAACGGGGTGATGCCCGCGACCACGCCGAGCGGCTGGCGGAGCGAATAGACATCGATGCCGGTGCCGGCATTTTCGGTGAATTCGCCTTTGAGCAGATGCGGGATGCCGATGGCGAATTCGAGCACTTCGATGCCGCGCTGGATGTCGCCCTTCGCGTCGGGCACGGTTTTGCCGTGCTCGGAGGAGAGCAATTTGGCCAGCGGGTCCATATTTTGGTTGATGAGGTCGAGAAACTTCATCAGCACGCGCGCACGGCGCTGCGGGTTGGTGGCGGCCCAGGCCGGTTGCGCGGCGGCGGCGTTGGCGATGGCGGCTTCGACCTCGTGCTGGCTGGCGAGCGGCACTTTGGCCTGGACGGCACCGGTATTGGGGTCGAACACGTCATCGAAGCGGCCTGATTGGCCTTCGACGGCGGCACCGCCGATAAAATGGGTGAGAATGCGCGGCATTTTGTTCACTCCCGAATTTGATTCTGTATCGCGGCGCTATCAGATCGGCGCCGAGGCGAAGACAGCGGTGCAAAAGATTGATTTTTATGGTGCTGTCAGAGGGAATTGAACCCTCGACCTCCTCATTACCAATGAGGTGCTCTACCCCTGAGCTATGACAGCGATGCGGGCGGTATATCGAACGGGGTTGGGCTGTGCAAGCGGGGCACTTGACGGCGGCTTGATGGCGCGGCTTTGTCCGGCAATGGAATCGGATCAATCGATGAAGCAGGCGGCGGCGATGGCGGCGGCGGCGCGCCGTGAGCGCGAGGCGCAGGCGTTGCGGGCCAATTTGGCGCGGCGCAAGGCGCAATTGCGCGCTCGTGATGCGGGGGCTGCGGACCCGCCCGCGATCGGTGCTGGCGAGGGCCGCGAGGATGGCGCGGGGCAGCCATGCCGGTAATGCCGGATGTGTGGATCCGCGAGCAGGCGCTCACGCGGGGGATGATTGAGCCGTTTGTGGAAACCCAGAAGCGCGATGGGGTGATTTCCTATGGATTATCATCCTACGGCTATGATGCGCGGGTGGCTGATGAGTTCAAGATTTTCACCAATGTTGACTCGGCGGTGGTGGACCCCAAGGATTTTGCGCCGTCGAGTTTTGTCGATCGCAGCGGGCCGGTTTGCATTATTCCCCCCAATTCCTTCGCGCTCGCGCATACGGTGGAATATTTCCGGGTGCCACGGGATATTTTGGTGATTTGCCTCGGTAAATCGACCTATGCGCGCTGCGGGATTATCGTGAATGTCACGCCGCTCGAGCCGGAATGGGAGGGGCAGGTGACGATTGAGATTTCGAACACCACGCCGTTGCCGGCGAAGATTTATGCGCATGAGGGGATTTGCCAGTTCCTGTTTTTGCAGGGGGCGGGGCCGTGCGAGGTGAGTTACGCGGACAAGGCGGGCAAATATATGCGCCAGCGCGGCGTTGCGCTGCCGAAACTATAGGATTGGGCTGAGTTTTCATGGATCGGATCAGGATTGAGGGCGGGCATCCGCTTGAAGGTGTTATCGACATTTCTGGCGCGAAAAATGCTGCGCTGCCGTTGATGGCGGCGGGGCTGCTGACCGATGAGCGGTTGGTGCTGGAGAATGTGGCGGAGCTGGCCGATTTGACCACGATGGCGGCGCTGCTGAGCCAGCACGGGATTGCGGTGGAGGCCGAGCAAGCGCGGTGCTTGTCGCTCGGGGGGGCGATTACCAATACTGAGGCGCCGTATGACATTGTGCGCAAGATGCGCGCCTCGATTTTGGTGCTGGGGCCGCTTTTGGCACGCAAGCGGGTGGCGCGGGTGTCGTTGCCAGGCGGTTGCGCGATTGGCACGCGGCCGGTGGATTTGCATTTGAAGGGTCTGGAGGCGATGGGCGCGCGGATTAGCCTCGAAGGGGGCTATATCCAGGCCGAAGCGCCGCACGGGTTGCGGGGTGCAGAAATTATTTTTCCGTTTGTCTCTGTGGGAGCCACGGAGAATTTGCTGCTGGCGGCGAGTTTAGCCGAGGGGCAGACGGTGTTGATGAATGCCGCGCGCGAGCCGGAGATTGGCGATTTGATTGCGTGTTTGAGCGCGATGGGGGCGGATATTGCCGGGGCGGGCACCGATCGGCTGGTGGTGACTGGGGTGGGGGCGCTGCATGGGGCGCGGCACCGGATTTTGCCGGATCGGATCGAAACCGGGACGTATGCATGTGCGGCGGCGATTACCGGCGGCTCGGTGCTGCTGCGCGGGGCGCGGGCGGCGGATTTGGGCGCGGTGCTCGCGGTTTTGGCGCAGGCCGGCGTGGTGATCGACGAGCAGGCGGACGGGATTTTGGTCAGCCGGCGCAACGGGCTGCACGGCACCGATGCGATGACCGAGCCGTTTCCGGGCTTTGCGACGGACATGCAGGCGCAATTCATGACGCTGATGGCGGTGGCTGAGGGCGCCTCGATGATTACCGAGACGATTTTTGAAAATCGGTTCATGCATGTGCCGGAACTGAACCGGATGGGCGCGCGGATTAATGTGCATGGCGCGTCGGCGATTGTGCGCGGGGTGCCGAGCCTGTCGGGCGCGCCGGTGATGGCGACGGATTTACGCGCCTCGTTTTCGCTGGTGCTGGCCGGGTTGGCGGCGAAGGGGGAGACGGTGGTGAACCGGGTGTATCATCTTGATCGCGGCTATGAGGCGGTGGAGAAAAAGCTTGCCGTCTGTGGCGCGGTGATTGAACGGTTTTAGAGCGGTTTTAGAGTGCGATGTTCAAGCGGTCGATTTCGCCGCTTGGCTTGGTGAAGGGCGTGGTTTCCAGCTCGTTGATCAGAAAATCGAGCACGGCGCGGGTGCGCGGTGATACGTGGCGGCGCGAGGGGAGGATGGCGTAGAGCGGCACGCGCACCGGTTCATGATCGGGCAGCACGAGGGCGAGGACGCCGGATTCGATGTCATCGACCACACTCACGCGCGGCAGCAGGGCGATGCCAAAACCAGCGCGGGCGGCGAGGCGGACGGCTTCGCTGCTATCGACATGGAAACGCCCTTGCACTGAGACGGTTTGTTCGCCGGTGGGCGTGGAGAAGCGCCAATTATTCTCAACGCCGGGGCGATCATAGACGATACATTCATGGTTGAGCAGGTCGGTGGGTTGGCGCGGTGCGCCGTGGCGGGCCAGATAATCGGGGGCGGCGACCAGGGCGGAGGCAACGAGGCCGAGGCGGCGCGCGATTAGGCTCGATTGGCTCGGCTGGGTGATCGCGATGACCAGGTCCAGCCCTTCGTCGATCAGGTCAAACGTGCCATCGCGCATTTTGAGATCAAGCGAGAGCTGCGGGTAGGCGGCGAAAAATGCGTTCAGCCGCCGCGCCATATAGACGCCGAGCGAGGTGGGCACACCGACGCGGACACGGCCCGTTGGGTTGGTTTGGCTTTTGCCGATGCTCTCGGCGGCGGCTTCGAGGGATTCGAGGATGGTGCGGGCGTGGGGCAGCAGTGCTTGGCCGTCTTCGGTGAGGTGCAGATGGCGGGTGGTGCGCTGGACCAGGCGAACGCCGAGATGATCTTCGAGGGCGGAGATTTGCCGTGAGATCATTGGCTGGGAGGTGTTCAGATCGCGCGCGACGGCGGAAAATGATCCGCGCTCGGCGACGCGGACAAAGGTGGTGTAGAGAGCCAATTGATCCATGAATGCACCATTGTCCGACATAAAAACAGGCCCAGCGCGGGACGCTGGGCCTGCCGATGAGAGCGAAATTAGGCGGCGTGCGCCGTCGTGTTGGCGTTGAGCGTGTTGGCGTTCACCGTGTTAGCGCTGACCGTGGTGGTATCGTTGCTAATCGTGGTTACGGGCCGTGTGGCGCTGCTGGTGATGCTGATCCGGCGCGGTTTCAGCGATTCGGGGATTACCCGCTTCAAAGCCACGTGCAACAGCCCGTTTTCGAGCGAGGCCCCATCGACGATCATGTGATCGGCGAGGACGAAGCGGCGCTCGAAGGCGCGGGACGCAATGCCGCGATAGAGGGTTTCGCCCTGGGGGGTTTCAGTGGTGAGTTTGCCGCTGATGACCAGGGTGTTCTCTTTGACCACCAATTCGATATCCTCGGCGCGGAAACCGGCGACCGCCATGGTGATGCGGTAATCCTCGGCGCTGAGTTTTTCGATGTTATAGGGTGGGTAGCTGTTGGTCGGCGCATCTGGCAACGCATCGAGCATGGCGGCGACGCGATCAAAGCCGATGGCCGTACGGAACAAGGGTGAGAAATCGAGTGTCATAACAACCTCCTGATTGTAGCAAGGTTTCGATCCGGACTGTCACGATGACCAGCCCGTAGCCTAACTGCGAAGGACCCCTGAGGCATCCTTCATCCAATCATTAAGGGTGTCGCGCCGGGCCGTTCAAGAGCCCGGCGTCACGCAGGCCGCAAAAATTATTTCGTGCGGGCGCCGATGGAGGCGAATTTCTTGTTGAACTTCGCGACCTGACCGCCGGTATCGACGATGCGGGTTTGACCGGTCCAGGCGGGGTGGGATTTCGGATCAATGTCCAGGCGCAGCGTGTCGCCGGGCTTGCCGTAGCAGGAGCGGGTTTTGTACGCCGTGCCGTCGGTCATGATGATGTTGATTTCGTGATAATCGGGGTGAATGCTCGGTTTCATCTGTCGCTCCTGGGGGGTCGCCCGATACCGACCGGGCTGAAGCCGGGGGATGTAGCGGGTTGGGGGCGAATAGGCAAGGATGGCGCGGGGATGATTAAGGCGCGCATGATTAGGGTGGGGGCGGAATTTTCTTGGCCGCGTCGGCCGCGCGCCAGAGATACCAGGCGGCGGTGCTGCGATAGGGGGCGTAGGCCTCGCCGATGATCGCGAAGTCACGGGGTTTGGGTTGGCTGGGCAAGGCGTGGAGCAGGCGATAGCCTTCGCGGACGCCGAAATCATCGACGGGGAAAATATCGGGCCGACCGAGGGTGAAGATCAGCAGCATTTCCACCGTCCAGCGGCCCACGCCGCGCACGGTGCAGAGGCGCTCGATCAAAGCGGCGTCGCTCATGCGGGTGCAGGCGCGGCGGGTGGGGATGGTGCCGGCGAGGCTGTGACGGGCGATGTCATGCAGGGCGGCAACCTTGGCGCCGGAAAAGCCGCAGGCGCGCAGGGTGCTCTCAGGGAGCGAGAGCAGTGTGGCGGGGTCGGGGCAGGCACCGCCAGCATGGGCGTGCAGGCGGGCGAGAATGGTTTCGGCGGCGCGGCCATGCAACTGCTGGTGGGCGATGGCGGAGACCAAGGCGGCATAAGGCTCGCGGGTGCGATCCGGCTTCAGGGTGCAAGGGCCGATGCTGCGGATATGCGCGCCGAGGATGGGGTCCATCGCTGCGAGATGGGCGCGTGCGCGGGCGGACATGGGTTTAGCTGAAGCGTTGGCGCACGAGGCGGGCGACATAAAGCCGCCAGGCGCTGAGGCGGCGCGATAGATAGCTTGATCGGCCCAGTGGGGCGAGGATGCGCGCGCGGATTGGGGCGGTGCGGGCGAGCACCCAGTTTTTGCCGGCAATCACCCGATCATGCAGGGTGGCGAACCAGCGCACCGACATCAGACTCTGCTCGCAGGATTGATAGATCCAGAGGGCGATCAAGATGGCGCTGCCTTTGATGAACACGGCGACCAGGGTGGCGCCGAGCCAATTGCCATGAACGAATAAGATTGTGGCCCAGAAGCCGCTCAGATGATCCATGGCTTCGGGGATTAAGAACAGCAGGAGCACAATCCAGGGCGGTAAGGTTTGCAGGCGCCGCCGCAGCCGCGCGAGGGCGGCGGTGCGTGACAAGGCATCGAGCAAGGCGAGGGAGCCGCGCCAGATGACGCGGCTCCAAAGTTCCAGGATCAGCGCGAGCGGCAGGAGCAAAAGATCTTCGGCCATGCGGCGGCGATTGCGCGCAGGCGGTGGCGGACGAAAGGCGGGCTGATCGCTCATGGGCGGCCTATAGCAGGATTTTGCTCATGGATGTTGTAGATCTTTCGGTGGCGGGGCCGGACGCGGGGGCGGATGGTAGGCTTGCACGGGCGGGTGGTAGGCCTGCGCGGGCGGATGGTAGGCTTGCACGGGCGGGTGATAG
>JBMFWT010000045.1:0-18989 GCA_049964975.1 Acidiphilium sp.
AAGGGCTGGGCCGCGTGTGCGCTCAGATCAATGTCGAGATCGTCAAGCGCTCCGATATCGGAAAGTTCGTCGTTGTGCCCAAGCGCTGGATCGTTGAGCGAACCATCGGCTGGCTCAACCGTTGTCGCCGGTTGGCCAAGGATTGGGAATGCCTCAACCGAAACGGACTTGCATTTCTACGCTGGGCATCCATCCGCCTGATGGTACGAAAACTCTGTAAGGAAACGAAATGATCCCGGATGGACTGTAAGATTAAGATTTACCAAAAATTTAGCAATATGCAAGCCGGATGATCAAGTCGGGTCGTGACGTTTTGGGGTCGGCATGACACAGAGAATTTCATAAAGCAGGTTGGCCGCAATCAGCGCGGTGGTGCCGGCCATGTCATAAGGTGGTGCAACCTCTACGAGATCAGCGCCGACCAGATCGAGGCCGGCACAGCCCCGAATAATCTCGAGCGCCTGAATTGTGGTCAGACCGCCAATCTCCGGTGTGCCGGTGCCGGGCGCAATTGAGGGGTCGAGACTATCAATATCGAAACTCAGATAAACCGGCCCGGCGCCGAGCTGTGCGCGAATTTCCGCCATCAGCGGCGTCAGCGAGCGATGCCAGCAGGCTTCGGCCTGGATCACCCGAAAGCCGCGCGCACGCTGCCAATCAAAATCATCGGCAGCATAGCCGGTGCCGCGCAGGCCGATTTGCACCGCACGGGCCGGATTAACCGCCCCATCCTCAACCGCGCGGCGAAACGGCGTGCCATGGGCGATCCGCTCGCCAAACATCGTATCATTCACATCAGCGTGCGCATCGACATGAATAAGCCCGACCGGCCCGTGCTGGGCGGCCATGGCGCGCAGCACCGGATAGGCCAGCGTATGATCGCCCCCCAAAATCAGCGGCGCGCACCCCGCCGCTAAAATTGCGGCAATCCCCGCTTCGATCAGCGCGACCGATTTTTCCAAACTATACGGGTTGGTGGCAATATCTCCGAGATCGGCAACCCGCAGCCGCTCAAACGGCGCGGCGCCGGTGGCCATATTATAGGGCCGCAGCATCACCGACTCGCTGCGAATCTGCCGGGGTCCAAACCGGGTGCCGGACCGGTTCGAGGTGCCAATATCCATCGGCACCCCGACAAACCCGACATCAAGCCCCGCCGCCGATGCGGCCAAAGGCAGGCGCATCATCGTGGCAATGCCGGCAAAGCGCGGCATTTCGTTGCCCCCCAACGGTTGATTATAGCCCTTTGCATCACTCATGGCGTGGCTCTCCGCTGGTTGGCGCGCGGCCCCGGCACTGCTGATGGCGCGGCTGATGGCGCGGCTGGCTTTGATCGGCCTTTGGCTGGACCCTTGCTCACCGGGGCCGCGCGGGATGGGGTTGATGATCGCGGGTTGGGTTTATCCGCGAGGGATTTGCCGGTGATGCGCTCGATTTCCTGGCAATAAAACGCCAAATATTGGTTCAAATCGAGCGTTGCCTCGGCAAATTGCCGTGCGTTCGCACCGAGCTTCTGGGCTAATTTTCGGTCTTCCAGCAAGCCCAAAACTGTCTCTGCGAGCGCTGCCGGGTCCAAAGTCGGGGTGACCAAGCCGGTTTCGCCCTGTTTGACGAACTCGGTCACCGTCGCGGTATCGCCACCAATCACCGGCGCGCCGACCGCCAAAGCCTCGCGCAGGCTCCAGGAGGCAACGAACGGATAACTCAGGTAAATATGGGCGTCCGAGCGCTGCAGCAATCGCAAATGATCCTCATACGCAACCTTACCCATGAAATGCACGCGCGACAGATCGATCCCGGCGCCGACCTCCTGCATCATCACGCTGCGCCAGTTGCCTTGCGCCGGTGGCGCGCCATAGCTGATGTCATCGCCGCCGACGATCGACACCACCACATCCTGGCGCGCCGCCAAAATCGCGGGCAGTGCGCGCATCAAGACATGAAAACCGCGATACGGCTCCAAATTGCGCGCAACAAAGGTGATTAATTTCTGCTTGGGTGTCACGCTCAACGGGCCGACGCTCAGTGTTTGCTTGCGCAAAGCCGGATTGGGCGCGCAGCGCTGCAAATCGACCCCTTCGCGGATGATCGACAGGCGTGAACGCGCCCAAGCCGGATAGGTGCTCCATTGCCATTCCGTCGGCGTTTGGCCGAACTGCTCCAGCCCGATGGCCAAATGATTGACGCCATTTTTCGCCCGCACCGCGCCGAAACGCTCAGGCGGCATGGGAAATTCCGGATCGAAATTCACATCCGTGCCATCGATCCGATAATAAAACTCAAAATAGCCCAAAATCGGCACACCCGGATAAATATCCGGCAAATTCAGCAATTCGCCCCAGCCGTGATGGCCCAGAATAATATCCGGCTCAAACCCCAGCGCTTTGATTTGCTTAGCCCCATGATAGGCCGATTCCGCCCGGCGCATCGCGACATCAAATTCCCGTGCGCTCGGAAACACCGCCTGATGCGTGGCGGGCGGGCGCGCATAGGTCACTTTGCGCACGCCGGGAATTTCGTTCTGGTTCGGCTCAGTCATAAACACGATGTCATGACCGCCATCGGCCAGCAAATGCCGGACCAAATGCAGATATTGCCCCGGAAAATTCTGATGAACGAACAAAAAGCGCATGGCCGCGCCTAACCGCTCAGCGCCGCGCTTTGACCGCCCGGCCACGGCGCGGCTCCAGGGTGATTTTCACCGCTTCCAACGCCGCCAGACTATCCGCCTCGCATGTCTCATCGCTGCCGACCGGCCCCACCCGTGACCCATCGACAAAGCTCGCCTCGATCTTGAGGTCAAACTGCTCCGCCGCCTCACCCTGCAAACGCATCCGCAAGCCCAGCAACGGCAGCGCCATCCCGCGCGAGCCGCAATAGGCACCAGCCTCCACCCAGGGTGACAGCCAGCCACGGCCCAACACGCCTTGATACGAAATATCCGCCGCCGCAATCCCTTCAGGGGCCGCCACCGCAATCCCCTCGATCCAATGGCCCGAGCCAGGCTCACCCAACCATTGATCGAATTTCGCGCCGATATCGCCGCGGGTTTGAATATGCGCAAGCACATCCATCACCTCCGGCGCACCCTGGGCCACAGCCGGGGTAACGGGCGCCGCAGCCGGTGCTGCACTGCCGGCAAGGCGCATCACCTGTAAGCGCGGCGCGGCTTCCGGCGCGTTCGGGCGTTGATACACCGTGACCAAAATTTGCGCGGGGCCGCGATGCACCCGCACCAAAGCCGCATCACCCGATCCTGCCAGCCACCCATCCGCACGAAAGCTGGTCACCTCCAGCGCATCACCCGCCAGCGGCGCCGGGGTGATCCGCACCCCCGGGAAGCCGCCGGACAGGCCAGCCCCCGGATTGGCCTCATTGACGATACAGAACAACCCACCATCCAGCGTCATCAGATGCGCCGAGACTTTTAATTCCTGCACCTCGCCGGAACGCGGCTGGTTCTCGGCGACAACCGGCATTTCGGCCTCAGTTTTCACGGCGGTGGCGGTTTTCGACATCGAAGCAATCTCCGTTCAAGCAAGGTGGCGCGGGTTATCCGAGAAAATAGTTAACAAAAACTTTGCAGCGGTGTTTGCATCAGGATTTTCAGCCCGGCAAGGGCGCCCAGCGGATCGGCGAGAGATTGCCCAAATCCGGCTGCCACGCAAGCAAGGCATCGTTGATTCGCCCCGCCGGCAAGCCCAGCGGCAACACCATGCCCCGCCCGCTCGCCCGCACCCGGTCGGCTGGCGCGCCCAGGTCAAACACCACCGTATGCAACCCGGCGCGCCATGCCTCGCTCAGCACAAAGCACCAGGTTTCCGGCCAAATCGAGGGGATGAACGCCAAATCCGCCGCCATCTGCGCGGCCAGGGCCGCACCGCTACCCTCTGGATAGGGGCCGGTAATGCGCACGCGCCCGGTTTCCAACAACACACTATCGCGCTCGCTCGCACCGACCAGCACAAAATCCAGCGCCAGATTGCGCGCGGCGGCATCCAGCGCGCAATCGCGCAGCACATCAAACCCCTTGGCCGGTCCAATCCCGCCTAACACCGCGATACGCCGAGGGAGACGGCGCGGCACGTGCAACGGTCGCACCGGCCGGTCATCCTCCCAAGGCTGAATCATGGTGGTCACGGCGGGAAAATGCCGCCGCAATCGCCGTGCGACATCCGGCGATGGCACAATCACCTGCTCTGCCGCGCGCAATTCGCGGGCTGAGCGCGCCCGCAGCGCCGCCGGTGTAATCGGATCGGTGGATTCGCTCCCCTCGCTGGCGAGGCAGCGCGCACAGCCCGCCGCATCCGGCTCGCCGCAATAGCGCCGCCCCGGACCGATCAGATGAAAGCGCTTACAAAACACCCCGTAATCATGGATAAAAAATCGCACCGGCACCGCAAGCGACGCTGCCAGCTCATGCAGCAAATGATGATGACCCAAATCATGATGGAACTCGACGCGCTGCACCCGCGCCGCCCGCAACAGCGCGAGCAGGCCGCGCCATTCCTGCGGCAGATGATACCGCAAATTCGGGAAATCGCGCCCGATCCGATCACCCAGCCGCACCGCGCCAATCAAGCTGGCGCGAGCCTGCGGATCGGTGAAATCGGGCTGGAGCAAAATTGGCCGATAGCCCTCATCGCGCAGCGCCGCCACCCGCTCCGCCACCACGCGGGCAATGCCGCCGCCATGATCATGGGTGATCAGCGCCACCGCCGGTTTTTTGGGCTCCGCGCCCAAAAACCGCGCCCGATCAAGCCGCCGCCGTGCGGGCGCCAACGGGTCCGCCGCCTGGAACGCCGCGACCTGAGCGGCATAATCCGGATGCAACCGATCGAGCAGCGCCAAATTCCGCTCCAGCAACGCCCGCCCCGCCGCGCCGAACGACGCACCGCCGCAATGCGCCACAAACACCCCGCTCGCGGCCATATGCCGATAGCCAAGGGCTTGCGCACGCAAGCACCAATCATTCTCCTCGCCATAGCCTTGCGCAAACACATCCGCCCGCAAACGGCCCGTCGCGGCCAGGCAATCATGGCGGATCGCCATGCAAAACCCCACCGCCGTCGGCACCGGCGTCAGCGCCGCACCATTCACCCGCCACGCCAACGCGTTCAGCGCCGTGGTTGCTTCCAGGTCCGGCGCGCGATTGCCACCGCTTGGGTCCGGGTAACTCATAATGGTCGCCTCGTTGGAGAGCGGCGTCACGCTGCCAATGTCCGGCGCGTGATATAAAGCCGCCTGCAATCGCGAAAGCGCACCATCCGGCACCAGCGTATCGGCGTTCAACAGCACAATATCGCAGCCCGGCCGATGCCGCGCCGCCAACGCCAAACCGCGATTAACCGCGCCGGGAAAGCCACGATTGACCCGCAGCCGGTGCAGAATAATCGCGCCCGCCCGCGCGCGCTCATTCACCACATCGCGCAGCGCCGCCTCCGGGCTTGCATCATCGATCACCATTATCATCACACCGGGTGCTGATTGCGCCAATGTGTCTAACGCGGCTTTGGTGCGCGCCGCATCGCGATAAACCGGCATCACCACCACCAGCTCCGCGCGTGCCGGCACGGTTGTCGGTGCAGGTGTGGGGGCTTTGCGCCGAACTCGTGCAGGCCGAAGCCGACTCAGCCGAGCGGGGTCAATCGGCGTGCCGTATAACGCCTCCCCCGCCGATGAGGTGACCGCAAAAGGCGGGGTCAAACCCGCCAATTGGCCCGCGCGCACGCGAAAGCCAAAGCGCGCATGGAACGGGGCTTGCTGCACCGGCGGCAAGGCGGCACCAAGGCGCAGCCGCTGCTCAGCCCCCGCCGCATCGCGCAGCACCAAAACAGGGCGCAGGTCCGGTGCCGCCCGGCGAAACGCCCAGCCGACCAGATCGCCACCCTCAGCCGCCACCACCCCCTCAACCCGGCGCAACGCGGCGAGATCGATCGGCGAGCCCAGCAGATCGACGCCCTCGATCTGCACCGCCAATTGCCGCCCCTGCCGCGCCGCCTGCGCATCGAACCGGGCGATCCGCTGACCATTCAGCCGTACCATTGGTGGCCCCCGCAACGCGCCCAGCCGCAATCGCCCGTCCGCGCGCAGGGCGCACCAACCCGCCGCGCTTGCTTGCGCGACAATCGCATCGGCGAGCGGTGCAACATCATCCGGCGCGACATGCCGGGTGCATAATGAGTGCAGCGCTGCCGCAGCACCCGCGCCATCACCCGCCAGCCAGCGCAACCGCGCCAGTGCAAGCCAGGCCGTTGCGCACTGATCATCACGGGCGAGCTCCGCGAGGCGCATCTGGGCATCGGCCACACCGATCGAGGCGGCCACCAAAGCGGCCTCCAGCGCCGGGCGCGGATCATCGGGCGCGAGGCGCGCCGTGCGTTCCAGCCAAAATAAAGCGTCGTGAGCCTCCTGCGCCGCCCGTCCGCGCGCCCAAGCGTCGGCGGCATCCGCTGCACGACGCGCCTGCACCGCGTCAGGCTCGGCCATCATGGTCAATCGCCGGCAGCGCGGTGCGGCGCAGACTCCAACGATGGATCAAAGGCCGCTTCGTCCAATTCCGCAAGATCGGTCTTGGCCTCAACGATCCCCTGCGCGACCGCCCGCTGAAACCATTGGCGCGCCGCCGCCCTATCCGCTGGCCCCGCCAGACCACGCGCCAAATACCGCCCCAGCATCATTTGCGCGATGGGATGATTGGCCTCCGCCGCGCGCTGGAACCAACCCAGCGCCACCGCACGATCCATCGGCACGTCATGCCCGCCGCCATAGAGAGCGCCGAGCGCAAACATCGCCCCGGCATGACCCGCCTGCGCCGCGCGGAGAAACAAGGAGGCCGCCCCTTCGTGATCGCGCGGACCACCCCGGCCATTTAATTTCATATCCGCGAGCGTGACCACCGCCTCGACCATGCCGGCATCGGCGGCCAAGCCAATCCAATGCGCCGCCGCCGCCGGATCGGCTTGCATGCCGCGCCCTTCGAGCAGCATGCGCCCATACCAATATTGCGCGTTGACGATTTTCTCCGCCGCCCGCTTCAGCCAAATCGCGGCGCGCGCATCATCGCGCGGCATGCCGATGCCTTCGGCCAGACAGACGCCGAAATTGAACGCGCCGATCAAATCGCCCGACTCCGCTGCCCGCTCGAACCATTGATGGATCGGCAAGCCATCGAGCGCCACGGTGCGCGCCTCGCCGCTGATCAGCAAATTGCCCAAATCCGCCTGAGCCTGGGCATCGCCTTGCTCGGCGGCGCGGGCCAACCACCGGGCGGCCTCATCCGGATCACGCGCCACCCCGGCCCCGGTTAAATACAACATGCCCAACGCGCGCGCGGCGGTGCGATGCCCGGCTTCCGCCGCCACGCGAAACCAAATCGCCGCCTCGGCATAATTGGGGGGCAACGCGCCCCCGCGCGCGTATAAATCACCCACCAACGCCGCTGCTTCCGGATCACCCGCCAGGGCCGCGCGCCGCAGCCAAGACTCGCCCTCAATCGGGTCCGGCGCACAGCCTTGGCCGGCGATCAGCATGGCACCCAGCTTCGCCTGCGCATTGCGTATCCCCTGGATCGCCGCCTTGCGATAATGCACCAAGGCGCGCGCCGGGTCCGGCAGCGTGCCAACCGCTTGCTCGTGGATCACCCCCAGCAAATAATGCGCCGTCGGCAAATCCGCTTTGACCGCCAGCTCAATTTGCGCCTTGGCCGCGAAGGTTTTCTCGGCGGTATCCGCACCGCGCATCAACAACGTGCCTAAGCCCAAATGCCCTTGCGGCCAGCCTTGATCGGCAGAGCGCTGATAGTAGCGCAACGCCGCGTCAGGGTCGCGCAGAGGCTCCGGCCCGTTCGCCAGAATATAGCCCACAATCGCCTGCGCATCGGCGGACCCCGCCTCAGCGGCCTTGCGCGCCCATTGCAGCGCCAAATCAAAATCCGCCCCGACCTCGGCGGGCGCCGCCGATGGCTTGGCGAATAACGATGCGTTGGCCTGCAAACGCTCGCCATCAATCCCATGCAAATAAAGGCTCGCCAACCGGCATTGGCTTTCGATATGACCCGCATTCGCGGCCCGCAAATACCAGCGCGCCGCCTCCTGCAAACTCCGCACCTGACCGGTGCCCGCCAAATAACATTCGCCAATCCGAAATTGCGCGTCAGGCAGCCCCGCTTCTGCGGCAATCGCGAACAAAGCGGTGGCCCGCTTCCAGTCACGCGCCGCCGCCGCCTCGATCCCACGGCTGAGGGCGCGCTGTGGCGTGCGCGCCGCCAAGCGATCAAGGAGCGTCAGCGCCATCGCAACCCAATCGCGCCCGTGCGTTTACATCCAAGCGTCACGGCTCATGCAAACTATCAGTCGCCACCGGCATAATTTTGGTGACGAAATACGAAATCACCGAGCGTCGACCCACCTTGATATCGGCTTGCAGCGGCATGCCGGGCACCAGCCGGAAGCCGGGCGGGGTGTTGTGCAGCAGCAATTCACCCAGCGAAATCTGGGTCCGATAAAACAGGCTGTGCGGACGGCTCGGCAGTGACGACCCACCCTCGGAGGGCGGCGTTTCCGGGCTGAAACTATCCGCACTCACCGAGGTCAAAATCCCCTTCGCCGATCCATAGCGCAGCGAATCCAGCGTATCGAATTTCACCGTTACCGGATCGCCAACATGCAGATACCCCGATTCCGACCCGCTCACATCCGCCTCAACCGTCAAGGGTGCATCAATCGGCACCAGCGAGATGAATTTCTGCCCGGTTTCCAGCACCGATCCCACCGAGACATGCGCCACCGTCAGTACCACCGCATCACGGGGCGCGCGCAGCACCACCAGCTGATCCTGCAATTGCGCTTTGGACAAATCCTGCTGCGCAGTGACCAATTTCGCCGTGGTTTGCGCCAATTGTTCGGAGACTTGCGCGATCCATTTCTTTTTATAAGCATCGCGCTCGGCAATCTCAGCCGCCAAATCACGCTCGCCCGCCGCCGCCGTCGCAATCGACCCCGCGAGCGAGCTAGAGACCGACAAGCGATCATTGAGCGCGATCAATGAATTGAGCTTGCTGCCCACCTGCAATTTTTGCAGTTGGGTGCGCATATTCTCAACCGCCTGCGCGACATTGACCCGCTTTTTGTCATAGCCCGCCTCGCCTTCGCTTTTCGCGACAATCATGCGCAGCTCAGCGATTTTTTGATTGTAATTCTCGATCGTGTAGGTGCGTTCAGCCTGTCGGCTGGCAAAAATCGCGGCTTGCAACGAAGCCGCCGGGGAGGGATGAGCCGGTGCATAAATGGTGTCATTCGCTTCCGCCTCCAGCCGCGCCTGCTCGGCTGACAAGGCCACCACCTGGCTGCGCAACGCGGTTAAATCGGCGCGGGCATAGGTTGGGTTCAGCTTGGCCAGCAACTGACCTTTGCGGACAATCTCGCCCTCATGCACATAAACCGCTTGCACAATCGAGGTGTTGAACGGTTGCAGCATGATCGTCGGCGCGGTGGAAACCAACCGCCCCGGCGCGGTGACCACTTTGCTTACCTTCACCACCGCCGCGATGATTAGCAGCAAAGCCACCATCACGGTGACGACCAGCCCGGTATAGCGCGAGCTGGCCGGGATCGGCGTTGCGATGACAGCCGCCGTCGGGGACTGGAATTCGAGCAAAGCCACCGGAATTTCGCCGATCTGCGCGCCCGTTGCCAGAGCGGTCGCGGTGCCGCCGCCGCCAATACCATCGCCGACGGCGGGCTTGGCCTGCATGGAACGGTCGCCGCTGCCCTCTTGGGTCGGCTTGCGACCGAAGCGGTCGTTAATCGCCCTGAGCCAGTGCCGGAGTTGGTCCATGGCGCCCTCCTTCCGGGTTCATATGACGGTTCTGTTGCAGCCAGAGATGACGATAAATCGCACAACGCTCGACCAGCTCATCATGCTTGCCAAGATCGACCACCTCACCCGCATCCATCACCAAAATCTGATCACAATCGATCAATGAGGCCAGACGATGCGAGATGATCACCATCGTGCGATTGCGCGCAATGCGCAGCAAATTGGCGTTGATCAGCGCCTCGCTTTCTGGATCGAGCGCGCTGGTCGCTTCATCGAGCAGCAAAATGCGTGGATCGGCAATCAAGGCCCGCGCAATCGCAAGGCGCTGCTTTTGCCCGCCTGAAAGATTGGGCGAATTTTCTTCGATGAAGGTTTCATAGCCATGCGGCATCCGCTCGATGAATTCCTCAGCCCCAGCCAAACGCGCCGCCTGGATCGCGTCTTCAAAGCCAAGCCCGGGGCGACCCGCGATGATATTGTCGCGCACCGAGCCGCGGAACAAGAAATTATCCTGCAACACCACGCCAAAACTCTTGCGCAAATGCCGCAAATTAATCTCACGCAGTTCCGTGCCATCCACCTTGATCGCGCCGGTATATTCGGTGTTGATGCCTTGCAGCAGCCGCGCCACGGTTGATTTGCCGGACCCGGACCGCCCAACCACGCCCAGCATCGTGCCCTCCGGCACTTTGAAACTCACCTTGTTCAACGCTGGCGATTTGGTGCCTTCATATTGGAAGGTCACCGAATCAAACTCGATCGCCCCGGCAAAACGCGGCCGCAGCCCGGTCATCAACGCCCGCCGCTCAGTGGGCCGGTTCAGCACCGCGCCAACAATCGCAAAAGCCGCCCGCGCTTCCTGCGCATCCTGGATCAGCCGCGCAAACGATACGAGCGGCCCAGCCACGCGCCCGCCCAGCAGCATGAACCCAACCAGCCCGCCAATCGCGAGCGGATTATGCGAGGTGAGCGCGATATAGCCGCCCAACAGCAACACGCCGCCCTGGGCATAACGCTCGAACGGCAAAGACAACACCACCGGCCAGTTCGAGAGCAGACCCATTTGCATGTTTAACCGGCTGGTTTCCGCCACCCGCGCATCCCACAACTCGCCGCGCACGCGCTCCAGCGCCAAGGATTTCACCGTGCGAATCCCATAGACGCTTTCCACCATCACCGCGCCCTTATTCGATTCGGCCTCGATGATCTTACTGGTCAAGCGGAACATCGCCGGCAAAAACGCGGTGATAATCAAGGCAATAATCGCCGCCGCGATCAGCACCGTCCATGCCATAAACGCGTTGAGATAAAACAGGATCGGCAAAATCAACGCGATCATGAAAATATCGATGAAGGTCGAGAGCAGCCGCCCGGTGATAAAATCACGCACCCGGTAAATTTGCTGGATTTTATATGCGGTTTCACCCGCCCGATTACGCTCGAAAAATGTCAGCGGCAGCGTCATTAACCGCTCAAAAATCATCAAATTCAGCCGCGCATCAATCCGGGTGGACAAAATCACCAACATTAATCGTCGGCCCCAGGTCAACATCGCCTCGAAGGTGATGGCCACCACAAACACCAGCGTAATCAGGATCAAGGTGTTGATACTATGGAACACAATCACGGTGTTGAGCACCACCATGATCATCAAAATCGGCAAAACCTGCAAAATCGTCAGGGTGATCGAGCTGATCGCCACGTCACGCAGGATTTTTTTCTCAAGCATCACCATCCGGATCAGCAAGCCGAAATTAAACACCGGCTCCACCGCCTCGCCGGACCGCTCGGCGCGGATCAGCAGCGTCGTGCCGTCCCATACTTGGCGCATTTGCAATTCATCAACCGGCATCGGCGCCGCACTGAACGGGGCGCGTGGATCGCGCACAAACACCACGCCGCGCTCACGGTCCTGCGCCACCATCAGCGCAGCACCGCCATCATTGAGCAGCAAAATCACCGGCGCATTGGTTTCCACCTTCAGCAATTGCCGGAAATTCATTTGAATCGCCCGCGCCCACAAGCCACTTTCACGTGCCCAATCAACCAGGTGCGGCGAGGATGGCGGGCCACCCGTCGGCTCCTTGCGCAACGTATCGAGGTCCAGCGTCACGCCATGGAATTTTGCCACCGATTGCACAGCGGCAATGCGGACATGGATCTCAGGCTCGCTTGGCCGCTCCGGCGTCGCGTTATCGACAGAATCGTTCATCGGAGGTTCGACCTTTTTTCACGCGCTATGACATTATCCAAACAAAATCAAACGCTTCTACCAAAATTGTTCCATCTCTCCGCACCATAAACAGATTATCGCTCCCCTTGGCAAGAGAGTGATCTTCCGGTCCATACCGCCTTAAGGTTAACATCCTATTGCAGCGCACACTACATCAATTTTCAGCACCCCGGTTTCCCGCCCCCCATCGGCAAGCCGGTTCCCACCGCGTGATCTTGCCAGCGCCGCGCCAACCATCAACACTCGGCCCGTCGCGGTTGGTGCCAAATCGCCGGATTCGCGGCCAAAAGCTGAGATTACCAACCGCTCCGGAGTGAGATTGATGGATATTCGCCCCGCCACCCTTGCCGATTTGCCCGCATGTCAGGCGATCTATGCCCATCATGTGCTCAAAGGCACCGGCACGTTCGAGGAAATCCCACCCTCGCTCGAAGACTTAACCGCCCGCCACCGCGCCATCGCCGCCGCCGGGCGCAGTTGGATCGTCGCGCACGATGCCACGGGCGTGCTCGGCTTTGCCTATTTCGACCAATATCGCCCGCGCTCGGCCTATCGCTTCACCGCTGAAGACAGCGTCTATGTGCGCGAAGATGTGCGGGGTCAGGGCGTGGGCAAGGCGTTGGTGGCGCGCCTGCTCATCGATGCGGCGGAGGCCGGGTTTCAGCAGATGCTCGCCGTGATTGGCGATGCCGAAAATATCGGATCGATCGGCATGCATGCGAGCCTCGGCTTCCAGCGCGTCGGCCTGTTGCGCGATGTCGGCTTTAAATTTGGCCGCTGGCTTGATGTGGTGATCATGCAGCGCAGCCTGCGTGCTGACTAATTATGGCCCCCACCAACCGCCCGATTCAGGCGTGACCGCTCTCGGTGGATAACGCCGCAGGGTCGATATCGATCTGCCCCAGGGCGCGGCGCCATTTGGTCTCAAAGCGCGTGTCGAACAAAATTGCGGGCGTCGCTGGCGCCACCAGCCAGCTATCGCTGCGCAATTCAGCATCCAACTGGCCGCTGCCCCAACCGGCATAGCCCAGCGCCAAAATCGAGCGCGCCGGCCCCGCGCCGATGGCCAAGGCGCGCAACACATCGATGCTGGTGCTCAACGCGCTAGCGGCATCGATGCGCAGCGTGTCCTCGCACCGCCAATCGGGTGAATGCAACACAAAGCCGCGCGTCTGTTCCACCGGCCCGCCGGCGCAAATGCGAATATCCTGCGGGATCGCTGCTTCGATATCCAATTGCTGAATCAAATCCACAAAACGCGGTTCGGTCAGGGGCCGGTTCAGCACCAGCCCCATCGCGCCATCGTGATTATGCGCGCAAATAAACACCACCGTCTGCGCAAAGCGCGGATCGGCCAAGCCCGGCATCGCGATCAATAATTGCCCGGCCAGGCTTGCGCGCAGAGACGCCAAGCGCCGCCGCCCCCGGGAAACCCCGCCAGCCACAGGCGGGCGCGCCAAAATCCGCTCAGGTGAACGCGTGGTCGGGCGCTTGCCGGTTCGGGTCGGACGATCAGTCGAATGAGCCATCGCGGTACTGTCCACAAAATCCGGCGGTGACGCAAGCGCCTTTTGCCCGGCTTCACCATCCCGCCGCGATCCTGTAGGAACCGCCATCGATCACTGTTTTTTCGTGACCCAACGCAACCCTGACCGACAAAGGACCGCCTGATGATCAAAATTGGAGACAAGCTCCCCGCCATGACCTTGATGACGCCCACGGCGACCGGCCCCGAACAAATCGACACGGGTGCGTTCTTCGCTGGCAAAACCGTGGCGCTGTTCGCCGTGCCCGGCGCGTTCACCCCCACCTGCAGCGTGCGCCATCTGCCCGGCTTTCTCGATCATGCGGACGCGTTCCGCGCCAAGGGCGTCGATGAAATCGCCTGCCTCGCGGTCAATGACGTGTTCGTGCTCGATGCCTGGCAGAAAAACCAAAACAGCGCCGGGCGCATCACCATGCTCGCGGATGGCTCGGGTGACTTCACCAAGGCGCTCGGCCTCGAATTTGACCTGACCGCCCGTGGGCTGGGCGTGCGCAGCCAGCGTTTCGCGCTGGTCGCGCGCGATGGCGTGGTCACCCATCTGGCGGTCGAAGCGCCCGGCGGGTTCGATGTATCAAGTGCCGAAGCCGTGCTGGCCGCCTTGAGCGCGTGAGCGATCCCGCCTCCGATCAATCCGCGAGCGCGCCGACCTGGCCCACGCTCGCGGTGATCGTGCCTTGCTATAACGAAGCGCCCAACGTCGCCCCGATGGTCGCCCGGCTGGATCAAGCGCTCGCCGGCATCGATTTCGAGGTGATTTTCGTCGATGATAACAGCCCGGACGGCACGGCTGCGCGGGCGCGCACCATCGGCGCGCAGGATCATCGGGTACGCTGCCTCAAGCGCGTTGGCCGGCGCGGCCTGTCCTCGGCGGTGATCGAGGGCGCGCTCGCCACCTCGGCAGCGTTCATCGCGGTGATCGATGGCGATTTGCAGCATGACGAAACCGCCCTCCCCGCCATGCTCGCTGCCCTGCGCGGCGGCGCTGACCTCGCGGTGGGCAGCCGCCATGTCGAAGGCGGTGATGCGGCGGGTCTGGCCTCGCCGTTTCGCACCTGGCTCTCGCGCACCGGCACGCGGCTGGCCCAGAGCTTGTCGCGCACCACGCTGAGCGATCCGATGAGCGGGTTTTTCATGATCAGCCGCGCCGAATTTGAGCGTTTGGCGCCCGCTTTGAACGGCCAAGGCTTCAAAATCCTGCTCGATCTGGTGCTGGCCGCCGATGGCCGCCTGCAAATCGCCGAAATTCCCTATAAATTCCGCCCGCGCGTGGCGGGGGAAAGCAAGCTCGATGCGCTGGTGCTCGCGCAATTTGCCGGGCTGATGATCGATAAAACCCTTGGCGGCGCGCTGCCGTTGCGATTTCTCGCCTTCGCTTTGGTGGGCGGCTTTGGCATTATCGTCAATCTGGCGGTGATGGCCGCGCTGCGCGCCGCTGGGCTCGATTTTTTCTCCGCCCAAACCCTTGGCACCATCGCCGCGATGGTGGTCAATTTCGAGCTGAATAATCGGCTGACCTATCGCATCGTGCGCCTCAAAGGCCCGCTTTATTGGCGCGGCCTGATTTTGTTTCTGCTGGTCTGCGGCCTCGGCGCGATTGCCAATATCGGCATTGCCCGCACGCTTTACGCTGAAAACACCGCAGGCCTGCTCGCCGGGGCGGCAGGGGCGGTGATTGGCGTGGTGTGGAATTATGCCGTCTCGGCCACCTTGGTCTGGCGCCGGGCGTGACCGGGCGGCGCGGCCTGCTGCTCCTGCTCGGCCTGACCGCACTGCGCCTCGCCCTCGCGGCCATCCTGCCGCTCACCCCTGACGAAGCCTATTACTGGCTCTGGTCGCGCCATCTGCAGCCCGGCTATTATGACGATGCCCCGTTGATCGCCGTTTGGATCCGGGCGGGCACCGCCTTATTCGGCGCCACACCGCTCGGGGTGCGGTTATTCTCGCCGCTCGGCGCTCTGGCCGGCTCGCTGCTGCTCTGGCAGGCGGGCAATGATTTTTTCTCCAACCGCACCGATCATCCGGGCTTGGTGGCGGCGCTGCTGCTCAATGCGACCCTCCTGCTCGGCGCCGGCGCCATCATCACCACGCCCGATACACCTCTGCTCCTGTTCTGGACCGCGACGCTGGCCGCCCTCGCACGCTGGCACAAAACCGGCGATGATCGCTGGTGGCTCGCCGCCGGCGCGGCAGGCGGCTTGGCGATGGATGCCAAATATACCGGCTTGCTGATTTTTGCCGCCGCCGGTCTGTCGCTCCTGCTCGATCAACGCGGGCGGGCGGCGTTGCGCCGACCTTGGCCTTGGCTTGGCATGCTGATGGGCTTGGTGCTGTTCTTGCCGGTCTTGATCTGGAATGCGCGCCATCACTGGGTCAGCCTGCTCAAACAAGGCGGGCGCACCGCGCATTTCGATCTGAGCCATGCTGGCCTGCATCTGGCGGACCTGATCCTGGGCCAATTCGGCCTCGCGACACCATTGATCGCGATTTTACTGGTGCTCGGCACCCTCCGCGCGATCCGCGCGGGCGATGCGGGTCTGCGCCTCTTGGGGCTGAGTGTGGTGCTCCCGGCGCTGATTTTTCTCGAACATAGCCTCGCCGGTGTGGTGCAAGGCAATTGGCCAGCCATTCTGTATCCCGGTGCGGCGCTGGCCATTGCGGGCACGCTGGGCGCGCGGTCACGGCGCTGGGTGGCCCCGGCTGCTTGGCTCGGCTTTGCCATCACGGCGCTGGTTTATGGGCAGGTTTTGACCCGCTTCATCGCGCTGCCCCCCGCGCGCGACCCGATTGCGCTGCAAATGCGCGGCTGGCGAGCTTGGTCCGCCGAGGCCGCGCACCAGGCCCATGGCGATCCAATCATCGCCACCGATTACGCCACCATCGCAGAGCTTGACTGGAACCTGCCCGCGCCGAACCGGCTGATCGCTGCCGGGCCGCGCTGGCGCTGGTTCGCCCTGCCCCATCCGCCACCGACGCGCAGCGCCTTGCTGATCCAATCAAACCGGCGCGGCCCGCCCTCGCCCGCTTTGTTCAGCGCGATCACCAAGCTCGGCCCGCTCGATCGGCAAAGTCGCGGCGTGACCGTGCAGGCCTATACGCTGTACCGCGTGACCCTGCGCGCCCACGCGCCGGCCGCGTTGCTGCGCCGTCCGCATCGCCGGTAATTTTTTGCCGCCCTCCCTTCATCCTTTTTTAACCCCTGCCCGCGATACTCCGCCCATCACCACCCCATACCGATCAAGGGCGATCAGCACATCATGGCGATCAAGGGCAAACGCGGCGGCAAGGCAGGGTCGGAACGGCCGAACCTGATTATCCGCAAGGAAGAAATCATCGAAGGCGGCGGCCATGGCGGCGCGTGGAAAGTCGCCTACGCGGATTTTGTCACCGCGATGATGGCGTTTTTCCTGCTCATGTGGCTGATCAACGCCACCTCCGAGGTGCAGCGCATCGGCCTGTCGGATTATTTCAGCCAATCGAACGTGTTGAATGATGGGCATTCGGGCGAGGGTAAAATTTTCGGCGGCAGTACCCCCAATGATAAAGGTGCCCTGTCCTCGGATCGCGGCGCGATCCAGGTTCGCCCCGGCAACATGCCGATCTCGATCCGCGCCCTGCCCTCGCCCAAAGGGATCACCCCGCAGCCCACCGCCGCCAGCGGCCAGCAATCGCGCGGCGAGCATCACGCCCGATCCGGTCAGCGCGCCAACACCCAAACCCACACATCCCAACATATCACCATCAGCACCGGCCCCGGCACCACCCAAGCCGTGGCCACCACCGCCGAAATCGCCGCCGCGCGCACTTTCGCAACCGCGATCCAGACCATGCAACAGGCGATCCGATCAGACCCTGCGCTATCCGGCCTTGCCAATCAGGTGCGCATGCGCATCACCCGCCAAGGGCTGCGCATCGACATGATGGACACCAACAAGCGGCCCATGTTTCCCTTGGGCTCGGTCAAACCGAACGCCACCACCCGCCGCCTGATCGCGACCATTGCGCCGGTTCTGGCCGCCATGAGCGATCCGATCCAGCTTAACGGCTATACCGATGCACGGCCCTATCTGGTCCCTGGCTATAGTAACTGGGATCTCTCGATCGGGCGGGCCAATGAAACACGCCGCCTGTTGCTCGCGGCGGGCCTCGACAAACAACGCATCGCCTCGGTAACCGGCTATGCGGATCGCGGCTTGTTAATCCCCGATAAACCGCTCGCCGCCGCCAATCGGCGCGTCTCCATCCTGGTGGTGCATCCTTTGCCGCGCGCCGCGATTACGATCGCCCTGCAACGGGCGATGCTCCCCAACATCCTGCCAAAAAGGCCGGTTTCAGGATCCGCTCTGTCGCCTCCGCCCCAGACGCATCCAACACCACGCTAGCCTCACGGGTGCCTCATGCTCGCTATCGGCGGTATCGCCTTTCTGCTCCTTTGCGTCTTTGGCGTGTTTGCCGCCACCGGCGGCGCCATCGGCCCGCTCATGCAAGCGCTGCCGTTGGAATTCGTCACCATCGGCGGTGCCGCGATTGGCACGCTGATCGCGGGCAATTCGATCCATGATGTCAAACACACGCTCAAAGATTTCAGCAAAATCATCAAAGGCGGGCGGTTTCACAAAACCGATTATGTGGATTTGCTGGGCTTGCTGTATTTTTTGGTGCGCCTGGCCGCCACCAAAGGGGCGATGTCACTCGAAGCCCATATCGAGCGGCCCGATGAAAGCCCGGTATTCAAACATTTTCCGAAAATTCTGGCCAATAAGCGCGCGACCTACATTATTTGCGATTATCTGCGCATGGTCGGCATGAATGTCGATGATCCGCACCAGGTCGAAGACGTGCTGGCGCGTGAGCTGCGCAAATCGCTGATCGAGGATTTGCATGGCGCCCATACGCTGCAAGTGATGGCCGATGGGCTGCCCGCCCTCGGCATTGTTGCAGCCGTGCTCGGAGTGATCAAAACCATGGCGCATATCGCCCAGCCGCCCGCCATTTTGGGCGAAATGATCGGCGAAGCCCTCACCGGCACCTTCCTCGGCGTGCTGTTGGCCTATGGCGTTGTCGGTCCCTGGTCGATCCGGTTGCGCGCGGTGGTCGAGGAGGATGCGAAATTTCTCGAAGTGATCCGCGCCGTGTTGGTGGCGCATTTGCACGGCAATGCCCCGCAAGTCAGCGTCGAGGTTGGCCGCAAAATGGTGCCCAATATGCATATGCCGGATTTTTTCGAACTGGAGGAATCCATCCAGAGCCTGCAAATCCCCGCCTAGAGCCGATCAATTTCATTGGTTTAGGGTGTATCCCTCGATTCAACCTAAACTAGGAGCAATCGACATTCAGGGCTTCCGGCGCGGGTAGGCTTTGTGATTCATAGAACTCCAGATTCTACGATCTGGA